>JAIOPV010000221.1 GCA_021413735.1 Planctomycetota bacterium
ACGACTTCATGTGCGTCGGCAGCGTCGATAGTTACATCGGCCGGCACACCAAGGGCGGTCCGAACTCACGCGGCACGCAGCAACTTCTCATCGGTCCCTGGCTGCACGGTCGGTTCAAGAACACGAACAAGACCGCCGAAATGGAGTATCCCGAGAACGCCAAGTTCGACACCGAAGCCCACATGATCCGCTGGTTCGATCATCACCTGAAGGGCAAGGACAACGGCGTGATGAAGGACCCCACCGTGCGCTATTACGTCATGGGTGCAGTCGGCGAGAAGGACGCGCCCGGCAACGTGTGGCGAACCGCCGACGACTGGCCCGTGAAGGCCGAGGCCACGCCGTTCTACCTCCGCGACGGCGGCACGCTCTCCACGAAAGCCCCCACGGAGGAAAAGGCTTCGACGACGTTCGCCGCCGATCCCACCAAACCCGCGACGATCCCCGCACGCGGTTTCCCAGGAGCGAAAGACGCTCGCGATTTCGAGAAGCAAGCCGAGGTGCGGACGTTCACGTCGGAAGTGTTGACCGATCCCGTCGAATGGACCGGCAAGGTGCAGGCGGAACTGTGGGTGTCATCCACCGCGAAGGATACCGACTTCATCGTGCGGGTGAGCGACGTGTACCCGGATGGGCGTTCGATGCTCGTGATGGATTACGTTCGCCGGGCCCGCTATCGCGATGGCTACGAGAAGGAAGTGTTCATGGAGCCTGGCAAGGTGTACCCCGTGAACTTCGACATCGGTTGGGTGAGCCTGATCTTCAACAAGGGGCACCGCATTCGCGTCACGGTTGCGAGTACGGGAGCCCCGTTCTACGAGACGAATCCGAACACTGGCGAACCGCTCACGAACGAGCCACCCGAGAAAACGGCGATCGCCAAGAACACGGTTTACTTCGACAAGCAGCACGCCACTCGCATCATCGCGCCCGTCAAAGCGAAGTAAGTTCAGTCACGGGAGCAGGGACTCCGGATGCCGTCCCCACACGACATCCGGAGTGGCTGCTCCCGTGGCGATTCCGTCAACCCACCCAGACGCCACCGTTGACGCCTGGGTCCGGGTCGAAGGCATACAGGAGCGGCGGCAAGCCATTCGCAGGCAAGCTGCCGCCCTTGAACGCAGATACCAATTCCCCCGACGACGTGAGAAGGTCGAGCTTCCCGTCGCCGTCGATGTCTCGCACGGCCACCCGTTCACCGGTCGCGGTGCTGCTCCCCGCTGGCGCGAAGCTTGCGAGTTTGGTGCGAGTGTTCGTCTGCACCAACGGCTTGCCAGAGTAGACCGTCACGTTCGATGTGGCATTCGCGCCGCTGCCGATGACGAGGTCGGCGTAACCGTCGGCGTTCATGTCTCCAGCCGCGAGGAACAACCCCTGGGTGGAGGCACCATTCGGCGTGAACGTGTTGAACAGTTTCACCGGCCTGCCGCCCGACACAAGCGACGTGCCGTTGTACCCGAAGATCCGCGTACCCGATGAGTACATCCCAGCAACCACGAGATCGGCTTTGCCGTCGGCGTTCAGATCGCCGATCGCAACCTGCGTGCCGCCCTTGAAGGTGTTGCTCGGGCCGGTAATGGTGATGAGCTTGGCGAAGGTGCCGCCACGGTACACTCGCGCTCGCGGTCCCGTTTCGTTGGTGCCCAGCGCGATATCGGCCACGCCGTCGCCCGTCACATCTCCGACAGCAACCGAGACCGCACCGGTGTAAGTTGTTGTGCCGAGCAACTGCGTCGAGAGAACCTTTCCGGCAACTCCGTCGATGATGCGAGCCTGTGCAGCGATGCCGCCGTTCGTGACTGCAACGATATCGGGTACGCCGTCGCCTGTGACATCTCCGACCGCAACGCGAACGCCACCGGTGTAACCCGTTCCGAACGGCGTTGCGGTGAAACGAACGGTGTGATCCGCGTTGTACATGGTGACCGTTGCGACTCGCCCCGCATTGGTGCCGACCGCGAACCGCTGTCCGACCGGGGGCGGCGGAGGAGGCGGCGGAGGCGGAGGCGGTGGAGGCGGTGGAGGCGGAGGCGGTGGCGGAGGCGGCGGTGGCGGTGGTGGAGGCGGTGGCGGTGGTGGTGGAGGCGGAGGAGGCGGTGGTGGCGAGGTCGAGTTGAACGTGAATTGATCGGCCGAACTCGTCGCCGATGTTCCGTAGCCGAAGAAGACGCTTTGGCCGTCGGTGTCTGTCTTCGTCGTTCCGGATTGAACCTTCACATCGACCTGACCGGCAACATGAGCGGGAGCCACCGCGATCAACTGCGTATCCGAAACGATGGTGACCGATGTCGCCTGCGTGCCGCCGAATAGAACGTGCAACTGCCCCGACGCACCCGAGAAATTCTGACCCGTAATCGTGACCGACGTACCGCCCGCGACCGATCCAGACGTCACGCTCAGGCTGCTCACGATCGGCGTCAGGTTCAGCACCTCAAAGTCAGTCGCCTTGATTTGCTGCACTTGCAGCACGGAATCCATGTTCCACTGCGTCGAGGGCGTGCCCTGGAAGTACATGTCGGAACCGTTATCGGCCACGATCATGCCGTAGTCTTTCATCGCCTGCGCGATCGCCTTCGCCTCCGGCGACCAGTTCGACGGAATGACGAAACTTGCCTTGAGCCGGAAGCGGTCACCCATCCTCGGCAGATCGCTCGACGTGAGCGAACTCGCTGCGTGCGATGCCGGGTAAATGAAGGAGTCGAGCGTCTGCTGCACGGTCATGCGGATGGCGTGGTCGATCTTGCCCTGACCGCCGGAAGCGACTGGTAACACATCATCGGGCCGCACCAATCCGGGCATGATCGGCAACCCGGCTGCATCCGCGGAAGTCTCGCCGATGGTGCGGAAGTTGTCCGTCTTGAGATCCCAGAACGAGATTTGGTAAGCGCCCCATTGCCCCGTTGGATGCGTGCCGCCGTAGGGGAACACGGTCTCGCTCGGTCGCACGGCCTGATACAGTTCGTACAGCACGTTCGCGGTCTTGTCGTACACGAGCAAGTGCGAGTCGCCGCGTTCGCTCGAATCCAGCGGGCCAGTGGGGCCATCGCCTTCGATCACGGCATTCGCGGGAATCGGCACCTGAACGATGTCGCTCTCGTCGGCATAACCAAATGACGGAATGACCACCGTGACCTTCGGAACTGAGTTATCCACGACATTCAGCGGGATGCCGTAAAGCGCTCCGTCAGTCGCGGGGTTGCCGAAATCGGCGTGCAGCTTCGGTGCGGTGCCACTGTGACGGTTCACGATTCGACTGATGATCGCGTCGGAGTTTGCCGCGACCGGTGCGTTCGTGACGAGTTGGTTCCAGGGGTTATCGAGCGGAAAGACTTGGTTTCCGAGGAGTGTCGGAACGTCGCGGCATTCGAGTTGGAGAACACGCAGACGGGTACGCAAACTCATCATCCGAGAGGAGAGGTCACGCAACGGAATACCCTTTTAGCGGGGCGATAACGGGAATAACGAAACGCGCCGGGCGATCATTCCCCTTGCTGACGTGTTGGGGGAGTTGATGGCGGTTAAGTGAAGCAAATCTAAGTCACGTCTTGGCTGCGTCCAAGGCACCTGACGGATTTTGTTGCACTTCGCGTGTCCAGAAATCCGACTTTCGGTTAGGAGTCGGAACTCATCAGAATCGGCCGCAATTCTCCAGCCAAGAACACGCTCCCCGTGATGCACACCAAATCGTTCACCCCTGCGGCTGCTCTCGCAGTTCCCCAGGCAGCGCTGGGTTTTGCGTGGAGAGTGAACGCTTTTCCGGGTGCCACTTCCGCGAGAATCGTGGCGAGTTTCTCGGGCGGCACCCCACGCGGATTGCCGTATTTCGTGAAGTAGAAGCGATCGAAATAGCTCGCGAGGATGCGGATGATTTCGACGTACTGCTTATCTGATGACACCGCGAACACGACCGATTTGCTCCCGGACACGGGGAACGCCTGCCGGAGTGTCGCGACCAATGCCTCGGCGCTTGGCACATTGTGCGCTGTGTCGAGAATCACCGTCGGCCGTTCGGAAATCTGCTCGATTCGCGCTGGCCAGCGAACGGTCGCAAGGCCACGCGAAAGGGCTGCATCCGAGATGGGCATTCCCGTTGCGCGAAGTCGTTCGATCGCGGCAACAGCGCCGGCAGCATTCGCGGCTTGATGCTCTCCAGCTAATCCAATCGGGAGCAAATAGTCAGCAAACCTCGCTCCGCTGATGGTCGCGCGCGGTCCGCTCGGATCCATGCGATAGTCGTACCCAAAATCTTCGCGTGCCTCGCACAACGACGATTGCATCTCGGTCGCGATCTTTCGCACAACTTCACGCGGTCCGGGTTGCGTCACGCCGCTGACGACTGGAACCCGATGCTTGATGATGCCCGCTTTCTGGAACGCGATCTCTTCGAGCGTGTTGCCGAGTTGGGCCATGTGGTCGAGTCCGACATTCGTGATGACCGACACTAACGGATTGCACACATTCGTGCTGTCGAAGCGTCCGCCAAGCCCTACCTCGATGACCGCAACATCGCAGCGACGATAGCAGAAGTGCAGGAAGCCGAGGGCGGTTCCAATCTCGAAGAACGTGATCGGAGCACCGTGGCGTTCGAGCAGCCGCACAGCCGACGCGACTTCATCCATGCGAGCCGCGAGTTCAGCGTGCGTGATGCAATTGCCGTCAACTTGGATGCGTTCTTCGACGTGTTCGAGGTGCGGCGACGTGAACAGCCCAACGCGGTAGCCCGCACAGCGAAGAATCTGCGCGATCATGGCGCAGGTCGACCCCTTGCCCTTCGTGCCAGTGACGTGGACGAGTCGAACGCGGTCGTGCGGATCGCCGAGCAGCGACAGCAACGCTCGCATCCGTTCCAGTTTCATATCGCCCGGCTGGGCCGCCCGCACCTCGTAGTTGATGCGGCCATACCAGAAGCTCAGGGCTTCGTCGTAGGTCATGGGGAAAAGTTATCAGTTCTCAGTTGTCAGTCATCAGTCAGACGTGGCGATGTTCGACAAATGCCGTTGCGACACCGGACATGGAACAACACGAGAGCGGCAATTGCCACTCTCGTGTTTTGACTGATTACTGATAGGGATCAGTGGCGTAATGAATTGAACGCGCTGGTTGGTTTGTGCGTTCAGTGGCGTAATGAATTGAACGCGCTGGTTGGTTTGTGCGTAATGAAGCGGAGGGGAGTTACTGTGTTGGCTGCTTGGGCCGTTGGGAGCAAAAATCGTTGCCCAGTGCCATACCAGGGGGAACAACGATTCTCCACACTTTCCAGGCGAGCCTCACCGATTACGCCCGTTTGAAATGAACCCGAAGCTTTCCGACCCGTCGTGACTGCTGTTCTTCTGAATCGAGAATCGTATCTTGTTCACGCGACTCGTGACGTCATCACCACACCCTTCTTTTCAGGTGCTTCGTACCAATGAACGATCACCTGCCGCCTCCTTCCCAGCGTGATCGACTCGCTCGGATTTGGCTCCTGCTCGCGCTCGCGGGACCGGTTGTGCTTTACGTCGGTTTCGGCTGGCTCTCGACATCCCGTGTGGGTGGCGTGCGTGTCTTGTTCGACAGCTACGATCCGTTGGTGTACTTCGGTGCGAGCCGTTGGGTGCCCGAGGGCGGCGTCCTCTACCGCGATGTTCTCTCGGAGTATCCGCCGACCGCGAATGTGATTTTCGCCGCAGTCCGGGCCGTGTCGGAGTTCCTGAAACCGTTTCCGTCGCCGTTCGATAGTTTCGTCTGGGCGTGGATGTCCGCGGCGTGGTTGACGTACCTCGCGGTCGTGCGGTTGACGCTCAAACACTTGCCACGCCACGCGGTCTGGTTGTGGCTCAACCCAGTCGTCATCTACTTCTCGCTTCAGCGGTTCGACATCTACCCCGCCGCATTCACGTTGCTCGCTTTGATCGCGGCGAGCCGCGACCGCTATCTCACCGCTGCCTTGTGGCTCGGGTTAGCGGCTTCGCTGAAGGGCTATCCGCTGTTTGTGGTGCCGGCGTTCGCTCTCTTCGTGCTGAAGCGAGCCGACTTGAGGCGAGCAGCGGAAGTCAGCGCGATTAGTGCTGTGGTGTTTGTCGCTCCGATTGTCTGTGTCGCGAGCTATGCGGGATGGGATGCCGCGACGCTCCCGTTCAAGTATCACGCGGCCCGTGGACTGGACCCCGACGCGAGAAGTAGCAGTTACGACGCGGCCATCGACGTATTGGGCATTGAAGCTGTTGCGAAACTGGCAGCGAACCCCGCGGCGCCTCGGGTGCTGCAACTAGCAACGGTGTTGCTCGCGGCGAGTCTGTTCCCCTGTCGTGTCGATCAGTTCGCGAACGCCGCGTTGATCGCCGTGACGGGGTTCATCTCGTTCTCGCTGTTCTTCTCGCCGCAGTTCGTGATTTGGCTTGTGCCGTTCGCTGCGTTTTCCAACTCGCGAATTGTTCGAGCAATGGTCCACGCGACGCTCATCGCGACGTGGCTTTTCTTCCCGTTGGCCTACGATTTGAAGGCGGCTCACCCGGACTCAGTTGCGATGGTGCGGTTCTACGGCGCGACTGTTCTCGTGATGACGCTGATGCGTTTCGGCGTGATCGCAGCCGCCCTCGCTGCTGTGTGGACCAGCCGAAGCGAACCGGATTCACCCAAATGACAGCCGCAATCAGCCGCCGAGCTTCGCCTTCGCTTCATCCAGAATGACCTTCGTCGCGGTGGCACCGACGCGGCTCACGCCGAGAGTTCGCACTTCCAGCAGCCGCTCGAAGGTTCGCACGCCGCCAGCAGCCTTCACCTGCACCCACGGCGGGCTACATTCTCGCATCAGCTTCAGGTCTTCGAGCGTCGCGCCGGTCTCCGCGTAACCGGTGCTGGTCTTCACCCAGTCGGCACGCACTTCGCCGCAAATGCGACACAACGCACGCTTGTGTTCTTCCTTCAGGAAGGCGTTCTCGAAGATCACTTTCACCTTCGCCACTGCACGATGCGCCACTTCGACGACAGCGCGAATATCGTCCGCGACGTAGTTCCACTCACCGGAAAGCACCTTGCCAATGTTCACGACCATGTCGAGTTCCGTGGCACCATCCGCGAGCGCGAGATCGCTTTCGAGAACCTTCACCGCTGTGAGATTGCCGCCGTGGGGGAAGCCGATGACGGTACTCGATGCGACCGTGGAACCCGCGAGCAGTTTCGTGGCACGCTTCACGGCGTAGGGCTTGATGCACACCGACGCGACGTTGTACTCGACGGCCAGTGCCAGCCCGCGATCCATCTCCGCGTCGGTGAGTTGCGGTTGAAGCAGCGAGTGGTCGAACATCTTGGCGAGTTCAGCGAGCGTCGGCGTGGACATGCGAATTTCCTGTGAATCGAGAGCGTATGCGATGGGGTGTTTAGAAACGGTAGCGGAATAACGTCGAGACGCAGAGACTTTGTCTTTGACCTCCCCCCCTTGTGGGGGAGGTCGCCACGAGTCTTCGAGTGGCGGGTGGGGGGTAAAGCACTTGGAACTCTTGTGGCATCCCCCCCACCCGGCTCGCAAAGCCTCGCCACCCTCCCCCACAAGGGGGGAGGGCAGAAGACAAATGCCGCCCACGATGTTCATTCCGCCACCGTTTCTTATAGGCATCTACTTCGGTCTGCGGTAGAAGCGATTCGCGACAACCCCTTCTAGTGCGAGCAGCATCAGCACCGCGATGAGCAACCATGGGAACAGGTCAATCGGCTGATCGACGATCACCTTGAGAATGTCCGCGAGCTTCACGTCCTTGCCCAGCGGCGCGACGGTATCCTTGCCTGTCAGATCTTCGATGCCCTCGCTCGGCACCTTGTCCAGCGTGCTTTCGTCGGCGGGCGAGTTCAGACTGTAGCCGTCTTCCCAGTTCACCGAAGGCACCGACAGCTTGAAGTTGCCCGCGTAGTTCGTTCGTGGCGGGCTGAGTCGCAGTTCAGTTTGCTTGTCGCCAGCCTCGATCGGTCCGATGTCGGCACCGCCCGGCCCCTGGATGAGCACCTTTGTCCCACGCGGCACGCCACCCTTCGGAAGCGGTACAACGACGGTCTGCCCCGCGAGGTAGTTGAAGTTCGCATCGGCCGTGTCGCCAGCGAGATAGCGAGCCAGCAACCACGGGAACACCACGGACCACGAGGAATCGGTGATGTCCCAGTAGTTGTTCCACTGATCGTTTGCTGAAGTCATGTCCATGCGTGTCGTGAGCAACACCACGCGACCCTTCGCCTTCGTCGGGTCTTTCGGGTCCGCGATGCTGCGTTCCAGCACAGCCGGGTGACGGTCGGCAGGTTTCTCGGCGTCGTTGTACGACACCACGACATTCGCCTCGGGGGCCTTCACCACGTTCCAGTATTTCCAGGCTCGCCGAGGATTCTTCACGGCATCGACGTTGCCCTTCGCCTCCCAGCCCTGGAACGGCTTCAGCATCGGATGCTGAACGACACGGCCTTCCGGATCGTTGAGATACCATGTCACGCCGGCTTTGCCGTCGCGTGGCGTTTCCCACCCCGGAGCGGACTGCGGTGGCGGATTGATGTCCCTCGTGCTGATGACGCCCTTGAACGCCCCCGGCATCAGATCCTTGGCAACGGCGTATCCATCCGCCATCAGCTTGCCATCACCGGGACCAGGACCGTCGCCCGGAATGATGAGTAGTTTCCCACCGGCTTCGACATACGGCCGCAACTTGTCCCACAGCGTATCGAGTGTGCCGTGCTTCTCGCTCGGGTCCGCGACGCCAAGCAGACACACGACCTCGAACGCCCGGATGTTCTCCTCAAGCGATTTGGCCTTCGGGTCGGGGTTCGGATACTCGACTACAACGCGATTGCCGTCTTTCATCTTCACGGCGTCGGGCTTCACGACGAGACAACTGAACTCGCCCTTCGACTGATGCGAGATTTGCCAGAACGCGGCGCTGTCGGGGTCGTCGGAGATGGTGAGGATTCGCCGAGCTTCGCCGACCTTGAACGTGAGGAACCGCGAGTTGTCGAACATCATTTTGTCGGCGGCGTCGAGACTGAACACCACCTGATGCAGCCCTGGCTTCAGGTTCTTGAAGTCGAACGTGAGCGCCTGCGATTGCCCATACGGCACGACCGCCCGACGGCGTTCGACATCCGGCGAGCCACTGAACTTCGCGAGCACCACGACCTCGACCGGCGGAAGTTCGGCAGGGCCACTTGCCGCCACGGTGACGGTAACCGTGGCGGGCTGATTCGCGGAAATCACCTGCGGTTTCATCTCCGCCGAGAGGATGCCGACGTTCAACGGCTTCTCGACGCCGACATCGACGACCGCGTGTGCGGGCTTCGGATCGGGAATCTTGTCGCGGAGTTTCTTCAGGTCTTCGATCTGTCCGGCATCCCAGCTCGCGGCGGCTCGATCGGTGAAGACGGCGAGCAACTTCGGCAACTTCTCTGCTTCTTCGATGTCAGGCGCTTCGATCTTGGTGAGCAGTTGGTAGCCGTGTGAAAGGGCCGCGCTGACGGACGCACTTCCGGCCTGTGGCTTGTCGAGTTTCTCGATTCGCTTGCGAGCGTCCGCCACGGATTCCCAGATGGCGGCATTCGGATCGTCGGTCGTGACGACCGCAATCGGTGACTTGTCGGGGAGTTCATCGAGGAGTTCGCGTGCTCGGCGACAGGCTTCGGCGAGGCGCGTTTTATCGTTCGCGGTGTAGCCCATGCTGGGGCTGTTGTCGATGACGAGCACGGCCGCGACCGGCTGTTCGCCGCGAATGTTGAGGCGGTCACTTCGGAGCGAGGGCTGGTAGAGCGTGAGGCAGAACAGCGCGATGAGGAGCATTCGCATCGCGAGCAGGATAAAGTGCCGCAGACGCAGCTTCCGCTGGTTGGTCTTGAGCTTTTGCGTGAGGAAGCGGAACGCCGGGAAATTGAGCCGTTTCGGCTCTTGCTTCATGATGAGGTGTAGCAGAATGGGCAGCCCGACGAGAGCGGCCCCGGCGATCAGGATGGCGTTCATGGATGCATTGTAATCGCGATCGGCCGTCGTGGGATGGCGTTATCCCGGCTTCGGCCTGCCGTTTTCGTCGAGGCCGTAGCGAGCGAAGATTTCGGCCGGTGCAATCCACACAACTTGTCCATCGCGCGATTCGCAAACCGAGCGGCCCATCCGTGCGTGTTCCAAGAGGGCATCCTTGGTTGCGAGATAGTGAAGACGGTCGATTGCTGCGTGGTCGATCAGATTAGCTGTCGGCAAGGTTGCTGGTTCCGCCATCGTCGGCACTCCTGTTGAAGCGTTCCCAAACATCTTGATCGAGAATCGTGTCGAAGTAGCTGTTGTTGAACGCGAACAATTTTGAACCGCCATTGCTATTATCATACACCTGCCACGTTGTCACCAGCGGTCGGTACAGTTCGAGAAAGTTACCGACACTGCGAGAGTACCGCCGTCGAATCGTGTCGTCGGGAACGTGATGGCCTCCTGCCCGGACTCGTTCGGCAACTCGGCCAATCGCCAAACTCGGATCCCGCAGCCAATAGTAGAACAGATGGACCGCATATCCGTCGCGTTTCATGTCGGTGATCCAACGGGCATACGTTCGGGCTGCAAGTGTCGTCTCAAACGCGAAACTGCGTCGCGCATTTATCAACGCCCGCATATGTTCGAGCATGATTCGCCCTGCGTTCATCGCCTCCGATTCGGGGTCGAACATGTTGAGCCCGCGTGCGATGATGTCCGCATTCGTGAACAACGGAATCCGCATCCCCTCTCGCAGAATTCGCTGCGACGCGGTCGTCTTCCCCGCGCCGTTGATGCCACCAAGGATTGCGACTTGTGGTTGCTGGATTGTTTGGGCGTCCACGGTCGTCCTCCAGAATCAGCCAAGTATACACAATGGCACCGCGTAACTGAAAGACCCTTTCCCCTTGTCCGACAGGCCGCGTCGGAGGATCATAGCCATTCGTCCGTTCAACAGGAGGTTTCTCATGTCCCGCGTATTGTGGGCTTTCGCCCTCGTGGTTCTCGCCAGTCCACTCGCTCATGCAGACGACTGGCCGCAATGGATGGGGCCGAAACGCGACAACGTCTGGCGCGAAGAAGGCATCATCGACAAGTTCCCCAAGGGCGGGCCGAAAATCGCCTGGCGCACGCCCATCTCGGCTGGGTATGCAGGGCCAGCCGTTGCGAACGGCAAGGTCTACGTCATGGATCGCCTGCTGGCAAAAGATGCTGCTAACCCCGAGAACCCGTTCGACACGAAGAACAAGATCGGTGGCACAGAGCGTGTGCTGTGCCTCGACGCGAAGACCGGTAAAGAACTCTGGAAGCACGAGTACGAGTGCGGTTACCAGATCAGCTATCCAGCCGGGCCGCGCTGCACACCGATCGTTCACGATGGCAACGTTTACACTCTCGGCGCGATGGGCAACGTGTTCTGTCTGAACGCCGACACGGGCAAGGTTGTTTGGACCAAGGATCTCGTCAAGGATTACAACACGAAGCCCGCTCTGTGGGGTTACGCGGCACATCCGATCATCGACGGCAAGAAGCTCATCACGCTCGCCGGTGGTGAAGGCAGTCACGTTGTCGCGCTCGACACTGCGACTGGCAAGGAAATCTGGAAGGCCGGCACGCAACCACAACAAGGCTATTCACCGGTGCTCATCACGGAAGCGGGCGGCAAGCGACAGATGATCGTCGCGGGAACGAAGTCGATCTACTCGCTCAATCCGGATACCGGCGAACAGTATTGGACGACGCCGTTCGCCGTGGACAACGGTTGCATCGTGATGACGCCTGTGCGGTCCGGCGAGTTCCTGTTCGTCGGCGGCTACAGTGCCAAGAGCACAGTGCTGAAGCTGTTAGCCGACAAGCCTGGCGTTGAGGTCGTGTGGCAGAACAAGAAGGGGTCGGGTGTATCGCCGGTGAACGTGCAGCCGTTCCTGCAAGACGGCGTACTGTACGGTTACGACGACACCGGGAATATGTACGCCGTGGAGATTCCGAGCGGTAAGCGGTTGTGGGATGACGCCGGTCCGGTCGGTGGTGAACCGAAGGGTTCCGAGACGGCGTTCATGGTCAAGCAGGGCGACCGCTTCTTCTTCTTCGCAGAGACGGGCCACCTCGTGATCGGCAAGCTGACTGCGAAGGGTTACGAGGAGATCGACCGCGCGAAGGTGCTTGAGCAAACGGAATCCGCGTTTGGCCGGAAGGTCGTGTGGTGCGCGCCGGCGTACTCCGACAAGAAGGCGTTCATCCGCAACGGCAAGGAAATCATCTGCGTGGACTTGGCCGCGAAGTAACCGCAACCCGCATTGATCGCCGCTTGCGGCGTAGCGCTCTGGAGCGCTACGCCGCAAGCGGCAAAATCATACTTCGCTGCCGCCCGCCTCGGCCATCCACACCAACCGCGAACGATCGAGCTTCCCCTGATCGGTCACCGGCCAGCGTTCAAGATGCGCGAATCCCACCGGCACCGACGCCGCTTCGAGTCTGGCTGCGACCCACGCCCGCAAGCCGTCAGCTCCCGGATCAGTTGCATCAGGATGCAATCGGTAGAACGCGAACGGAAGCTGTCCGTAACGCTGGCACGACACGCCAACCACCGCAGCTCCTGCCACCGACGGATGAGCTACCAACACTTCCTCAACCATCGACGGGGGCACCTTCGTACCACCCCGACAAATCATGTCCTTGTCACGCCCGACGAACCACAAATAGCCGTCGTCATCGGCATACGCCAAGTCGCCCGTGTCGAGCCAGCCATCCCGCAGCACACGATGCGTTTGGAGCGTATCGTTCCAATAGCCGATCATCAGATCCGGAGTCCGCACAACAATGTGGCCAACCTCCCCAGGGGGAACATCGTTGACGCCACAAGGCGTGACAAGCCGCACCGCAACGCCTCGCATTGCCAGCCCGATCGAACCCTTCTTCACAGGCCCGCCCCACGGATTGACCGCGTAGAAACCGGCCTCGGTCATCCCGCACATTTCCAGATGCGGACGCTTCAATACTTCTGCCATGCGTTTGTGGAGTGCGGGCGTCGCCTTGTCGCCTCCGGTGATCCAGAACCGCAGGCGGCTGTGATCGGCGGCACTCGCCGCTGGGTGTCCGAGCAGGTCGAACGCGAGCCCTGGAATCGAGATGATGTAGCTTGGGCGGTTGGCGGCGTACTCGTTCCAAAACAGCGTCGGGTTTAGCTTCGGCAACAGCGTCACACGACCGCCAACACGGAGCATCGGGAGCAACTGACTGAGCAAGACCATCGGCCGACCGGCATCGGCCAGCGTCATCGTCGAATCGGCCGACGTGAGCGACATTTCACCGACGAAGAGATCGACACGCCTGGCCATGCGGCGCTGGGTATGTGCGACCCCCTTTGGGCGGCTCGTCGTACCAGAGGTATACAGCAACAAACCGATGGGGTCCGTGGCGGTTCGCACGGGTGGAACAGGCGGACCAGTTAAGAGATCGCTGAACCGCACGCAGTTCGTTGCTTCACCGGTAACGATCGTAATATCGAGTGCAGCCAGAGCCTCTTCGGGCACGGTCGGGAGCAAGGTTGGCGTGGTGATGAACGCACGGGCCCCGCTGTGTCGCATCGCGTAGCCAACCTGCGGCGGCGCGTATCGGACTGAAATCGAAACAGCGATGAGTTCTGCTCGTGCCGCGGCGAGAAGAGTCGTGACGAGATCGAAGCCGTTGGGGATCAGCGTGGCGATACGGTCGCCGGGACAGAGGCCAAGTCTGACGAATCCGCCCGCGAGTCTGGCTACCCGATCAGCGAGAGCGGCATAGGTAAGAGATTGATTGCCGGCAGTGACCGCGATTCGGTCTGCGTATTTGGTGGCCGATTCGTCGAGGATTGTGGCGAAGTCCATCTTCTTCTCCGGGACCAACCAATATGACGCCCAACCCAATTTCGATTCTGATGATCGACGACCAACCCATCATGGCGGCGGCAATCCGTCGATTGCTTGCTCCCGCTACGGACATGATCGTCCATTATTGCCAGGACTCATCGAAGGGGGAAGCCGAGGCGGAAACGCGGAACCCTTCACTCGTGATTGTCGATTTTGTGATGCCTGTCGTCAGCGGGTTGGAAGTCGTGCGCCGCCTGCGGGAGAACCCGAAGACTGCCACAGTGCCGATTATCATGATGTCGAGTATCGACGACCCGCAGACGAAAGCGGAGGCGTTCAACACGGGGGCGGACGATTACGTCATCAAGTTGCCCGACCCGGTGGAATTGATGGCACGCATCCGGGCGTTGCTTCGCCGTGCGAAATGGCATTCATGATCGGGGTTGCAACTGCTTTGCCGTTTCCTTTACGATGCTCGCAAGCATTCCCTTGCACCGCATGGAAGCGGACTCGTGGCCGACAAGATCACACAACAACTCCTCGACGCGCTGACCAAGGCTGCCGCCCATCCGGGTGGCCTGCCACTTCATGCGAACAAGACCGAGCCGGGATTATTCCAGGCCACCAGTGCCGCGAAGCCAGCCGCCGAGAAGTGCCTGGCTGATCGCTTCGTGAAGGTCGTCGGCTCCGAGCAACTCAAGGGGAAGACTTCTCGCGACTTGTATGGCCTGACCGACGCGGGCTGGGATTTTCTGCTCGCTCAGGTGAACCCGAAGCAGGTGCTTGAGGACTTCGTGCGGGTGCTGGAAGACCGTCGTGGCGAGGTCGGCGAACTGCTCGTCACCGCTCGGCAGATGGCCGACAGCCTGCAAGGGCTGAAGGAGGCCGTTTCGCGAGTGTTGCCCGTCGTGAGTGCATCGCGGATACCTCAACCAAGTTACCCCAATCGGCTGGCAGAACCTAACCCCCAAACCCCCTTCCCTAAGAAGGAAGGGGGCTTTGATTTGAGCCCTTCTCCCCTTGGGGGAGGGGTTGGGGAGGGGTCTTCGGAACCCGAACCCGTTCCCACGGCGGTTGCGGTTCTCGATGAGGCACCGGCAGTCGAACTCGCACCGATCATCCTGGCGCGGCTGGCCGATTGGTCCGAGGCCACGGATTGCACGCTACCGGAGTTGTTTCGTTCGCTCTCCTTGCTCGATTCGCCGCCAACGATTGGCGAGTTCCATGATTGTCTTCGTGCGTTGGCTGCTGATGGAATGATTAGTTTGCCCGCGTGGACTGGGCCACTCTACGCGATGCCAGAACCGGCTTACGCCATGATGAACGGCCACGGGATCGCCTACTACGCTTCGCTTCGCGGTTGAACACGGAGGTTCGACAATGACTGCAACAACGACTGAACCCACTCTGAACGGTCGCACCCGCGATGTGCTCAAGCGAGCCGGGAACCCGTTCCGCAACTACTTCGCCCGCAACCCGGACGACGAAGTTTGCGCTCGCTATCACGTTCCCGAGCTGTTTGCAGCCGAGCGCGATCTGCTGCACGCGATCATCGACCTGTACCGCTACGACCCGATGACGCACAGCGAAGTGCTGCCGGTGCTAGGCAACAAGGGTGCGGGCAAGACTCACTTGCTGCACTCGATCAAGCACGGCTCGGGCGGTCAGTGGCAACTGCTCGTCACGCCCGGCGTGTATCAGAAAGACAGCGATTTCCTCGAATACCTGCTGTTCCAGATCATCGACACGCTCCTCGGGGGCGGCAAGCAGAAGGGCGTGCGGCCGCTGGAGCATGTCAGTGACCAGCTCGTTCGCCGACTGCTCGGCGTTGCGCTGCGTGAACTGACACCGGGCGACAAAGTTGAACTGTTCCCGCCGCCGGGACTTGGCCGCTGGGCGCGTCGCCTCGGGCTTGGCACGCAACAAGCGCAGGAACGGGTCGAGTGGCTGGCCGAGAATCTGTCGGGCTACTCGAACTTCGCCCGCAACCCGGCCCCGCTGAGTCGAGCGCTCGAAGAAGCGGGCCTGACGCCGCAGAAGGCGTTCGATTTGCTGTCGGCTTACGTGCAGAAGACGGAAGCGCACAACACCGCTGGGCTGATGCGGCGGCACATCTATCAGGGCTTCGCTCGTGCGGCGCTGCTGAAGGACGAAGCCGACCTCGCGGGCTTCCTGACCTACGGCTTCGCGGAACTGGAGTTCCACGTTCGCCCGACGCGGCAAGACTTGGTGCTGGCGCTGTTCAAGGTGCTGATGGAAGTGTTCCGCAGCCTGAAGACGCCAGTTGTGGTCGCGTTCGATCAGTTGGAAGATTTGCTGCTCGCTCGTCGCAGCGACGACGCCCACCGCACAGCCGAATCGTTCTTCGCGGGCATCGTGCAGGTGATGCATCAGATCGACGGCTTGTGTTTCCTGATCTTCGCCGAGCGAGGCTTGTGGAACCGCTTCGTGCCGAGTCTCGATGGCTACATTCAGGACCGCCTGAACAACCCCGTGCATGTGCCGAAGCAGGGCACGGTGAAGGCGATTCGCCTCGAAGCGCCATCGACTGATCTATTCCGTCGTGTCTGCGAAGCGCGGCTCCGGCCGTGCCTCGATGAACTGCCGAGCAGCGATCCCGTGCCCGACATCTTCCCGTTCGCGGACGAGCAAGTCCTGCGAATCGCGAAGACCGAGCCGACGCTTCGCGACATGCTTCAGCAGTGCCGTCACTTGTTCGACCACTTGATTTACGGCCCGGATGACGCCCCAGCGGCGCGATCGGTCGAAGCGACTACCGAAACTTCAGCAGCCGAACCCGAGGCTCCGAAACCGACACCGACGCCTCATCTGGAATCGCGAATCTCGCCCGCCGATATGCCCGAAGAACCCGTTGCCCCTTCCGTGAGTCGCGTGTCGGCGATGTTGGAGCCTGAGGCACCGCAGACCCCGACGGAGATCACATTCAAGCGAATTGATGTGGTCGAGAGCCAACCCACCGAAGCGGAAGAGTTACCGACCGGAACGCCAATCGAAGAGGTCGAACAGCCAGTCGCAGATGTGGTTGTGAACCGTTCTCCTGGTGAAGGTTTACCCCCCACCGTCTCGCAAAGCCTCGACACCTCCCCCACAAGGGGGGAGGACAAAAACCAAGAAGGCGCCTCGCTTTTCTTGCCCTCCCCCCTTGTGGGGGAGGGTGGCGAGTCTTCGAGCCGGGTGGGGGGTGAGCGTTCCCCTGTGGAAACGCCAGTTCCCGTTCAGCAAGTTGCCCCCGAAGCAGCGGTTGCGGAGGTGCCGCCTCCGTTGCCCTTTCCGGCTCCGGTGGTCGCGGCGGAACCGGCCGTCGCAGTGGTGATGCCTGCCCCCGTGGCTGTTGCGAATCGTGCGATTCCGTCGCTAACGGAACTGTGGGATCAGGAACAGCGAGCAGCACGGCGTAAGCTCGAGCCTGAAGGTGCGCTCACCGGAGCGACACGCGAACTGCAAGCGGGTTTGGGTGCGTTCCTGAGCATCTGCCACGAACACGGCGTGAAGGTTGGCCCGTGGCGGCTTCAGCACGTTGTGCCCGAGTTCACGTTCGGCGAACACCCAACCTACGGTGCGGTGACGATCGCACACTGGGCCTGCAAGGATGGTCAGCCGTGGAAGGTGGGCATTGGGTTGTTCCTCGCACGCGGAGCCGGCAAGCCGAAGGATCTCGAAGTCAAACTCGGTGCGATGGAGATCAACCCCGTGATGGTCGATCTGCTGATTCTGCTTCGCCCCGAAGACGATCTCACGATGACGGGCAAGAGTAAGACCCTGTGGCAAGACGCGGAACGCCGCGGTCGCAATGCTCGTCTGGAAGCGGCTTCGATCGATGGCTTCGCACAGCTTTACAGCTTCCCGCGCTGGCTGGCGGCAGTTCGTGAATCGCTGCCGGAAGGCACGCCGCTGCCGAACCTGGCCGACATCATTCAGGAGAAGGCCGAGAAGTTGCTGGAACAGGTGTGCATGCCTGTGCAGGGGTAGCTCACTGTTAGCAGTTAGAAATGGCAGCTAATGAGTGGAATCGTTGCGGATGTTTAAGGTGAGGTTTTGCGAGCCGGGTGAGTGGGAAATACCGCCACACACCTAATTCCACGCGAGCCTCACCGATTACCATTTCAAACGCGACCGCGTGCAGGATTAATTGCAAAGTTCCGCTCGACGGACTGGCGACGAACTCGATCGGCCACTAGAACCATAGCTGGCCTCGCCGCTTCCAAATTTACTGCCATGGGCGACAGTGGAAGAGGGGCGGCGGGCCAACTTATCCGAAAACCATCTGCAATCACTTCTTCAGAGCGCTGCCAACGAAATCGAATAACGCCTTTGTGCCCAGATCGTCGGGCAAGCCGAGGTCCGCGTTGATCTTGTTGTGGTTCGTCTCCTTGCCGCCGAAGAGCGTGGCGGGAAGGCCAGCGTCCTTCAGCACGTTGCCCAAACGCTGCGCTTGTGCGCTCGTGTCGGGATGATCGGCGACGTACACGATCAGGAACGGCGGGATGCCCTTGTCCTTCGCGACGTGCGTCACAGCGGAGAAATCCTTGTGCTTCGCGGGGTCGTTGCCGAATTTTTCGCGGTGCCCGTACTTCGCTTGCGGAAGACCGTGAACCCGGCGACGGGTTTCCGCTGTCTCGATGATCGCTGGCACGTCGTAAGTGTCGCCATCGACGGGCACGCAGCCCTTGATGATGCCCAGCGACAACCCCTCGGCCTTCAGGTAGCGATCATCGGTGCAGATCAACGCGGCGAGCTGAGCGCCTGCGGAATGGCCCATCACGAGCAGACGCTTCGGGTCACCTCCGTATTCCGCGATGTGGTCGTGAACCCAGTGAACGGACTTGGCGATGTCCTGCACGATGGTCGCCATGTCAACGTTCGGCAGAAGTCGGTAATTGGTGGAGACGAAGACGAATCCTTTGTCAACGAAAGCCTTCGGCTTGAGCTGGACGCTCGATTTATCGCCCGCCTGCCAGCCGCCACCGTGAATCCAGAACACCACCGGAAGGTTCTTCGCATCCTTTGGTGAGTACACGTCGAGCACCTGGCGGTCGAGTTTGCCATACGCGACATTCTCGGCGGTCGGCGGGAAGGCCGGCACCGGGGGTTTCTTCTCGTCTTTCTTGTCCTGTGCCTGTCCGCCATTCGGGGCGAACAGGATAAACACGAGCGGCAGGAACAGGAACTTGCGGGCCATCATGGTGTGCTCCGGGCGACGAGTGGGAATGGAGGTCGGCGGGGTGATGCGATTTGGTCCGACCGTACCACAGGATTCGTGTGCCCGCAACTATGCGAGCCTCCGGAACCCAGGCCGTTGGCCTGGGCTGAGGAAGCGCGGTCCTTCAGACCGCAAAGACATTCCCGGTTTTTGAGGTCCGAAGGACCGATCTTCCTGAGTCCAGGCCAACGGCCTGGTTCCACGCCCGATTGGGTTCCGCGTCCGGTGTTTCGCTCGCGATGGCGGTTCTCGGTCGCGTTCTGCGTCGATCTTTGTCACGAACGACCGAGGAAGGATTGTATAAAGTTGCGCTGCTGTCAGCACAAATGCTGAATTGGCTATAGTTTGCGGAGGACAGGAATTTCATATTTCCCTCGCTTGACACCCTGGAAATCGTTTACTAAGAAGCGTCTACCTTTGACCGGCCGCGCCGGGGAGACCGCCATGCTCGCCCGAATTGTCGCGGATGCAGTCTTAATCGCACCTTTGCGCTGTTGGTGGGTAGCTTGTCGCGCCACTCACAGCCTCAAGTTAGTGTCCGGGCCGTTGGAAGCCGATAGCAGTGGGGTTCTTGGGTCCGTCGGCCGTTACCTTGTACACGAGGATGATCAGATGTCCGGTCGCTGCCTGTTGGTGCTGCCAGGACTCGCCACCGCCGAGGAATTGTCGCCGTGGCTGGTCCAGAAAACCTCGCCCTTCCTTGTCGCCGCCGATGAGGACGAAGACCTGGAAGACGATGATGACGATGACGACGATGATGATGACGACGATCTGGAAGACGATGATCTGGACGACGAAGAATTCGACGACGATGAGTTCGACGACGAAGAATTCGACGACGAAGAATTCGACGACGACCTCGACGATGACCTCGATGACGACGACGACGACGATGACGATGATGAAGACGAGGACGAAGACGACGAGTGATTGACTCGACATCAGGACGGGATGGGGTTCGCCCTGTCCCGTCATTTTGTTTTTCCGCGACGGCTCACATTTTGCATCGAGTCTGCATTTCACGAATCCGCTGGCTTCGATGACCTCTCGAATCGAACGTGAGGCAGCCCTCGGGGGTTCCCAAGAGGTTCGCGTGAAACCGCCGTTCGTCCCACATCACACACACGCAGTTCCGCCAGGCCCAAGTTTCAAGGGTCGTGTCGCGGGCTTCCTCGGGCGCAACTGGGCTCGTGTCGGATATGCGTATCACGTCGAGCCAACCTGGCTGGAAGTGAACCACATTCCGTTATCGGTTAGTGGGCTGCCGACAGCGTTTCACGGCGTGAAGATCGCGCACCTCACGGACTTCCATTGCGGCACGCACATACCCAAGGGCTATCTCGAAGACGCAATTTCTCGCACGAACGACGAGAAGCCCGATCTGATCGCGCTGACCGGCGACTTCATCGACCGTGGCCCCAATCACGTCGCGTCGGCTGCGAAGCTGTTCCGCCCGCTGACGGCACCACTCGGGGTGTTCGCGGTGTTGGGGAATCACGACTTCTCGGTTCACACGCCTCGCGGCGTTCGCAAATACGCGGGCTTGGATCAGGCAATCACGGATGCGCTCCAGGCCGAGGGCGTGAACGTGTTGCGGAACCGTGCCGTGCAACTTGATCGCGGTGGCGAGAAACTGGTGGTCGCCGGCGTGGATGATTTGTGGAGCGGTGAGGCAAACCCGACGGCAGCGCTTGCTGGCGAAAGTCCAGACACGCCGCGAGTTGTGCTGGCGCACAATCCGCATGCGGTGGAATCGTTCGGCGACAACCGTGCCGACCTGACG
This sequence comes from Planctomycetota bacterium, assembly GCA_021413735.1. GTDB lineage: Bacteria > Planctomycetota > Planctomycetia > Gemmatales > Gemmataceae > Gemmata. Next base: position 20,814 of record JAIOPV010000221.1, read on the forward strand.
CTGAGCGGCCACACGCACGGCGGACAGATCAACTGGCCGGGCTTGGGGCGAATTCTGCTTGCGAAGAAGGCGAAACGCTGGGCTGCGGGGTTGTATCCGCACAATGGCGGGCATGTTTATGTGAACAAGGGAGTCGGCTTCGGCTGGCGTTTCCGTTTTGGAGTCCGACCCGAGATCGCGGTGTTCACGCTTCACCCTTCGCAGTGACCAGCAACTCGCCAACGCGATATTCTGACGTCGATTCCTCCGGGCGAGGATGACCGATTCCACATCGCCGGGCGTGGTTCCGGACGTGTTTTCGGTTCTCGTGAAGCAATAATTTCGACGCAAGTCACATCCAGATTACGTTTTGCAAACACTCTGATATAGTTTCTTCCGGACAGATAAAATGGTTCCGGGGAGGGGTGTGCATGTCGTCCGGAACCAATGAGAACCAACCAGAGCCTTGACTTTCAGCGAGAGTTGAACCCCGCTTGAATTGGTTTGTCCAGCGGGTGTACACTCCGCAATTCCAGGCAAGAACTTCTCGACACCTACGGACTCCTGCTCATGGAAGAGCTTTCGCTTATCACCGGCGGCGCTGGGTTCATCGGTTCGCACCTCGCCGAGCAACTCGTGCTCCGCGGCATGCCGGTTCGTGTGTTCGACGACTTCAGCACCGGGCTGTGGTCGAACCTGTCGCATCTCGATCCGACGCCCGAACTCGTCGAAGGCAGTCTGACCGACCCAGCAGCAGTGAAGCGAGCGATGCAGGGCGTCGGCGTGGTGTATCACCTCGGGGCGTTGGCGTCGGTTGCCCGGAGCGTCGAGAACCCGGCGGCAACGCACGCGGCCTGTGCGACTGGCACGCTGAACCTGCTCGACGCGGCTCGAACCTGTGGCGTTCGACGGGTGATTTACGCAGCCAGTTCCAGCGCTTACGGCGGGGCAGGCGGCGGCATGGCCGGTCAAACCGAAGACTTGCCGATGGTGGCGAAATCGCCTTACGCGGCCGCGAAACTGGCTGGCGAACTGTACATGCAGGCGTTCGCGGCGACGTATGGCATCGAAACCGTCAGGCTGCGATTCTTCAACATCTTCGGGCCACGGCAACGGGCGGATTCTCCATACTCGGGCGTGATCGCGCTCTTCACGGCCGCGATGAACCAGGGTCGCCGACCGACGATCCAGGGCGACGGATTGCAATCGCGTGACTTCACCTATGTGTTGAACGCGGTGGAAGCGCTGATGCGAGCGGCGGACGCTCCAGAAGTTTCGGGCAACGTGTACAACGTCGGCACCGGCCGCACGGTGACGGTTCTCGATCTGGTGAACGCGTTGAATCGCATCCTGGGGAAGAACCTGAAGCCGATCTTCGCGCCGCCTCGTGTCGGCGACGTGAAGTTCTCGAAGGCCGACATTCGCCGCACCCGTGCTGACTTGGCCTACGAGCCGATCGTGAGCTTCGAGGATGGACTCGAGAAGACCGTCGAGTGGTATCTGGAGACCCAGATGCGGGCGCTGGAGATCTAAGGTTTTGCCGCTTGCGGCGTAGCGAGCGAGAGCGCTACGCCGCAAGCGGCAAATCCAGAGTCCCTTGTCAGTCGCCCATGCTGAAGAACACCGCCGGCGCGGCGACGGTTGCCAGAGCGTTGATCTTCTTCAGCGCAGTCTTGAAGCGGCCCGTTTCGGCGTAGTGCGTCACGATCACGAGCGGAACGGGACTGCCGCCGCTCTCGGCCGCTTCGTGCTGAACCACGCTCGAAATGCTGATCTCTTCGTCGGCCAGAATGCGAGTCACGTCCGCCAGCACGCCCGGCTTGTCCGCAACCAGAAGTCGCAGATAGAAGCGACTTCGCACTCGCTCCGCTGGCTCGATCGCGAAGCCTTTATTTGCCGTCGACCACAACTGCGCTGCCGCGAACGTTCGTTGTGCCCGACCGACCGCAATGTCGATGATGTCCGCGACGACAGAACTCGCGGTCGGACCGCGACCCGCTCCAGGCCCCTGGTAAAGCGTCTCACCGACGATGTCGCCGTGAACGAGAATCGCGTTGTAAGCGCCGCGTACTTGCGCCAGCAAGTCGGTGTGCCGCAGCAACACGGGCGCGACGTGTAACGCCACCCAGTTTAAGGCGGAAGGCGGAAGGCGGAAGGCGGAATCTGTCTCGTCTTTTCCGCCTTCTGCCTTCCGCCTTCCGCCTTCGCCTGAGGTCCACGCTTCCGCGAGCAGCTTGATCGTGTACCCCAACTCGTCCGCGAAACGGATATCCATTGCGTCGAGGGTGTCGATGCCCTGACGTTGGATCTCGTGCGGTCGTGCCGCAACACCGAACGCAATCTGCGCGAGCACCGCGAGCTTGTGAGCAGCGTCGGACCCGTCCACGTCGAGCGTTGGATCGGCTTCGGCATAGCCCAGCTTTTGAGCCTCAGCGAGCGCAACCGCGTAACTCATGCCTCGCTCAGCCATCGCCGTCAGGATGAAGTTCGACGTGCCATTGAGAATGCCCTGGATCGCCGTCACCTGATTGGCCGCGAGGCTTTCGCCCAGCGCCCGGATGATCGGCACACCACCCGCCACAGCCGCTTCAAAGCAGACGCAGCGTTCGGCCTTGCGAGCAGCCTCGAAGAGTTCGTGACCGGCATCCGCGAGCAACGCCTTGTTCGCCGTGACGACGTGCTTCCCGGCAGCGAGAGCGTCGAGAACGACCTTCTTCGCGGTGGTGGTGCCGCCAATCAGCTCAACGACAACGTGAACCGTCGGATCGTGGATTGCCGCTGCGTGATCGGTTGAGATGAGTTCTTTCGGGATCGCTGAGTCGCGGAGCTTGCTCGTGTCGCGAACGACAACGCGACGGAGTGCGATGGGCCGACCCGAGCGGCTGGCAAGGCGATCTTTGTGGCGAAGGAGGATGTCGGCGACGCCACCTCCGACGGTGCCGCAGCCGATGAGTGCAATACCAAGCGTGTCAAGCATGTGCCCGGACTCCGTGTTCGTTCCGGGCTATTATCGGGAGCGATGTGCATGCGGCCACCAGCGCATCACCAGTCGCCTGGCAGGTTCTCGCCGCCAGCACGAGTCGAGAGCGAACGAAGTGCGGTGATGTCGATGCTGTCGCGAAGGAAACGAACGCTGCCGTCGGCGAGGGAGATGTTCGCGCCACCGGGGTGGTAACTGCCGATCGCGCCGAGCCGTGCCCACCATTGCGGGCCGAGCGTTGCCCATGCGATCTTTGGCGGCGGCGGCGGAATCATCGGCGGCGGTGGCGGAATCGGCGGCGTGTAAACGGACCCATGTTTGTAGCCGACGTTGGCGGTCGATCCGATGAGGCTTCCCGCGACGTTCGGGCCTGGAGGCGGTGCCCAGACCATGTAAGTCGAAGCGGGTTGAAGTTGCGGCATCGGCGGCGTGTCGAACGGTGCGATCAAGTACGAGTCGAGGGCCGTATCCCCGACGATCCGTTCGCCGAAGAGGAGCGTATTGCTGGTGCCGTCGGCGATGTCGAGAATGCGAACGCCGCACTGATTAGCCTTCGGTTTCGACCCCGGGCCAGTCGTGGAGAACACGCCATCGACCGGTGACAAATCGGGCGGAAATGGCTGCGTCCCGCCATTCCCGCCGTAGGTACACAGACCGTATTTACCCGTCGTGAGGCCAGCGGGTGTCTCTGCCCCTTGGTGGCTCGGGCAGATGTACGTTTTCAACACGGTGCCCGCGAGTGAGGTTCCGTTCGCTGTGGGGTTTGTGAAGTCCCACTGCCGATACAGCGGGTCTTGCTCGATCTGCGGGAGGAGTTCCACGAACAGCGAAGTATAGCGTGCCCCGCCCTGGTCGATGCCACCGGGGAACTTGTTGTTGACGTCGTGGTAGTTGTGAGCCGCGAGGGAGATTTGCTTCATGTTGCTCTGGCACCGCAACCGGCTGGCGGCTTCGCGAACTTTCTGCACGGCCGGTAGCAACAATCCGATCAGCACGGCGATAATCGCGATCACGACCAACAGTTCGATCAACGTGAACCCCGTTCGCGGAGCAGCACGGCGAGCGTGGCCAGCGTGATGATCGAACTCGGACATGCGAAACTCAGAGAGTCGCTGAAAGATTACCTCATGATGCCTTATTTGCGGCAGCGAGTCCACAGAAGCGCTGTGAAAACGTGATGAGGTTGCGTCGGCCGGCGCCTCTCCTTCATCAGTGGTACTTTGGGAATTAGTCATTCCTTCGTTATTGGTGGCTCCTTCGTCATTTGCGGAGAGGGTTGCCACGCACGGCATATTCGATTCACTGGTGTAGTCGCCCTGATGTTGGAAATGTTTGGGATGCCCATGTCTGCGGTCGCAGAAACACCGACTCCGCCACGTTCCCCAGCGAAACCGCGTTCACGTCGATGGTCGCCGCGATTCCTTCAGGGAACCGACGCGATCACCTGGGCTCGGCTGATCTGGCGAAGTCGCTTCACCGTTCACCCGCGTTACTGGTACATCGCCGGAATCGTGTCGCCTGCCTCGACGATGAATCTGGTTTTTCGCTGGATTCAGAACAGCATGTACGGCGAAGAACTTGCACGCACGAATTTCGACAAACAGCCGCTGTTCGTGATCGGTCACTGGCGAACCGGAACGACGCTGCTGCACGAGTTGTTGATTCAGGATCCGCAGTTCAACTACCCGGATTTCTTTGCGTGCTTCAACCCGAATCACCGACTGCTCACGGAGCGATTCTTCAAGACGTATGCGAAGTGGATGGCTCCCGAACAGCGCCCGATGGACAACATGGCCGCCGGTTGGGATCGCCCGCAAGAAGATGAATTCGCGCTGTGCCTGCTTGGGCTGCCAAGTACGTACATCGACGTCGCGTTTCCGCAGAGTGCGCCGATGTATCCGGGGTCGCTCGATCTGTCGGGGCTGTCGCCAAGCGAACTGAAACACTGGAAACGGAGCTTCGTGAAATTCCTTCAGACGATCAGTTTCCGCGACGACCGCCGACTTGTGCTGAAATCGCCACCACACACGGCCCGCATTCCGACGTTGCTCGACCTGTTCCCGGATGCCCGTTTCCTGCACATCGTCCGCGATCCGTATGTTGTGTTCCCTTCGACCGTGAATCTGTGGAACTCACTGACGAGCCGCCAGTGCCTCCAAACGCCGCCCAAGACCGGCACCGAGGAGAAAGTGTTGCGTGAGTTCCGTGTGATCTATGATCGCCTGGAAGAAGCGCGGCCACTGCTGAAGCCGGGCCGCTTTCATGAATTGCGTTACGAGGAGTTGGTGAAGAACCCGGTTGGTGAAATGCAGAAGGTGTACGCAGCGTTGGAACTGGAGGGCTATGACGAAGCGCAACTGCGTATCGAGCAATACGTGAAGCAGACGACCGGTTACGAGACAAACAAGTACGCGATCACGCCCGAGCAACGCGAGAAGGTGAAGCGAGAGTGGGGCGACGTGATTCGGCGGTATGGGTATGGGTGAAGTCTTCCCTCCGTGGACCGCAAGCGGCCCCGTTCTGAAGCGAAACTTCGCTTTCCCATTTCCAACCGCCTTGCTGACTGTCACAATACACCTACCGCCTGTTGTCGCTTCTCTCACATTCACCGCATCATCCACCCGAGTTGCCGATGCGATTCCCTCTGCCGTCCGTCAATCGCCGCAATTTCCTGAGTCTCAGCGCTGCCGGGTTGCTGTCACTTCCCAAGTGGCAGCCGGCGTTCGCTGCCGGGAAGAAGGCGAGCGCGAAGTCGATTCTGGTGATCTTCGAGCAGGGCGGTGTGTCGCACATGGACACCTTTGACCCCAAACCCGAAGCCCCCGCCGAACACCGCACTCCCTTTGAAACGATCAACACCGTTGTTCCCGGAATGCGTTTCACGGAACTGCTGACCCGCACCGCGAAACACGCCAACAAGCTCTCGGTGGTGCGCTGCATGACGCAACCGAAACCCGGCATCGGGAACAGTCACCCCAAGGGTTCGCAGTATATTTTCAGCGGCGAATCGCCGGGCGGTCCGGAAGAGATGCCCGATATCGGTTCGGTGGTGTCGAAACGCATCGGCAGCGAGGCCCGCAACCTTCCGCCATACATCATGGTGCCGGGCACGAGCGAGCAAGAGTACAACACGCACGTCGGGTTCTTGCCACCGCAACACCGCGTCTTCAAGACCGGTGGCAAGCCCCATGATCCCGCATGGAGCGTTCCGAATCTCGCACTCGCGGGCATCGCTCCGGAACGCTTCAAGGATCGCGCCGACCTGCTCAGTAACCTCGACATCGGCATTCCAGGAGCTGACAAAGCCAAGGATGCCAAGACGCTGGCGAGCATGCGAGATCAGGCCGAGGACATGCTGACGAACCCGGCGACGCGAAAGGCGTTCGACCTGAAGGCCGAGCCGCAGAAAATTCGCGAAAGCTACGGTCTCGGCCATCGTGGGCAGTGTTACTTACTCGGTCGCAAGCTGATCGAATCCGGCGTACGATTCGTGACGATTGATTGCCGTGAACCGCCGGCGAAGGAGTACCCCGGCGGCGGCAACATGAACTGGGATCACCACGACCACATCTATTCGACCTCCGACACCAAGATTAAAGGCGGCGGCGCGGGTGCGGGTCGGTGGGGTATTCAGACGTGGCCGATGATGGGCAGCACCGATCTGGCATTCTCGGCGTTGCTCGAAGACATGGGGCAGCGTGGCTTGCTCGAAGAAACGCTGCTCTGCTTTGTGACGGAGTTCGGCCGCACGCCTCGCATCAACGACCGCAAGGGCCGCGACCACTGGACGCATGCGTTCAGTTTCGCGTTCGCGGGTGCTGGCGTGCCGGGTGGTCAGGTGGTTGGCGAAACTGACCGCGAGGGCGGCTACATCGTTAGCTCGAAGGCGTACACGATCGAAGATTACGCGGTGACGCTGTACGAGAAACTCGGCATCGACACTACGAAGCCGCTGCACACGCCCGCTGGCCGCCCGATCTATCCGGGCAAAGACGGCCACGCCATCAGCGAAATAATGTGATCGGTTTTGAGAGTGGTCCGCTCGCTCCGCGAGCGGCTGCGGTGCGTCTGAACTGACCCCCCATGTGGAATTGGTCCCAAAGGGTAGACCCGCTCGCGGAGCGAGCGGACCACATTAAAGCCATAGCAGCGTTTGACCCCAACGAAGCACACTCCATGTTCTGCACGATACTCCTGGCCGCAACCCTCGCCGCACCGACGGATGTGCCGAATCGCGTCGAGGTGTATCCACCGAAGGTCACGCTCGCGTCGAAGCGGGCGGCGGTGCAACTCGTCGTCACGGGGCACTTCGCGAACGGCGAAACGCGCGACCTCACCCGCGACGCGACGTTCACGCCATCCGCTGAGAGCGTCGAAGTTCGTGGCGGTGTGGCGTTCCCCAAGAAGGACGGCAAGGCCGAGATCGCGGTGAAGGTCGGCGAGCAAACACTGAAAATTCCCGTGGAGGTGAGCGGACAGACGAACCCCGATCCGATTCGCTTTCGCACGGAAACGCTCGCTGTTCTCACAAGGCACGGCTGCAACGCAGGCTCGTGCCACGGCTCCCCCGAAGGCAAAGGCGGGTTTCGCCTGTCGCTGTTCGGCTACGACCCGCTGATCGACGCCGAGAGCCTGGTGCGTGGTGGGTTGAATCGCCGCGTCGATGCGTTCAGCCCAGCGGATAGCCTCGCGTTGAAGAAGCCTCTGATGCGGGTGCCGCACATCGGCGGGAAGAAGCTGAACAAGACCGATCTCGGCTATCGGGTGCTGCTCGACTGGATCGCCGAGGGTGCGAAGACCAACGACGAGAAGCAGGCCGCCTGCGTGAAACTGGTCGTGTATCCGGGGCCGAGCCGCATCTTGCGTTCGCCGCACATGAGCCAGCAACTCAGCGTGATCGCCAACTTCGCCGACGGCACCACCCGCGATGTCACCACGCTGGCGACGATCGAGGTGTCGCACAAGGAAATTCTGTCGGTGTCCGATTCGGTGCTGGTCACGGGCCTGAAACGCGGGCAGGGTGCGGTGTCGGTGCGATACCTGAACCACCTCGAATCCGTGCACTTCACCGTCACCGAAGACGTGCCGGGGTTCGTGTGGCCGAGCCTGCCAGAAACGAACTTTGTCGATCAGCACGTTCACGCGAAGCTCAAGCAACTGCAGGTAATGCCGTCGGGGTCGTGCGACGACGCCACGTTCCTCCGGCGGGTGTATCTCGACCTGACGGGGTTGTTGCCGCCCGGCGAGAAGGCGAAAGCGTTCCTCGCGGAAACCGCCAAAGACAAGCGTTCCAAGGTGATTGACGAGTTGCTGGAGTCGGAAGAGTTCGCCCGCTACTGGGCACTGCGAACCGCCGACCTGCTCCGGGTGAACGCGAAGACGCTACCCGAAGGGCGTGCGGAACTGTTCGCGGAGTTCTTGATTGACGGCTACCGCAAGAACACGCCGTTCGACAAAGTCGCCACCGAGATTCTGACCGCCAGCGGCGACGCAACCAAGGTTCCCGCCGCGAACTACTTCCTCGCAACGCCCGTGCTCGAAGACCTCGCCGAGACGACCGCTCAGTTGTTCATGGGCTCGCGAGTGAACTGTGCGAAGTGCCACAACCACCCGTTCGAGAACTGGACACAGGAAGACTACTACAGCATCGCCGCTGTGTTCGTGCGGGTAAAGAAAGCTGGCAAGGTCGTGACCGTCACGCCGACTGGCGAGACGAAACACCCCACGAGTGGCAAGACGCTGTCGCCGTTCGGAGCCGGGGCAACTGATGCCAAAGCCGACCGACGTATTGCGTTCGCGGCGTGGCTCACGAAGCCTGGGAATCCGTTCTTCGCACGGGTGGAAGTGAACCGTACATGGGCACGGCTGTTCGGTCGCGGCATCGTTCACCCCGTCGATGACTTCCGTTCGTCGAACCCGCCGGCGATTCCAGATTTACTCGATTCGCTGGCGGTGGAGTTCGAGAAATCCGGCTTCGACCGCAAGCAAGTTGTGCGGTTAATCTGCAATAGCCAGACGTATCAGCGTTCGACCGCGACGAACAAGTTCAACGAGGAAGACGAGGCACTCTTTTCGCACTACCCGATTCGCCGCTTGACAGCCGAACAGATGCAGGACGCCATCGGTTACACGGCCGGCAGTCTCGTTCCGCCATCGGAACTGACTATCGCACTTGCGAAGGCCGAAAAGGACGCGACGGCAGCGCCGAACGACAAGGGGAAGCAGGCGGCGTTCAAGAAACTGCGTGCCCGCACCGAGTACGCGACACAGCGGCTCACGCCGGAGCAGTCGCCATTCCTGATGGCGTTCGGGCAGCCGAAGCGTGAGAGTCCGTGTGCCTGCGAACGCATCGACGAGCCGACCGTCGATCAGGCACTGCAATTGCTCAACGGTCCGCTGGTCAACGGTCGGCTCACGGGGGCAGCGGGTGAGTACGCGAAGTTCGCCGACGCAGAGTTGATCGAACGACTGTGGCTGGCGGCGTTCTCGCGGATGCCTACCGAGGCCGAACGGAAAAAGGTGGCCGAGCATTTGAAACGCAGCGAGAACCGCCCGGATGCCATGCGTGATCTCGTTTGGGCGATCATCAACACCCGCGAGTTCCTGCTGCAACACTGAGGACAGCGAACGATGCTGACACTGGCCGGCCACAAGGGGGACGTACGAACCGTGGCGTTCGCGCCTGACGGCAGTCTTATCTCCGGGGGTAGCGACCGCACTGTCCGCGTGTGGAACCCGGTCACCGGCGAGTGCCGCACGACGGTGAAGGCGGGTCAGATTGTCTACGCCGTGGCCGTTTCGCCGGATGGCAAGACGTTCGCCTGGGGAGGCCGCCCCGCATCGGGTGCTGTGACGAGTGCCGTGCAACTCGCCGATGCCACCGGCAAGAAAACTCGCAAGCTGGAGTTCGCGACCACCGGCATTGTCTCGCGGTTCGATACCGTCAGCATGACGTTACACACGGAAGAGCAACCGATGGCCCGCTCTGTCTGGGGGCTGGCGTTCTCGACCGATGGGAAGTACCTGGCAGCGGCGGTTCGCAGGCCCGGCAGCGCGAACATCCCATACGGAGCAGGTGGGTGTTTCTGGACTGTGAATGAGAAGTCTGAAGCCCACGCCCTTCCAGGCAACGACATCTACGCTCTCGCGTTTGCCACGGTTGGCCACGCGCTCGCTGTCACGAGTGAACAATCGGTTCTGTTCCTGGACCGACCGGAGGCCACAGAGGCTGTGACCTACCCACTGACGGCCAACTGGTCGGCTGGAGTTGCGTTCATTCCGGGGTCGGCACTCGCGGTCGTCGCATCGAACAGCTTCTTGGAGTTCGTGAACCCGACGAAGCGCGAGAAGGTCACTCGCCTCAAGACGGGTTGCAGAACGATCATCGCGCTTGCCGCTTCGCCCGACGGGAAGACGGTGCTGGCCGGAGGCCGCCCCGGTGCCGTCGAGGTGTACGACACAAAGAGCTTGAAGAAGTTGACCGAGTACGATTTCAAGATTGGCGGCGTCCACGCTCTCGCCTTCGCCCCGGATGGACTGACGTTCGCCGCGGCCGGAGACGACGGGCTGGTCGTCTGCGATGCAGCCATCTGATTAGCCACACGCATTCACCACCACAGGCACCGACGATATGAACCGTTTGCTGATCGCACTGCTCGCCATGCTCGTGCCTACCTCCGTTCGTGCCGCAGACCCGGCGTTCTTGCCGGATGTCGCGCCGGTCATGGTGTCGCGTTGCGTCAGTTGCCATGGCGGCACGAAGGCTCGCGGCGAGTACAAGCTCAACACTTTCGAGAACCTGCTGAAGCCCGGCGCGTCGGATGCGAAGCCCGTCGTGCCCGGGAAGCCCGAGGAATCGGAACTGTATCGGCGACTCGTCGCCACTGATCCGAAAGAGCGAATGCCACCCGGCGACGATCCGCTGACGGCCGAAGAAATCGCGGTTGTAAAGCGTTGGATTGCCGCTGGTGGCAAGTTCGACGGCACCGATCCCGTGGCTTCGCTCAAGTCGATTCTGCCGCCACGCAAGCATCCCGCCGCACCCGAGAAGTACCCAACACCGGCCCCGGTGTGTGCGATCGCGTTCTCGCCGGACGGCAAGGAACTCACGGTCGGCGGCGTGAACGAAGTCACAATCTGGGACGCCACGAACGGCAAACTTCTCCGACGACTTCCGAAACAACCGGCCCGCATTCACTCGCTGGCGTACTCCACCGACGGCAAGAAAATTCTGCTCGGTGGCGGCACCGTCGGCGAGTACGGCGAAGCCGCGCTGATCGACGCCACGAACGGCAACCGCGAACGTGTGTTCGGGCCGTTCGACGATCTCGTGTTGAGCGTCGCGTTCTCGCCGGATGGCAAATCCATCGCGGCTGGCAGCGCTGACCGCACCGCTCGCAGTTACCGCATCGCAGACGGAACGGAGGTGTGGCGCTCGTCACTGCACAACGATTGGGTCACGGCCGTGGCGTACAGTCACGGCGGCAAGTGGCTCGCGACGAGCAGCAAGGACCGCACCGTGAAAGTGCTCGACGCCGCGACTGGGAAACTGTTCACGACCTACAACGGGCATCGTCGGCAGTTCTCGCCGCACGTCGGGCAGTTGGAGGTGTACGCGGTTGCGTTCGATTCGACGGGCACGGCGTACTCGGTGGGTGCGGGGTTGGCGGTGCGAGCGTGGAACCCGGTGAAGGCTCACGACGAGAACGGCAGCGCCGCCGACATGGAGGAACGTTTCAAGAACGTCGGCCACACGCGGTATCTCGAATACAAGGGAGAGCGGCCGTCGTTCGGGTTGGTGGTTGGTGGTGGTCAGGTCTTCTCAGCGGGCGGCGACAAAGTCGTGCGTCAGCACGATGCCGCGAGTGGGAAGTTGGTTCGTGAATACGCAGGCCACGCCGACTGGATTTACTCGCTTGCGGTACACCCTGCGACTGAGCGAATTGCATCCGGTGCGTTCGATGGCGAAGTACGTATCTGCGACACGAAGACGGGCGATCTTGTGGTATCGTTCAAGGCTGCCCCCGGATTGGCGAAGTGAAACGCGAGGGACGGCGTAGCCGCGACCGAAGGGAACGCTTTCCACGCTCCCTTCGGTCGCGGCTACGCGTTTTGGCTAACCAACATTACAATTCGCCACTGTCCCCCCCTCACGGAACCTCCCGCCATGAAACGTCTGTTCGTTCTCGCTGCGTTGATCGCCGTTGTGGCGTTCACAACGCCAGCTCGTCAAGCCGCCAGGGCCGATGAACCGAAGGCCGGCAAAGACTTCTTCTTCAAGCCCAACGACCGCATCGTATTCCTCGGCGACAGCATCACCGCACAGTATCAGTATTCGTCGTACATCGAACTGTACCTCACCACCCGCTTCCCCGAAGGCAACTTCACCTTCCTCAACGCGGGCATCGGCGGCGACACCGCGAACGGCGGAGCAGGTCGTTTCCAGCGCAGCGTTCTCGACGAGAAGCCCACGGCCGTCACGATCAACTTCGGCATGAACGACGGCGGCTACGGCAAGTTCAACCCCGCCGGCAACAAACTGTTCGTTGAGAAGACGAAGGCCATGCTCGACATGGCGAAGAAAGCGAACGTGCGGGTGGCGCTGTTGTCGCCGAACGCCGTGGATCGCCGCAACAAGAGCAACGGTGCCGAGTACGTCGAGACGCAGAAGCAGTTCTACGCTCCGCTGAAAGACATCGCCGCTGAGTACGGAACTGCATTCGTCGATCAGTACGCGATCACTCGCGCCGCGACCGATGCGATGGAGAAGGATGACCCGATGGCCAAGAAGGCTGTGCCGTATCCCGATGGCTTCCACACCGGCCCTCCGGGTGGGTTGCTCATGGCGGGTGCGATCCTCACGGGGCTGCACGCGCCTGCGGTCGTGAGCAAAGCTGAAGTGAACGCGACCACTTCGCAAGCCAAAACGAGCGGTTGCAAAGTCGATGAAGTGAAGGCAACCGATAGCGGCGTGACGTTCACTCGCACCGATGCCGCGTTGCCGCTCCCGGTTCAGAAAGAGTGGCTGACAATGCTGCCGTACATGAACGAGTTGAAGGATCTGAACTGGTACGGTCTCACCGTGAAGGGGCTCAAGGAAGGCGACTACACGGTCAGCGTTGATGGGGTCGCGGTTGGCAAGTATTCGGCGAAGGAACTGGACGCGGGCGTGAACCTGGGGAACGTGCAGGTTGGTCCGATCTGGGAACAGGGGAACAAGGTTCTTCAGGCGATCAACGCGAAGAACGGCATGGTGTCGCAACGGTTCTTCAGCGTGGTGCTTTTCAACGCACCGGATTGGCTGGCAGACGTGGCCGCGGAGCGAAAGGCTGCGGAACTGAAGAAGCGAATGGATAAGATCGACGCGGCCCAGGCTGAAATCTACAAGCTGGCGAAGCCTGTCGCCCACAAGTTCGAGATTGCTCCGGCGAAGTGAGTAGGGCTTTGCGAGCCACGGGGTTTACCCCCGTGGTCTTTTCTTGACCCAAGCGCCACGGGGATTAACCCCGTGGCTCGCAAAACAATTCTCTCGTCCCACGAGACAAGGGCATGCCCACGTTCGACTGGGACGCGGTAATCGTCGGTGCGGGAGCGGCCGGGCTGATGGCCGCGATTCGCGCCGCCGAACGCGGACGCCGTGTGCTGCTCCTCGAAAAAGGGAAGAAGCCCGGCGTCAAGATTCTGATGAGCGGCGGGACGCAGTGCGAAAGGATTTAACGTGACTTTTCCAATCGGCTGGAAGGCTGCTGTATGAAGAAGTTGCGTGCACTCGTGCTGGGTGGCGGGCACCAATGGGATGGGGACGTACCAGCATCCCCCGGTGAGATGGCGGACTTGATAGCTTGGTCGCCCGTCCCATTGCCTGCAGAGTATTTGGAGTTACTCCGACTCAGCAATGGTGGACATGCCTCGCTCGCTGGATACCCCAGCTACTCTCGCATTTGGCCGGCTCAAACGGCGATTGAATCTAACCAAGACTATGAAGTCCCGGAGTGGGTTCCGGGATTCGTGGCTTTTGGAGATGACGGTGGCGAGGTTCTCATCGGGTTCGACACTCGGGCTGGCTCGCCCTACCCTGTTCGGGCTGTGCCGTTCGTCCCTATGGCATGGTCGGATGCGACCGATGTCGCTGGCGACTTCAAAGAGTTCATCGGCCGTCTGCTTCCGAGCGGATGATACAGCGATCTCAGGTCGTTTGGTGCGATGATGCCAGTTTTCAACTACGACGCGGTAATCGTCGGTGCTGGTGCGGCAGGTCTGATGGCCGCGATCCGTGCCGCCGAGCGTGGCCGTCGGGTGCTGCTGTTGGAAAAGGGTAAGAAGCCCGGCGTCAAGATTCTGATGAGCGGTGGGACGCGGTGCGAAAGGATTTAACGTGACAACGCTGGATGCCCCTAATACGCTGATTTCTCGGTGGTTTCATTACTCCGTGGAGTGCGGTCGCGTGAAAACGGCTTTCCTCGACAGACGCCCAAAATTTCTGCTGCTAGACAAATTCACTGCCTGACTTTGGCTTCCATTGCGTCAGCAGCCTCCCTCGCGTTCTTTAGCTTGTCCTCAATCAGCTTTATGGTTTCGGGCTTTACGGATGGCGAGAGACGCCGGAGGGCTTCCACTTGCTTGTCCCATAGTTGACGCTGGCGATTCAGGGACACCAATATGGCCGTTCGGTGCCTCTCTTTTTGGTCAGGTGCGGACTCATCGAAGTCTATCAGCAAATTGTTGAAGTTCTGCGTTTCGGCCGCAGAGTCTTTCATCAGGTCGTCTAGCGATTTGTCAACCACTTCCTGCGTCATCGACTGTTTGAAAGCTGGTGTTCGCAGGAAGTCCACTTTGGTGGTCTGAGGCGGCTTCTTGCTACACCCGAATGCCACGATCAGACCAAGAGCGATTGCCGCACGCATGAGGGAGCCTCTGGAGTTTGGAGAAGGAAGCAGGCGGACTGTCCCTCTCGTGAGACATGATAACACTGGAACCCGCACGCAATCGACACTTTCGTTTTTCGTGTCTGCGGTGCCCGTCACTCCTTCCTACCACACCCGCCACTGCCGCAAGTTCGACAGGAAGGATAAGCCTTATCATGTCCGGTGGGTCAACCTGCTGGGGAAACGTCATGCCGTTCGATTACGATGCGATCATCGTTGGAGCCGGTGCGGCCGGGCTGATGGCCGCGATTCATGCTGCCGAGCGGGGTCGTCGTGTGCTGCTATTGGAGAAGGGAAAAAAGCCGGGTGTAAAAATTTTGATGAGCGGAGGAACTCGCTGCAACATCACCCACGACTGCGATTCTCGCGGAATCATCGCCGCGTTCGGACCCAACGGCAAGTTCCTCCATTCCGCTCTCGCTCAACTCGGGCCACGCGAAACGGTTAGCTTCTTCGAGGCTGAAGGCGTCGCCACGAAGGTCGAAGACACCGGCAAGGTCTTTCCCGTCAGCGATCGCGCTGTCGATGTCCTCGATGCGTTGCTTCGTCGGCTCTCGCGAAGTGGAGCAAAGCTGAGCCTCCTCGAGCCGATGCGCGAACTTCACGCACAACCCGACGGCGGCTTCCGCATCGTCACGCCGAACCGCACCATCACCGCCGAGAAGGTACTCATCACAACGGGCGGGCGTTCGTTTCCTGGTTGCGGCACCACTGGCGATGGCTACGGATTCGCGGCCGCGTTCGGTCACACGATCTTGCCGCAAACGCCGGCACTCGTGCCGCTGCGGGTGCAACCCGAATGGGTCGGCGAACTGCGCGGCATCACGCTTCCCGACGCGAACCTGAAGGTGCTTGGCCCCGATAACAAGAAGCTCACCTCGCGGCGCGGCTCGATGCTGTTCGCGCACTTCGGACTCACCGGTCCCGCTCCGCTCGATGTGAGCCGAGCCGTCAGCGGACATCCGGAACCGACGTCGCTCATCCTCGAAGTGGATTTGCTGCCGAACGAGACGGAACAGGCGTTCGACGAGTTCGTGCAACTTCAGACCTCGACGAACGGGAAGCAGCTTCTTGCGGGCGTGCTTTCGACCAAGATTCCCAGACGAATCGCGGATCAGTTATTGGTGCTGTGCGGCTTATCGTTGACACGCACGGCCGCGGCACTGAGCCGCCCCGATCGGTTGAAGCTGGTCGCGGCGACGAAGCGGTTACGGCTTCCGTTGCGTGGCACGCTCGGCTTCGAGAAAGCCGAAGTGACGGCTGGCGGCGTGCTGCTCGATGAGGTTGACTCGAAGACGATGCAGAGCAAGAAGCAAGCAGGGTTGTACTTCGCGGGGGAAGTGCTCGATCTCGACGGCTGGATCGGCGGCTACAACTTTCAGTCGGCGTGGAGTACAGGCTGGCTCGCGGGTCGCGAACTGTGAACGTGGTATCGGATTCGTAGAATGCCCGCGTCCTTTCGCACTCGCAGGAGCAATTGACGATGGCCGATATCCGGGGTTTCCGTGGGTTCCGTTACGATCTCGGGCAGGTGGGTTCGCTCTCCGATGTGGTCGCGCCGCCTTACGATGTGGTCGATGCCGCACTCCAGAAGCAGCTTTACGACCAGAGCAAGTACAACGCGATTCGCCTCGAACTCACGAAAGACGAGCCGACCGACGACGAGACGGAGAACCGCTACACCCGCGCTGCCGGCACGCTCCGTGAGTGGATCGCCGAGAATGTGCTGCGTCAGGACACGTCACGCGCTCTGTACATCTACGAACAAACCTTCACGGTCGAAGGCCAAGAATACACCCGTCGCGGGTTCCTCGCTCGCGTTCGCCTCGAACCGTTCGGCCAAGGGAAGATCTACGCTCACGAACAGACGATGTCCGGGCCGAAGGCCGACCGCCTGAAGCTGTATCAGGCCACGAATTTCAACCTGTCGCCGATCTTCGGACTGTACCCCGATCGCGACGGCGAGGTCTCGCGTATCCTCGATCCGTTCACGCTGAAGAACCCGCCCGTTGTCGCGAAGGATCACCTCGGCGTCACGAATCGGCTGTGGACGATCACCGATTCGCACGCGATCAGCACGCTCATCGGGCTGATGGGGCCGAAGCCGGTGTACATCGCCGACGGCCACCATCGCTACGAAACCGGCGTGAAGTACCTCGAAGAAAAGAAGGCTGCGGGGGAAGTGGCCGACAACGAAGCCGCGCCGAACTTCACACTGATGATGCTCGTCGGCATGGCCGATCCTGGGCTTATCATTCTGCCGACGCACCGGCTATTCAGCGGCCTTGATGGCGTCACGTCCGACCTGATGGAGAAGGTGCTTTCGGAGCACTTCGACATTGTCGAACGTACCGGCACCGACGCGAAGGCGGCGTGGGATCACATCCAGATGGACGGCTCGCAGTCAGCGCTCGGCTTCGGCACGGTTTCGGATGGGAAGTGGTTCGTGGCGAAGCTGCGTGACGCGAAAGTGATGGCGGAAGTGGCTCCCGATCAGAGCGAAGAATGGCGTGGTCTTGGCGTGAGCATTCTTCACAAGCTCGTCATGGATCGCCTCGTTGCCGAGAAACTCGGCGGCACACCATTGTGCCGGTACGTTCACCTGCTGAACGAAGTGACGGACGCGGTCGCTGCGAAGTCGTGTCAGCTTGCGGTGCTGGTGCCACCCGCGACGATGGGGCATGTCGAGCAGATCGCGGGGCACCTGGAAAAGATGCCGGCGAAATCGACGTACTTCTATCCGAAGCTGCTGACGGGAATGGTCTTCAACTCGCTGAAGAAAGACTGAAAGACATAGCCACGGATGAACACAGATGAAACACGGATAAGGCAAAGAGACATTGTTCAAAAGACAACCCCCACAGCGACGAGACTGCGGGGGTTTCAACAATGGCTCTCTGCTTGTTGTCTTATCCGTGTTTCATCTGTGTTCATCCGTGGCTATGTCTTTGTTTTTCACCGCTTCGGTCGTGTCGCGATGGCCTTGCGGATCAGCCCCAGCACTTCCTCACGTTCGGCTCCGACGAGCGACAGCCGCGGCGCCCGACACACTTCCGTGCCATAGCCACACTCCGCAGACGCGAGCTTGATGTACTGCACCAACTTCACATGCGTATCGAGGTGCAACAACGGCGTGTACCACCGATAGATTTCGAGTGCTTCCTTCCACTTCCCGGCAGACGCCAGATCCCAGATCATGCGGTTCTCGTGCGGGAACGCATTCACCAGGCCCGAAATCCAACCGACCGCCCCGAGCATCATGCATTCCAGGAACAGGTCATCGACGCCCGCGAACAGCGGGTAGCGGTTGCCCACGAGGTTGATGATGTCCGTGATGCGTCGCGGGTTGTCGCTCGATTCCTTGATGCACGCGAACTTCGGCTCGTCGGCCATTTCCGCGAACATCTCCGGCGTGATGTCCACCTTGTACGCGGGCGGATTGTTGTAAATCATGATCGGCAGGTCGGTCGCCTTCGCAACAGTGCGGAAGTGTGCGATCGTCTCACGCGAGTCGGTCTTGTAGACCATCGCCGGCAGCACCATCAGCCCGTCGGCACCGAGCTTCGCGGCTTCGGCTGCCCAACGACACGCGCCGGCCGTGGTGTACTCGGCCACGCCGGTCAGGACCGGCACCCGCTTCTTCACATGATCGACCGTCGCCTTGAAGAGTTCGCGCTTCTCGTTGATGTCGAGCGTCGTGTTCTCGCCGACGCTGCCGAGCATCACTAAGCCGTGAACGCCTGCAGCGAGCATCGCGTCGATGTGACTGAGTGTGCCAGGGACGTTGAGCGATTGGTCAGCGTTGAACTGCGTGCAGACGGCAGGGAATACCCCACCCCAAGTCACCTTCATGGGAACTCCTTCAAAGCTGCGGATTGGTGATTGAGAATTGGGCGCTATGTCGCAAGCGGCTTTGAGGAGACAGCCCTCTTGCGGCGTAACACAATCAGCTCACTTGGGAATCGGTGCATACACCACGCGGAAACCGACATCTTCACTCCTCCCACCCGGTCGCAACCCCATGCGAGACGCCGAGCGACAGTTCTTCGGTTCCTCCTTAAACGAACCGCCACGAACGACCCGCTTGTCGCCGTCGGGGGGCCCCGTTGGATCGACCACCGTGCCTTCGGGATAGCCCGGCTTGTACCAGTCGGAACACCACTCCGCCACGTTGCCGTGCACGTCGGACAGGCCAAACCCGTTTGGCGCGGCGAGGCCAATTTCTTGCGGCAACAGCGGCGGCTTCCCAGGCTCGCCCCCGTTTCCGTAGTCGTCCTTCTCGGATGGGCGGAACAAGGCTTGCTTGATGTAAATGATCTGCGGACCAAACGCGAACGGTCGATCCGTGCCGGCTCGCGCTGCATACTCCCACTCAGCTTCGGTTGGCAGTCGATATGCCCAGCCCTTGCGAGCGAACGGCTGTCCCTTCTCCGAGTCGGTCAGTTTCTTGCAGAAGTCGTTCGCCTCGTCCCACGTGACCTTCTCGACGGGCAGGTTCTGAGCCTTGGCCGACTTCTGGATCGACGCTGAAGGGCTCGATCCCATCACCCTCGCGAAGTGATTGTTCGATACCTCGGTGGAAGAAATCAGGAACGAGTGCTTGATGGTCACGTCGTGCAGTGGGCCTTCATCGGCCTTTCGGGCGGGTTCGCCATCGACGGAACCCATCTTGAACGTGCCCCCGTCGATCTTCACCATCTTCATTCCGAGCGAGTTGGTGAACGCATCGGGGGCGATCTCCGTGGGCTTCAAGAACTGCGCATACACCGCCCAACCCAGCAGGCCGACCACGAACAGAATGCCAAGTCCGAGCAACACGAGGCTCCACGGGAACCCCGTCTTCTCTGCACGCCGTCGAATCGGGTCGTCCGACGTGGTCTGCGGCGGCAGCTTGAACACCTGACTGCTGCGGTTCGGGTCTGGCTCTGTCGCGGCTGGCGGATAGCCCGGTGGCGGGGGTGCCTGCTGCGGATACCCTGGAGGCGGCGCTTGCTGCGGATACCCTGGAGGTGGCGCTTGCTGCGGATACCCTGGAGGCGGTGCCTGCTGCTGCGGATAACCCGGCGGTGGGTAGCCCGGGTAGCCCGGCTGCGGATACCCCGGAGGCGGCGCATGGTACGGTTGTTGCGAGGGCGGTTGTTGAAGTGGTGCGTGTCCGCCGGTGCCGCCGAGAACCGGGCTGCGACCAGATGCCATCATTCCGACCCCGCCGGAATGTCGCCCGGCAGCAACGCCGGCGTAGTTATTCGTGGGCACAGGGCACAGAGGTTGAAGTGCCTGCGCCAGTTGAAGCGGAATCTGCGGACGTTGTTCCATCTGCTTCGACATGCACCAGTGGATGATCTGTTCCACCTGTTGCGGGGCATCCATTCGCTGGAGCAGCAAGCTCGGCGGCGGATCGGTGCAGTGCTTCAGCAACTTCTCGGTCGGCGTCGCGCCTTCGTAGGGAACCTTCCCGGTGAGGATGTAGTAGAGCGTGCCGCCGAGGGCGTAGATGTCGGCTCGAATGTCCACGCCCATCGGGTTGCGGGCTTGCTCGGGTGCGAGGAAGTCCGGCGTGCCGATTACGAACCCTTCCTGCGTGATGCGGTGCCCATCTTCGGCACCCGCCGCGAACTCGTTATCCATCAGCCGTGCGAGCCCGAGGTCAACGAGCTTCACACCCGCACCGTTGCCGTAAACGATGATGTTGCTCGGCTTGATATCGCGGTGAACGAGCCCCTTCTCGAAGGCATGTTGCAGGCCGAGCGCCGCTTGTCGAATGTACTCGCACGCCTCGGCTACCGGCAGCGGTCCTCGCTCGGCGACGATCTTCGTGAGGTCCATTCCGTCGATCAGTTCCATTACGTAGTAATGGGTGGTGCCTGTGAGGTCGGCGTCGTACACCTGCACCACGTTGGGGTGCTTCATGACTCCGAGAGCTTCGATTTCCTGCTTGAAGCGTGCGGCCGCAGCGGGATGAGTGAGTTTATCCTTGCGAATAATTTTGATAGCGACATCGCGGCCCATGCGATTGTCGTGGGCTTTGTAGACGCGGCCCATGCCGCCTTCGCCGAGAAGATCCTGGAGACTGTATCGGTCGAGAGTCAGATCGCGACCGCGACCTTTGAAGATTTCCTTGATTTGAAATGCGGTGAGCCAACCTCGCTGACTGACCTCTTTTGCGAGGGCTTGAACGTCCGGACGTGCGGCGGAGACCCACGCCCACAGCTCCTGGAGCTGCTCCTGCCGAAGCAGGCCGCTTGCCCGGAGGTTGGCGAAAAAGGCAGCCGTCGGGTCGGCGGCGCTCATCGGGCTGATGTCCCGTTGAATGAGTGTCGGATTCCGGTACTCATCTGTTGTACCAATTGTGGAGGGCGGAAGGAAGCATCTCGAAGCGGTTCCGCCCCTTCGTTCGCGAACTGCGTTCCGGTATGCTGACCCTGTTGACCACCGGGATGAACCGCGTGGCTCGCCGGAGAGACATCAATGCCAACCATTACCGTCAACGCTGAGTCGAAAACCCTTCCCGACCCAAGCACAGTCGCGGATTTGTTGCACTCCCTCGGGAAAGACCCCAAGAAGCTCGCCGTCGAGGTGAATCGCAACGTGGTGCCGCGAGCGGAACATCCGCGTTGCCGACTCGCGGATGGTGATGCTGTTGAGATCGTGACGCTCGTTGGTGGTGGTTCCGGCGTGGCACCTCCTGCTGATACGTCGCTGAAAGTGGGGCCGTTCACGTTCAAATCGAGACTGTTCACCGGCACCGGGAAGTATGCCAGCAACGAATTGATGCAGCAGAGCATGGAGGCGTCTGGCTGCGACGTGACGACGGTGGCGGTGCGTCGCGAACGGCTATTTGACAAAGACGGCAGGAGCCTCCTCGATTTCCTCGACCTGAAGAAGCTCACCATCCTGCCGAACACCGCAGGCTGCTTCTCGGCGGATGATGCGATTCGCCACGCTCGCCTCGCTCGCGAACTGCTGAGCAACCTGGAAAACCCGGGGGCACAGTGGGTGAAGCTCGAATGCCTCGCGGACAAGAAGACGCTGCTTCCCGATCCCGTGGACACGCTGAAGGCGACGGAACAGCTCGTGAAGGAGGGCTTCACAGTGCTGGTGTACACGTCGGATGATCCGGTGTTGGCGAAGCGGTTGAAGGCGGCGGGAGCGGCGAGTGTGATGCCAGCGGGCAGCCCAATCGGCAGCGGTCAGGGCATTCTGAACCCGAATAACATCCGCATCTGCCTGGAGTATCTGAAAGAAGGCGACCCCGATTACCCGGTGATCGTCGATGCGGGCGTGGGCACCGCGAGTGATGTGTCGGTAGCGATGGAACTGGGTTGTGATGGTGTGTTGCTGAACACGGCGATCGCGTCGGCGAAGGATCCGGTGCGGATGGCGTGGGCGATGCGATACGCGACGGATGCGGGTCGTTTGGCGTATCTGGCGGGTCGCATTCCGAAGAAGCTTTACGCGAACGCAAGCAGTCCAACAGAAGGTATGATTCAAGGGAGCAAATAACGGAGACCACCATGAACACCGCCGAAGTGCTTACCCCGCTGCCGACGTTGGTTCGCGATGATTTGGAGAACAGCGACAACTACGAGATCATCGACGGCGTCAAAGTGGAGATGCCTCCCATGAGCGTGGATTCGCAAATCATTGGATTCCGGATTGCTCGCCACATGAGCAATTTCGGAATCACGAAGGACATCGGTGAGGCTTGCACCGAGGTTCTGTTCAAGCTCCCACTCGCCAAGGACCGCAACCGCAAGCCCGACGTGGCGTTCGTGTCATACACACGCTGGCCGAAGTATCAGGCGTTTCCCACGACAAATGCCTGGGCAGTCTTACCAGAGATCTGTGTCGAGGTCGTCAGCCCGAACGACTTGGCAGACGAGATCGAGACGAAGATCAGTGAGTACTTCGAGGCTGGTGTGCGGTGTGTCTGGATCGTGTACCCACGGCAGGAGCGGTTCTATGTATACGATTCACCTTCCCAAGTTCGGCGTTTGACTCGAACCGATACCCTCGACGGCGTTGTTGTGCTTCCGGGCTTCCAACTCCCGCTCACGGAGTTGTTCCTGCAACCGCCACCCGCGAAATCATGAGCACCGAACCCGCCGCTCCGCCCAAACTGCGCATGTACATTCTCGTGCGGGAGTCGGTGCCCACCGGGTTCGCGGTACTCGCTGCTGCCCACGCTTCACTTGCTGCACACCTCAAATTCCGCGATTCACCCGAGGTCGCTGAGTGGCTCGCCGGGCCGTTCTTCAAGACGGTATGCCGAGTCACAGATGAAGAATTCGCCCACGCGAAAGAAACGCCCGATCACATTATCATCACGGAATCGGCACTCGACGGGCAGGAAGTCGCCATCGCGTTCAGACCGCGAGCGGACTATCCCAAGGCATTCCGGTTCCTCCGGCTCTACAAATGACGGTTCCAACGTCAGCTCATCAGGTATGCGTTGAACAACGCAAGCTAATTGCCCAAGCAGAGATGTGTTTCACGAGCAATGCGTCACCGATGTTCTGATGGAATTTCTTCCGGACTTGTATGGGCGATTCCGGACTTCAGAACGTTTCCGGATGTGGGGTGTGGGTGTCGGCCGGAAACGATGAGAGTCCATCAATCCTGCCGCAAACTCAAGTCGGCCACCAAAAACAGTTTGACTCGCCGGAACTGATGGGACGTGCTAAAGTGAAAACGCGAGTCGAACCTCCTGAGTTTCTCACGCACCCTTGACCGACGCGCACGCAGGTAACTTTCCTATGCCCGAGCCGCCTCGCACCGGCGACGCCGTTCTGGAACTTGTCCGCAAAAGCGAACTCGTCGACGACGATGTTCTGAATAGCTTCGTCACAGAATCGGGCACGGCTCTCACCGAGACCCCAGCAGCCGACATTGCTTCGCAACTCGTCAAAGCGGGGGTTCTCACTCCTTTTCAGGCCAAGGCATTTCTGCAGGGGAAAAGTCGCGGCTTCCGCCTGGGACCGTACCGCATCCTCGACCAGATCGGGGCTGGCGGCATGGGGCAGGTGTTCCTCGCTGAACACTCCCACATGAAGCGTCTCGTCGCGGTCAAGGTGCTGCCGCCGCGACTGGCGCTCGACAAAGGCATGATCGAGCGGTTCTACCGTGAAGCCCGTGCGGTTGCCGCTCTGGATCATCCGAACATCGTCCGGGCGCACGACGTCGCCTGCTACAAGGGCACGCACTATCTGGTTCTGGAGTACATCGAGGGGCGATCACTCGCGGAACGTCTCATCTCAAACGAGGGGCCGCTTTCCATCGGGGAAGCCTGCGGATACATCGTTCAGGCTGCGGCCGGGTTGAAGCACGCTCACGACAAGGGAATCGCACACCGCGACATCAAGCCCGGCAACCTGCTCGTCGACAAAGAAGGCGTGGTGAAGATTCTGGACATGGGGTTGGCCCGGTTCTTCGAGGACGACCGCGACCGGATCACCCGCGATCTCGACGGCGGTTCCGTGATGGGCACGGCAGACTACGTCGCGCCCGAACAACTCATGGACAGCGCAACCGCCGACCACCGTGCCGACATCTATTCGCTCGGAGCCACGTTCTACCATCTCGTGACTGGGCGCCCGCCATTTGAAGGCAGCACCACGGCGAAACTGGTCGCACATCAACTCAAGGCAGTTCCGCCAGCACACTCGATCCGCGAGGACGTGCCGGAAGAGGTGTCCGAGATCATCGAACAGATGATGGAGAAAGATCCGGATGACCGCTACCAGTCGGCGACGGACCTGATCGCTGAGTTGCTGCCGTTCGTTGGGAATGCCGTCGAGAACACCGGGATGCAGTCTGGTCGTCTGCCGCCAGTGGTTGCAGCGTCGGTGAGCCAGAGTGGCATGTACGTTGCCATGACGTCGCCGCTGGCATTACCACCGACGAAGCGACCGAACCGCAAGAAGCAACTCGCTCTCTTGACGCTCATCGCGGTAACTCTGATTGGTACTGGCCTCATCGCTGCATTCGTCCTTCAGGACGACGCGAACCCTGGCGTCGTTGACACGAGCACACCCCCAGAGCCGGACGACGCGACAAAGACTCACGCGCTGAATCCGAAGGGATCCGACCTGCCAGATCAACTGACGCGAGCATTCAAGCTCGACGTTGCGAAGACCAACGTGGAAGTTGGTCTGTTCACCCCGGACGACAAGTTGCTCATCACGGCAGGGAACGACAAACTCGTCCGCGTTTGGGACGGCGCGAACGGCCGCGCGATCCGCAAGTTGGAAGGCCACACCGACAACATTCGCGCCATTTCGCTGCTGCCAGATGGTCGGCGGCTGCTGTCAGGGAGCCTGGACAAATCGCTGAAGCTCTGGGATCTCGCGAGCGGGAACTGCCTTCGCACGTATCACGGAAACGCACAGTTCGTCGGCGTGGTCGCCCTGCCGGATGGCCGGCGGTTCCTGTCTTCCGCGACCGATGGCAGCATCTGGTTGTGGGATATCGAAACCGAGGAAGTGCTGAAGAAATACGACCCGGCGCCGTTGCCGGTATATGGGTTGGCGGTTTCGCGTGATGGTCGGCGCGGAGTAGCAGGCACCTGGGACGCGAAACGGAACTCGGCCAAGCCCGAGGAGTTGGCCAAACTTCCGCCCGTGTCGGTTTGGACCTTCGAGGTTGAAACGGGGAAGGAGTTGAAACGGGTGGCAACGGACACCTCAGTATCGCACATTCGAATGTCGCACGACGGTCGATTCGCGGTCTTCGGGACGAACACGGGCGTCACTGTGTGGGACATCGATACCGGCAGTTTCCGGGCGTTCAGGGGTGTGCTGAAGCGAACCATCGGGGCGACGTTTACCCGCGATGGCCGCCACATTCTCTCCACGGGTTACGACAACACGTTGACGCTCTGGGACGTGACCCACGGCAAGCCGATTGCAGGAGAAGCGGGAATGCCTGGGCAGGGGTTCAACGCTGCCACGAGCCACAACGAGAAGCGGGCGATTGTCGTGGGTGCGAATGGCGTGGCGGACGTGTGGAGGCTGCCAGCAGTGGTTGTCCCGGCTCCGCGTGATCCCGATCTGCCGCACCCAATTGCGCTGCTCGCCAACCCGGTTGGCACTCCCGAAGACCTGATCTTCACGCCTGACGGCACGCGGATTGTCGGCGCAGCGCAGAGTGCGAAGCACCTGATGGTCTGGGACGCGGCGACGGGTCTGGAGGTTACGCGGTGGAAACTCCCGGACAACTCGACTGGGGCAAGGGCGCTGGCATTGTTGCCGGGTGACCGGCTCGTTTCGTGCGGCGTTAGTGACCCCATTGTGCGTGTGTGGAATCTGAAAACCGGCGAGCTGCTTCGTCAGTTATCGGCCGACAAGGTCAGCGGATACACTTCGGTCGCAACGACGCTCGACGGCCGGGTGCTGGCCACGGCAAACGACAAGACCGTGCGGTTGTGGAACGCCGCCGCAGACAAAGACTCGGTCCGGTTCGACCTCAAGGCGGACGTTCGTGGACTCGCGGTAACTTCTGATGGCACGCGGTTCGTGGTCGGGTGTGGCGACAAATCGGTACGGTTGTGGGACATCGCCACGAAGACTGAAGTCCGAAAGCTCCAGACAGAGCCGATTGTGTGGCGAGTGGGAATCTCACCGGATTCCAAGTGGATTGGCTACGGCACCAGTTCGGGAATCATACTCTGGAATCTGGAGACTGCCGAAATACGGTTCCTGCCGGGAGCAGAGAAGTACATTGATGGTGTGGCGTTCACGAAGGACGGGCGGGTTGTCCTGGGCGGGTCTGCCGATCGCGGCCTGTATGCCTGGGAATTCGGCACGGGCAAATCGCTTGGCAAGGTCACCGAGCACACGAACAACATCCGCTCGGTCGTCTTGTCGCCGGCTGGAAATCGCATTGCCACGAGCAGCACGGACAACACGGGCATCATCTGGCAGCTTCCCGATTCGCTCGGGAAGTGAGCCAGAACAGAAGCCTCTCGGGGAAATATCCAGAATGTCGGTTCACAGCGTGCGGTGCCCTTGTTTGGGCAATTATCCCGAGTGCAAACTTTGCCACGGGTCGGAGTTTTACAGTTACGAAGTCGGACCACGCGGATGGTTGCCATTCACCTGCCCAAGTTGCGGCGGAACAAAAACTGTTGTCGGCACTGAAGGTGGTGAACCGCGAAGTTGCCCCACCTGCGAGGGAGTGGGCACGGTCGATCCCGGTTATCCACCGCAATCCAAATCCGCCGTTGGTCTCCTCCGCAGAATCTGGAAGATCTTCTTCGGCGGTTAAAATCGGAAACACTGGCCTCGGGTGGGTCTTGTGGGTAATGTTGCGGGAACGCTCCACAAACTCGGGGCTTGCCCCACCCGCCAAAGGCTGCTCCCATGTCTGTCGATTCTCCCGCACCACCACCGCTGGCCCCGCGTACCGGCTGGGCCAGTCTCAAAGACCTCACAAGGTATCAGTGGTTCGTGTTCGTCGTCTGTTGCCTCGCGTGGGATCTCGATTGCCTCGACCAACAACTCTTCGTGCTTGCCCGCGATCCGGCTCTCTCCACGCTGATGCAGAAGCCGGCCAACGACCCGGAGGTCGGCACTTACGGAACCTACGCGACTTCGGTGTTCCTCATCGGGTGGGCCATCGGTGGAATCGGATTCGGCGTGCTCGGTGATCGCCTCGGTCGTGTCAAGACACTGACCGCCACCATCGGTCTGTACGCTTTGTTCACTGGTCTCAGTGCCTTGTCTGTCGGACCAATCGATTTCATGGCATATCGGCTCCTCACTGGCCTGGGCGTCGGCGGGGCGTTTGCGGCGGCTGTGGTGCTACTCGCCGAAACTGTGCCCGATAATTCGCGGCCATACGTCCTCGGATTGTTCCAGGCATCGAGCGTGATGGGGAACTGTTCTGCTGCGCTCATAAACATGTATCTCGGGTCGTTGCAGAAGACCGGTGCGTTCCCCGCTGAGGAATGGCTTACTCCGTGGCGAGTAATGTTCCTGATCGGCATTTTGCCAGGCATCTTGCTCGTGGTTGTGCAGTTCTCGCTCCGCGAACCGGACAAGTGGAAAGCCATGCGAGCAGCAGAGGAGAAGGGACTACGACCGTCGCCGTGGCAGATGTTCTTCGGCACACTCACCGGTCTGTTCACCACGCCACCGTGGAACCGGCGAGTGTTGGGCGGGCTTCTGCTCACTGGTGCCGGTGTGGTCGGATTGTGGGGAATTGGCTTCTTCGCCCCTCGACTGGTGCAACTGGCGCTCGAATCGACACTCACCGCCGAGGGACTCACCGGCGACCAATTGAAAGGCGAAATTAGTTGGTGGCGTGGGATCACGTCGTTGGTGCAAAACGCGGGCGCATTCTTCGGCATCTTCGCGTTCAGTTGGGCAACCGGGCTGTTCGGTCGCCGCGCCTCGTTCGGCCTGTTCTTCGTGTTGGCGGCGCTCTCGACCGCAGCGACGTTCTGGTTCCTCAAATCCCGCGGCGATATCTTCTGGATGATCCCGATCATGGGCTTCTGTCAACTCGCGTTGTTCGGCGGGTATGCAATCTATCTGCCGGAACTGTTCCCGACGAAGTATCGCAGCACCGGCACATCGTTCTGCTACAACGCGGGGCGGCTCGTCGCGGCGGTCGGACCCTTCGCGCTTGGCATGATGACGACCGTCGTCTACAAGGATTATGGTGCCGATGCGTTCCGCTATGCCGGTGTGACGATGTGCAGCGTGTTTATTGTCGGACTTCTTGTGCTGCCGTTCTTGCCTGAAACCAAGGACAAGCCGCTGCCCGAGTGAGTCAGATTTCCGATTGCTACCAATTGAAAGCCAGGAGAACTCGACTTGTCCACGACTGCCGTTACACACGCTGTTCCCGATTGGTTGAAACTGCACGATGGGTCACTGAAGCCCGGCGTTCGCCCCGAAACGACCTTCGTGATGGTCGGCGGGCAACCGCTGTACAAACTCGAAGTGCGACCAACGACCGGAACATTCGCGTGTGCCGTCTCCAACACCGTGAACGGCAAACGACTCGACGACGCGAAGGCCACCTACCCCACGTCCGAAGCGGCGCTTGCGGGTGGGTTGGAGCAACTTCGCGCCGTCCTGGGGTGGTAATCGACTACTGGCCCTTCGCCAAGAACGACACGCCAACCTTCCCAGTCGGGCCGACGTGACAGAGTTGGTCGAACCCGAAGTGCTTTACTACTCGCATCAGGGTTTCGCCCTCCTCGGCTGTCGCACAGTCGAACAGGTGCCGACCGTTCTCGGTCACAGCCCAGTGGCCGCCATATTGTTGCACCTTCATCGCCGACGGATCGAATCGCCGGCCCTGTGCTGTGAACGGCACACGAGTCGGTGCCTTGCCGTTCACCAGGAAGAACGTCAGGCCCGCCGAGCCGACCTTGCAGAACTCCGTGAAACGGCTGTCGCCGATCGTTCTCGCCGCATCCCGGGCGATCCACTCGCTCGGTCCGAAGCGGCCAATCACTTCGTTCCCGGATGCCACCACCCAGTCGCCGCCGTCCTTGCGAACGTCGAGCTTGCGTGGGTCCATCCGCACCATCTCGCCGACGTAGCCGACGCCCGCGACCGGGATTCCAACGCGGCTCAAGTTGTCGATCTGCCCCTGCAACGCGGCACGAGCAAATGGTCCCTTGTCTGCCTTCACCGGCATCGCCTCATCTGACCCCACGAAGAAGTACGACATCGCCGCAGCGTTCGGCTGACCAACAATGCCGATACGGTTGAAGCCGTAACGTCGTACGACTGCGAGCGACTGGTCGGCGTCAGCCTTCACCGGGCCAAAGTTGAAGTGGATGTTGTCGTCGTCGCGAAGGCACCACACGCCGCGAACCGCCTCGACTCGCACAGATCGCAGATCAATGGGAATAATCTGCGACGCTCCGGCACCCGTTACCGGCGGACCGTTGAAAGCGCCACCACCAGTTGAGTCGCCAGATATGAACGTGCCACCAGACCCGTCGGGGCGGATCGGCTGGCTGTTCGTCTCGTCCTTCCCATGAACACCCAGTGTCATCGGCGGTTTGCCATCCACGAGCGCATACTCGACAATCGGCTTCGGGCTGCCAATGGTCACCCATTCCGTCGGTCGCAGATCCTTGTACACTCGCAGCGTATCGCGTGCTTCCAGTTCGCGATCACCGAAATCGCGGAGCATCTTGAAGCCGGCCCAGAGTTGCCAGCCGCCAGAAACTCGCTTGAGGCTAACATCGCGTGCGTTCAACGGAACGCGGTTCTCGGGCTGCGGCAACGGCACTTCCTGCGGCTGCGCAATCGGAGCAGGCTGCATCGGTCCTGGGTAGTTGGGCACGCCGGGTTGTTGGATGGGCAGCGTCGAACGCAGTGGCGGCAACGTACTCGGTGGCGGTGGCGATCCTGGGACGCCCGGTGCCGGGTAACTTGGAGCGGACGGGGCAGGGAAACTCGGAGACGGAAACCGCGGCAACGGTTGTGTCTGCGGAATGGGCGGCATCTGAGCAGTGAGCGTCCCGGTGCTAAGAACGAAACCCCATTGAGCAAGGAGAAGACGACGCATTGCTGACCTCCGAAACCGATATTGCCGGTTTGTTCGGTTGTATCGGCATTGCGGTTTGGGCGACTTGAGTTGAGAAGAACGGTATAAGGAAGTACCCACTTGATGACGGACGGTGGAGGGTGGGACAACTCCACCCGGTGAAGCAACATGGATGGCCCGTGGCACGATCCGACGCTACTCCGTTGGCACTTCGCCTGGCGCAGGCAACCGCGTTTGAAGTGTCTTTGTCGGTGCGAGAAGTGCCTGCCTGCTGAGGACGGATGAGGCCAGTAAAATGGAGAGGAGTGGCCGCAGGGTTCGCAAACTGTGGGCTTTTCTCAACTCAGGCCCGCCACCTCGACAGTTCCGACCTTGAACACCTCCAGGCGGTTCACGCCGAATGCTGTCGTGAGAGCCACATCAGCCGCGTCGCGCCCGAAGGCGAGTAGGATCCGACCGGATCGTGGGATGTTGTGCCTCGCGTCGCCCGCATACCAGTGACCTCCCAGGTAGACCTCGAACCAGGCGCTGAAGTCCATTGGAGCAGGATCCTGCAACACTCCGATGTCCCCGAGGTATCCCGTGCAATACCGGGTCGGCACGTTCAGACAGCGAAGGAGCGTGATTGCAAGGTGTGTGAAGTCGCGGCACACCCCGACCTGTTCCCGGTAGACCTCCAGGGCCGTTCGGTTTGCACGGGCCAGCATGTAGTCGAAGCGGACGTGGTGGTGGACGAAGTCGGACACCGCCCGAACCAGCGGCCAACCGGCCGCGACCTGCCCGAACTTGGACCATGCCCACTCTTTCAACTCGCTGTCCACCTCGCAGTACCTGCTCGGAAGGAGAAAAAGCAATGCATCGTTGGGTAACTCGTAAACGGGGTGGTGGTGAACACCCCAGGGCTGCGGGTCAGGGAGCCCGCTATCTTCCACGATCGCGGAATTCCGGAGCGTCAACCGACCTGCGGGTGCGAATGCTCTTCCACAGCGATTCCCGTAAAGGTCGTTGAACTCCGACACCGCGAGCAACGGGTCTACCTCCAACCGCTCGTGGGTTCGCACTCTGGGCCAGACTGATGGATGGAGGTTCAACATCCAGATCACCGCTGCCGGATTGGGGAAATTCAGACCGATTTCGCAATCGACTTTGATCAGCATTTAATCCTTCTCTTCCATTCAAACTGGGTGAATCAGTGCTGCCAAATCACACTGGTGATGACAGCTTTGGCACCGTTGAATCAACCGAACAGCGAAAGTGGCTGCTCGGAGAGCGAGATTCCGCGGGGCTTGGCGGTGATGCTCGCACTCCACCAAGTTACCACTTCGCACGGGTTCGAGGTTCTTTTCGGGGTCCGAAATGAACCCATCGAGCTCTGCAGATGGGCAATACCGAAGTCGGCCAGGTACGGTTCGCCTGCCTCGTCGGTCGACAGAACCTCCGCCGAGCATCAACTTCAGCGCCACCTCGCGGTTCAACCGGACGTTCCTGGCCCGGAACACGACCCCCATGCCGCCACGCCCCAACTCCCCCAGAACCTCGTATCCTGGGATGCCAGTATCGGTCGTCGAAGACGCGGTTGCCGCGGTCGTGATTGTGGTTTGGTTGGGGGAACTGTCCGCGACGTCTATCGTCTCAAGCGGGATATGGGCGTCGGTCACCGGTTCGGGGGCGCATGGGCGTGTCGGCTCTTCGATTATTAACACCGTGTGGCGTTCGATGATCGCCTGCTGGCTCTCACAGTGAGTCTCGGTTTGATCTCTCTCGATGGTTGAAGGATCAGTGCGACGGCATCGGGATCCACAGCGGCGGTTTTGTGCCCCACTTGTTACGGCGTGCGATCTCCGCATCATCTGCCCCGTGTGGCTTCAGATACACGTAGTAATCGTCGGCACGCTCGAAGATATCTTCGCTCGGCTCTCGACTACGGGCGAGGAGGAGCGTCGCCATGATTCACGAGAAGCCGGTCGCGTCCGGATAAATCATCGTGTGGACACCTAGCCCGATACCGGTGGACTCGGCAACGTCTTCGATGAGTTCCATCTGCTTGCCGTCGTAGCGAACGCGATAGAGGTGATTGCCTTCGCCGGTTTTTTCGAGCAAGCCCATTTGCTTGATGCGAGTGGGGATGCCGTAAATCAGGACGTTCTCGCCGCCCTGCGTGGAGTTGATGAACTCGAAGCCCTTGTACGGATCGTCGGACGGATACGCGGCGAGATGGTGCGAAATGGGGCAGGTGTCGCCATAGTTCCAGTACGAAATCCAGGCGAGGCCGCGGCCTGTGGAGAGATCGACAGCGTGAGTGCCGCCACCGAGTTTCTGCGGACTGAGCAGAACCCACTTTCCGAGCGACTTGTGGACTTCATCGAGTTTGCCGGCGTCGATAGACACGGGTGCCTGGGCGCGACTGATACTTGGCAGCAGTTCCTCCGCACCCTTGTAGATGCCGGCTCCGGCCACACCAGCGGCCGACAGTTTCAACGCTTCGCGGCGAGTCATGCGTCCCATGAGAATCTTCCTTTCTGGTGACGGAGCGGTCTGAATCATTGCGAAAATGCACACCCAGCGGTCAGGGCACTGGGCAACCCGGCGACATCAACGTGTTCCTCTCGAACGCTGCTCATTCGGGCGATCCGTTCGCTCAGTTCGCGCATCATCTCCTGCGAGCAACCGGGCCATTGGGCCTCGCGTTTCCCAGAGGCCGACAGCAGCACAACCGTGGCGCCGTGCCTGGCGTGAAATCGCTTGATGAGCGTTTGCGATTCGTCGGCCAGCACCGGGTATGCGACATGGTTGTCGGCAGTGAAACGTCGTGCTGTCGGCACATCACCGTTAATAATCGTCACGAAACGGACGGCATCGGGATACGCTGCCGCCACGCGATGGAAGTAGGGTTCGAACTCGACACTGCACGGGCAACCGTTCTTGACGAAGACGACGACGACTGGCTTCCCAGCGGAAAGGTCGTTCCAGGTGCGATGCACGCCGTTCTGGTCTGTGCCCGTGAGTGTGGCGTCTGTGTCGCTGCTGCTCTGCACCAACTGCGGTGGCGAAACATAGTGCCGATCGGCCGTGCGTGGACTGGTTGATTCAGGACGGGGCGCGCGATTACCGAACTGCCGATCTGCCACTGCGAATCCGCAGAGGACAAAGAGCAACAAGGCGCAAGCCCAGAGTGCGAATGATGGTCGTTTCATCGACTCTCGCAACTGGATGGGCGACCGAGAACTGGCTTTGGTGGTTTTGAAAAAGTGGCGACCTACGCATGATATTCTGCGGCGAATCGACGGCAATACTCGCCAGATCGGGGCCACGCCGTGGCTTCACTTCTTGAGTTTGTAGCCTTCACCACGGACATGGCTCACATCTTCCATCTCGTTGAGATGCTTCTTCACGATGTTCGCGAAATTCGCGCTCGAGGTCTTGTACCCGCCCGCCTTGATGCGGTCCGCGATGTCGGCCCCACTCAACGGACCGCGAGCAGCGCGAAGCACCTTCTTGATCTCGTCCTTGAGCGTGGTGACTTTCCCTTCGCTCGGCGTCGGCGACTCAGTAATCCGTGCGGCGGTGGCCTGATTCGCGATTGGCGGTGAAGTCGTCGTTGGCGGGAGCGAGTCGAACCGGTTGGCGAACCGATGCAGCGAACTCGTCATTGAGCCTTCCACCAGCGCAATGTCGCTCTCGATCGCCCGGAGTTGGTTGTGCAATTCCTCTCGTTGCTGCGTGAGTTCGGCAAGTCGATCGCGTTGTCGGCGGAGTTGCTCGATCTCCTGTTCCCGTTCACGGAGTAGCTGCTCCTGATTCTGGATCTGTGTGTCGAAGTGACTCAGCAGGTCGCTCATCGGTGCGGCTCTGGGGAGTGCGGGGAGCCCACTCGCGGGCCAATCAGAACATTGTGCCGCTGGTGTTTTCTCGCAGGGCAACCGTCAGTTTCTCGCACTCCAAATCTGTGTCAAGTGCCCAGGCGGTGTATCCCGTAACGCCCGCACCCGTGATACACTCATAACCGTTTCCTCCGTTAAAATACTTCCCCCAAGCCGCACAGCCGTCATGAACAGCCGATTTCCGATTCTCGCTGGGGTCGTCATGCTCTCGATTCCGTTCGTTGTTCCGGCCGCGGAACGTCCCACGCCGCAAGCCTACAAAGCCGGGCGTTCGGTCACGATTGCCAAGAACGGCATCGTGGCAACGAGCCATCCCACTGCGGCACAGGTCGGTCTCGATGTGCTGAAGAAGGGCGGCAACGCGGTCGATGCCGCAATCGCGACGTCGGCGGCCATGGGGTTGATGGAACCGATGTCGTGCGGCATCGGCGGCGACCTCTTCGCCATCGTGTGGGACAACAAGACGCAAAAACTCTACGGCTTGAATGCGAACGGTGCCTCGCCATTGAAGGCGACTCGTGCATACTTCGCGGAGAAGAAACTCGCCGACATTCCGGACCGCGGGCCGTTGTCGTGGTCGGTGCCGGGATGCGTCGATGGCTGGGATCAACTCCGTCAGAAGTTCGGCACGATGTCGTTCAAGGAGTTGCTCGCCCCGAGCATTGCTTACGCGAATGAGGGCGTGCCCGTTCCCGAAGTGATCGCGGGTTACTGGAAGGGCGGCGAGCGAACGCTGGCAAGCGACGATGACACCGCGAGTGTGTTCCTTGTGCCCGGCGAAGATGGCAAACGGCGTGCCCCGCACTTGGGAGAGCTGTTCAAGAATCCGGTACTCAGGAAGACATACCAGATGATCGCCGATGGCGGTCGTGATGCCTTCTACAACGGCGAGATTTCAAAGAGATTGGTCGCGTTCTCCGACAAGAAGGGCGGGCTATTCTCGGCTGAAGACTTCGCAAGGCACACTTCCGAGTGGGTCGATCCCGTAAAGACGACGTATCGCGGCTACGATGTGTTCGAGCTTCCGCCGCCGGGGCAGGGCATCGCCGTGTTGCAGATGCTCAATCTTCTCGAACCGCACGATTTGAAGAAGCTCGGCCCGACGTCGCCCGATTACTGGCATCTGCTCATCGAGGCGAAGAAGCTGGCTTACGCGGATCGAGCGAAGTTCTACGCCGATCCGAAGTTCGCAAAAGTGCCGGTGAATGAACTGATCTCGAAGGAATACGCGAAGGAACGCAGCAAGCTACTCGACCCAGAAAAGGCGCTGACGAACATCCCGGCAGGTGATCCGAAGCTCGGCAAAGCCGACACGATTTACCTCACGGTAGTGGATAAGGATCGCAACTGTGTCTCGCTGATTCAGAGCAACTATTACGGGTTCGGTTCTGGACTCGCGCCTGCGGATCTCGGCTTCGCCATCCAGAACCGCGGGACGCTCTTCGCACTCGATGAAAAGCACGCGAACCGACTCGAACCGGGCAAGCGTCCGTTTCACACGATCATTCCCGCCATGGTGACGAAGGACGGGAAGCCGTATTTCAGCTTTGGCGTCATGGGCGGCGACATGCAACCGCAGGGGCACGTTCAGGTGTTGGTGAATCTGCTCGACTTCGGCATGAGCGTGCAGGCAGCGGGTGAGTCACCTCGCGTCGAACACATCGGCAGTGCGACACCAACGGGGAGTGTGGGTCGTGGGGCTGGCACGGTGATTGCCGAGTACGGGATTCCGGACGAGGTGGTCCGAGAGTTACAGCGACGCGGGCACACGGTGGCTCGCACTCGCGTGAACGGCGGCGGGTATCAGGGGATTCTGATCGACCAGCAGCGTGGTGTCTTGCAGGGGGGCACCGAAGCCCGCAAGGACGGCGCCGCTGTGGGGTATTGATTCCGGGTACTCCATTTGGTTCCGCACGCGACCGGATGATTCCGGACGTGTCCAGATGGTTCCGGAGGTGGATTTTCAGGACATCTGCGTGCGCGTTTTGAATCGAATTCGCAACATACGATTGGTAAATGAGTTGCGTCAGAAGCGATTCGTTCGGCTTGTCTGAACGATATTTCTTCCGGACGAATGGGATGGTTCCGGGTCTGGAATGCTTGGTTCCGGAAGTGGGGTGGGGAGGTAGCCCGGAATCAATGTGCTCGACTTCCTTGAAGCGAGTTTCTGGCGTTCCTACTGGTCGCCTTTTGTCGCTCCGCTATCATGACAGTCTTATTTGTGCGTCACGCTTTTGAGTTGGGTCACCATGTACGCAATTGTTGAAGACGGAAGCCGCCAGTACCGAGCCGAGGTCGGAACCACGATCGTCATCGACCACCGCGAGGTGGAACTTGGTGCAACGCTGGAACTGACCAAGGTGCTGCTGCTGCAAAGCGGAGCCGACACGCTGATTGGTCGCCCGTTGGTCGAAGGGGCGAAGATCATCACGGAAGTGGTGGAGTTCCCGAAGACGAAGACGATGACGCAGAAGTTCCGTCGCCGGAAGAACTCGCGTCGACTGAAGGGCCACACGCAGCCATACGTTCGGGTGAAGATCAAGCACATCCTGAAGGCTGGCGAGACGGCTCCGGCTGAGGCTCCGAAGGCGACCGCGACCGCGTGAGGAACGAGCTTTTTGCGTGTTGGAAACAGCCAACAGGGGGGTGCATGAGTGCCCCTCCTTGTTCGTTTCTGGAAGTCGCCGACCGCTATTCGCGTTGACGTGTTCTCAATGCTCAAGTATGAAACGAGTACCGGCGGGTAGGGCTGGTGCTGATTGATTCATTACCCGGTAGTGTAACGGTAGCACAAGAGATTTTGGCTCTCTTCGTCTAGGTTCAAATCCTAGCCGGGTAACTTTCCCTTCTCTCAACCGCGACAAGTGTTTCGCGGTGAACGTCCCGAAATCCCAGCGAAATCAGGTTCCTGTGGGTATCGTTGTGTGGCACCCGCATGGTCTCGTGTGGTGACCCGTGGTGTCACTCCGCCCACGGAGCAATCGTGGTTGCCAAACATGAAGTACACCGGGCGCCGGACCTTCTCGGCGATGGCCTCTGGGTGCTCAGTCACGTCGTCGGCTTCTCCGATGTCGCCCGAGACGATGAGCCAAGCGAGTTTCATTCGGTGGTTATTGCATGAGCAGATGCGAGGGTCGGTCTACCATCAATAAGAACTCCGCCCAGACATCGTCGGGCGGGAGGGCGAGTTTTGTGCTGTTTAGCGGAACAGGCGGCCCAGAAGCAAGGGGCGATTGAGGGGATAGGCACCGTAGTTTGAGTTGTACGGGGAATAGTACCCAGGGTTCAGGCCGTAGCCGCCGAGCCCGTAACCTCCCAAACCGTAACCTCCGTAACCCCCAAGACCAAAGCCTCCATAACCCCCGGACCCTCCGTAGTAGCTGCGATTGTAGCCACCTCCATAGCCGCCATGGTGATAGCCACCACCGCTGTGATAGCCTCCGTGACCACCGCCGCCATGCCCACCTCCGTGGCCCCCACCGTGAGCTGCCGAAGCAGTGCCGGCGAAACTGAACGTCGCGAGGCCAACGCCCAGTGCCATAATCAGACTTTTCATGATGCATCTCTTTAGGTGTTGGGCGATTCACTTAACTAACGGGGCTGAAGGTCCGGCTTGCGCGAAGTGGAATAACTGTTCTGACCGCGACCCAGCGGTTCCGGCTGGTCTGCATTTCCCGCTGCAGGAAGTGGAAGAAACAATAGAGGAGCGAATCTTCCCCACAACGAACACGCCACGAAGGGTCGGGAATGAGAAGTGATTAACGTCGTGCGAGGGTCTTTGCCAGATGTCGGATTCGGTTCCGCGTCGCGTTGACTGATCCTACTGCTCATCGAGAACCGACCGCACCTTGCGGGCCAGATCGAGCGGCGTGAAAGGCTTCTGAACGAAAGAGTCTCGGGCTTCAATGACACCGTGTCGAACTATTGCATCGTCGGTATATCCGCTCATGAACAGCACTCGCACTCCCGGCCGCAGGGTGCGGATGGCCTCAGCCAGTTCCCGACCACCCATTCCCGGCATCACCACGTCCG
Organism: Planctomycetota bacterium; assembly: GCA_021413735.1. Taxonomy (GTDB): domain Bacteria; phylum Planctomycetota; class Planctomycetia; order Gemmatales; family Gemmataceae; genus Gemmata. Next base: position 59,123 of record JAIOPV010000221.1, read on the forward strand.
TCAGGAGCAAATCAATCGGCCCAGCGTGGGCCTCGGCGACGCGAATAGCATCCACGCCGTTTCCGGCTTCCAGGACCTTGTACCCCTTCGTTTTGAGGGCAATCGCTGCGAACTTCCGGACCGCATATTCGTCTTCGACCAGAAGCATTGTCTCGGTGCCGCTGGCGGGTGTGGTCGCGCTGGCCGTGGAGGGCGACGACCCAGCCTCGACCACCGCAGGTAGGTGGACCAAGAACGTGGTTCCAACCCCCACGACGCTGGAAACGTGGATCTGCCCACCAGCTTGTTTCACAATGCCGTACACGGTGG
>JAIOPV010000227.1 GCA_021413735.1 Planctomycetota bacterium
GAACAAGTGGCACGAGCCGGTCTTCCCCAACTCGGCAGCGTCGATGTACTTCTTGACCAACGCCGACATCTGATCGGTCTTGAACGGCTTGCCCAGGTGGGTCAGGAACAGCCTTCCCTGTGAGTCCTCACCGACCGAGAGCCGAGGGCGAACCTGCCTTGTGTATCGGTCTACCCATGCCGCCGCTCGATCTCCGATGGGAACGACTCGATCCTTGTTGCCTTTGCCCTGACGGACTTGGATCGTTCCCCGCTCGGCGTCCACGTCGGCAGGGCAGAGGTTGATAAGTTCCATTCGCCTGATCCCGGTCGAGTAGAACGTCTCCAGAATCGCTCGGTCACGCAGACCGAGCGGTTCTTGGACATCGGCCCGGTTAATGACCTGTTCGGCTTCTGAGGCCGTCAGGATGTGTTTGGGAAGGCGATGGCCGAGGCGAGGCAGTTCCAGTTCCGAAGCTGGGTTGGCGGCGATGTGGTTGCTCCTGGCAAGCCACTTGAACCACGACCGCAGGGGAACGAGTCGTCCGATCTGGCCGAGGAGCGAGAGGGGATCGCCGTTGCTCTTGCGGTAGACGAGCAGGAACTTCTGGTAGCGTTCGAGGATAGGCTTGGTGACTTCGTTCGGCCTCGTGATGCCTCGGTCGGTTGCCCAGCCGATGAACTTGCCGATGGTGACTCGGCGGTGGGCGATGGTCTGGCCGCTGAAGGCGCGAATCGCCATCCACTCGAAGTATTTCTCCATCAAGGCTACCATGCCGTTCGGGTCGGGCTGGTGCGTGGCAGTGCTGCTGTCGTGAGACATTGAGACTTCTCCTTCATGTTGTGAAACGGATTGGTAAGAGCGAACGGGCAACTGCTGAGAGGCTTCGGGTTGGAGCCGGACAACAAACCAAACACCCCACCCCATCAAGGCTCAGAGTCGTCGGGGAGTGAATGAAGAAAGCCCTGGCCCGGAACGTCGCCGCGAACTTACTTCATTCACTCACCATGCTTCCACGACCCAAAGCAAAGGCTTCGGCTGGGTGAGTGGCCAAAGCCGTTGGTGAGTGAAGAAAGGAAGGTCACGCCGTCGCTCGGTAGGGGGAGCAGAACATACTTCCTTCTTTCACCTCGTTCCCCGGCTTCTTGCATTGCAGGGGTGTTTGGGGGTTTGTTGTTGTCGAGTAGTGAACGCCGCGAAAGGCTCGGCATCATACCTCGTCCGATGCGGTTCCATTTTTCGAGGGGGGTGGCACGATTTTCAGCGTCTTGCCCCTGGATCGAGGCTTGGGCCTGGATTCTTCAGGCGATGATGCGGCTTTACCAACTCGACCCTGGCCCAGCATAGCCTTGACATCGGCCCGATTAACTGCCGACTGATTTCTTTCCAAACCCGACCGGCTTGCATCAAACCCCGTCAACTCGGCCACATTCAGGAGTTCTGGAAGTACCCGGTCACCAGCATCACAAGCAAAGAGGAGTTCGTAGGCATGTCGGTTCGTGCTGCGATCTCGGTGAACGCCAACGAACTCCAACTCAACCAGTCGCTTCAGGTGAATCTTCAGTTGCGTGTCGCCCCAACCTGTGGCCTCTCGCACTTCCTTGCGGCTGAACCGGAAGTCCGCACGATCCACTGCTTGAACACGACATTGCTGCGTTACGAACGCATCGAGCGTTAGAACGGCTTGATGGTCGTTGGCAGCAAGAAGCCCGTCGAGTGTTTGTCGCCGTCGCTGGAGATCATGGATGGCCCGCGTCTGGTCACGATCTTCTTGCACGGTCAGGACGAGGCAACGATTCAGCAACTCCTCATCGGTCGTTATCCCCGTGGTCGTGAGGAACAACATGGTCGGGCCTTGAACTCGGTACTCTTGCGTCGTTAGCCGTCCGGTGTTTCCCTCCTTGCCTGTGCTGGCGATCCTCAACTCACCCTCGCTCTGTAAGAGCTTCAAGGCGTAACTGGCTTTGGCCGCGCCTTCTTCTTCCACAATGGCGAGAATCTTGTGCTTCAGGCCGTCGCCCGCGATGTAATAAAGGCTCTGGCCCGTCATCGCGCTGTACTTCACCACATCTTCGGGCGGGCAGAGGTTCAGCACTGCCTCCATAAGCGTTGTCTTCCCGGCGGCACTCGTACTCTGGATTAGCACTGCCAGCGGTTGATCGAGTTTGCGGCTCACCGCCGCCAAATAACTGACCAACTTGTTTGTGCGTTCTCCGACAACTTGGAAGTCGCGTGCGACCCGGTCGAGCAAGGCCGGGTCGCGGAGCATGGCCAGTGCTTCATCGCGCTCTTGCGGTGTCATGTCCGGATTGGCGGTCGGTGTCTTCTCCACTTCCCGAAGGCGAAGGTCTTGCAGTTCTTCCAACTTCAGCAACACTCGACCGACATCATTCTTGACGGTCGATTCTTCACCGCTGAGCTATGCTGCTGCCTGGACGACGAACGATCTGCGGTGCTTCGCGGAGTACAGGTCGAAAGTGTCCACAAACATGCCGTGATCGTTCGACACCAGGACGTTCACCTTCATCACGTCGAAGGCGAGGTTCTTGTTGAAGCCGCGAACTCTGTACTTCCGCGTCCCGAAAGAGATCGTCACTTCGTCGGTCCCGACCTCGGCCTCGATCACCGGCGGTGGTGCTGGCAGTGGGGAGGCTTCACGGAGCGGAGGGAGTGAAGGAAGTAAGTCTGGGTCTGGGTGAGGCTGGACAACAAACCCACCACCATCATCGCCAGCACCCCCTCGGGCCTCGGTGAGTGAAGGAAGTATGTTTGTGCCCGAGGCTGGGGGCTTACTTTCTTCACTCACTTCCTCGGCTTCGTCTTCGGCATCCTGTTCGCCGCCGAAAGGCTCGTCCTCTTCGGGGACGCGGTTGGGTGGTGTTTGTGTTGTTGTCGGCCTGGAAGCTGCGATCTCGACCGCAGGTGCTTTGCCTTGTCCCATCCATTCCGCAGCCCGCAGGATCGAACCCAACGCATCGGCGGGGTCGTCAGCTTGCGAGGCGTACTCGGCCACGCTGATGCCGAGAGGCAATCGAACGGTGAAGACTTCCAGGCCAACGCCGAGCAACTTCTCGGCTATCTTCTCGTTCGTCGCCAGCACTCGCTTGACCGCGAACTCTTTGAAAGCCGCAAGCAGATCGTTCGTGACATCATCGTTGAATGTGCAGGTGACGTTGCGGTAGCCGTTCGCCCAGAATGTGAGGGCATCCCAAAGCGATGAACACAGAACCATCTCGTGCCGCCCGGCGAAGCCGGCGACGTTGAACACACCCGCGCTCTTATCGTTCAAGTGGAGATCGAGAGCAGTACCTTTGCGAAGTCGCTGGCCGAGAGTCTTCCTCCCGTAGATGTCCGCGATCTGCCCGGAGCCGTCAGCCGCCAGGATCGGGAACGTAACGCAGCCCGCAAATTGCTCGTGCCCGGATTCGCGGAACAGCCCGATGGTCTGAAGCCGGCTCCGTATGAGTCGTCCAGGCTTGGTTTCTTTGCTCGGCAGCTTCGAGCCGAGCGAACGATCCGCGAAGCCGATACGAAAGTGGTCGAGGACTGCGGTGTTCGAGATGCCGCGACCCTTCAAGTAGGCCAGAGCATCGGCATCATCTTTCAGAGCGGTTTGGTAGAAGCTGACGACCTGGGCGAGAAGCTGTTGATCGTCGGCATTTGGGTCGAGAGAAATGTCAGACATCATCTTTCCGCCACAATGCAGGTGAACAACTCCCAGAGCCTCACCACCCGCACCAATCAGACCCCGGTGAAAGAACTCACACCGGAGTCGGGCTTTCGAGCCGTTCCTGCTACCGAAGGCCAATGCGAATGCGAGTTACTTTGTCCATGCCCTTGAGAGAGAAGATTTCGCATTCACCCGTTTCTCCTTGTTTCAAGGATGCAAAAGTGACACGACCTTCTTCCAGCACGTCGTTGTTGCTCCCATACAAAACGAAATTCACACTGCTCGCGTTCAGCGGGCCGCGAGTTGGCGTAATCCGCCCCTGAATGGCGTTTGGCCCAACACGTCGCCAGTCGTTGAACGTTAGACCAAAACTCGTCCCGAGTTCTGGACCGATTTCGATTTGGGGCAGAGGCTTTGTTGATTGCGCCGCTTCGTTCTGGATCGTTGGCTTTTCTTTGTCTCCGGGGCCAAACAGATTGAATTGCCAGAAGAGGAAACAGACCACGGCGAAACTGACCAGCCACGATACAAGTGGATTGTCTTTACTCTGCTTCTGCTCGTTCATCGCCGTCGCGGTCGTCGGTGTCGCAGAAGAGGTGACTGGGCGTGCTTTCTCGATTGCTGCCTCGCCTTCACTTTCGACAGGCTTTGGTGGAGGCAACTTGCCCTCCAGTTGTTGCTTCGCTTGTCCAGCGGTCACCCACAGTCTTCGCCCCCCAACGATGAAGGCAGCGACGCCAACAAGAGCGAAGATGAGTTGGTGAAGTCGTTCTCCCTCTCTGAACTTTCCGATGGCCCCGGTAAAGACCGCCACCGGGAAGATCAACGCAAAGACGAATGCCGCGTACCCCAGAGCGATTGCAGCCTGAATCATCCAGGCTGGAAGCGGAGGGAGGAACCTTGTCCCACAACCGTTGCATTTCCGAGGGGCGACAATCATGAAGGGGTGACGCTGCAACTGTTTCGTTTCAGAGCTTCGGCACGAAGGACATTTGTTGTCCGAAGAACGTGGCCAGTCTTTTGGGTTCGCCATCAGTGACACCTCTTGCAGTGGGTGATTGAAGAAGAAAAGATTCTTCAGAATTTACAACCTCTTAAAAGATGTTTCCACACTTAGTAAGAGAAGTATTTTTTATGCCCCTCCTCTGGCGATCCTTGTCCAGAGGGGAAAGCATGGCCAAAGATCACAAGGAGCAGGTGAAGCACGCGGAATGCGTGATTCGGTTTGGGAAACGTCTCAAGGACGTGCGGGGATCACGCGGCATGACCCAGGCTGAACTTGCCAAAAAAGCCCAGGTCACTGCTTCGTATGTTTGGCGGCTCGAAAGCGGTGGAGCCGCTCCTGGCATCGACCTCGTGGAGAGACTGGCCACTGCACTCGGAACGACCAGTCACGACCTGCTGCCGTTGACCGCCGCCCCCGACACGTTGGGACTTCTGCAAGAACAGGCGAGGAGCTTGTTCGAGCGGTTGATGAAGGCAACAGATCGTGAAGGGCTGATGATGTTGAACCCTTTGCTGGCTCGTCTGCTCGAAGCTGCGGAACGGTGACATGATCACCTCGGACACACCGCGTCGAGGCCGACCCCGACCACAAATAACGCCTCTTCTGCGCTCGCCAATTGTTGTCGTGCCGTTTCGTCCATGTTGTCGGGAGCGTTTTCCCGAAGCACGTTGCCGAGCAGGTGCAGGATGCTGCCAGGGGTGAAGTCGCTCAGCATTTCAGCCAGCAGTTGTTTCGCTCGCGTCTCGTCCACGGGTTCTCCACTGCGTTGAGCGATCATGTTCGGAGGTGAAACTCCTCTCCCGAATTCACACCTTTCGCAAACACGGTGGCGGAAGCACCACAAACAGAATGCTGTGGCGCGAGGTTCAGATAAGAAGTACCATCGTGGGATGACCTCACTTGCTCATCTTGAACGCCAAATCCTCGACCTCCACGGCGGGCTATCTCTTCGCCCATCGCTCGAAAAAGCTGTGAAACTGGGTGAGTTCCTGAGTGAAGTCAAGCAATCGTTACCACACGGAGAGTTCTTGCCTTGGGTCAGGCGGCTGCCGTTCACGCCTCGCACGGCTCAGACCTACATCCTTTGCTTCCAGCACAGCGGAAATGCGAAGTTCCCTTCGCATTTGACAATCGACGGCTTCGTCCGGTGGGTCCGAAAGGCGACTCGTCGCACGCCCGCACCAGCACCCGACAGGCTCGCCCGCATCGTCCCCTCGGCCAGTGTCTACCGTGGAGATTGCCGCACCTTTTCCTGGCCAGGGGAATGCGATGTGATCGCCGCCGACCCACCTTGGTTGGAACACGAACATTATGATTGGTTGGGAGAATTTGCGGGAAAGCATCTTCGACCCGGAGGTTTGGCGTTCGTCCAGTGCGGCGTCATGGACCTCGCAGACAGGTTGGGCAGACTTACGAAGTCAGGGCACTTGCGATATTGCTGGACGTTGGCGGTGGTGTACGAGGACGTGAAGGCGTTCAAGCCCGTGGGTGGATTTGCTCCCGCGTGGCGTCCCGTCGTGGTGTTGTCGCGTGGTGAGCGAGAAGTCTCGTCAAGACCCTTGTCGGCAGATGTGTTCACGGTGCGGAATCGGGAGGTCGTGAAGACTGCTCACCCGTGGCAGCAACCGCTCGAACCGTTCGTCCATTGGTGGTCCCGTATCGTGGTTCCTGGTTCCAGGTTCTTCGTCCCCTTCGTTGGGTCGGGCACAGAGATGCTTGCGGCACTTCATTCGGGGGGTACAGCGGTCGGCACGGAGATTGATTCAGCGACTTTGAGAATCGCACGGAAACGTTGTCGTGAATGGATCGAGCAGAGATCGGCAGAAATCGGTTCATGAACTGGGGCTTCCAGGTCGCGTCAGCAACCGCTCGACCATCCCCAGGAACTCCTCGTCGGTGTCCTCTGCGAACGACCTACCGGCCTCTCGTGTTCGCGCCACAAGTTGCCGAAGTTGCCAACGGCTCATCCGATTAAAGCTCGCCCGCCTGCCGATCTCCCGATACGTCAAGCCGTCCAACCGTAGATCAAGAAGTTCAACTGCGAGTTGGCCGAGGCTTTGGCGAAGTTGGCGACGAAACGCATCAATCATTTCATCGTCGGCTTGTATAGGTTCACGAGCCGGAACTCCTTGAGCGACGTCAACCTCTGCCTTGGGGAAATGTCGGGACCGCCGAGCTTTGGCACGACGGAGGTTCCGAATCGCGTTCGCGACAGAAAGTGCGAATCGCGCGGGCATTGGCCCGGAGCCTCGTGGGTCGTAGCCGGCGAACAATTGACCGGGGTTGCTGAGCAGGTGAACCGTGATGTCGTGGGCCGCTTCTTCACGTTCACGTTCATCGCGGAAGCTGGCGTTGCGAAGTGAAGCCAAAATATACCCGATCCAGTCGAAGTTCATCATTTCGATCAAGGCCGCACGGCGTCTTTGGTCTGTAACCCTCGCCAACAACTCTTCCAGATTTGCGCGAAATAAGCTGTTGAACCCATCTCGATCGAGCCGTCCGGACTCGGTCAGAAGCAACCAGATTTTGAAATTGTCCATGCCTGTATCTAGCCCGCCACTCTTGCCTTCCCTGGTGTGATTCTCGTTGGCGTCGAATCTGTTTGCCTCAAAGTGAGGCGACCAATCGGAAGTTGAACATGAATCACATCGGTCGAATCTTGCGTGCCGTCAGAGAGGCACGCGGATTGTCGCGGCAACAGGTTGCTCGTCGGCTCGGTTACGGCTCGGTGCGGAAGGGTGTCCGTCGTCTTGCCTTGATCGAGGCGACTGGAGCCGTGAAGTCGGACCTGCTCGTTATGTTGCTCGAAGTCTTGCAACTTGATCTGGCTTGTTTCGAGGACATGGCAGAATGCTTGTACCTCTCCGGACGATTTCCCCCGATCCCGCCGGTTGCCGTCGAAGCTTGAGCGACACCTTCAGAAGCCAGCCTCATTGTTGACGCTGGCTTCTTCAATTTCGCAGAACCCTTCGTCCACGAAATTCAACCTGCCATCACGAAAGGTTTCAGTCATGAACTTGGCCAAAAAGCCAGTCAATTGCGTATCGCAAAATGAGAAAGCGAAATCTGAGATCATCGGGCAGATCGCCCGCATCGTTCGGAAGGCTGGACTAGATTATGACGGTTGGCGATATGTTGCCAAGCAGGTCCGACAGTCGTGCGAGTTATCGCCAGCTAAGAAGGGGAAGAAGCTTCCACGAGTGTTGACGGCTGATGCCTTCAAGAAGTTCTATGCCGCCGTGGACAAAGCCGACGACGTGCAGCATGCCCTCATGTTGCGACTCCTCTTCTTTACCGGTGTTCGTGTCTCGGAGATGTGCAACATCCTCGTAACGGAAGTCGATCTTGAAGGCTGTAAGATCAGGATTACCCAAGGCAAAGGCTCCAAGGACCGTTTCGTGCTGTTCGGCAAATCGTTCGCCACGGCATTGAAGACACACATCGCGGCGCACCCACAAGCCCGCTATCTGTTCCAGACGAGACGACACTCGCGGTACACGGCACGACGAGTTCAGCAGATCGTGAAGCAGTACGCCGAGACCGCTGGTGTGGCGGCGACGCCGCACACTTTTCGCCACCAAGCCATCACTTGGCTGACGCGGCATTCGGGTTTGGCCGATGCAGAACTTCAGCTAATCACCGGGCACGCAAGAAGGGAGACGCTGGCCATCTACCAGCACGTCGCCCTGGACGGGCAGTTGGAAGAACGCTACCAAGCTGCCATGAAGCAAGTCGATCTATGAGCAAAGGCATTTGGGGCGAGTCTTTAGGACTCCAAAACTCGTCCCAAACGTATTGCAGCACCCACTTCAGTTCCTAAAGACCAACACTTAACAATTATTTTGATTATTTTTCGCCTCGCGCCTCACGAATGGGGTGGGTGCGGACTTACTCATATAGAGGCAGCGAGATGCAGCCTCAGAGGAGGCGAAGATGGAAGACGCAACTGAAGCCCTGATGACACCGCGAGAGGTGGCAATTTACCTGGGCATGCACGAAGAAACCATTCGGGAAGCACTTCGAGAGGGAAGGCTTCCTGGGGTTCGGTTGGGTCGCAGTTGGCGTGTGCCGGCGCGACTCTTGAATGAGTGGATTGGGCGTCGCGCTCAATCTGGTGAACGATCTGTTACGAACACAAATCTGGGCATGGCTCAGAAAGGCTAAGAATGATGGACACGACGAAGATGAATCCGTTTCAAACAGTTGGCAGCGGCAATGGCGGGGTGCTACCCGCCGGGTCGCACTACTGCAAGTTCATGAACTACGAAATTGCTCCTCCAAAAGACTGGGGTGACGGGCGTGGCCCACAGTCGGGAATTAGGTGGCGGCACGAGGTCTCTCGTGGGCCGCACCAAGGTCGATTGGTGACAAAAACAACCGGTTGTAAGCCGACTCCAAAAACCGCCTGCGGTGAGATGATCGCGGCGGTGCTGGGCAATCTCCCACCAGAAGGGACGCAGCCCGACGTTCTCCTGCCAGCCATTGAGCAGGCCAGGGGGAAAGAGGTCTTAGTCCTGGTCACGACCGATGCCCAAGGCAAGACCACGATGCGCTTCTCACCTGTGCCACAGTTGTAAATCTGAACATCGAGTCCCGGCCTTGATGGGGCCGGGACTCTTCTCTGAACCGAGGCAAAGCCCCGAAGGAACACCTTGTACGATAGTCTGAATGAAATCTTTTTCCTCGCGACACGTCACAAATTTCGATTCGTCCCAGCCGCTGGTGTCAATTGGCAGGGCGACTTCGACCACGGCAAGCAGCCGATGATCTCGATCCACCAAGCCAGCAGCGACGAAACACAACTGAAAGCGTGGGCGACGATGTACAAAGGCTGCAACTGGATACACGTCCCGAATGACGCCGAAGCAGTCCTTGACGTTGATCCCAGGCACGGCGGCGATGCCTTGCTCGCACGGCTTGAGACAGAGAATGGTCCGCTCCCGCGAACAGTGCGAAGTCGAACGGGTGGTGGCGGGTGGCACTACTACTTCACCTCACCACCAGGGCTTCAAGTGAAGCAGAACATCCTCGCCTGTGAAGGGCTGACGCTTGCCGCCGGCTCAAGGATGGGGGTGGTCGTGCCTCCGTCCCGCCATCGAAGCGGTGGCGTCTATTCCTGGGATTTGGCCCCGTGGGATGGGGCGAGAGCGGCCATACCCGACTGGCTGTTGCAGTTGGCGACCGGCAAGATGTCGAGCCATTCCACTGTCGAGACCACGAACCCGTTCAAGGCTGTCGGATCGGGCTGCTCATTGGCCGACCACCCAGGAGCGGAGGACGGCGACCGGAACCGTATCTATGCGTCCCTGCTCGGCGTGGAACTCAACAAACGCCGCAACCCGGAAGATGTCTGGTGGGAGGCCGTGGCATTTGGCGAACGCTGCTTGCCGCCGCTGACTGATGCCGAGATCAAGAACCCCTTCAATTCTCTCGTCCGCAAGGAGGAGGCAAAAACCGAGGTCGGAGGGGGAGCCGAACAACATGCCCACCCACACACAGATGACGCCGTGAGTGAGGGAACTAACCTCTTTGGCCTACCGAACGGCCTAATCCCCGATGGAGAGGTCCAACTTACTTCACTCACTCAGGCTGGCGAACCCGGCACAGCCCTTTCTTCGCTCACTCACGTCGAGGCCGAGACGTGTGAGAGCGGCGAGAAACTTACTTCCCTCACTCACGACGAATTTCTTCGCCACGGCCTCATTCGGGAATTGGCCGCTGCCTTGGAGCCGCAGCTTGAAGGCCGCATTGAGCCTGTAGTGTTTTGTTTGTTGTCGAGCGTCGGTAATGCCATCGGCCCCGCCGCTGGCCTAATGACTCAGGGAGATGCCCAGCCTGGGCGAATCTGGGCCGTATGCGTTGCCCCGAGCGGAGCGGGGAAATCTGAGCCATTTGGAGCTACGAATATGTTGATGAAAATGGCATGCGCCGAATGGTCGGATCGCTGCGTTTGTCACGGTCTTGGCTCTGGACCGGGATTGGTCGAGAGAGTGCGAGACGAGCGCACTGAGATGCAACCTCGCCGTGAAAAAGGAGTCGTCGTAGAGTACATCCCCGTGACAATTCCTGGGTCTGAAGACAAGAGATGCCTCGTTCACGAGGCTGAATTCGGAAGAGTGTTGACCCTTATTCGAGGCAAAGACTCTACCCTTGGCCAGACCTTGTGCAGCGCATGGGACGGGAGAGTAATCGAAGTGAGCAACCGGGAGGCGAACCGGCTTCGAGCCACGGGGCATCACATCAGCATGTGGGCAAACATCACCGGCGAAGAACTTGCCATCAGGTTGGATAAAAGTCTCGAAGCCGTGAACGGCATCGGGAACCGTTTCCTGTGGATCAAGCAGGAGCGAGTACGACATCTTCCTTTCGGCGGCGACTGGCGTTGCCTTACGGAATTCGCTCCTGCCTTCGCCCGTGCCATCGCAACCGCGAGAACGATCACGGGGATGACTTGGAACGACGAGGCCAAGAAGATTTGGGCAGAGGCATATCCCGGCCTTTGCCGCACGCAAGAACGGCACTGGGCGTTAGGCCGAGCCAGAGCGCAGGCACTTCGTCTGATCGTGGTATATGCCCTGCTGGATGGCTCCGCGATCATTGAGCCAATTCATGTTTCATGCGGCCTTTCGGCCTGGGCATGGGCCGAGGCATCGGCCTTGTCGATCTTCAGCGTCACAGCGAACGCGAACGACCGAGCCGAGCCAGATGCCTCACTTCCCCTTTGGCAAAAGGCTCTCGATCGAATCTGCGGGTTGCCAGGGATAGGCAGAACGGAACTCCTCCGTTCCCTCAAAGTGAAGGCCGAGGAGTTGACCACGGCGTTGAAGGTTCTGGTCGAGAATCGACTGGCGTATTCGAGAGTCGAGGTCACAGGAGGTCGTCAGGCCGAGCGATGGTTTCTTGGTGCGGCCCCAGACGACACCAGGGTCGAGGCCGAGGATTCTGGCCCCGTCATTGGGCTGACAACAACACAACCCACACCACCCTGCGAAGCCGCTGGCCCTGCCGCGACCCACGCGATCCTGGCGAGTGAAGGAAGCAAGGTCGAAAACTCAGGCCGAGGAGATCACCTCGACCTCGACATGGCGGTGAGTGAAGAAAGTAAGCCAGAGGTTGCCCCGAGGCCGATACTTACTTCACTCACTCCCACAGCCGTCGAACCGAATGCTCGCGTGCCGATGGAGAGTGAAGAAAAGAAGCTGGCGGCTCCGAGCGAAGGCCCAAAGATACTTCCTTCACTCACCGCTGAAGCTGGCGGGTCAGACACAAGAGAGGTGGGTGGGGTTATGTTGTCCGTCAAAACGCTGGACGAGAGGTTCGACGAACTTTTCGCAGACATACCAGACGATCCGCAACCAGAGCCTGCGTTCACTCAGCCACTTCCCACGGTCAAACGTGAGCCGTGGCCACCGCCTCGGCCTCCCATTCCGGCAGGATACATTCGGCAGGAATCCGTAGGTTGGATTCCTCCCAAGAATGAAGGGGAATCAGAGACCGACTACCGGCTCCGGTCGATGCGTCTGGCAATTCATGAATGACGAATGCCAAAGCCCCGTCACGGATGGCGGGGTGCGTCATCGGAGATACTTACTTCTTTCACCAACGGGTGACGGTGGCAAAAGTCGAGGTCGTTGGGAAAATTGAATTGCCGAATTGTGGAACGAAAACCTGACAGCCGGGAGGCTCCATGCCCCCCCGTGGAACGACAACGACGATGGGCTTCTCTTCTTGATGCGAGTGGAAAAGCCGCCGGTGAAAAATCCGGCGGCAGGGAGAAGGCTTTCAGGAGAAGGTTGAAGCTTCGTTTTGCCGCAGCCATCGGATCTGTCGATCATGGGTGTGCAAAATCTGTACACGACAGACAAAACCGGCACGCGAGCTTGCTCCAAAAATCTCAACAATTCGGTAAACGGCGTGTTTATACTGCTAGATTCATACAGCGACAATTTGGGAAGAAGCGCGACCAGAATTCGGCTCGGCACAACTTTTCGTGGGGAAGACCATACCCGGCTTCTGCACAGTTATGTCACCGGCTGATCGTACAATCCGGCATGGCTGACCGCAATTCTGCCAGACCTGTCTTTGTCAGCTTGGTATAGCTGAGGTTTAGAAACGTCAGGCTCGGGAGATTAACCAAGGCACGCGATCCTTTATCCGTTAACTTACCGTAGGACAAATCGAGATACCGCAGTCCCCGCGATTTGGTGACCGCCAGAACGCCCTCATCCGTCGCTTGTTGCGAGTTCAAGACAAGCGCGTTGAGTTTCCTGATGTGAGCTAATTCCGTCAACCCCTCATCTGTCACCTCCGTCCGGGACAAATCGATCGCGGCAAGATTTTCAAGAACAATCAAATGCCTGATCCCTGAGTTGTGTACCCTTGGCCCGAGATACAACGTGGAAAGGTTCTTGAGACCAGCGAGTTCCTTTAAACCGCTCTCGGTAACTTCGGTGAGGCCGAGGTCAAAGGAAACTACATTCTCCGCAGAATCTGGACGTTGGTTGTCCTTGCCTTGGGCCAAATGTAGCGAGTGGAGTAACCCAATTTCGCTCAGAACCCGCAACGTTTCATCCGTCACGCGAGCCCGTTGCGCAGCAAATGTCTTGTATCCACCACGGTCCCCAGCGGTCAGCCCAAGTGTTGAGAGTTTCCTCAGGGGAGCCAACTCCCGGAGCCCCTTTTCAGTCACACTCGTCCACGCGAGTTCGAGCGTCTGAAGTTCGCTCAGGCCCGACAATTCCTTCAACCCTGTTTCAGTTACGAGAGTATTATTGATTTGGAGGTGTCGCAAGTTGCGGCATTTTCCAATTTCCTTCATACCCATATCTGTGACGTTAGAATATCCTAGATCGAGGCTCGTGAGTTGAGATAATGCCGAGAGCCCTTTCAGAGTTTTGGCGTTTGACATTTTGAGACTCAGGTTCAAAACAGATTTGTGGGTGAGGATGGCCGGGATGTCATCGTCATCCAACCCTGTGGAGTCCAAGTTCAGATTTTTGAGCGTGGCAAGCGGCGCAAGTTCCTTCAGGTCGGCAAAGTGGTAGCCACCGAGATGTGCAACACCTGATAGATTTAAAGTTGCAAGATTTTTCAAATGACTAATTTCCTTGAATCCTGCTCGTGATATGTGCGTGTGCGAGACACTGAGTGTCGTGAGTGATTGAACCCCTCCCAAACCCGAGAGGTCTTTCACTTTGCTGTTTGATAGATCGATGATTGTCAATTTCTTTAAGGCAGGCAACCCTTTAACTTGTTCGTCGGTTACATCGCGGCCAGGATTTAGTCGACGAAGTCGCCCAAGTCGCCCAAGTTGCTCGACTCCTGTCTGAGTAGCCCTACTGAGATCAATATCAAGGGCCATAAGGTTTGGGAACGTGGCGAGTACCTTCAACTCCTCGTCCGTCATGCTCCATCCGGCGAATAGAACTAAGTTCTCAAATTTCGCCATTCTCGCTAGAGCGTTGTTATCTGCTGATTGCACCTGGATTCCAAAGGGCAACCCGATATCTCGAAGCTCAGCCTCAGGGAGCGATCGGAACGAGAACCCTGGCAAGCCAAGGCCAGTTGAGTCGTCACCACGTTTGAAGGCGATGCCATCTGACCCTTCGACCCAATGGCCATATACGCCCCCAAGTTTCTCGTACTCTTCAATAGCAAAACGGCTAAGGACTTGTGGCTTGATCTCGTTACGCTGTTTGGGCTGAGCGGGGGTCGCAGCAAGAATCCCGCCTGTAACCACGAGAGTAATGCGGATGGCAAAAGTGGCCATAAATATTCTCCTTGTTAAATAATTGACTCTTAATGCGAAGGCGCACCCCTCGTGATGATCAGTGCGGAGGAGGAGCTATCGGAACTTTAGGATCAATGGGCGGGAAAATTTGAAAAGAAAAAGTAAATAAATTTTGCGGCACTGTTTTATCCATTACCACCTTAAAACCCTTCTGAAGCTTGATCGGAGTGCCCTGCTTGGTGTTCGCCGGTAGAGTGAGAACGACTCTCTTCGTTGCCTCTGCCAGAGGGATATCATACATTTCCGCCAATTGAGCTATCAGCAACTTATGAATCTCAGCAGACAATTTTATATTTGGCTCGCTCACTATGATCTTGCCACCCGGCTTCAATATCGTTAGCACTCCATGTTTGAAAGATGGATCGTTTTTAAAGATAGCAATACTCTCTTCGATATAAATGGTATCGATCGACATCGGGGCAAACGGGCCTGGAGGAAGAACTTTGCGAACACCTTCAGGATCTTTATATTGCTGGGTCGAAAGATTAAACGCATTCCCAAAGATCCATCGCGGGCAGGATGCACCCGCACCTGTGCTTGGATCAACATCAACATCGCTCTGTGCACGAAGGTCTTTCGAGCGGATAATTGGCACAAAAGTTTTTCGAGATGGATTAACACTGATCACCCCTTCACCAAAGTGGTACCCAGTTCCACCAAGATCTAAAGCGACTCCCCACCCTGGGTGCAATCGTTGACTCAAAAATGATTGCCGTTCGCTCCAGGCCACCAATGAGCTAAATCCAGTGGGGGAGTAGCTCGAAACTTCTGGTGGACCCTTCTTTGGGAAACCAACTAGGACATTGGTGTTTTGGGCGTTCACTTCCCCAAATGCCCCTGATGCTCCAAGGAATAGTTCTCGCGGTTGTACGGGTAGTGGCGTAAATGTACCTGACACGTCCGTCTTCAGTCGGGCCGCCCATTTGAACAATTCATCCACACTTCTGTCATCTGTATGTACATAATACAGTCCATTTGGCAACTCGGTGATGGAAAACCAGTCTCGATGACCTCCAAAGTTAACTAGCTCGTCGATAAGCCTTTGTGCGTCCTGCCGGCTTTGGGTGAAGACGGCTTGGCCACTCGGATCACTCGCATTCGTCGGTGCATTGCCCGCATACTCAAACGCATTGCTCCCCGTCCCGGGGAACTTCACATCCTCGCCCAGGAACCGCCCGATCGAGGGGTCGTAGACCCGAGCCCGGTCGAAGTAGTCGCTCGTGACCGTGTCGAACTCCATCCCCTGGAACCCAAACCGATCCGTCAAGCTCCCCGCCACCAAGTTCCCGTAAGCATCAAATGTGCTTGTGGCTTGCACGCTCCCCGAATTGTCAATGACCTTTCGGACCGATCCCTGATTGTCGGTCAAGTACCAGTTTACCACGCCACCCGCCGTCTGCCGAGCGATCTGTTCATTCGCCTCCACGCCCGTCACCCGTCGCCGCACCAACGCATTGCTGCCGTCGAGTTGCACCCAGGTGTCGAAGTTCTCGTTGCCCACGGGTGAGGGCTTGGCGGGGTCCCACCCGTCCATGCCGTACCGCTGCACCGTTGTCGTGCTGCCGTCCCAGGAATCGTTCTCAATGCGGTTACCGAGGGCGTCGTACACATACGTCACCTGCTGAGTCGCCACTCCACCATCGGTGGCGCTGTCTCCTGCTGAAATCATCTGGTTGCGGTTGTCGTAGGCGTACACCCACGTCTCCGCACTCGTGCCCTTGCTCTTCTTGGTGTGGTTGCCTTCAGCGTCGAAGGTGTAGGTCCAAACGCCATCCGTGGTGATGCGGTTGCCGGGGTCGGTCGCGTAGCCCGTGTTCGTGCGGTTGCCGGTGGCGTCGTAATCGAAGGTGCTTGCCCCATCTTGCGTCAACTGGCTCGCCAAATCGTAGCTGTAGGTCGTTGACGTGCCGTCCTCGATCTTCTCCGTGAGCCGATCCGCCGCATCGTAAGTGTAAGTGTAGTTCGCCAGCACACCGCCCGCGCCATCCAGATTCGTCAGGTTCGTTTCACGCCCATCCTCGTCGCGTGTGTAAACCGTCGTACCCACCACCGTCGTGCCCGCGAGATCCGAGTAACGTGTGA
>JAIOPV010000228.1 GCA_021413735.1 Planctomycetota bacterium
TTGGTTCTCATTTCAGCATGCTTTTTGAAACCCAGGGAAGGCTTGGGTCGCCACGGAGGACGGCCCGCCAAACCAAGGTGATCTGGAGGGGGCGCCCACCGGGGCGGCCCGCCAACCACCGACGATTTCAACTGAGCAACCGACCCACAGAACGATGTTCTGAACGAGAAGGGCGTCTCCCGTCCGCGATGCGACTCAATCGCAAATCAGTTTGCCCAGGGAACGGAGCGCCCTCCGAACCCAATCCCTCTACACGGAGTCTGATGTGTGAAACCGCTCGTGTGAGCGGTGGTTCCCTTTCTCGTATTTGAAGGAGCCGGCTTCGAACCCCGGCCGTAAAGATGCTCGACCGCGTACGCAACATCGGGATCATGGCTCACGTAGACGCTGGGAAAACCACCACGACGGAGCGGATCCTGTACTACAGCGGCACCAAGCACAAGATCGGCGAAGTCGATGACGGCAACACCACGACCGACAACGACGAGTTGGAACAGAAGAAGGGCATCACGATCAACTCGGCGGCCGTGTTCGTCGACTGGGCCGACCGGAGCAATCGGGCCGTTGCCATCAACATCATTGACACGCCCGGCCACGTGGACTTCACGGCCGAGGTGGAGCGCAGTCTGCGTGTCCTCGATGGCGCCGTGGGCGTGTTCTGCGCCAAGGGCGGGGTCGAGGTCCAATCGGAAACTGTGTGGCGTCAGGCGACCAAGTACCGAGTGCCACGGATCGCGTTCGTGAACAAACTGGATCGCATGGGGGCCAACTTCTGGGGTTGCGTCGAACAGATGAAGACCAAGCTCCACGCGAATCCGGTCGTGGTCACGATCCCCGCCGGTCAGGACAGCGCATTGGAGGGCGTCATCGACCTCATCGAGATGAAACTCATCACGCGAGATCCGAATGACGAGACGAACCGCAAGTTCTTCACCTCCGAGGTGCCGGAGAAGTATCTGGCGGAAGCCCAAAAGCGTCGCGTGCAGATGCTCGACGGACTGTCCGCTGCGTCCGACGAGATCACGGAACTGTTGGTCAAGGAGCATGACGTGCCGATCGGCCTGATCCGCGAGACGCTGCGAAAGGGGACGCTGGAGAATATCTTCACGCCCGTTCATTGCGGGAGTAGCAAGATGTTCCACGGAGTGCAGCAGTTGCTGGATCTCGTCGTGGACTGTTTGCCCAGCCCGCTGGACCGACCTCCAGTACTCGGCGTCCACCCGAAGACCAAGGAACCCCGCAGTCGCAAACCGGACGCGGCCGAGCCGATGTGCGCGCTGGCGTTCAAGACGGTCTCCGATGCCAACGGCGACCTTGTGTACATCCGCGTGTATTCCGGCGAGATGAGGCCCGGCGAGACCTATGTGAACACCACCAATGGGAAGAAGGAACGCATGACCCGGTTCTACCGGATGCTGGGTAATAAGCGGATCGCACGAGAGAAGGCCGTTCCCGGCGACATCGTTGCTGCCACCGGTCTGTCCGAAACGTACACGGGTAACACCCTGTGCGATCTCGGCGAACCGATTGCGCTCGAAGCGATCCGATTCCCCAAGCCGGTGGTGTCGCAAGCGTTGGCGTTCAGCAAGATGCTGGACGGCGGCAAGGTGGGTGAAGCCCTCAATCGACTCGTGCGCGACGACCCGACCCTGAAAACGCACACGGACGAAGAGACTCGGGAAACGATCCTCTCAGGGATGGGTGAACTGCACCTGGAGATTAGCATCGAGAAACTGAAGCGTGCTGTCGGCGTGCCGCTCGAGGACACGAAACTGGTCACTCTCGGGAAACCGCGAGTGGCGTATCGTCAGTGTCTCGCGCAGTCGGTTGACTTCGAGTGGAAGTACGCCAAGCAGCACGGCGTGAGCGGCAAGTACGCCGTGATCTCGGTGAGGTACTCCCCGCTCACGCCCGAGCAGGTTGAAGCGAAGGTCCGGGAGGTCGAGGAACTTGGCGATCCGAAGATCAAACCGGACCCGAACAACATCTATTTCGTGAACAGTGTCACGCAGGGAGCCATCGACAAGGAGTACATTCCGAGCGTGGAGAAAGGACTCCGGGAAGGCGCGAAGAAGGGGTACAAGTACCCGTTCCCGTTCGTCGATCTGGAGTTCGACCTGCACTTCGGAAAGATGCACATGAAGGACTCTTCGCCAGAAGCGTTCTACCTGTGTGCGGTGGAAGCGTTCCGCGAGGCCCAGGAGCGGGCCGGCATCCAACTGCTTGAGCCGATCATGAAGGTGGTGGTAGTTTCACCGAAGGAGTACCAGGGCCAGATCTCGGGCAACATCAGTTCGAAGCGCGGGGTCATCGAGGATACGAGCGAGGACAAGGGCGTGTGCCAGGTGGTGGCGAAGGTGCCGCTGGCGAACCTGTTCGGGTACACCAACGACCTGCGCTCGGCCACCAAGGGGCAGGCGAGCTTCTCGATGGATTTCAGTCATTACGCCTCGGTCTCTCTCGAACTTGCGGACCTGCCCCGGCCCGACGCCAAGAAGTAACACGAGTGCCGCGTGCCGATACGCGGACCAACCCCGCCCCGACGGTCCCAAGGCCGCCGGGGCGGTCTTCTTGTGCAAAATGAGGCTGCCCCGACTGTGCCCAGTACCCGGCGGCGAGTCGGTCGTCGATCACGTCCGCATGAACTCGCCCCCCGGAGAGCCGTCTCACTTCTGCCCGAGAGTGTGGAGGTGCTTGTCTTCCACCCGCTTTTCGACGATCTTCCACGATTCGCCCATTTCGCGGAACGCCCGGAAATCCTTGGCGGCGTAACGCATCTCCAGGTGCGGGGTCGCGACCGGTTTGCCGTCCGCAGCCGAATGCATGGCCGCGTCCATCACGCCCGAAGCCAACAGCGTCCGCTCCACGGGGTAAGGTGCCTCGCCTGTGCTGAAGAAACTCTGGATAGCGTGCGACAGGGCCATGAACAGGTTGCGATTCCCCCACGGACCATTGAAGATCCGCGTGCCGCGGGGCTCGGCCTCGTTCTTCAATTTGATGCCGACGTTCCAGCGGTTGCTGCTCTGCCCGAGTTTGAGGACCGACGCTTTCAGGCCGTCCTTGTAGGTAATCAGCAGGACGTGCGGAGTGGTGGCCTTCTCGCGGCCGATCGGCTCGCGAAGGTTGCCGACCTTGTCTCCGAGTTCCGCGGCCATCGCGATCTTCGCGAGGGCCACGGACCAACGGCCAGCGTCCCCCGCCTTCCACACCGCGTCTCCCGTCAGGAACTCGACCGACGAGATGCCAGTCTCGCCGCCCTTCCGCCCCTCGATGAGTGATTGCATCACTTCAAAGGCGTGGAAGTCGTAACTTTCCGGTCCCCCGCCGTGGACTGCGACGATGCTCTCGACTTCCGGTTCCTTGGGCAGTTCCAGGGCCGGGATGCGCTGGCCGAGTGGCACCGAACTGCCGGCCATGAGCGGGATGCGGTGCTCCCGAGCGGTGTCGTACATCTCCTTTGACCAGTCCCAGCGGTAAGACAGGTGCTTGTCGTTGAAAATCGGCACCGGTCGCTTCGATTCACGCAGAACGGCGACGATCTCGTCGAAGAATCGCTTGCGTGGGTATTCGACCTGACCCAACTTGTTGGTGGGGTAATCGCCATGTTCGCCGATAAGTAGAACGGCGTCGCAGGCGAGGGTCTTGCCGCCGAGCGTGAGGGCTTCGGCGATCGTCTTGTGAACAGGGATCTTGAACTTGCGGGCGATCTCGTCGGTCCGGTCCCCTTCGGGTTCGCGCTGGTCGGCGTAGAAGGAGACGATATCCATGCCAGGCTCGACAATCTTGCCATTGAAGAGATAAGGCTGGAGGAAGTTCTCCAAAATGTTTTGCGCGTGCGAGCGGTGCCGAAGCACGGTGTAGACGGCCGCGACTCTGAGGCGGGGAGGAGCAGTGCCCCAGAGGTTCGGCACGAGCGAACCGCCGACGGATGCGGCCAGGAAGGATCGGCGTGAAAACGAATTCATGGCATGCTCTCGCAAGTGGGGGAGGTAGGCCGCAGAGGCGCTTGGCGTGGGTTCGTCGCTTACTTCTTGCTCAACCCGAAGTCGTATGCTGCAGGCGTGGGCTCCGGAGTCACCTCAACCGCGAGATCCGTGAGTTCGACTCTCCCATACCGGGGCGCTATGGTCTGGGCATTGGCGGGGGCGCCCGGGTCGTTCGTGATCACCATCACCTTGTACCATCCCGCAGGTGCCCCCTGTTTGCTCTCGGTTTCTATCGTGTAAGTGCCGTCAGCCGTGACTCTCGCCACGGGCGAAAGAAGTAACTTGTTACCCTTCTCGAGATCCGGGACAAAAACGACGATGCCGTAGTGTAACTTCGCGCCGTCGAGTGTGACTTTCCCCGCGACGGGGTGCAACGGACCGATCTCCTTACTCGCACCACAACCCGGAAGGAGCAGGGAGCCGATCGCAACGAGACAAGCCACGCCAATCGACCTACACAATCTCATGGATTACGTCTCGTGTGGGGAATGAGTAACAAAAGTCGGTCAGCATGATCGGGCCGACCGGCAACGACTTGGCTACCAATCCGAGCCGAGTGGGGTCGTATTCTTCGCGTTGCAGACGTTGATCCAAGTCGTCAGCGTGATGCTCCCGGAAACGCTACGAACGCTCCCGTCGCCGAGTCCCACGACCATCGAACCGGTATGGGGCGTTTGGAGAATGTAGTAGTCGCAGTTGGTGTTGAAATCTGGCCGGATCTGAAACGGGATCGCCGCGTTGAACGCGGATCCCGATGTCGCGGGGCGCCCGCTGTTGCCGGCAGTGTAGCCTGTCCCGTCCGGAAGGTTTCCGCTCGCAAGTGGGCCGTTGAAGGTCGGGGTCAGGTACCAGAAGTCGACGGTCCCCGGAACCGAGTTGCCGTACCGGAAGTAGGCCGCCCACCCGCCGTAGGCTTCGATCGTCGCCGACCTCTTGCACACTTGGTAGCGTTCGGCGATAAGGACGACGTTCGAGGTGCCGTTCGGCATCGATTGGAGCAGTCCTTGGGCACCGAATTGCAGAACGGAATGGTTGACCGCGTAGTTTGTCATCCCGATGCTCTGGTACTGAACCGTGGCTGTTGTGGCGGTGGATGTCACATAACCAGGCGGGGCACTCGGATCGACGGGACAGACGAATGTCTTGACGGGCTGAGAACGGATATTGAACGAGTCCCCGTTGGCCGATTCAGCGAGGGCGTTCTGCTCGATGTGAGGCAGGAGGAAGAAGTGGGCCGTTCCTAACTTCGTCCCGACCTTTCCGGCTGAAGGAGGAACCTTATCGTTGGTTCCGGCGTAGCCGTGGATGCCGATGGCTATCTGCTTCACGTTGTTTGAGCAGGTCATGCGAGCGGCGGCTTCGCGGACCTTCTGAACGGCGGGCAGCAGCAACCCGATCAGGATCGCGATGATCGCGATCACCACGAGCAACTCGATCAGCGTGAAGCCGAGCCGGGTGCGAGGTGAAGGGTTCATCAGACTGTCCTCGGAGGTGCGGTCCCGTTCGGCACGACCCTGAGTATGGGCGAGTGGGCCGGCCCAGGAAGAGTGTCCCACGCCGGGGTCTGACGTGCAAGAATTACTACGGTTGGAATCCCACGCCCTGGCTACACTGTTGGCAAGTGGCCTGATGCCGGTCGTCACACGACGTCTTCGCCGCAACTCGGCGGAGGCCGATACAGCCGAACTCGGTGACCACCGACTTCTGTTTCAGCCACGAGAACGCTGCATAGATCTCGCAGTGCCTTCCACAAAGCAGCCGATTCGTAGTGCTCGACTTCCGCTGGAATGTGATCCAAAAGCGACTGAGAGCACACCACCACAAGTCGGTCCTGTACCCGCGAGAACGCCACGTTCGCTCGGTTCAGGTTCAAGACGAACCCAGCGTTCGCCGCCACCGCGGTCGGGTCGCTGACCGTCCCAGACACCACAACTGTTGGCCGCTCTCCTCCCTGAAGTCGCTCGACCGTGTCGATCACCCCAACCGTTCCCCTCTGCCCCGTGTGGGCGGCCAGACGCGTCGCCAGAAGGCTGCGCTGAGCCCGGTGCGGAGTGATGACCGCGACCGAACCAGCCGACAACGGCGGCGCAGCAGCAAGTAGTTGCTCCACGATCGCCACCTCAACCGCATTGCTTCGTCGCGACCCTGCCTCGTCGTGGACCGCCAGGAACAGCCCCACATTCCATCGCCAGACCTCACCCCACGCAGACTCGCTGACCGCGGGACTGGCACTCACTTGTCGGTTCAGTCCTGTGAGTTCGATCTGATCTCGGCGATAGATTCGGGCGATCAACTCCCGCACCACCGGCGGAAGGCGGAACGTGAGCCGCAGCCCGGACCACCTAGCGGCCGTTAGCGGAACCACCGACTGTCCCTGCAAGTCCGTCGTCCCGATGATCCTCCGGACCGCGTCGTAGGCACTGGCGAACGGCTGATAGAGGACGGCCGGTGGTCGGTCCTCGGCCTCCCAGTCGTGAGCCGTGATGGGTGCCAGTTGGCGATGGTCCCCGGCGAGCAGAATCTGACCGTCAGGGGCCACCAGCGTTGCCAGGGCCAGGAAGTGCGGGAACACCATCATACTCGCTTCGTCCACGACGAGTAGCGAACCACACAGCCCAGTACCCGCGTTGTAAGTCTTCAGTTTCTCGACGGCGTTGGCCAACTTGAGCAGACCGGCGGTTGTCCCGCCGATCACCAGGACCGCTCCCGTTGTCAGCTCGGAGAGTTTCTTCTTTGCACCGAGCAGCGCAGCCGGCAGATTCTCGACCGACCCGCCGACGACGTGTTGGCTTGGATCGTTGGTGTGTACCTTGACGAGCCGAACGGTAAGTGATCGTCGTCCAGCGGCAGCCGCGTGCAGGGCGAACGGTTCCCGGTAACGGTCGATCCGTTCCAGCAAGTTGTCGAGTGCTGTGTGGGTGTGAGCCGAGAGAAGAACAACATCCCCCGGCCGACCGCTGGCGAGTATCCGCAACAGAACCGCAAGCGCGGTGGTGGTCGTCTTCCCGGTTCCCGGTGGTCCCTGGATCAACTGAACCCGCGTGCCAAGCCCCTCGACTGCCGCGCGTGCCTGATCTGGTGACGCCGGGTAAACGCCTTGCGGCGGGAGCAGGAACGAGTCCACCAGTCGCTGGAGTGCCGTATCCTCGGCCTCGTCCCGTGGGGAAACCACCGGCGGTCGCGGCTCGACGGGATCGAACCACGCGTACACATGACTGGGCCGCTGGAGCCGCTCATCGACTCGCCCAGCAACGTAGTCTGACACGCTCTCGTCCAGGGTTGCGTACCCCTTCTCGAACAGCGTCTCCGCCTTCTTGCTCGCCCCGCTCGATAGCAGGTAGCGATCCTCCTCGGCATACATGGAGTCGAGCGTCACCTGCCCGGTCTTCCAGTTGACCTCGCGGACCACGCACGTTCGCCCCACTGCCGCAGTCAACTGCACGACTGTCTGCCCTTGCTTCGGGTCGCCGTTCCAGGGGTTCAGCCTGGCGAATGATCCCGGACCGAACTGACAGCGTGCCTCCAGATCCGCGAGCGTCAGCCCTCCGAATCCAAACAGGTCGATGTTCGCGGTGATCGTGCTCTTGTCCGCCCCAACCTTCACCCGAGAAAGCGGCAGTGTTCGCCCACTCGAAACTCTCGCAGCAGGCGGAACGAGGTGGTCCGCCACCCACCCGGATCGACGGACGTGCTGGTCGAGCCTGAGGAAGTCGGTGGCGGCTCGTGCCACTCCGTCGCGACCGAGCCGGAACGCCGGGAGTGCTGCGGGATCAAGCGGCGACTTCTCGATTCCGGGATTCTTTGGCTTGATGCCCTCTTCGATCCACCGAAGGGCATGTGTGCGTGCCCGTAAGTAAGCCTCCAGAAGTCCAGGCGCACCGGCTCGTGCATACCGCTCAACCGATTCGCGGACCGCCGCTTCCTCGTCCGGTCGGCAGGTTGGGAGGGTGCCCCAGGTCGCGTGCCAGTACGGAGCTGGCAACCCGTCGGCGAATCGTGCCCGGACCTCGAACGTGTGCTTGGTCCCGGCTCCTTCTGCCGCCCAACCACCATCAGCGGCCACGTCCAGATCGGCTGCGAAGTCGAACACGCCTTGCGCAAACGACTGGGTGAGGTCGTACTGACGGCCGTTCACAAGCCGTGTCCAGTGATAGCGTCGCCCAGCCCATTCCAGCGACGTCACGACCCCAAGTCCACGGCCAGTCCAGCCGAGCGCATATCGCCGATCAACCTCTTCCTGAACCGCCGAGTACATCAACTGCTCCAGCCCTTCGCGACAGCCGAACAACTGGCGGACCGGCCCCAGCAGTTCTGGCCCCGCCCGACAGCATCCCTCGATCAGTTGCCGGATCTCACCGCGAGACCAAACGTAGAAGTGGACCGGAGCGGGGCTCTGCCCTGCTTCGCGAGCCATCAGGCCAACCAGCCGATCGAAGAACCTGCGGATCAACTCGCCCTCGGCAGCGGTGTCGGCTGCATAGTCGGTTCCGCTCCACGGAGTCGTTTTGAACTCGACCACCTCGCCGTCGGCCGCAAGCGGTCGGTCGTCGTACACCGGCTTTCCGTGCCGATCCTTCCCCGTTTGGAAGCGCTCTCGCAATTCAGGGTCGGGGTGACCGTTAGCGAACGGCGTGTCGAGCAGGCCGGAACTGCGGGTGACATGAGCAGACAACGCTCCGATCCGGTTCTCGGTGTAGTCGTAATCGACGGCCAGGTAGATGCGAAGCAGCCGCGTTCCGTTCGCCTCGTGCGGCGGCAGTTGCCCGACCCCGGTATTGGGGATTTGCTCAACGCCAGACCCGCCGGCCGTTGGGACGCCAGGGAGCGTGTGCCGGCGAGCCTTCGCCCTGGCTCGAAGCAAGTCAAGGCTCTCTGCGAATCCGGGGTCTCGTGCCAGGGCGTCAACCTTCGGATCGAAAATCGGCGGATTGGCCAATCGATCGATGGTGTCGAGACCAGCCGCGTTGAGCAATCGGGCGGTCGACGGATCGATCCCGATGAGTTCGATCCGGCGGAGACGCGCACTCTCGGCGAGGCAGTGCGGGGCGTAGACGCACCCATCGCACTTCGTGTCGATCTGGAATCCGATGTCCGCAAGCGGGCGAGCCGCAGTCGTGTCGAGCCGACCGCCGGGCGCGAGTAACCGGGAAAGGTCGGTCTCCTCGTGCGTCAGATCAAGCGGCGGAAGTGCAAGAATCGACTGCGTGGCGTTGCGGTCCGGGTCGAGCCTGGCGACCACGCACTCGACACCCTCAGGCGTGACCTGACAGTCGCCAATCGCGATGGGATTCCCGTCGAGGAGGCCGCGTAGGAGCATCCGGTAGACGGTGACTTGCACACGGTGGTAGGTACGGTCTCGGCGGCTGGCTTTGCACTCAACGAGCGTCAGCCTGGGCATCCCATCGTTCCACCGAACAAGAACGAAGTCGATCAGTCCGTAGACGCGGAACGCTCCGATATTGCCGCCGACCGCCACTTGCCGGGCGTATCCGTTAGTTCCCGGTGGCAGCGTCGCAAGAAGTGCGGCGAGTGCTGCCCATGTGACCTCGCCTCGCTTCCCCTTCGGCAGATCGGCGACGAGATCGCGGAACCCGGCTGCTATCAGATCGGCTTCCCACTGATCTTCACGCCGTCGCCCGACCTCGGCGAGAACTGGGTCGATGGCATCACGAAGGCGGTCGAAGAATGGGAGTGGGGCAACTTCTCGCTCGGCGTGGACAGCGAGGTGAAACCGGCGGTCGCAGGAGTGGTGGCGGACATACTCCCCGAGGTCGGTAGCGGTCAGCGAAATGCCGACTGGTGAACTCAACGTCGATCCCCGTTGTCCCGACCGGTGTGGAAACTGTGATTGATACCACCGGAGGCGGGAGAAGGGCAACCCCGGTCAGTGGCCCCTTCAGGGCGGCGCAGAGAGTCAGATTGCGGTGTATTGGTAGGGTGGGTCGAGTCG
>JAIOPV010000231.1 GCA_021413735.1 Planctomycetota bacterium
TGGCTGAGGTCGGTCTCAACCACGTCGGGCTCGTTCTCGGATTGGAGATGAGCCGGCTGGCCCGATCCTGCAAGGACTGGCACCAGCTTCTCGAACTCTGCGGTCTCTTTCGGACTCTTCTCGCCGACGCCGACGGGATCTACGATCCCGCCGACCCGAACGACCGCCTGCTGCTGGGCCTCAAGGGGACAATGTCGGAGGCTGAACTCCACGTGATGCGTTCCCGACTGCTCCAGGGCAAGCGGAACAAGGCCGCGCGCGGCGAGTTGTTCGTCCGGCTTCCCGCTGGTTACGTCCTGGATCTGGATGGCAAGCCAGTGTTCGACGCCGACGAGCAGGTGAAGGGCACTATTGCGATGGTGTTCGACCTGTTCGCTCGGCTGGGCAGCGGGCGTGCGGTGGCGTGGCACATGCAGGAGCAGGGAATCAAGCTCCCTCTCAGGCCCAACAACGGCCCTTGCCCCAGGCCACTGATCTGGCGAACGGCTACCGAGTCCGCGGTTGGGAGCCTGCTTCGCAACCCGACGTTCGCGGGGGCGTACGTGTACGGCCGCGTCCCCGAGGATACCCGACGCTCGTCGTCGGGCCGGCCGTCGCGGACCGAGCTTCCGATTGACCAGTGGCCAATTCTGCTCCGCGACCGACTCCCGGCTTACATCACCTGGGAGCAATATTTGGCGAATCGGGAGCGGCTGCGACAGAACGGGTCGCGATGGAACACGCCAGGCGTTCCACGCAAGGGGGCAGCCGTGCTTCCAGGGCTGGTGTATTGCGACCGCTGCGGGTATCGAATGTCGGTCCATTACCTTGGGCCAAGGCGATGGCTTTACCAGTGCATGCGAAAGACAACACCGAGTACAGGCGGCTCGTGTGCAGCCCTCCGGGCCGAGTCACTGGACGCCCTGATCGGGGACTTGGTGTTGAAGGCCCTGGAACCGGCAGCTTTGGAATTGAGTCTCCAGGCCCATCAGCGAATTGAACGAGACCGGGCGGGACAGCACACGGAGTGGCGCCAGCGAATTGAGCGTGCCCGGTTTCAGGCGGACCGGGCGAAGCGGCAGTACGATGCGGTCGAGCCCGAGAATCGGCTGGTCGCTCGGACTCTGGAGCGACAGTGGGAGGAAGCCCTTGCCGAGGTTCGTCGCACGGAAGAGGAGTACGCGCGGTTCCAGACGACCCAACCGCGTGCCCTCTCGGCCACCGACCGAGCTGCGATCCGACAGTTAGCGACGGACCTCCCCCGGCTCTGGGCCGATTCCACGACGACAGCGAAGGATCGCCAGGCTGTGATCAGGCTGCTGGTCGAGTCTGTCCGGGTTCTGACATCCAAGCGGTCCGAGTGGGTCGAGGTCTCGGTCCATTGGATCGGCGGGCACATCACACAGCACCGAATCCGTCGGCCCATACGGAATACCGAGCAGTTGGAAGGGTTCGAGGATCTCAAGAAGCAGTTAGCGACATGGCGGCTGGCGGGCATGACAGCGGCCGAGATGGCTCGACAGTTGAACGCAACAGGCCTCCGTCCGCCGAAAGGCGCAGTCTTCACAACCGGCGGTGTACGCGTACTTCTCTACCGCTTGGGATTGAGTATCCCCAGGGCACGACTACGCGAGAAGTGTGGCAAAGATGAATACCCGCTAGGTGTGTTGGCCCTGAAGTTGGGCGTGTCGCGATCGGGGATTGGTGAATGGCTGAGTCGGGGATGGCTTCACGCCCGACGGCAAGATGGCCAGTGGATCGCCTGGGCCGACACCGATGAACTGGCCCGTCTGACCAGACTCCGGGATGAGCGACGGTCACCATTCCCTGCGGAGTTGACGACACCAAAGGCACGTCCAAAGACCCGGCCAGTAAAGAAACGACCAAGTCGGGGTCGATAACATCATTGGAAAAAGGATATGCCGGCGGTCGAGGGGCGACCGCCGGCCAGTCGTTACCCGTTACGAGAGAGGTATCGTGATGCAATTGTTTCGAGCACCCGGCGTTGCTTCTGCAATTGCTTGAGCATCGTGACGAGTCGGCCGGCCCGGCGGGCAACGTCGAACATCGCTTCACGCAACCCCTCGGCTTCCGACATGAAGTCGAGGGTTTCCGTCGATGACGGCGGATCCGGCGGCGCAGTCGCGCGGCCGTTGTTTTCAGACGCCATTGAGTGGACTCCTTCGGTGATTGGGATGACTTGTTTCCGACGAGGGACCGTCGAGGTTGCGGGTGCGCGGACCGCAGGAATCGCCTGTGACGGGACGAGCGCGGTCACTACGTAGACGCGGCGATCGTCCTGGAAAACTACGGGACCGACGTCCGACGGGGTGCGGACCTCGCGAAGGCC
>JAIOPV010000260.1 GCA_021413735.1 Planctomycetota bacterium
AAACAACTTGAGGTACTTCGCGAACGCCGGACCGAGGTCCGTAATCTCTTGCTCTGTCATCGGGAATCCTCCCCGATAAACAACTTACGGAGAAACCCGACACCCGCGCTGTACAGCTAAGGGTGCAGCCATTCGCCTTGCTGCCGAGTTCAAGGTTCCCTTCGACCCCAAAGACGACAAACGGAATCAGTTGTTTTTTCTCTCGGACTCGGCCCGATCTGATCCACGCGAATCGCCAACGGCATTGCTGGTGAAAGGGGGCGTGACCGGAGCCTACGAGCAATTCTTCGAGACGAGTCGCAGACAAGATCGCATCGTCTTTTACTTCGGAGGGCACGCCCTGGAGGTAGCCGGGAAGCCATACCTTGCGCCGGTCGAGGCCGACCCCGAGGATCTCGAAACGCTCATCCCGCTCGCCGACTTCTACGAGAAGTTGAAGGCGTGCAAAGCGACACAAAAGGTTGTGATCTGGGACGTCTGTCGTTTCAACCCGCAACGCGGGCGTCAACTTCCAGGCAGTGGGCCGATGACGCAATCGCTCCACGATGCCTTGGCTGCCGCTCCCGAAGGCGTGGAAGTCGTCATCGCTTGCAAACCGGGCGAGAACGCACTGGAGTTCTTCAACCTTCAGGTCGAGGCTGGGGCAGGTGCCAGCGCTCCCAAATACGCTGGCAGTGCCTTGCTCGAATCTATGAAGTACGTGGCGGCCAAGTCCCCAGAACGAGAGGCTCCGACTCCTGCTGACCCTATTGCAATGCGTGATTGGACGTCAGCGGTTTCGCGTCGAGTCGCAACAATGGCCGATACCCCGACTGTAGCCTTGAAGCAGACCGTGACTTTGCACGGAAAAATGAAACAAGAGCAGACACCACCCGATCCGGAAGAGGCACCGGCGAAGCGATTCGCCTTCCCAACGCCGCCAAAGCTCGAAGCGCTCGCAATCGTCAACAATGCCGTGGTGGAGTTCCGTGTTCCTTCGATCAAACTCGACGTCATCGGACCTGACCTGACGGTACTCCCGTTCCGTGAGGCGGTGATGAAGAACTATCAAGATGGCATTACGACTCAGGAGGCGTTGAACGACCGACAGAAATACAAGTTCCAGGCCAGGACATTGGAGGTTACCGAGAAGGTCCGACGGATGTGGACGGTCTTCCCAGGAGGAGCAGGCGGCCCACAGTTTCGCGATGACTTCAAGGGACCGGTGAACGACGCACTGAAAACGGCGATCAAGAAGGAGCAGGATTTCTTTGCTATCGGCATCGCTGAACTGGAATTGCTGAATGCGGAACTCGACATGCTCGCCGATCAACGCAAAGATCAGTCAAAGCGCTGGCAAGCTCACTACGACTACGCCCGTGCTTCCGTGAAGGCTCGGCTCGCATACATGTGCGAGTACAACAAATTGATGGGCGAGATCCTGACCGAGACGCTCCCGGCGCTCGATGCCAAGTTCGGGCAAGACACCTACAAACTGGCATCAAGCGAGCGGATGAAAAGCAAGAAAGATGTGCAGGCTATCGCCGAGGAGTCGCGAAAACTCTTCGACCAGTTGATCGCCGAGCACAAAGGAACGCCGTGGGCGGTCCAGGCCAAGCGCGAGAAGGCTTTTTCGCTTGGCCTGATGTGGGTGCCGATCAGTTCCGGCGCGGGCACGACCCCGTAACCACGCCGATCACTTCGGCAGTTTAATCACCAGTGCCTCGCCGTCGGACTTGCCCTTCTGCGGAGCGCACGCGATCACCAACTTTGTGCCGTCCGGACTCACCGCGATCGAGTGAATCGGCCCAAGATCGCGCTCCGCTCCATAAACGCGTTGACCCGTCGCCACGTTCCACACCGCGAGGTAACTCCGACCACGCGGAGCCGCACCGGCCGTCACCAAGAACTGATCGCCGGGCACGAACCGCACTGACTGCACCCACCCCGGATGCGACGGTGCCACCTCACCCGGCAGCGTCGGCTTCAGATCGGGATTCGCGAATTCACGCACGACCTTGCCGGTCGCCACATCCCACAGCTTCACCGTCTTGTCGCTCGACCCCGACGCCAGGAATTTGCCGTCTTTCGTCAGCGCTATCGTGAACACCTGATCGCGGTGACCGACGGGGCCGCCGTCTTTCTTCGCCTCGACCTTCGGCGGGTCTTTCTTGTCGTCCTTCTTCGGTTCCTCAGGCTTCGGATCTGGAGCGGCTTTGAACTCGCGTACCATCGTGCCAGCCGCCACGTCCCATAACTTGATCGACTTGTCGTAACTGCTCGTGAAAACTTGCTTGTGGTCCGGCGACCATTGCACTGCGTAAATCGGATTCTGGATCTGTTGCGGTGTCGTGATGACGTGCGCCACGATCGTTTTCAACGGTGTGTTCTTCGGCAAATCCCAGATGCGAAGGTTCCCGTCGTGGCAGCCCGTGGCGAGCAGGTTTCCGGTGTCGTCGAACGCGACGCAATCCACGAGATTGGGGTGTTGAAGGTTCTTCACGGCGACATCCGAAGCGATCCGGAAGCGGCGAACTTGATTGTCTTCACCTGCCGTGAAGAACTGCCCATCGGTGTTGAACGCCGGCGAACTCACCCCCTTCGGATGCGAGAACGTCTGGATCTGCCGACCGAACTCCGGAGGCAACGGTTGCCCAGCCTGGAACGCGATCGTCCACACGTTCGCGGCGTTTTTCAGTGTGCCGACGAGTTGCGGCACAAGCGGGTGAAACGTCAGTTCCGATACGGGACCGCCAGCCGCGAACGAGCCGATCATCTTGCCGTCAGCGACCGTGTACAGCTTCACCGAACCGTCTGAACCGCCGACCGCGAGGCGTTGGCCGTCCTTGCTGAACGCCGCTGCCGTCGCGTCGCCGCCCGACTCGAACGCCTTCTCTTTCATGCCGGTGCCGGTTAGCCAGCTCACGCACTCCTTGCCAGGGCCAACCGTCACGACCCGCGTGTTATCCGGTGACAGCGACAGTCCGACGACCTTGCCACCAGCCTGCCATTCGCGAGTGGGCGTGCCCGGAACCGCCTGACCCTTCTTGAGTGCCGTTTCGGATGCGCCAATTGACAGGCCCGACCCAGTGACCGCGAGGATTGGTGGAATCGTCGGCGGTGGCGGAACGGCCCAAGCCTGAACCCGACCGTCTGCGAGTGCGAGGAACACGGTTGGGTTGTTCGCATTCGTGGCAAACCCCGTGATTGCTCCGGGAGCGAATCTTGCTGCGGTCTGCTTGCCCGTCGCGTCCCAAAAGCGAATCGTGTGATCGGCACCAGCCGTTACCCATGCGCCACCCGACAGCCCGAGTTGCGTCACTGCGCCGACGTGACCCTTGAGTTCGATTGCGCCCTTCTCTTCGCCCAACGGAAACACCTTCACGACACCATCCGCACCCGAAACGGCAAACGTCTTTCCATCGGCTGCGACGACCACTCGCGTCGCAGCTCCGGTCGTGAACGTCTTCACGGGGAAGCTCACGGGGATGTCCCACACACGGGCACTGTTGTCGGCACCGCCCGTTGCGAGCTGGTCGCCGCGTACGTTGAATGTGACCGCGAGAACCTGCCCCTTGTGGCCCTGTTCCCCGCCGTAAGTGCGGACTTCCTTGCCCGTGGCAGCGTCGAACAGACGCACGTTCTTGTCGAAACTTCCGGTGGCGATGAGTGTGCCGTCCGGACTGAACGTGACAGCTTCAACCGTGTCCGTGTGCCCTTTGAGTGCGACGATGACATCGGGAGTCGCAGGTTGACCGTTGAGTCCGCCAGCGACGGCGAAAAGGGCAAATCCGAGAAAGGGAACGGCTGTTTGACGGGAATATGTCATTGGGTGGTACGCTGTTTGCGGTGGGAAGGCGAGGGAACCGGGGCGGGAATGCTAGTTTCACACGCCGGATTCCGTAAATCAATCAGCGATTTTAAGCGGGCCTCATGTCTGTTGAGGTTGCCAGCCGATAATGTCGAGAGTGCCAAAACGGTAGGTGAAAGTGCTCGACCTTCGCGATCCGGTCAGTTCTGCGTCTCATCTTCTTACCGCGTTTTGGGCGGTGTTTGCCAGCCTGCTCATGCTGCGCCTGACGCCACGCAAACGGCGGTTTCCCGTCGCGGTCTTCGGGCTCTCGATGATCTTCCTCTACACCGCGAGCGGTCTTTTCCACGGTATCAACTTCACTTCCGATGGTGAACGACGCTTCTACCAGCGACTCGATCACACGGGCATTTACCTGCTTATCGCAGGAACATACACGCCCATTGTTGCGATTCTGCTCAAAGGCGCTTGGCGGCGCTGGCTGCTACGCGGGATGTGGTTCATCGCCTTCCTGGGTGTTTCCACAATGTGGCTCTTTCCAAAGCCGCCGCACGCCCTGAATATCGGCCTTTATCTTGGCATGGGTTGGGTCGGCATCATAGCCGTGCCGTTCTATTACAGAGCGGTCGGCTGGCGTGCCATGAACTGGGCGGTGTTGGGTGCCTTTCTCTACACCGGCGGCACCATCTGCGAGTTGTGTCAGTGGCCGGTGATCGTGCCAGGCGTGGTTCAGTGGCACGAAGTGTTCCACGTCTGCGATTCCGCTGCGACTCTCGCGTTCTTTATCTTCGTGTTCCGATACGTGATTCAGCACGATGCGGAAGTGAAGAGTGCTGTTGCCGACGCTCTGCCTGGCAATCAGCCGTGGACCACTCCTGAGCGAAACTCGACGACGAAGAATTCGCCACTCCCCACGCCACGAAGTGGTATCCGCCTGTAGACTCACTCACTTTCGTGACGCCCACACGCAAGTTCGTGTATCCCATCACTCCGATTTCTTCTTGAACCTCGCTCATTGTCGGGTTACGCTCCATTCACTGCCGGTTTGCTCGCCTTCCTCACTCCCTTCCCGGAAACGATCCCATGATCCGGGTTCTTGGTCACAAATCCACCGTCTGCAATGGCGTCACTCGCCGCGATGCTTTACGCGCTGGCTCGCTCGCAGCTCTCACTGGTTTGACGGGTCCCGGACGGATGCGGGCTGCGGGTTCACCCTCTGAACCGCGCCACGCCCCAGCAAAGCGGGTGATTCTGCTCGATCTATTCGGTGGGCCGTCGCACATCGACACGTTCGACCCCAAGCCCGACGCCCCCGACGGCATTCGTGGCGAGTTCAAGACGATTCCGACGGTGTTGCCTGGCATCCGCGTGTGCGAATACCTGCCGATGCTCGCCCAACGGCTGAACAAGCTGGCAGTCGTGCGCAGCGTGACGCACAAGTACAACTCGCACAATCCGTATGGCGTCATGACCGGCTTCGACGGCGGGCAGGATCAAACCGACTACTTCGCACGGCCGACGAATCACCCGAGCGTGCCATCGGTGTGTCAGTATTTGGGCGTCGGTCGCGGCACGGAGTTGCCGGGGTACGTGATGCTGCCCGCGAGTCCGGGCTACACGCAAGGCTTGCGGCGAGCCGGTCCGTATGGGGGTTATCTCGGGCCAAAGTGGGATCCGGTGTTCAGCACCGCCGACTCGCACAGCGGGAAGGATACGAGCGTCGATAAGGACTTCTACAACCCACACGTGCCGCTGTTGGGCGAGCCGCGACTGCCGAAGCTCGAAGGCGAGATGACGCTCGACGCTCTGAACACGCGGCGGTCGCTGGTCGAGCAGTTCGACGCCAAGGCGATTCAATTCGACGGGCGAACTCATGCGACCCGTCGTGATGCGGCGTTCGATCTGCTTCTGTCGCCGAAAGCGAAGTCGGCGTTCGATCTGGCACGAGAGCCGCTGAAACTCCGCGAACGCTACGGCAACGATCTGTTTGGTTCGAGCGTGCTGCTTGCGCGTCGGCTCGTGGAAGCGGGCGTGACGTTCGTAACGATTCACACCGAGGCGAAGCCGAACGGCCACTGGGACACGCACACCAACAACTTCAACATGCTACGGCATCTGCTGTTGCCGTTTCTTGATCGCTCACTGTCGGCACTGATCGACGATCTCAGTGATCGCGGCATGCTCGAAGAAACGCTGATCGTGGTGACCGGTGACATGGGCCGTGCGCCGAAGGTGAACGGCACGCAGGGCCGCGACCACTGGCCGCAGTGCGGCTTCTGTCTGTTCGCGGGCGGCGGCACGAAGCCCGGCGTGGTTCACGGCACGACCGACAAGATCGCGGCGTTCCCGACTGATCATCCGGTATCGGCCGGTGATCTGGTATCGACGGTCTACCATCTGGTGGGCGTCGATCCCGAAGCGATGGTGCCGGACCACACCAACCGGCCGACGCACATCTCGCACGGCGGCACGCAGATTCGCGGAGTGCTGCGGTAACGAATCATTTCCGTTGCCGCTTGCGGCGTCGCGCTGAGAGCGCGACGCCGCAAGCGGCAAGAAGTTGGAACCCACTATGCGGCTCCCGTTCATACTGGTTACGTTCCTCCTGCCAACGATGGCGACGGCGGCCGATCCTGTCGATTACCGCAAGGACATCCGCCCTGTCCTGCAAGAGCGTTGCTACGCCTGCCATGGATCGCTGGCACAGAAGGCGAAACTGCGTGTCGATAGCGCCGCGAATCTGCTCAAGGCCGGCGCGATCGTTCCCGGCAAGCCTGGCGACAGCGAGCTAATCATCCGAGTGTCGTCGGGCAATGACGAAACGCGAATGCCACCGGAAGGTCATCCGCTGAAGCCTGAACAGATCGCGAAGCTGAAAGCGTGGGTCGAGCAAGGCGCGAAGGTGCCCGCCGACGATGCGCAGGAACCCGACCCACGCGATCACTGGTCGTTTCGCACACCCATTCGCCCCGCACTGCCGAAGAACGCGAATTCGATTGATGCGTTCATCGCGGCGAAGTGGACCGAGAAAGGATTGACGCCGGTTCCGCCCGCCGACAAGCGAGTGCTGCTTCGCCGTGTGTACATCGACCTCATCGGACTACCGCCGACCGCCGAACAAACCGAAGCGTTCCTGAAAGATGCCTCGCCGAACGCTTACGAAAAAGTCGTCGATCAACTCCTCGCGTCGCCGCAGTATGGCGAACGGTGGGGACGGCACTTCCTCGACATCTGGCGTTACTCCGATTGGTGGGGACTCGGGGCCGAACTGCGGAACAGTCAACGGCACATCTGGCACTGGCGGGATTGGGTGGTCGAGAGCTTCAATGCCGACCTCGGCTACGACGAGATGATTCGCCAGATGCTCGCGGCCGACGAACTGTATCCGACCGATCCGCAGAAACTGCGTGCCACCGGTTACCTCGCACGCTCGTACTTCCTGTTCAACCGCACGTCGTGGCTCGATGAGGTGACCGAACACGTCGGCAAGGGTTTCCTCGGGCTGACATTCAACTGCGCGAAGTGCCACGACCACAAGTACGACCCCATCAAACAAACGGACTTCTACCAGTTTCGGGCGATCTTCGAGCCATACCAAGTACGGACCGACCTCGTGCCAGGCGAACCCGATGCAATGAAAGACGGTATTCCGCGAGCATTCGACTGCAACCTCGACGCGAAGACGCCATTCCACATTCGCGGCGACGAACGCAACCCCGACAAGGATCGTGTGGTGAATCCAGGCGTGCCGCAGTTCCTGAACCCCGACGGCCTGAAGATCGCAGTCGTGAAGTTGCCGCCCGAAGCGTATCAGCCGTTGCGACGCCCCGAGATTGCAGAGACGCTTCGCAAGCCTGCCGAAGCAAAGCTTGCTGCCGCGAAGGTGAAACTCGCCAAGGCCGAGGCCATCGTGAATGGGCGTGCGGCGTTCCTCGCGTGGGCAGCGATTCCGTCACGCACCGCCGTGACTGCCGCCGAAAAGGAGCTTGCGGACGTGATTGCAACTATCGCGAACCCCGCGAAGTCTGCATCCCCACTCGGTTCGGTGAAATCGGCTGAGTCGAACGTCGAACCGGCAACATCGAAGACTCGCCCATTCCCCGCCACCAGCACTGGTCGCCGAACGGCTCTCGCGAACTGGCTCGCAGATGCGAAGAACCCGCTGACGGCTCGCGTCGCGGTGAATCACCTCTGGCTGCGGCACTTCGGCAAGCCGTTGGTTGCGAACGTGTTCGAGTTCGGTCGCCGTGGCACCGCACCGAGCCATCTCGAACTGCTCGATTGGCTCGCGGTCGAGTTGATGGAAAACAAGTGGAGCTTCAAGCACGTTCACAAGCTGATGGTGACGAGCAACGTCTATCGGCTGTCCTCTGCCGCGACCGCCAGCGACAGCGCGAAGCTCGACAGCGAGAACCGCTATCTCTGGCGACAGAACCCGATTCGTATGGAATCGCAGGTCGTGCGCGATAGCCTGCTGCATCTCGGCGGCGATCTCGACATGACCCGCGGTGGTCCACCGGTTCTCGCAGCAGCACAGGAAGCGAGCAAGCGGCGGTCGATGTACTTCTTCCACTCGCACAACGACCACAACAAACTGCTCGACGTGTTCGACAACGCGAACGTGCTGGACTGCTACCGGCGCACGGAGAGCATCGTTCCGCAGCAGGCGCTCGCGTTGTGGAACAGTCGGCTCGCGATGGCGATGAGCGTGAAGATTAACGATTCGCTTCATTCGCGGCTTGGCGATGCCGACGACACGAAATTCGTGAATGCCGCATTCGAGACAGTGCTGGGTACGTCACCGACAAAAGACGAACTCGCGACGTGCCTGGAAACGCTGACGGAGTTGCGGACGGCACTGAAGGACGTGAAGGATGCGCGAAAACGCGCTCGCTTGCAGGTGGTGCAGGCGTTGATTAACCACAACGACTTCGTGACGGTACGCTGAAAACAGAGTCTCACGCAAAGCCGCAAAGTCACAAAGAAAACAAGACTTTGCTTCTTTGCGTCTCTGCGGCTTTGCGTGAGCTTGTCTTTTTTCATACTGGTGCATCATGTTTCGCCGTGACTTCCTCGGCTTCTCGGGTCTCGCTCTCGCGGCGATGCTCCACAAAGATGGCTACGCCTCCGAAGACGCCAAGTGGTCGCCCCCAGACGGCAAACCACACCACGCCCCGAAAGCCAAGTCCGTCATCTGGCTGTTCATGAACGGTGGCGTCTCACACATGGAGACGTTCGACCCCAAGCCCATGCTCACGAAGTACGCCGGCAAGTCGATCAACGAGACGCCATTCAAGGACGTGCAGAACCCCGAGAAACTGAAACTCGCTCGCGTCACGGTCATCAACGATGCCAATGGCCAACAGCGGAACAAGCTGTATCCGTTGCAGGTCGGCTTCAAGAAGTACGGCAAGTCTGGCATCGAAGTCAGTGATTGGCTGCCGCACACCGGCGACTGTATCGATGACATCGCCGTGATTCGCTCCATGTACACCACCGACGACAACCACGGCGCACAAACGCAGTTCCACACCGGTCGCCACATGCTCGACGGCGAATTCCCGACGCTCGGTGCCTGGGTTCACTATGGCCTCGGCACGCTGAACGAGAACCTGCCGCAGTTCGTCAGCATGGGGAACCGCGAATACTGGAACCTCAAGGACGGCCACTACCTCGGGCCAGCACACGACGCGGTGCCCATGCGAGTCGATCCCGCGAACCCACTCGACTATGGCAAGCCCGAGCTGCCAGTCACGGCCGCGGAGCAGAAAGCCGGCTTCATGCTCTCCGACAAGCTCAACAAACTCCGCACGGCACAATACCCCAACGATCCTGCCCTGGATGCTCGCATCAAGGCTTACGAACTCGCGTTCCGGATGCAGAAGTCGCTGCCGGAGGTGCTGGACTTCTCGAAGGAAACCGCCGAGACGCAGAAACTCTACGGCATAGACCGCGCCGAAACGAAGGCATTCGGGCAGCAACTCCTCGCGTCGCGGCGACTGGTCGAACGCGGCGTGCGGTTCATTCAGATTCAGCACGGGGCAGGGGGGGCCGGTGTGTGGGATGCTCACGGCGGTCTGAAGGCGAACCACACCAAGAACTGTCTGGCGGTCGATCAGCCGATCGGCGGGTTACTGAAGGATCTGAAACGCACGGGCTTGCTGAAAGAAACGATCGTGGTGTTCTGCACAGAGTTCGGTCGCACGCCGGGAACGCAGGGCAGCGACGGTCGCGATCACCACATCTTCGGCTTCTCCGTGTGGATGGCGGGCGGCGGGCTGAAGGGTGGCATCGTCCACGGCGTGACCGACGAGATTGGTTTCCACGCGGTCGAGGATCGGCACTACGTCACCGACGTTCACGCGACGATCATGCAGCAACTCGGCCTCGACTCGCGGAAGCTCGAGATCCCCGGTCGCAAACGCCTCGACATCGACCACGGCACGCCGATCAAGGAAATCATCGCGTAATTGAGGCAGAGCGTGAACTTGGTTCCGGGCCGCCTCCCCACCCCACGTCCGGAACCAAGTTATCTGTCCGGAAGAAAGATCGTCATCGTAATTGCAAGCGAAACCAGAAACAGAACTTGCTCCGAATTTCGTGTACCAGATGAATTGATTTCACGTCCGGAATGTGCCCAGATTAACACCCGAAACGCCCGATTACGCACTTTGATGAGAGATGAAAAGGGTCTGTGCGAAGCTGCAAGCGGCTTTTCTCCCTGAGGCCCGCTTACGGCTTCGCACGGCACGGTGAGTGGTTCTGAAACCGCTCACCCGCACATCACTTGCTGGTCATGTCCAGCGGCACGGTCATCTCTCCCGTCACAGTGACGCGAAACGGCGAGTTCGTCATGTCGCCATACTTCTCCGGGAACGCACAGCGGTGATGGCACTGACCGCGAACAATTCGATGAGCGTGACGGCCCTGCGCTGGGTGTGAATACGCAACCGGTCCATGAAATCCCTCCGAATGATGGGCGGGTGAAGGGAAAACCGCATGGGCAATTGGAGAGCAATGGAGAGACGTGGAAAAGTGTTACAAAGGTTATCCTCGGTTGCCGGCGTTTGCAAACCGTGAATCAGTTATACATCATCCTTGTGTTTGTGTCTAATAATCTCCATTTCTGATCGCAACTTAAGCTACTTGACATGCCTCGACGTCGATGCGACGCTATTCAAACCCAGGCCGTTGTGATGTCGTAATTTGGTTGTTAGTGTGAGCCTTTACAATGCGAAAACTAACAAATGATTTTACAGATGTTTGTTTTCGCACAGCGCAATGAGCAGATGTTCTGCTCACGCTATCCAATTCGGAGTTCGGTTTGGTTATGCGGGCTTCCCGAGCCACGATGCGCGTGACTCGGCGTTCGGCAAAAGCCCGTGTGATCGTGGGCAATGCTTTTCAAGGGGACGAAATGACGATTGTACGGCTGACGGCTTGGTGGGTGGCTCTTGTGGGTCTCGGGCTGGCAGATGCGCCCGCGGTTCTGGGTCAGGCGACAGGAGGCAAGGGCGACTTTCAAGTCCCGACGATGGGCGATATGGTCGTCCTTCCCGACGGCAAGACCCTCGTGGTCTCAGTGCCCTCGGCTGGCCAACTGCTCTTCTACGACACCGTCGCAAAGAAGGAATTGAAGAAGGTTGATGTCGACTTTCAACCGGTGGCGATGGCCCTCCAAGGGAGCAAGCTGTTCGTCGTCAACAAGGGAACCGCGACGATTCATGTCGTCGATTCTGTGAGCGGAAAGAGTACCAAGGAAATCAAAATCGAGAAGAGTGATCCCGTCCAAAAACTGGCCTGCAGTCGGACCAAGGGACTGCTCTACGCGACCACGGAAGCGCTGGACGTGTATTCCATCGACCCAGAAACCGGCAAGGCCACCAAGACCAAGGCTGTCGGCCAGGAAATCGTGATTGATCCGTCGGGCGAGAAGTTCATCTACACCAGTGTCTTCAGTTCGACCAAGGACCGGGTGATCGTTCAGGAACTGCCCGGCAACAAGGTTTCCATCCAGCTCGCGAAAGGCAAATATGCCAACCTTTTGATGAAGTACGAAATCGACGGCACGGACCTGAAGCCGGTGGCGGCCAACCAGAACGCGGGCTCGGGCGGTTCGGCGTTCTCCGTGAGCCGCGACGGCAAACGGATCGCCATGTCCGGACCCTACCGGGGACCAAACGTGAAGGGGCTTGCATTCGACATCACCGCCTTCGAGACGAGCGACCTGACAACGAGTGCGGGTGTACTCGAACACTCGTTCTTTCCGCGTGCCATCGCGTACCACCCGCAACTGGATATTGTGGCGACCATCATGGACGGGAACCCAAAAAAGGCGCACGTGTTTAACGCCAAGTCGAACACCAAGAAAGAGTCGTTCGACGTGCCGAACCTGTCCGCGTTCCCCTTCAAGTTGACCTTCGCCGGGGAGGGCACCAAGCTGGTCAGCGCAGTGGGGATGCTGAAGACGGGACCCCAAGATATCGCGGTCGCCATCACGCTGCACGATCTGACCTTAACTGACGATCAGAAGGAGCAGCTCAAGAAGAAGAAGTGAACCGGTCGTCCGACCCAACAGTTGGTGTCCGCAAGAATGCGGACACCATTTCGGCAACGAATACAAGAGTTGCAGTTGGAGTTGCCTGGAACCGCTCGTTCGTTCAGGGTGAAGATTACAACGTTGGGCCGTTGTCGCCGGGGAGCATGATCTTGCGGATCATCTTGATCGGCAAACCGCCCTGCCGCACGAAATCATCGTGGAACTTCTGAAGGTTGAACTCCGCCCCCTTCGCTTTCTTGTAGTCCGCACGCAACTTGTAGATTTGGAGCTTGCCGAGGGTGTAATAGAGGTACGTCGGGTTGTACGTGCCGCGGCGTGACTCCTGAAAGCCCCCCTCCGGCTCAATGTACCCCTCTTCGACGAAGAACTTCTTCCCCTGCTCAACCGTCCAACCTTCCGTGTGCAACTTAATGCCGACGACGAATCGGCAGTCACGCAGAAGCGCGTCGCTCAGTTGTGCCAACCGCACCTTCGGGTCGTTGTCGCCATAACCCTCTTCCACCATCATCTGCTCGGTGTAGTGAGCCCAGCCCTCGACGTTCGAGCCGCAGGTGTAGAGCTTCCGCACCTTCGTCGGATATTGCTTGGCGTACAGGAACTGCAAGTAGTGCCCGGGATACGCTTCGTGAATCGTGAGGATTTCCAGAGTCGTCCGGTTGAACATTCGCATGTGTTCGACCTTCCGCTTCACGTCCCATTCCTTCTCCGGTGGCGTCACATAGTAGAACGCCTCCGTCGCCTTGGTCTCGTAGGCTCCGGGCGTGTCCATTGACGCGAAGCCGCCGGTGCGCATGAACGGTGGCGTTTCGGCGATCGTCGGCCGTACCTCCGACGGCACCGTGACGATCTTCTTGTCGAGCAGGAACTTCCGCGTGCGTTCGATGGTGCCGCGTGTCGCCGCGACCAGATCATCGGGCTTCGGATGATCCTCCGTGAGTATCGCAAGCACTTCGGCGGGCGTCTTCTTCGGGTTGATCTTCTTGGCGGTGGCGATGAACGCCTCCTGATCGCGTTTCAGATTCGCTTCGCCGATCGCGAGCAGTTTGTCGAGCGGGATGTCTAACATCTCTTCATACTGAAGCTTCTTCGCGAACGCCTCCGCACCGATGGCATACTTGCCCTTCGACTTCGGCAGCAGTTCCGTTTCGAGCCACTTCGCAGCGTTCTCGAAACCCTCGATGACCGGCTTGTTGGCAGCCTCGAACTCGGCGAATAGTTTCGCGTCTTTGCCCGCAGCGGTCTTCGCCCACTCAGCCAGGTCGGTCTTGAAGAAGCCAACCGATCCCTTCGCGACGATGATTCCGAGGTCGGTGAACTCCTTCGGCGGGTTCTCGATGTTCGCCCTCATATTCCCAAGGATTGGAGGCGTGTCTTTCAGACGACCGATGATCGACTTGAGCCTGACTTCGGGCGGTGCGAACGTTCGCTTCATGAGCATGTCGATCCCCTCGGCAGGCTTGCCGAGGTAGAGAACGGGGTTGCGCTTCCAGTCGCGAACAGTGTTGAGTTCGAGGGATTCGGCCCGAATCGCGTGGGTGAGAATCTCGGCGTCGATGGCTTCGTCGGGCGTGAGCTTGCCGGCTCGCAGGTCGAGGAGGTCGAGGGCGAGCAGGTTCAGGGCGTGCATTCGCTTGTTGAACTTATAGGCCGTCATGTCTGCGAGTTTGCCGTCGTAGTCGTGGATACCCGCGTATGTTGCCTGGTTGGGGTCCCACTCGAAGAGAGCGGCGTAGTAATCATCGACGAACTTGTCGAAGGCACCCGCCTTGGGTTGTTCGGCCAGCGTCGGCGGATTGTTGGGGATGACCGCCACAGCCACGACGATGAGGCCAATCGAAGCGAGCAAACGCGGTGACATCGGGGGATGCTCCACAGAGGCTAATGGTGGAGAGAGGTTGAGTCAGGATACTGTATTCGCCGCTTGCGGCGTAGCGCTCTTGCAAGAGC
>JAIOPV010000261.1 GCA_021413735.1 Planctomycetota bacterium
CAAAACCCGGAAACTTCGCTTCCGGACCAGGGGTAGCGCTTCGCTCCACCCCTGGCTACCATCCGTCGCCGCATCCGCGGCTATAAACCAAAAACACCGCGATTCAACCAGTTCCTCATGAGTCTGCGCGTGACACGTTCCCTCGCCATCTTCGCCGTGGTTCTCGCTCCCGGTTTGGTGCGAGCCGACGAACCACCCGCGTTGTCACGCCGAGAACGTGGCGATCTCGCAATCCATGCCCGTGCGATACTTCGCCAGCACTGCTATGCCTGTCACGGCGGCGAGAAGAATTGCAGCACTCTACCGATCCTCGAACACCCGAAACTGATCGCGACCACGAACCCAGTGCCGTTCGTGGCTCCAACGAAAGTCACTGGGTCGCAGATCGTTCAGTTCATCGAAGACGGCTCGATGCCGCCCGGTGATCGCCCCCGGTTGGAGTCGAAAGAGATCGACGTCCTGAAGAAGTGGATCGCGGTTGGTGCCCCGAGTTTCCCGGTTGCGTTCGATGACGCGGGCACTCTGCGAGCCATGCTCGATGACATTGCGACGCACCAAGATGACGCTGCGAATCTAAGGTACTTCTCGTTCGCGCATCTCGTGACTGACAAGGGACCGCCACCCGACCTTGTGAAAGCCGATGGTGATTTGAAGCGGGCCCTCTTCCGGTTTGGGATCACAACACCTCCCGTACCCGTTGACGACTCGGCCACGCTGTTCCGCTTCGACATCCGCACTGCGGGCTGGGATAAACGCGATCTCTTCGAGAAGGCCGGCGGCATTTACCCGATCAACACATACGACGTGCTGCTGCTCGAATATCCGTTCGGAGTTGCAGTCAGTGGCAACAAACGCCTCGATGACTATTTCGCCACCGCGAAACTCGTGCGGCCAATTCCGTTCTTGCGAGCCGACTGGATTTCACAGGCGTTGGTGAACGCGAAGAACGAATCTTCGCCACTGGCCGCCGACCTCTTGAGCCTCACGGACCTGAGTGCGGCCTTGCAAAAGGAGGGACGCCCAGGAATTGGCGAAGAAGCGAGGATGCCATATGGCCCGAAGGCTCGCCCATTCGGCGGACAAAGCTCGGTGCCCGCCGCACTGAAACCTGACGCCAGAACGCCCATTCTGCCGTTCGATGCGTGGTACTCGGGCGATGTGCATGCCGATCCGCCGCCGTTTAGCGTGATTGCCGAACTTGTTGATATGAAACGAGCGTCGCTCAAATCCGTGACAACGGAGACGCCATTTCAACTGAAGGTCACCGCCAAGAAAAAGATGCGATACGTGTTGCTGCTGGTGCAGGCGGATGGAACGATTCGCGTGCAACCGACCAACAAGGATGGCTTGTTCGACGCGGACGAGATCTTCCTCACCCCAGCAGGCAGCGCGTCGTTCAAGATTGCGAGCATCACGTCGGGAGCGCCCACGGCGAACGAATACTTCGTGCTGTTTGCCGCCGAGATGGACGAGCCATTGCCTTTGGCGACGATCATTCGCAGCCGACACGCGACTAACCCGAATCCGAAGGAAGTGCGAGAACCCCTCCAGCGCTTTCTGTTCCCGCAGGAGAAGACGAAGCAGTTCG
This sequence comes from Planctomycetota bacterium, assembly GCA_021413735.1. Taxonomy (GTDB): domain Bacteria; phylum Planctomycetota; class Planctomycetia; order Gemmatales; family Gemmataceae; genus Gemmata. The sequence goes on from JAIOPV010000261.1 coordinate 1,589, forward strand.
ATCCATCGAAGGTCGTTCGGAAAGTCATCCCAATTCCCGTGACGAGCGGCTGATCGGAGCCACAAACAATGCTCTGATATAGTTTCTTCCGGACGAATGAATTGGTTCCGGACCTGAAACGGATGGTTCCGGGTCTGAAATGGATGGTTCCGGAGGTGGGGTGGGGAAGTGACCCGGAACCAATGTGCTCAACTCTGCTTGAAACGTCAGCTCTTTCGGCAAGCTCGGCACAATCGGTTAAATCGACGGGGCCGATTGTGCCGATAACTCCACCGGATGGTGTCTGATGCTCGTTGCTCCACGGATGGGGATTCGCGATGTTCCGTACCACCGTCGGGGCGGGGCTGCTATTTCTCAGCATAGTTGGGACTGCTCGCGCTGCTGGTGAACCGCCGGTAATCGATCTTCCAGACACCGCCAGCGGCTTCCCAGAATACGTGTCGCCCACGGCCGGTATCGCACGCCCATTCCCACCCGATATCGTGCCCGTGCTGCCGGCTCCGACGCCGCTGCCCAAACAGCCGAGCAACCCAGCTACCGACTTCCTCAACGACCGATTCTCCACTCCGTTCACGACGCAGACTGCGGGCGGGGGGTTTCAGGGGCGGTCGTACAACGAGGAGTTCGACGGCGACTTCGGCGGTATCTTCTTCGCTCAAAAAGTGCAGGTCGGAGTCACGATTCAACAGCAGCAGATTGGTACGACCTCAACACAAGTGCAGACGGGAACGACAACAACTACCATCATCGACCCGAAGACGCAGCGGCCAATAACCGTTGTCACACCGATCTTTACGACGGTCACAACGCCGGTGTTCAGGAATGTGCCGGTGCCCGTGTTCCGCGATGTTCAGACGATTCTGGCTGGTCGGTATAGCGGCATCATGATTACCGACAACGACAGCCCACGACCCAGCAACCGCGTGTACTTCGGTTACAGCTACTACGACGGGCTTGGAGCTGCGCAGAATCCCGGCTTCGGGGACGTGACACAGAACCGCCAGATCTTCGGCATCGAGCAAACGCTGTTCAATGGGAACACGTCGATTGGGTTACGAATGCCGTATGTTCAGGTAGCGGGGCCGTTCGGCAGCGGTGGCAACGCGGCTGGCGATCTGAGCATCTTGGGCAAGTGGGCGCTCATCAATAATCGGGACACCGGCGATATCTTGTCGATCGGTATGGTGCTCACGACGCCGACGGGTGGGCAAGCTGGGGTGTTCCCCGATGGCTCGCCGATTCCGCATTCGGTGCTGTTCCAACCCTGGCTCGGCGCTGTTCACACGATGGGCCGCGGCTACATCCAGGGTATCACGAATGTCGTCATTCCTTCGGACAGTCGCGACGTGCTTCTCTTCGGGCACAGCTTCGCCCTTGGATATCAGCTCATCCAGGGTTCGGGTGTGGTACCGACGGTCACGCCGACCTTTGAAACGCACATTCGCCTTCCGCTGAATGACCGCAACCCGAACGGCTTGATCTACCTTCAGGATCAAGTGAACCTGACGGGTGGTGCCCACTTCCGCTGGAACCGATTCACGATGAGCGGTGCGGCGTGTATTCCGGTGGTCGGTCCGCGACCGTGGAATATCGAAGCACTCGCGAACGTGAACTACCGCTTCTGATGCGGACCTGATTTGTCGAGCTGTTTTGCGAGCCACGGGGTTTATCCCCGTGGTCTTTTGCCATCCCAAGACCACGGGGATAAACCCCGTGGCTCGCAATGTATTTGAGAGGCGCGACCGCTGATGAACCGCGATCTCATGCTTCGTCGGGCGGTCGAACGTCAACAGCCGTGGGATCTCGTGGTTGTCGGCGGTGGTGCCACGGGTGCAGGCGTTGCCGTGGACGCCGCTGCTCGCGGGTACGAGGTGTTGCTTCTCGAACGCGGCGACTTCGGTTGCGGCACATCGAGTCGCAGCACGAAGCTGGTTCATGGCGGCGTTCGCTATCTGCGACAGGGTCACATCTCGCTGGTGTTGGAAGCGCTCCGCGAACGTGGTCGCCTTCGCCGCAACGCTCCGCATGTCGTTCACGATCTCGAATTCGTGCTGCCCTGTTACCGCCGACGCGATGTGCTGATGTACGGCATCGGGCTGAAGGCTTACGACCTGCTCGCGGGTCGCAATCGTTTCGGGCGGTCGGTGATGGTGTTGCCTGCGGAAGTGGTCAGGCGATTGCCGACCATCCGAACCAAGGGACTTCGCGGCGGCGTGGTCTACCACGATGGCCAGTTCGATGATTCGCGATTGCTCATTCACTTGCTGATGACGGCGGCGGATCGCGGGGCGTGTCTGCTGAACTACGCCACGGTGACAGGCCTGGTTCGCAGCAACAATGCCGTAACTGGCGTGCATGTTCGCGATGCCGAAAGCGGAACCGAGTTTGTGGCGGCGGCCCGAGTCGTGGTGAACGCTGCGGGACCGTTCTGCGATGAGATTCGCCAGATGGCGAACCCGTCGGCGCAGCCGATGCTCGCGGCGAGTCAGGGCAGTCACGTCGTTCTCGATCGCTCATTCCTGCCGACGCATGCGGCATTGCTGATCCCCGAAACGCCGGATGGTCGTGTACTGTTCGCGATTCCGTGGCATGGGCAAACGCTCATCGGCACCACGGATGTTGCGCTTTCGTCAGCGCCGGTCGAACCGCACGCCACCGAGACTGAAATCGCGTTCATTCTGGAAACGGCGGGTCGCTATCTGGCACGTCAACCGCGCCGCGAGGATGTGCTGAGTACGTTCGCGGGGATTCGACCGCTCGTGAAGTCTGGCGGCAACACTGCAGCGATGTCGCGAGATCATGCGCTGCGTGTGGAGATGCCGGGCTTGCTGACGATCACTGGCGGCAAGTGGACGACGTATCGCAGCATGGCGGAAGGTTGCGTGAATGAAGCCGCGAAGTTGGCGAAGCTCCCGCGTCGGCGTTGTTCGACGGAGGAGCTGCGTCTTCACGGCTATCACGCGGACGCTTCGGATTCTCTGGGAATCTATGGCTCCGACGCTTCCGAGATTCGCAAGTTGATACTCGCCGATCCGTCGCTGGCAACGCCGTTGCATTCCGCATTGCCGTATTGCGGGGCTGAGGTGGTGTGGGCTGTGCAGTCCGAGATGGCGCGAACGGTTGCCGACGTGCTGACGCGACGAATGCGTGCGTTGTTCCTGAACTCGCGTGCGTCTGTTGAGATGGCTCCGCGAGTCGCGGAACTGATGGCTCGCGAACTCGGGCGAGATTCGCAATGGATCGCAGAGCAACTGCGAGCCGTTGATGCTTTGGCGAATCACGTCACGGAATCGCGATGACAGCCTTTGCCAGCAGTGCCGCAATCGTTGCACCGATGAGCGGGCCAACCACCGGAATCCAGGCGTAGCTCCAGTCGGAACTTCCCTTACCCGCGATCGGCAGCAGTGCATGTGCCAACCGTGGGCCGAGGTCGCGAGCCGGGTTGATCGCGTAGCCGGTCGTCGCTCCCAAACTCAACCCGATGCCCCACACAAGCGCTCCGCCGATGGGAGCCATGAGCGCCCCGCCGATCTCCTTTTCCACGATTGCCGTGCCGACGAAGACCAACACGAACGTCGCGATGACTTCACTCAGCAGGTTCGCCGCTGGCTGACGAATCGCGGGAGCCGTGCAGAACACCGCGAGCTTCGCGCCGGTGTCCGAAGTCACTTTCCAGTGCGGCAGGTAGTGCAGCCAGACCAGCACCGCCCCCGTGAACGCCCCGGCGAATTCCGCAGCAACGAACCCAACCGCTTTCGCGACATCGAGTTTGCCGAGCAGCACGCCGGTGAACGGTCCGACCGGATTGATGAACCCCGGAGCGCCAACAGCTTTCGCAGTGTAGACGCCAGCCATCACGGCGAACGCCCAGCCCGCGGTGATCGCCATCCAACCCGCGTTCTGGGCTTTCGACTTTTCGAGAAGCACCCCCGCCACGACACCGCCACCCATCACGATGAGGATCATCGTGCCCAGGAATTCGCCGAGGTATTCGTTCACACGATGCTCCGAGTGGATTGGTGCTGGCAGTGCGATCGGATCACTTCTTCGCGGGAAGCTGGTAGCCTTCCGCGTTCAGCTTGATGCGGTAAAGGCTCTTGCCCGCCGTGATGTACAGCGTCTTGCTCTCCGCGCCGCGACCAAAGCCCACGTTCGTCGGCAACTCCGTCTTGATGTACGCCAGCTCCTTGCCCTCCGGCGAATACACGTGAATGCCCGGCTTCGTCTCGTCTCGCACCGCGACGTACAGGTTGCCAGCTTTGTCGCAGATCAGACCATCGGGACCATCCTGCGGAGCGTAATCGACCAGCGTCTTGCGGAACTTCGCCGAGCCGTCCGCCGCGAGGTCGTAAGCGTGAAGCGCCATGCTGCCCTTCTTCGATGTCTCCTCTTTCTTCAGTCGGCCGATGCCCGTATTCCCGTTGTCGTTGGTCACCACGTACAGCGACTTCTGGTCGGGCGAAACCGCCACGCCGTTCGGCTTCCCCGCGTCGGTGATGATGCGGTGAACTTTGCCGTCGGTGTCGATGCGATACACGGCCTGCACCGGCTGCTCGATCGGCTCATGACCGAGATATCGCGGGTCGCTGAAGTAGATGCGACCCTTTTCGTCGATGGTGATATCGTTCGGCGAGTTGAACGCCTTGCCCTGGAATAAGCCCGCGACAATGTATGACTTGCCGGTCTTCATGTCGGTTCGCGTGATGCGGCGACCGCCGAAATCGGCCCCTTCGGCTGCGAGCAGATTGCCCTCGGAGTCGAACTTCAGACCGTTCGACATGCCACTCGGCGAGCGAAAGATCGTCGTCTTCTTGGTGGTGGGGTCGAACTTCCAGATATGCCCGGCCTGGATCGGCTCCTTGTTCTCTCGCGAAACGTGCGTGAACGTGATGTCGCTGAAGTAGACCATGCCATCCGGCGCGACGGCGACGCCTTCGGTGAGAACCAATCCGCCGTCGAAGACGGTTTCGAGTTTGGAGTCGGCTGGCACGATAGGATCGGCCGCAGTTGCGGGGCTTGCAACAAGAAGCGCGAGAAGCAGGGCACGTCGCATGGGAGAGGCTCCATGAAGGTGATGTTGAGCAGCGACCCCAACGGGGTCGCTAACCGGCGATGATCCGTCTCCACTTCTCCTTGAACCCAGGGCGTTCAAGCACGTCGGAATTCACCACGCCGCTGGGCACACGACCCGCAGCAAGATCAAGCATTCCCTTGCACACGGTGCGGCCGATATCGCGGAAGAGTTCATCGGTCCACGCGATGCAGTGCGGCGCGAGCAACACGTTGTCGAGCGACGCGAACGACGGCACACTGCGGAGCGGTTCCCCGACAAAGCAATCGAGCGCAGCGCCGGCGATTCGCTTTTCTCGCAGTGCCGCGTCGAGGGCGACTTCTTCGACGATGCCCCCGCGTGCCGTGTTCAGCAAATACGCCGTGGGCTTCATCAGCTTGAGTTCGCGGGCCGAGATGAGGTTGCGGGTCTGGTCATTGAGTGGGCAGTGAATCGAAACGAAATCGGATTCACGGAGCAGTTCATCGAGCGACACGAGACGCACCCCAAATTGACCCGCATCGGCTGGCTTCACGAACGGATCGTACACCAACGGTTGCTTCATGCCGAAGCCCGCGAGCAACTTCACGAGCGACTTTCCGATGCCGCCGAAACCAATGACGCCGAGCGTGCGGTCACGCAGTTCGGTGCCCATGTACTGACTACGATCGTCCCACTTCGCTTCGCGAATGAGCCGGTCCTTCGTGCGAAGGTGATGCGACAGCGCGAGCATCCAGCCGACGGTAGCCTCCGCAACGGGACGATCCACCGCACCCACTGCGATGAACAGCAACACATCCGCTGCGGTGCAAGCCGCGACATCGACCGTGTCGTAACCGACGCCGAACCGCCCAACCGCGAGCAAATCCGGATTGCCCGCGAGACTTGCAGCCGTGACACGCGGAGTCAGCACGATGACGCCATTTGCGTTGGCGAGTTGGTCGGCTCCGATTTCGCCGCGATGTTCCGCGAAAGCATGAACCGCGACGCCGCTTCCCTCGAACGTGTCGAGGCCGATGTCGCGATACTTGGGCTGGCCGTTGGCGTCCGTGAAGTCGCCCGTCAGTGCGACACGGAAGGGTCTTGATTGTAGTCCGCTCGCTCCGCGAGCGGAACCGGCTGCTGTGCGAGAAGAATCCGCTCGCGGAGCGAGCGGACTACACTCCAAGTCCGTTCGCATTTGCTGATCGCGACCCACGGCACTCAGCGACGCCCGTAGCGACCGCAACATCAAGCCCGTGTCCATGCCGAGCGCAATCGCGCGAAAGCCTTGCTGCAATCGCTGCTGCACGTTCGAGTCGCCGGTTGCCACCACGCCACAGTGCTTGCCCGCCGTGCGGAGCGTGTCCTTCAACCGCAGGATTTCGTCGGCAACTCCTGGCCCTTCCCACTGACCGCGATAGCCCGCCGACGCCGAGTAATCCGCCGGCCCAAACCAGAACAGATCGACACCCGGAACCGCAGCCAGCGCCGCCACATTCTGCCCGCCGCGAACCGTCTCGATGATCGGCACCACGAACACGTTCTCGTTCGCCTCGGCCGCGTGTTCGGCGAGTGCCTGCCCCCATGCGGTCGCGCGTTCAGCGCCAATGCCACGAACGCCGTCGAGCGGATAGCGAGCGAACCGCACAGCCGCTTCAAGCTGCTCCGCCGTTTCGACCCACGGGATCACGACACCATCCGCACCGATGTCGAGGGCGCGTTTGATGGCACCGCAGTTGAGTTCCGCCAACCGCACGAGCGCAACGGTCTCGCTTCGCACGGTGGCCCGGATGTGTTCGGCGATTTCTTTCCAGTCGAGGTGCCCGTGCTCGGCGTCGATGGTCACCCAGTCGAGGCCCAGCGACACCGCCATCTCGCAGATGCTCGCCGACTCCAGCGTGATCCACAGGCCATGCACGGGCTCGTGCTTAGCCAGCTTCGAACGAAACTTTTTCAACGCGTTGTTTTTCATGCAATCGCCGCGCGATGGCGGACGGGTGATGTGCTCAAGTTAAGATCGCTTTCACGACGTTGCCTTCGACATCCGTCAGGCGGAAGTCGCGGCCGGCGTGGCGGAAGGTCAGT
>JAIOPV010000241.1 GCA_021413735.1 Planctomycetota bacterium
CTTGGGCTTGGACCAACATCTCCTTCAACCGCGTTTCGTATCGTCTTTCCATGATCGGATCCCTCCTGGAAGGCTCGCGTGCTGCAAGAGATTAGATCAAAAACAGTTACGGCGAGTCAAGGAGGGGAAACAGTAAAACTAGGTGGGATTTCGGGGGGCGTGGGGGGTGGAGTTGTGACCGGCGAACTCCGTGGCGACCGCTGAGGCGTCAGGCCGTTGGGCTGAAACGAACCCACCCACGCTCGGCGTGCACTTCACTCCGATCGCGTTCCAGAGCGGATCCTGGAAATGCTGACCCCACTCACGCCCGTAATGATCGAACGCCACCTTCGGAGTGTCACCGATTAGTTCCGCCAACGTCTCCACCGAACACCCCGTGCCTCCGTTCCAGTATCCCGACAACATTCGGTGGGCAAACGTGTGCCGGCACGAGTAGCTCGAATACCTCTTCTTTCCCGGATCCTTGTCCCACTTCAACTTCTTCCGCAACTCACAGAACTTCGCGACCCCGTTCACCTTGCTCCACGCCTTCCCGGTGACCGTCCGGAACAGCGTCTTACCCGACCCCTTTGGCGCGCTCTCCAGGAGTCGTCGCGTCAAGTCAGCCACTTCTGGACGGACCGGGATCTTGCGGGTCTTGTCCGTCTTCGACGAATACACCCGCCACATCATCCCTCGCGGCCCCTCTTCCACGTCCTCCGCCTTCAATCTCGCCAGCTCACAGAACGGTCGTAGCCCGGTGTGGTTCGCCGCGAATAGGAAGTCCCGGAAATGCGGGGCCGCCGCCTTTAGTAGCGTCGCTTCCTCCTCCGTCGAGAGCGAATGCAGCCGAGGCTTGGAAGTCGGCTTCTTGAGCCCCTTGAGTGGGCTCGGCACGTCGTGGTTGTCTTGGCAGTAGTTGAACGCGGCGATCACGAGGGTCAGAGCGGACCGCTCAGTGGCCGACGACTTCCACCCTTTGTGCGATTCGACCCAGGTGCGGATGTGCGTCTTCTTCAGTTGAGCAACCGGCAACGCACCACAGAACTTGCACAGATCATTCAGGTGGGCGACGGCGGTCGCTCGATGACCGGCGCTGATGTTCTTGTTAGTCACTCCGCGATCACAATATTGAATGTACTCGGAGCACACCCGGGCCACGAGCCATTCACCGTCAGGAGTCGGTGCGGCGGCGAGTTCGCCCTGCTCGACGAGCGTGACCCGTGCCAGGGCCAGCCGTGCCTTCTCCTTGTTCTCCTTCCCGCGGATACGGACACCGTCCTCGTCGAGGAGGGATACTCGCTTCTTGGTACCGGGGAGGGTGTAGTACCAGCAGTCGGTCTGCCGCCAGTGCCAGGCTGATCCATGAGATTGTCGACGAGATTTCGGCCGCCCAGGTCGGCGACCCCTTCGCGGTGGCTCCGTTGCAGGAGCGTGAGCTTTCGATTTGACCGGTGTCGCTGTCGGGGTGACAATGCTCACGGTCTGAGCGATTCGGCCGGGCTCGGGAGTGCCGCGAGTCGAGATCGATCGCAGGCCATCATGCTTGGGAGACTTGGCCATGAACTGCCTCCGATGGTCAGCTTGTCTGTGGGTGTGGAGCGGGAAATTCGGAACCCAATTGCTACACAGATTAGCTACACAGGGAGTGTGGATCGCATCTGTGTTAGTCACGATTTGCGTTAATTATACAGCAAAATCAGCCGAAATTGCAAGGTCGCCAAATGTTGTACTAATCCTCGCGGACGATCTCGGCTACGGTGACCTCGGCTGCTACGGGCAGAAGAAGATCAAAACGCCCAACCTCGATCAGCTCGCGAAAGAAGGCATCCGCTTCACTCAGGCGTATGCTGGCTCGACCGTGTGCGCTCCCTCGCGGTGCGCACTGATGACAGGGCTGCACACCGGACATTGCCGAACTCGCGGCAACGGCGGCGGGGGCAGCCCGAAGGCGAACGTGCCACTCACCCCAGATGATGTGTGCGTCGCCGAGTTGCTGAAGAAAGCTGGCTACGCGACGGCACTTGTCGGCAAGTGGGGGCTCGGCGAGGAAGGTAGCACGGGCATTCCCTCGAGGAAGGGCTTCGATCACTTCTTCGGATACCTCAACCAACATCACGCCCACAATTACTACCCCGACTTCCTCTGGCGTGGCGAGAAGAAGGTCGAGATCGGGAACCCACAATCGAAGGTCGAGAACGTCGCGGAGAAGTTCAACGTCTACGCCCCGGACCTGTTTCTCGCCGACGCATTACAGTTCATCACGGACAACAAAGCGAAGCCGTTCTTCCTGTACTTCGCGACTACCGCACCTCACGCCAACAACGAGAAGACCCGCGCGACCGGCGAAGGCAACGAGGTTCCGTCCGATTCGCCGTATTCCAACGAGGACTGGCCTCAACCAGAAAAGAACAAGGCGGCGATGATTACCCGCATGGACGCGGACATCGGCAAGTTGCTCGCGAAGATCAAGGAACTCGGGATCGAGAAGGATACCGTCGTGATCTTCAGCAGCGACAACGGACCACACCAGGAAGGCGGGAACAAGGTCGATTTCTTCTCCAGTTCGGGGCCCCACCGCGGCTTCAAGCGGAGCATGGCCGACGGAGGTATTCGCGTCCCTGCCATCGTTCGTTGGACCGGCACCACGAAACCGGGAACCGTTTCCGACCACGTCTGGGCATTCTGGGACTTCCTTCCGACCGCGTGCGACTTGGCCGGAGTTGACACTCCGAAGAACCTTGATGGGATTTCGATTGTCCCAACGCTCACCGGCAAAGGGGAACAGAAGACGCACGAGTTCCTGTACTGGGAATTCCACGAAGGCGGGACGGCTCAAGCTGTCCGTCATGGAGACTGGAAGGCCATTCGCACCGCACCCGGCAAACCGCTCGAACTCTACGAGGTGGTGCGTGACTCGACCGAAAAGCAGAACGTCGCGGCCACTCACCCCACAGTCGTCGCGAAGATCGAGGAGTACCTCAAGACGGGCCGGACCGATTCCAAGGAGTTCCCGATTCGCGAACCGAAGAAGTAATGAGATCGCACGACGCACGCATTGTGCAGAATCAGTGGCAGCACTCGGGTTTGGGCGGCGATGGCGGCAGATCGAGAGCCGGGTTCGCATTGAAGAACCCGTCCGGCTTCAGGAAAAAGCCGATGCTCGATGCCGGCATCACCGGCCAGTCCTCGGGTCGCGGGATGTGAGTGTGCCCGAACGTGTACCACACCACCACATCCGTATCGTCGATGGCTCGGTCAGCGGCTGTCCACTTCGGTAGGCCGTCCCCACCGGGGTTCTGGTTCGGGTAGTCCCCCGCAGGGAATCGTTCATCCGGGTGATACGGCGTCACCCACAGGTGCTTATTCAGGAAGCCAGCTCGCTTCAACACCGCTGCCTCGCCATCGGCGAAGGGAATGGCATTCTCGCCGGGAACCAGCCGATACCCAACCGGCCGACCCAGCTTGTTCTTCTGCTGCGGATTCACGATCCGCCAGAACCGCGAGGTCGCTGCGTTCGTGGTTCGCGCCGCCACGGACTCACGAGTCAGCGGAGTGACCTTGGCAGTAAAGGCGTTCCCATGAGGGTTGTCTGGCCCCGTCGGATGGCCGATGGTGTTGACCTCCTCGACCGTGTTCCGCTGGCCATCGACGTTCATGTCCAGACGGGCACAGAAGAAGTGTTGGTGATTCGGGGCGTTCAGTTGCGGGGCTACCTCGGTGCCGTATCCCGGCGTTTCCCCTGGGTGCAGCGAGGTGGTGTTCATGATGCCAGTCAACTTCACTTCCAACTGAATCGAGCCGTCCTGGTAGAAGTGCCAGTAGAAGCCATATTCGTAGTTCGCGACGGTGGCGACGAACGACACGACCAGCCGGCGTGAACGGCGAACCTCGGTCTGGTTCGTTCGCCAGTCGGTGTGTTTCCACAGCACTCCGTGGTCTTCCTCATGGAGACACACGGCGTTCTTGATGGTGACCAAATTCCCCCGGCTGTCGGTCATGTGGGCGTCGAAGTAGCGGATCAGGCCGAGGCAATCGCAGCCGAGAACCAGCGAGTTTGCGAGCATTCCGATCCCGTATTCGCCGAGGTCGAATGCGTTCTTGCGAAAGTATTGCACTCGCGGGTCGCCATACGGAACCACCATCTCGACCACCGAGGCCCGATACAGGATGGGTCGTTCCCGACCGCCATCGCGATAGCTAACGGTGTGCAGAACCAGCCCTTCGCGGGGCGTGAACGAGATGCGGAATCGCCACTTCTGCCAGCGGATTTCGTGCCCGTCGATCTCGAAGCTCGCGCCGTGCGGTTGCTGCACTTCCAGCGGCTTCAGATCGGGGCGAGTTTCCGGAATGTACTCGCGTGCCCAGTTCCCGGCAGTCGGCGGAAGCGGAATGACTCCGTGATCCTCGATGCGCAGCACTTCCATCGTGTTCAGATCGACAACCACGGTTAGCCCGTCGATGGGGCGGGCGTATCCGTTGTCCATCGGCTCGGTTCGGAGCCAGCACAGTGCCCGACTGATCCGACGGTGCTTCTCGTCGGGAAGTTCCGTTCCATAAACCCCCGCCGACCACGGATCGACCATGACGAGGTTCACGTCCTCGACGCCGCGGAGTTTTAACGCAGCGAGGAACTCGGGCGAGCGTTTCACCGCCTCCTCGCACTCGACGAACTCATCGAGCATGATCGGTGGCTGCACGCCCTCGCGAAGCGGCAACATCGAAACCGGCTGCCGCTGGGCGACGTCAACGATTGCCTCATAACCGCGGCCGGTGGCATTGTCGAGCAGGATCAAGAACGCCTCTCGCGCCGTGGGCTTTCCCGCGAGGACAATTTCTTTCGCGGGTTCGCGGAGGGTGACGCTCACGAACCGATAACTTGAAGCGAGCTTGGCTTGCTCTCGGATCACGGTCACGGCAGCGACGATCTCGTCGGGCGTGAGCGGTTCGAGCGCATGTCGGGCAATTGTGAGTGAGGACATGACACGTTCTCCTTGGGAGTGAAGCCGGGAGCATACGATGCGTCGAACGACGGCGGCTATGCGACGTTTTCGCCGAATGCGATGCCCTCCGCCGGTTGTTTACTCTGCTGTTCCATCATGCGTCCCGCTCGACCCAGTACATCTGCTTGTGTCCGCAGGCGGTGAATTTCTCAACGAGCTTCTCGGCCTCTGCTCGATCGAGGTGTTCGCGGACTACGAAAACATTGCCGTTGTCGTCAATCCGCCAGACGGCCCACAATTCAGCGGATCTCAGGCTATTCGATTCGTGATCGGGGCTGTTCATCGTCGTCATCCGCCTGGTTTCACGAACTTCGCGATTCGGCCTTTCGGGCCAACCGCCCAGCCTTCGCCGGTGGGAGCGAACCCAACACTGTTGTACTTTTCCTTGTCGAGCGGTTTCCAGGTCGCCCCGTCGTCCACGGAGAAGTTAGAACCCGACGTGCCCACGGCAACCCACCGATCACGCGACCACGCCACACACGAGCGAAACGGCAACGGCTTCTCAATGAGCGTCCACGTCTTGCCACCGTCACTGGTCACGGCTCCGGTCGAGGTCGTGTCATCGGGTTTGCGATAATCGCCGCCGACAATCACACCGTGCTTCTCATCTCGAAAGGCGATCGAAAAAATGCCCGCCGACTCGATCCCTGCGAGAAGTGGCGTCTCGCCGACGGTCCAGGTGCGTCCCTGATCGTTTGAGTGGAACACCCGAGCCGACTTGGCTCCGCCCGTGCAGAACCATGCGTCATTCTTCCCTTGAGTAATGAGGCAGGTGCCGCTGGCCGCGAAGGCACCCTCGTTCGGCAGGGCTTCGGGTAGGTTCTTCTCGGGCAGCGGTTTCCAGTGCTCTCCACCGTCGTCTGTGACGATCAGCCGGAAACGCCCCTTGACGGGATCGCTGAGGGCGATGCCGTGCGTGTCGTCCCAGAAAGCAAGGGCATCGAAGAATGCCTTGGGCTCATCGTTCTTGAACTGGAGCGACCACGTCTTGCCTCCGTCGATCGTTTTGTAGATGCGGGAATCCTCACCGGGTCCGGCGCTGAGCAGGTAAGCCGTGAGTTCTCCAAAGGCTTTCACGGCGCGGAAATCGAGTTTGTCCGCCTCGGGGACCGTTCCGACGGACCAGGTTTTACCAGCGTCGATGGTGCGGCCGAAGGTTCCTTTGGTTCCACTGACCCACGCGACTTTGGGACTGACCACGCACAGCCCACGGAAGTCCGCTTCCGTCTTGATCGTTTGTGGTTCCCACTGACCGGAGGCGAAGGAATCGCCGAGTCCGAGAAGCGTCACGGCGACAAAGAACGGTTTCATGGATGTCCCCAGAAATACCCCTGCCGCACTTCGCGTGTCAGATCGGCGCAGTGTATCCAAGAGCGGTCATCAGCGAAACAACCGAACCGAAGGCTCTGACGGAGGCAGAACTTGCTTGACCCAGGTCGTCATCAGCGCGAAACTTGTACGAAGCCAACCCCGCTCTGCTTAACCGGCAGTCATCCGATCTGAACAAGCCCGCGTGAAACTCGAAGGCGATCCCATGCAGAACAATCTTGGTTCGCGAAAGCGGCTTTGTGATGGCGTCACGCGGCGTGAGATGCTCCGGACTGGCGCGGGTGCAGTGTTGGGATTGGGGGCCACAGATTCGATGCGTGCTCCCGCCTTGGCCAGTGGGAACACGCGGCCCAGGCATTTCGGCAAAGCGAAGAACGTCATGGTTCTGTACCTCTACGGAGCCATGAGCCAGATTGATACGCTCGATCCCAAGCCCGATGCACCGGCGGAAATTCGCGGGCCGTTTCAATCCATCGCGACGAAGCTGCCGGGCGTCAGGTTCGGCGAACACCTGCCGATGCTTGCGGATCGGCTCGACCGCTGCACGGTGGTGCGGTCCATGAATCACCCTGAGCCGATTCATAACGTCGCGAACACGGTCACAGGCATTCGCCAGACCGATATCCCGATGGAACTCAACCAGCGTCACCCACGACACTGGCCCTTCTTCGGATCGGTCATCGACTATCTCGAGACCACGCAAGCCGGCCGCAGCGGCAATCCGCTCATCCCGCGGAACGTCATTCTTCCCTGGCGACAAAGCGCGAACGCCCCCGACAAACGGGCCGGCTTCTTCGGCGGTTTCCTCGGCACACGTTACGATCCGACACCCCTCGAATTTCGCGGAAAAGGCACGGTGCAGAACTGCGTTGAAGCCTTCAATCCATACTGCGGCATCAACCTCCAGGATAACTACAATTTCCCGGCGACTGAATTCGGCCCGCTGATGACCCTCGACCGCTTCCGCACTCGCCGTGGTCTGCTCGATCAATTCAACGATCAGTCAGGTTCCATCTCGCAATTGGCTTCTCGACACGAGTTTGAAGAGATTCAACACGTCGCCATGAGTCTGTGCGATTCCAGTTCGCTCCCGGCCGCTCTCAATCTCGATCGCGAACCGGCCAAACTTCGGGAGCGGTACGGCCATCATCTCTTTGGTCAGTCAGCCCTGCTTGGGCGTCGGCTGATCGAGGCGGGTTCGCGCGTCGTCACTGTGTTGTGGGACGAATTCGCCGCCAATAACTCGGGGTGGGACACGCACAACAATCAGACTCGCCGCCTTGGTCGCGAGCTTTGCCCTGGCCTCGATCAAGGCTTTTCCGCGTTGCTCGATGATCTGGAACAGCGTGGTCTCCTTGATGAAACGCTCGTCGTCTGCCTCACGGAACACGGCCGAACGCCGCAAGCTGAGGGAAAAGGCGATGGCCGCAACCACTGGTCGGGTGTGTACAGCATCATGCTCGCAGGCGCCGGAGTTGGCCGCGGCAACATCGTCGGTTCCAGCGATCGCCAGGGAGCGTTCGTGAAGACTCGCCCGGTCAATCCCAAGGACATCCTGCACACCATCTACCATCTTCTCGGGATCGACATCGAACGCTCCATCCCGGACCGCCAGGGCCGACCGATGCCACTCGTGGATGGCGGGCACGTCGTGCCAGAGATTCTGGCGTAACGGTGGTCTTCGCCGCTTGCGGCGGAGCGCTCTATTTGGCGACGACCATTCTCCCAGGGGTTCCGATGGAAGCTCTCTCTCGCCGAGATTTCATGCGAGTGTCAGTGGTCACCGCCGTAGGTGGCTCACTCAGTGCCCAACCCCAAAAGGCCGATACCCCGGTGAAGTTGCCCGCACGGGCCGTCACGAAGGGGCCGAAACATCATTTCTTCGGTTACTACGACAAAACACCCTGGGACAAGACCGGCCGCTATCTGCTCGTGAACGAGATCGACTTCATTGATCGGCAACCGAATCCCGGCGAGGAGCTAACCCTCGGCATGGTGGACCTCAAGGACGGTGACAAATTCATTGAGTTGGCGAAAACTCCAGCGTGGAGCTGGCAACAGGGAACGATGCTTCAGTGGGTCGGCAGCGCACCGGAGCGGGAGGTGATGTTCAACTCGTTCACCGACAAACAACCAACGGCCACGGTTCTCGACGTGTTCACCGGCAAGTCGCGAACCCTGCCGCGACCCATTTATGCTCTGAGCACCGACGGCACGCAGGCAGTATCGCTCGACTTCGCACGACTGCACCGACTGCGGCCCGGCTATGGCTACGCGAGCTACACCGAGCAGTTTGCCGACGAGCCAGCACCCGAAAAGCTGGGCATCTGGTGGATGGACATGAAGACCGGGAAGAACGAACTCGTCGTGAACCTGAAGCAACTCGCGGCATTCAAGCCGGACGACCGTTTCAAAGACGCTCACCACTGGGTCAACCACTTGCAGTTCAACCCAGGCGGCACGCGGTTCGTCTTTCTTCACCGCTGGAAGAAGCCCGACGACAAGACCTGGCAGACGCGGATGCTCACCGCGAAACCCGACGGCAGCGACCTTCGCCTCGCCTTCGACGACGGCATGGTCTCGCACTTCGATTGGAAGGACGACACGACGTTACTCGCCTGGGCACGCACGAAAGCAGACGGCAACCACTTCTACACAGCCGACGCACTGACCGGCGAGAAGAAGCTAATCGGGGCAGATGTGCTGACCCAGGACGGGCACTGCTCGTACTCTCCCGACCGGAAGTGGATTCTGAACGACACCTATCCGGACAAGGACCGAATGCAGTGGCTCATGCTCTTCAAGGTGGCGACGGGTCGGCGCTATGACCTGAATCAGTTCCACTCTCCAAAGCAGTTCACGGGGGTAGTTCGGTGTGACCTCCACCCCCGATGGAACCGCGACGGCACGATGGTGTGCTTCGATGGTTGCCATGACCCGCAACGACAACTCTACGTGCTGGACGTGAGCGAAGTCATCAAGAGCTGAGTGACGCGGAAATTGTTGAAGAAGCCAATCCGGAGTCCATCATGCGTGCCCTGCTCGCGCTGTTGCTGTTTCCGGTGGTCGCCCACGCGGTTGATCCGACTGGCACTCGCTTCACTGACGTCTCGAAGGATTCGGGACTGCGAATTGCCGAGAACACGGGGGTTGGCGGCACCAACCCGCATGCGGTTGCCATTGAAGACTTCGATGGCGACGGTTTGCCCGATGTCATCATCCTGACTTTCGGCAAACCGCATGTGTATTACTTCCGCAACCTCGGGAACATGAAGTTCAAGGACGTGACCACAGGCTCGGGCCTGGAAGGGTTCGAGGGCGATGGAACCGGCATCGCCGTCGCCGACTTCGACCGCGACGGTCACTTGGATGTCTACTGCACCTCGCTTCGCAACGGAGCCAGTCGGCTCTACCGGAACAAGGGCGACGGCACATTCGAGGACGTGAGCGTGAAGGCCGGGGTGCTCGTGAAGGGGGCGGCCCGCTCGTGTTCCTGGTGCGATGTGGACGGCGATGGTCGGCCCGATCTCTACGTCACGCGACCCGACGGGGCCAACCTCCTGTTCCGCAACAATAAGGGAAACACCTTCACCGACATCGCCAAGGAAGCCGGAGTCGAACTGGCCGATCGGCACTCCCTCGGTTGCGTGTTCGGCGATATCGACGGCGACGGACGCGATGATCTGTTCGTGACCAGTTACGACTCGCAGGTCAGCGCGTTGTTCAAGAACCTCGGCGGCGGGAAGTTCAAGGACATCACCAAGGAAGCAGGGTTAGACCGGCGGGCGTCGGCGGTCGGTTGCGTGTTCGCCGATGTGTTCAACCGCGGCAAACTCGATCTCTACGTCTCGACCGACTCCTGGCTCGCCGGCGCGAACTACACCGAGGAACAACTCCTGAAGATGAAGAAGACCGTCGAGCCAAACATGCTCTCCGTCAACGACGGCAAGGGTAAGTTCACGGCCGATCCGTTCCCGGTGTACAAGTCGCTGGGCCACGACATCATCATCGAAGACCTGGACCACGATGGCCTTCCCGACATTTACCTCGGCGTCGATGCGGAGAGTGGCAACAAGTGGGCCACGAGCAAGGGCGGCAATCCCCTGTGGACGCGAGGCGGCGGGAAGGCATGGGAAGATGTGAGCAAGGCATGGGGCGTGCGTCAGGAGGCGAACTGCGTGTGCGTGCCTGCCGCGGACCTCGACGGCGACGGCGATCTCGATCTTCTGCTCATCAGCTTCTACTCGCAGCCAGTGCTTCTGCGAAACGAGACCAACGACAAGAACTGGCTGCGAGTGCGGGCAACCGGGACCACAAGCAGCCGCGACGGAATCGGGGCGAAGGTGTCGGTGTTCACCGTGGACGGCGCGAAGAAACAGCTCGTTGGGTTTCGGCAGATTCATTCGGGTGCGGGCTATTGCCGGTGCTCCCCGTTGGAGGCTCACTTAGGGCTGGGTCGCGTTCCGGCAGCGGGTTACCGCGTCGAAGTTCAATTCCCGGCGTCAGGCAAGTTGGTCGTGCGAGAGAACGTCAAACCCGGGCAGCGACTCAACGTGGCGGAAGAGTGAACCAAAGCAGCACGAGGATTGCCATGAGACTGTTCTGCACGTTTCTCCTGGGGATCATGTTGTGTGCGTCACCCGCACCGGCTGCCGATCCGCCCGTGCGTCCCGTGCGATACATGCTCCACGGTGGGATGACGCCTGAGCCACCGACGGAGGAATATCTCCGGTTCGTCGAGAAGGTGAAGCCCGACGTGTTGATTGCCGGCGCATTCGATCAACGGCTCTACGCCCTCGCCGCGCCAGCTGACCCCAAGACGAAGGCGAAGTCGCCTACCGAGTACCTGGCCCGATGGAAGGAAATCGCTGATCGACTTCACAAGAACGGCATCCGATTGATCGGACACATGGAACTGAACGTCCTCACGGATCGCCCTGCGGACCTGAAAGACGGCACAGGCTGGTTCGGCTACTACGACCGACTTTGGGACGAGAAGACCCTCGGGAAACGGCCGACGAAGACCGCCGCGGAGTTGCTCGAAGAACCCGACATTGGCGGGCACCCCGGACGACTTCCGGGCATCGACGCGACAGCCCTGTGCGGTTGCCGGGTGAATACCAAGGCGCTGATGGCGTGCATCAACAAGCCGAGCTGGCGAGAAGTCCAGAAGCGAATGGTGAACGCTGCCGTGGAGATCGGTGTCGATGGGTTCGCCACGAACCGCAACTTCTTCGGTCACTGCGCCTGTGATGATTGCCGACGATCCTTCCGTGGCTGGCTCGGGGATCAGTACCCGGCAGCAGAGTTGAACGAACGGCTCGGTATCGCTGACCTGTCGAAACACCCGCTCACCTGCGTGGTTGGCCAGCACCGCGATCACGATTCCGTGCCAGCCGAGTTGGTTCTGGAGAAACAGCGATTCGCCAAACACGCGGTGAAGGAATTCTTCGACGAAGTCTACGTCCGTCACGCCCGCGGACTCCGGAAAGACCTGTTCGCCGCGCAGTGGAACCACATGGCCTACTTCGACGAGTTGCATCTCGACAAGGGTCACTTGCCCGCATCGACTCGCACGAGTTTCGCACACGCCACGGCCGACGAACGCTGGGGTTTGCCAGAGGTCAAATGGGGTCGTGGTGAGAGCCTGATCTGGTACTGCAACTGGGGCACCACCCAGACGACGATTCTGAAAAAGGAGTACGCTGGCGACACGACGCTCTACGGGAAGTACATCCGGGCGATGGCACGCGGCACCCCGTATGTGGTGAACAAGTACGACTACTACAGGCCGCGAAACATGATGGCCGAGGCCGCCGCCCTCGGCTACGCGACCAATGCCCTCATCACCCACTGGGAGCACGAAGAAGACCGCGCCGTGACGCTCAGTTACTTCGACTTCCTGCGGAAGCATGAGGATCTGTCGCGTGAGAGCGAGTCTTACGCCGAGGTCGGGCTGGTGTTCCCCCGGCGGGCTGTCCACGCGGGGGACGCCTCGCCGCTGGAGTATGTGGAAGCCGCCGGCCGTGCGATGATTCGACGGCACGTACTGTTCGACATCCTGCCCGATGACTTGCTCCCGAAACTGCCGCTCAGTCGGTATCGCGTCGTGATCGTGGCAGGCGCGGAGTATCTGGAGAAGGCCGAGCAAACCACTCTCACTGCCTACATGGAAAAGGGCGGCCGCGTCCTCGTGCTGCGGGCAAGTGATGCGGACCGTGCTCGCGTTGGCGTGGCAGGAGAGTCGGCTCGTAAACGAGCCATGACGGGTCACCAACTCGGGGCGAAAGTGATCGAGGTATCGGAGGCGCGAACAAACCGCGAGGGTTTCCTGAAGCAACTCGATGCGGCAGTGGGCAAGGATCAACTGAGCGGGTTCGACATGCCCTGGACGGTGGAGGTTCATGCCTACCGCCAGGCCGGGAAGCGGCTCGTGCTTCACCTCGTCAACTACAACCGCCGTGAGGATGCCGTCGGCAAATCGGTGTCGGCCAAGGAAGCGCCCATTGCTGCGGAACCCATGGCAATCCGCCTTCGGTTACCGGAGGGCGTGAAGGTCAAGACCGTGCGATTCCACTCCCCGGACGACCCGAAGGAATATGCCCCGGAGTTCCGCCAGAAAGACGGCTTCCTGGAGTTCCGCACGTCAGGGTTCCTTGTGTACGGGCTTTGCGTCATCGAGGAGGAACCTGGACGAGCACCGTGACCAGCCCGAATGCTTGAGGAGCTTTGAAGCGCTAACTCAGCGGCGACCAGCGCACGATTTGCCACGCGATCCACAGCGTCACCCAGATCACCAACCCGGCGACGATATCCAGCCCCAACCCCGCCGGGATCATCCGCCGCACAGGTGCCATTCCGGTTCCGTAAACGATCGCGTTCGGCGGTGTGGACACCGGCAGCGACGATCCGAAACTCGCCCCGAACGTCACCCCCAACAGCGGAGGCAGCGGGTCCACCCCTGCCTCGACACACAGCCGATGCACCACCGGCAACAGCGCCGCAGCCGCAGCCGTGTTGCTCGTCACTTCACTGAGTAGGATTCCGGCCAGAATCGCAACCGCCGTCAGCACCCACGGATCGCGCGTGCCAAGTTCGGTGAACGCCAGTCGCCCAGCCGCTTCCGCCAACCCTGTTCGGAACATCAGCCCACCAAGCGACAACGCCGCCCCGAACAGCAGCACCGTGCCCCAATCGACCTGCCGGAAGTCGTCGCCTTCCAGTGTGAATTTTCGCTGACGAAAGTTCGTTGGCACCAGGAACAGCAACACGACAGCGACGAGTGCAGTCATCTCTTCGGGGAATCGCTTCACGAACGCGGCGTGAACCTCTGGCGATGCGAACACGGCGAGCATCCCCGGCGCAACCCACAACCCAATCGCGAGCAGAAACACCGCCAGTGTGTTCACCTCACCGCGTTTCCACGGCCCGAGCCTGTCGTACTCGCCACGCAGATATGTCCGCAACGTGTGCATGTCCAGTTCGCCAGCGGGAGCGGTAATGCGCAGCCAGGCGTAGAGGCCCAGGAAAATCACGACCATCGCCGGGACGCCAACCGCCATCCAGTGCAGGAAGTCGATTCCCTGTCCGATAACTTCGGGGCGTTTCAGGAACCCGAGCGCGAACACGTTGGTCGCCGTTCCGATTGGGGTCGCAATCCCCCCGACGCTCGCCCCGAATGCAACCATCAACAAGAGTGCCGTGGCGAACCGCGAATGTGCGAACGTGGGTCCGCCGCTCGTGCCTGTGCTTGACGCGAGCACTGAGATGAGGCCGACTACGACCGGGCACATCATGGCCGCTGTCGCGGTATTGCTCACCCACATCGAGATGAACGTCGTCACAACACCGACGGTGGCGAGCAGAGTTCCTGGCGAACGAGCGGCCCACGGAGTCGCGAGGATCGATAAGGCCAATCGCCGATCGAGCCCGTGCTTCATCATTGCTCGACCGATGAACAGCCCGCCGAGCAGGAAGAAAACGGCCGGATCGGCAAACGGCGAGAGGACCGGTCGCACGCCATCCTTCGCGCGTTCGTCGGGCGGGATCGCGCCAAGAATCACGCACAGCACAGCCGCGAGGAGACCAGTTGCCGCAATCGGAATCGGCTCAGTCACCCACCAGATGATCGTGAGCAGCAGGATGCCAGCGAGTCTGAACGCTTCGGGTCGCAGGCTGCCAGCGTCGGCGAACGCGAACCACGCCAGCATCACGGCCGGACCGAGCACGAACCCAATACGGTCGAGCCCGAAGCGACGGTGGGCTTCGGCGTCGGCATCGCTGGGGGATTGGAGAACGCCCATGTGATTCCGGACTGTTGGGGTGGGTTACTGTAGCTCGGTGCGCAACCCCGGCTACAGTTGGAACTTGTCGCTGCGGAGTTTCGTTGTGGTTTTTATCGAAAGTTGTGCGCAAGCGAGACGGGTCGTGCGCATTGAGGATCGGTGGAAGAGTTCCAGCAATTGCGAGATCTCGCGTTACCACTCGCACATGCACAGATTTTGCCCAGAGCAACCCACAACCAAAGGCACGTCCGCCTTCCCAACTGCCAAGCGGGTAAACCCAACGACAGCCGGGCCCAATTGAGCCATCGCCATGAGTCGCTTCCTCCTCACTGCCGGTTTACTTCTTGGGTTCCCCGCTGGTGTCTTTGCCCAACTCCGAACATCCGGAGGCGCACCCAGGACAGGCGAGTCACATCCGTCGCCACCCACGCCTGGCCCACCGAAATATCGCTGCGGCGATGGCGTCGTCGGCGGGTTCTGCCCACCGGTCCCAACACACCCAACGCACCCAACACACCCCAGCAGACCGACAACTCCGGTCTACGGGTTCAACGGCCTCGACGAATGCAACGCATACTCGGCGTACAGTTACAACTATGGCGCGAGATATGGCTATGCACCAACGGCCAGTTTCGCGTTCGGCGGGCCGAGTTATGTGGTCGATTACCAGCCAGCACCGGTTCCTGTGATCGGATACTCGGCCCCAGCGGTGTTGACGCTGGAGTTCCCTGCTCCGGCTGAACTCTGGGTGAACGGGAAGAAGGGTGACGGTAAGCCAACGACCGAGTGGGTATTGACCTCTCCCACGCTGAACTCCAACACCGCCTATCTCTTTGAAGTGACGGCACGATGGACGATCGGCGGCAAGACTTACGAGTCCGAACGAGCCGTGCCGGTGATGAGTGGCAACCGAAGTCGCGCCCTCGTGGTTGGTGGCAGAGAGATCAAGGAATAAGAACAGATGGCGTACTGAGGGAAATCGGTTCTCAGCCGAACTCTTCAACCGAGACTCGACCGCAATGCAGGCCGTCGAGTCTCGCGTTGTTTCCCACTACAATTTGAGACTGCCCGAATCCCCGCCCGGAGAACTGCATGTCACGCTCAATTGCCCTCGGATTGGTCGCCGTACTCGTACTGTCTGCGTCTGCCGCCGAACCGGACAAACTGCCGAAACCGCAGTTCAACGGCCCGTACTTCGGCAAGATGCCGCGTGCGTGGGTCGAGATCCTGAAGGTGGACGCTGAGCGCCGAATGCTCACGGTTCGCACCAAGAAGGGCGACGAGGTCGAAGTACCGATCCGTGGCGACACCGAGCTCCGCGTCCGCGACTCATGGGGCGACCTCACCGACTACTACCCCGGCGAATCCGTGATGCTATTCGTGTACCACGACGCGGACGGGAAATGGTCGTACCCGCGTGCCGTGCAGGACGAGATTCAGATGATGTCCGGGCACAAATGGTGGTGGACCGTGGACACACTCGACGCCACGGCTGGCACGCTCGAACTTTCGCGAAAGGAGAACGGCAAGGAGTTCAAGGAATCGTTCCGCGTTGGGTCTGACACGAAGGTGTGGAAGGGTGATAAGTCGGCGGGAATCGACACTCTCAAGGTCGGCGACGTCGTGCTGTTTCAGACGCGGTACACGAAGGGCGAGGCCAAGCGGTTCGCGGTCGAACTGCTCGACGCGAAGGGGTTGGAAGCCATCAAGACGATGCAGCAGGGGAAGCACCGTGATCGGCTCACCGCGAACGGTCTGCCCGCGATTGTGAACGACATTGAGATGCTGACCGGTGCGTTGACCGTGACCGTTCAGTGGGAAGCGAGCGACGTGGCACGCGGCATCAAGCCCGGCGTGAATGTGAACGTCGTCGGTGCTGAGAAATCAGGCATTCGGTTCGCGGCCCCGGTCGCGGAAAGTAAAGGCGACGGAGCCCGACACAAGTTGCTGCTTGCTGCTGACCCTGCCGCTATCAGTCGGCTCAAGGTCGGCGACGAGATTCGCGTTTCGCCACCGAAGATGCCGTGAGATCACGACGGGGAATGTCGTTGCAATCCTGGTGAGGGTCGGGTGCAATGCGATTTCACACCCGACGGTCCCAACTTCTCACCTCAGGGAATGTCATGCAACCCATCAACCTCTCGCCTTGCAGTGAAGTCAATCGCCGTGGGTTCCTCGCGTCGGTCGCCGCGATCGGCGCTGGTGGAATGCTCGGAACGCCTCGCGTGGTTGCAGCGGCACCAAGCCCCAAATCCGTGGCTGAAACCGCTGTCTCGGCGCTGTACGACACCCTCACCGAAGTCCAGAAGAAGACGATCTGCTTCGATTGGGATTACAAACATCCCGAACGCGGTTTGCTTCGCACGCACGTCTCGAACTTCTGGCACATCACCAAGCCCGTGCTGACCAGCAGTTTCTACACCAAGGATCAGCAGGTCATTCTGTTCGACATCTTCAAAGGCATCTTCAACCCCGACTGGCATGATCGATTCGTGAAGCAACTCAAGGACGATCACGACGGCAAACCGTGGGGAACGGGCTTGAGTTGCGCGGTGTTCGGCAAGCCCGGCACGGACAAGTTCGAGTTCGTCATGACGGGTCGCCACATAACGATTCGCGCCGACGGCAACAGTGCGGCACACGTTGCGCTCGGCGGCCCGATCTTCCACGGTCACGAGGCTTCGGGCTTCAACGAGAAGGTGCATCACCCTGGAAACATCTTCTGGCATCAGGCGGAACTGGCGAACAAGGTCTACACGATCTTCAGCGGCAAGCAGCAAGCAATCGCTCTGGTCGAACGCCGACCCAAGCAGGAGTTCACCGTTCCGTTTCAGGGCACGAAGGGCAAACTCACGGGGCTGCCGTGTTCGGAGATGTCGAAGGATCAGCGGGAGGCGCTAGAGAAGGTGCTGCTGAGCCTGATTGAACCGTATCGCAAGGAGGATCAGGAAGAGGTCAAGGAATGCCTCAAGAAGCAAGGCGGGCTCGACAAATGTACGCTGACCTTCTTCAAGGACGGCGACATCGGTGAAGACGGTGAATGGGACAACTGGCGACTCGAAGGGCCGGCGTTCGTGTGGTACTTCCGGGGGCAACCGCACGTTCACATCTGGATCAACGTAGCCGACGACTCCGAGGTCGAGTTGAACGCGAAGAACTTCTGATGCGAATTCATCGTTTGCGGCGTAGCATTGCGATGGTGCAACGCCGCAAACGGTGAAACCCCAGTCTGCCCACTACTGCCGTTCGATCAGGCCCGACAGGATAGCCTGCGCATACAGTCGGTGGCCGAAGTCGTTCGGATGGTTCAGACCGTTGCCGGTCACGTCGAGGTTGTGCTTGTTTCGCAACAGCAACTCCCACACCGCAGTCACGTCCACGAGGGCCACGCCAGGACCAGAGAGTTTCTTCAACTCATCGCGATACTTCGGGAACATCTCACGCGGCACCGCAGTCCATTCAGTGTTGCCGATCATCGACGCCACGAGGATCACTTCGATGTCCTTGTCGGCGGCCTTGATGCGGTCGAGGATCGTTCGCGTTTGGTCGCCGAACCACTTCGGATCGCGACGACCCACGTCGTTCATGCCGTAAGCGAGCACGATGAGGTTCGGCTTCTCCGCGAGTAGTTTGTCGAGATCGGTAACGCCGTTCGCAACGCTCCATCCTGCAACAGCTCGATTCTTCAGCGTGATGAGGCAATCGGATTTGGCTTGCAACTGAGCGACGACGAGGTCGGCATACCCCGGCTGATTCGGCATCGCCTTCACCATCGCTGAAGCGTCGAGGCCCGTGGAAATGCTGTCGCCACTGACGCCGATCGTGAACGCTTCGCCAGCCTTCAATCGGGCGGCGGTTTTCGGCAGACTACCCACGACTTCCAGGGCTGCGATCGCCTTATCGTCGCTGCGGCGGTAAGTGATCTCGACGTTGCGATCGTGGAACCAGCGGCCGGGGTGGAACATCAACGATTCTTCGGGATGACCGACACGCGAGGCGTAACTATTGGGCGAACCCTTTGGCACGAACAGGCTGCTCGCTGGGATCACTTCGACCGGCTTCGGATTCGCGAATGTCAAGGTGAGGCCATCTTTGGAAAGCGCGAACCCGCTTGGCTCGAAGCGATGCCGCTGATCTGCTGTTGTGATTTCGAGAATCTCGGCAGCAGGGAACGCAAGACGAGCAGTGATCGGTGCGTCTGGCTTGAGTTGCAGCAAGATGCTGCTTTCGCGATGAACGACTGGCGAAGCCCACGCCGGCGTCAGCAGGTGCAGTTCCGACAGCATCTCTTCCACCTTGCGAGGAGCGGTCAGGTTCTTCTTCACGACATCGACCCACATCTCGGCGGCCTTCGCTTGCCCCTCAGCGCTGAAGTGCCTCCGCGATTTGATCGGCCCGCGATACTTGCCGGTAAGCGTGTCCGTATCGGGCCCGGCCTGGAAGCCCGGCCGCACGGTGAGTTCGTCGTAGGCTTTGCGGATGCGACCTTCGCCAGCGGGGTCGTTGTAAACGGTTGGGTGAAGTGTCGATTTCGCGATGAACCACGGCGGCTGATGATCCCAGGCGTTCGCGGCTGTGTGCCGAATGATTCGCATGTTCGCCACGTACTTCTCGGTCGTCGTCTTTGCGATGACATCTGATTCGCCCTGTTGCCACAGCACAGCCCGGAAGCCGCCCAAGAGCAGGCCCGTTTCTACCAACCGCTTGTGGAGATCGCCGCCCGGCATCCATTGCGATGTCGCAGTCGCGCCAAAGCCGACGTTCGCGAACCCAATCGGCACGCGGAATTCCTTGCGGAGTGCATCGCCGAACGGCGGCCAGATTGAGCCGCCATCGCTGTTGTCGGGTGCCGGCTGCGGATCGTTCGCGACAGCCCACGTTCCTTTCGCGGAGTTGAATGCGACGACTCGCTTCTGCGGATCAGTGACTTTGAATTGTTCGTCGTTGCAGTTCGTGGCGTATGACTGACCCGCGACGATGAACACTTCGCCGACGCCAATCGGCTCGACGGCGCCCTGATGTGTCACGGCATCATCGACTCGCGAACGCAGTTCGAGGCGATACCATCCGCCAGCGGGAACGCGAGCAACGCCGATGCTGCCGTTTGACTCAGTGCGAATGACCAATTTCGTCCAGGGCAAATCGCGGCCAGTCGCGTCGGCCAGTTTCATGACGCGATACTCCCAGGTCGCACGATCGGGAACCTTCACGAACTCACAGCGAATGGCCACATCGCCGTAACCGAATGCGGGATGTCCCGGTTCTTCCTTTGCGGGTGCGACCGGGTCGAAGCCCTTTCGCTGAATCACCTGATTGGGCTTCGGCGACAGGAAGATCAATGGTGCTGGGTCGGCAGCGGTAAGCATTCCGACGCTCGCGATGGCCACCAGGCAAGCGAGCGGGAACGGATGGAGAGATCGCACGGGGTGCCTCCAGGGAAAGGATTCGACTTCATCCGCGGCCGACAAACGGCATCTGTGTGGCCATCACGGTCATGAACAGCACGTTCGCACTGAGGGGCAACCCGGCCATGTACACGACGGCATTCGCGACGCATTCCACGTCCATCGTCGGTTCCGCCGCGAGTGTGCCGTTCGCTTGCATCACACCGTCCTTCATGCGTGCGGTCATCTCGGTTCCAGCGTTACCGATGTCGATCTGACCGCAGGCGATGTCGAACTTTCGGCCGTCGAGCGCTGCCGACTTCGTTAGCCCGCTGATGGCGTGCTTCGTCGCGGTGTATGGTGCGGAATTCGGTCGCGGCGTGTGTGCCGAGATGGAACCGTTGTTGATGATGCGCCCTCCACGCGGGGTCTGCGATTTCATGAGCCTGAACGCTTCTTGCGTGCAATAAAAGACGCCACTGAGGTTCACGTCCACGACCTGCCGCCACTTCTCGATGGTGAGTTCTTCGAGAGGAACGGGCGGCGCACCCATGCCTGCGTTGTTGAACAGCAGATCGAGCCGCCCGAACTTGGCTTGCGTCTGCGCGAAGAGTTGCTTCACCGCGACGGGATCAGACACGTCAGTTGAAATCGCGAGATGTCGCGAACCGGCAGGCGCAGCCGCGACCGTCGCCGCGAGCGCATCCGCACGGCGACCCGCGAGCACGACGGACCAGCTTTCACGCAGAAGGGCGAGCGCCGCGGCACGACCGATGCCCGAGCCCGCACCGGTGACGATTGCGATTTTGCCGTTGAGTTGCATGGTGTTCCCCTGGCGAGCGGGGGACGTGAGTCCCCTGATTGCGATTGAGAAAAATCAGGGGACTCACGTCCCCCGCTCGGCGTTTACTTCGCCTTCAGGTGCTTGTCGAAGAACGCGATCATGGCCTTCTCGGCTGTCTCGGCGTCCTTCCCCTTGAAGCCGTGCCCTGCCCCTTCCAGCGTCAGCAACTCCGCCTCGACGTTCGCCGCCTTGAGCTTGTCCACCATCCACACGGCTTGTTCGTGCGCGACGTACTTGTCTTCAGTGCCGTGGATGCAGAGCGTCGGTGCGGCGTTCGGCGTCACCCAGTACAGCGGACTCGCCTTGATGTGGGCGGCGCGTGCCTTCTCCAAATTCCCGCCGAGGAACAACGGCAACACTTCCGCCGCGTCCACGCTCTTGCCATACGATTTCGTGAAGTCGCTCGGGCCGTACACGTTCACGACGCACTTCACAGCGCTCGATTGCTCCGGGTTGCCGCCGTTGCCTTCGAACTCCTTCACGTCGGATGTCACGGCGAGGAACTGCGCGAGATGCCCGCCCGCCGAGCCACCCGTCACGCCGATGCGATTCGGGTCGATGTTGTACTTCTTCGCGTTCGCACGCAGCCAGCGCACGGCTGCTTTTGTGTCGTGAACCGCTGCCGGGAACGGATACTTCGGTGCGAGGCGATACGAAGCCGTCGCCGCTACGTAACCCTGTTCGGCCATGCGAATGATCTGGCCGTCATAGCCTTCGCGTTTACCCGCACGGAAGCCGCCACCGTGAATGAACAGCACGCACGGGAACGGACCGTCGCCGGCCTTCGGCCTCGCGATGTTCAACGAAACGTGCTGATCGTCGGGATTGGTGTACTCGATGCCGGCCTCGAAGGTCACGGTGTCGGGAACCTTCGGGCCTTTTTGGGCGGGAGCCGATGACACGGCGAGAACCAAGGCGACAGGCAATGCGAGCAGGAATCGTTTCATGAGGGGAGTCTCGGGAGGGAAGTTCGGGTAGATTGTAACCCTGTCGATCCGTTCGGACACAGGGCTTCCGCCCTGTGCTAAAAACGCCGACCCCTCCGGGGTGGAAATCCAAAACCCCGGATGCCCTCTTCGCCCCGGAGGGGCCGTCTTTCGTAGCACAGGGCTTCCGCCCTGTGTCTTTAGGGAGTTTCACCGTGCCCCGTCGCCTCTCCGTCATTGCTATGTTGCTGTTCGCGAGTGCCGTCACCGCACAGCAGCCCAAGAAGCAACTCGAAGTCCCTACCTCAGCCGATCCCAGGCTCGAAGTTACACTCTTTGCGGCGGCACCCGACATCGTTCAGCCGATCTCGCTCGACTTCGACGCGAAGGGCCGTTTGCTCGTCGTCGAAAGTCACACCCACTTCCGCCCTGCGAATTACGCTGGCCCGAAGTTCGACCGCGTCCGCATGTTCGAGGACACCGACGGTGACGGCAAAGCCGACAAGATCACCACGTTTTTCGAGGGCGTGACGCACACGATGGACCTCGCCGTTCACCCGGACGGCTCGGTGTACATTGCCACGCGAAACGAAATCCTGCGGTTGCGTGACACGAAGGGCACCGGCGTCGCCGACGAGAAGACCCGCATCGCGTTCCTCGAAACGAAGGGCAACTACCCGCACAACGGCCTCGCGGGTTTGTCGTTCGACTCCCGCGGCAATTTGAACTTCGGCATCGGCGAGAACCTCGGAGCCGACTATAAGCTGATCGGTGCGGACGGCACCACGCTGACCGGCGGCGGCGAAGGCGGCAACGTCTACCACATAACGGCCGACGGCAAGAAGCTGCGTCGCGTGGCCACCGGCTTCTGGAATCCGTTTGGCTCGGGCCGCGACATCTTCGGTCGGCTGTTCGTGGTGGACAACGACCCAGACGCCTCGCCACCGTGTCGATTGTTGCACGTCGTCGAGGGCGGCGACTACGGCTTCCAGTTCCGTTACGGTCGCGCCGGGCGGCATCCGTTCCAGGCGTGGAATGGGGAACTACCGGGCACGCTGCCGTTCGTCGCGGGCACGGGCGAATCGCCGTGTGAAGTCATCAGCTACGAATCGGATGGCTTGCCGGCGGAGTATCGCGGCGACTTGCTGGTTCCAGCGTGGGCCGATCACCGCCTCGAACGCTACGTGCTGAAGCCGAAGGGAGCGAGCTTCGTTGCGGATCGGAAGCCATTCATCCAGGGCGGCAAGGAGTTCTATCCGTCGGGGCTGACGGTCGCTCCAGACGGCTCGCTGTTCGTGAGTGACTGGGGTTCGCGCAGCTACGAGCTTCACGGAAAGGGTGCGATCTGGCACGTTCGCATGAAGGACGCAAAGCCGACGAAACGCCCCGTTGATCCGAAGGAAGCGATCACGAGCGCCGACCGCAAGACACGCGAAGCCGCCGCAAGAACGCTGGCGAAGACTGGAGCTGGGCGGAAGGTCTTGCGTGAAGAATGCACAGCGAAAGATGTCCGAGTGCGAGCAGCGGCACTCATCGCGCTGCTTGATGCGGGTGTCGACGAAACGCCAGTAGTTGAGATGTGGGAGAAAGACCCATCACTCGACATCCGCGTGTTAACTCTCCGTGAGGTGCTTGCCGGAGAAACGTCGCTGAACCCCCAAGTCGCTCCTGAGATTCGCGCTGGGGTCATCCGGGGTCTGATGACAGGTACGGCAACGGTTGTCTTTCAGGGATTGCTCACGGACACGGATCCCTTCATCCATCACGCCACGGTGCAGCGACTGGCACTATGCGGGAGCCAATCGGTAATGGATCGCAGTAAACTGAACGCAAGGCAGCGGATTGGCCTGCTACTCGCATGGCGTGCATCCAACGACAAAGACGCGACGAAGGTTCTTGCCGACTTCCTCAAAGATTCCGACCCCGATGTGCGGTTCCTCGCGGCGAAGTGGGTGTCCGACGAAAAGCTCGTCGAGTTCCGGCCGCAGATCGTCGAGATGTTGAAGTCCCCTAACCTCGATCCGCGTGCGTTCATCGGCCTCACAACGACGCTGGCACGGCTCGATGATAAGCCCGTCAACGAAGACAGCCTCGCGGTTTATTTCCTCGATCGGCTCGCCGACAAAACCGCATCGCCAGCCATGCAACTGATGGCACTGCGAGCCATCCCCGCGAACCACAAGAAGCTCTCGACCGATCAGCTTCTCGCGTTGCTGAAGCAGGACGATCCGGCGTTTCGAATCGAAGCGTTGCGGGCGTTGAAGGACCGTGCCGACGCGAAGGCCACGTCAGCGGTTCTCGCCATCGCCAAGGACGCGAAGCAACAGGTCGCGGTGCGGGCACAGGCTCTCGTCACGCTCTCGGCGGTGAACGGTGCCGACGCGGATTTCCTCATCGAGTTGGTGAGTGACAACGATGTGTCACTGTCGCAGGAAGCACTGCGGTCGCTCGTGCAGGTGAAGCTCACGCCAGCCCAGCAGGAAAAGTTCGTGGCCGCTGCGAAGGGGAAGGACGAGCTACTCGTCGCTCGCGTTCTCGGCAAGCCGATCAATGCGAATCGCCCGCCTGCGAAAGACATCGAAGCCTGGCTCAAGCGTCTCGAAGGATCGGGTGACGCGGAAGC
Organism: Planctomycetota bacterium; assembly: GCA_021413735.1. Lineage (GTDB taxonomy): Bacteria > Planctomycetota > Planctomycetia > Gemmatales > Gemmataceae > Gemmata. Next base: position 24,374 of record JAIOPV010000241.1, read on the forward strand.
TGGCCGCCGAATCTTCGAGCATCCGAAACTGGCGGGCTGCTTCCGCTGTCATCAGGTCGAAGGTCGCGGCGCGAACGTCGGCCCGGAACTGAGCCTGATCGGTCGCACGGAACGCAAGTGGATCGCGGAGTCGATCCTTCAGCCGAGCGCGGTCGTGGCTCCGCATTATCAGGCGTACTCGATCGAAACCACCGACGGCCGCACGCTGAAGGGCTTGCTCGTCGGCACTTACCTCGACGTGTCCGAATACCTCGACGAGAAGGGCAATCGCTTCAAGGTGACGGCCGCCGACGTGCAAGAAACGAAGGCGTCGCAGGTGTCGATCATGCCAGAGGGATTGCTCGATAACCTGACCGATCAGGAGATACGCGATCTGTTGGTGTATCTGCTTTCTCGAAAATAGCAGAAGCGATGGCACTCGAATCTCAAACGTTTAGCGGTCGCCGCAACGCGGCG
>JAIOPV010000238.1 GCA_021413735.1 Planctomycetota bacterium
GGCCAGCCGCCTTGAACTGTGCCGCTGTCGTGTAGGTTCGGAACGAAGGTGTTCCACTCAACAACGCAATGCTCTCGCCAATGAAGTCATGAACTTCTTGATCCCAGAACCACGTCGCCGCCATGCGATGAACCTCCAGAGCGTCGGGCGTAAAGTGCAGCACACAACCACGGTCCTCGATGGCCGCGACGTTGACCGACAGCGTCTTCCACTCGTTCGCAATCAGGCACACGCGGCTCGTGGTCGAGAACGACTTGGGAATGCCGTCGCGATCAAGTGTCTTCGCGTCGGAGTACCAACCGACGGTTTTGGTCGGGTCGGTTTGGCAAAGACCTTTCAAGAGGCGGACGGCGGCACGGTCGCGGTACAACGAGTCCACGTCGTCGATTACCAGCGGCTTGTCGCGGTGTTCGTGCGTCGCACAATAGAGGCCGAATCCGGTGGCGTGTCCCTCGACCCAGCCGGTGGTATCCTTGGAGAGTACACGGCGGGCCGCTTGGCTCTTGCCGACTCCGGGCAGGCCGAGCAGGATCAAGAGGTTCAAGTGACCAGACCCGAAGGCGTTCAGGAAGCGATTCAGGTCGGCATAAGTTGTCACGTCCACGGCGTGTTCGGGTTGGGTTGAAGACTTCGACATTGCGTTCTCGTTGGTGTGGGTCTGACGGCTCTGCGAAGTTCGCTACCGTCGTTGTTTCGCTCCCCCTTAGAAACGCTCATGAGCCGGAAGTGTTCAGTAAAGAATGTTGATTTCGGGGTGTCGTCAGCAATAGCATGAACGAACTAGAGAAGGGCAGGCGATGACGTAGTTGACCAAGTTTTCAAGCGAATCAGCGTTGGGTTCGTTCTTCGGATGGCGTGTTGATGAATTTGGTTTGAGCCTTCATCGTCAGGAGCGTTCCCACACGGCTGAAGGCGGTGTTATGCTCATCAGCGAGCATCGCTGCGAAGACAAGAGTCGGCGATTATGAACTCCGAGAAGTGGAAGAAGGGACGAGTGTGCGGAAAGTAGCAACGACGACCAAGTCTGATTCTGTGTTCTGCCGAGCGATGATCTACGACCCTGCTGACGGTCGTGGCGTGTTTCTCTACTTGTTCCGTTCGTTGACTGACGGACCCTGTGACGCTGACTACTGGTCTGAGGATGTCGTCAGTGCCGAGCAGCATGCGGCCGTAGAACTGGGGATTGGGCCTGCTGATTGGCATACCGCCCCGGACCCACAACCGGGTTGCCAGGATGATTGGCTCGCGCCGGTTCGTGTCGTTCGGGCTGCCGGGAAAGTTCTGGGTGATTCGTGACCACATGACACTCGTCGCCTGCGGGTAAGCCGTACTCCAGACTGACCGCCGTTACGACCACAGGGGGTTCGCGACTTGAAGCGATCCAAACACGAACTGATCCGATTGGTCGAACTCACCATGCGCGAAGCTGGCCGCTTCGCCGAACGCGGTGTCTGGTTGTGTGTCGAAGAGTTGGAATCGTCGGGCCAGCCGGTCGAGCGAATCCGTGTGTGGGCGACCTTGCACTTCCTGCCGACAGGTTCGCCGTTCGACAGCGATGATCCGGACCTGTGGGTGTGGCCGCTGCGGGGCGACGCCGCAGAGTTCCTGCGGGTTGAGATGGGGCTAACGCAAACGGTGTGCATTGAATGGGTCGCGGTGAGGGGAGTGGTGCATCCGGGGGTTGAGTTCGTTGGCGACGGCGGGCATCGTGTGTAACGGCAGCGACTGGCTCAGAGTTGTGAAAAATGGTGTGAGGATTCGTAGGTCAACCAGCAGGCATGATTATGTCTGGGCCTTCAAGCGGCCCGCCGGTGAGCCTAACGTTCGGCAAGGGACGGCATAATATGCGGCGGATCGCTTTCGATCTCGACGAAACGCTCGGCGTACCAGTGATCGACGGTCGTGACATCGTCGGCTGGCAGATGCGACCCGGTTGCGCCGAACTTCTTGACCGGTTGCAAGTGAGCTTCTTCCTCCTGCTGTGGTCGGTCAGTCCCCGTCGGTACGTGGACAAAGTACTGTCATTCGGCTTGAAGCGGTGGTTCAGCGAGTCACACTCGTGGGACGAGATGCCGGCCCGGTGGAAAGACGTGCGGCTGCTCAAGGCCGATTTCTTGGTGGACGACAGCCCGCATCACCGGCAGGCTGCCGAGCAGTTCGGGTTGGGCGCGGCGTACGTGTTGGTGCCGGCATATGGTAGCCCAGAGGACGCCGCCGATCCGTTGGCGTGGGTCAGAATGGTCGAGTCCGCTGTGACTCCGAACGCCTAACGTGGCAAAAACAGTTTTGGGCGTGCCACGCTTTAGAGACGGTGGACGGGACGTGGCGAACTACGCGTTGTCAGTCGTCGCCGCGATTGGGTGCGTCGTGTACGGGTTCTGGGACGAGCGATACTTCTTCGGAATCGGCTTTCTCCTGGCGGCACTCATGTACTGGGAGAGCATTCGGTGGGTGGATCGCAACGGGTCATGGGGAGACGATGAACCCAATGCGACAGCGGACATCTCGTGGTAGGGCGATCAGATGAAGTTGATACTCGGCCCGATGCCTGAAGCGGTACAAGCCACAGTCCGTCGGCTCATTGATTCGGCAGGTGAGCAGTTCGTGGAATCGGACAGGCGGTTCGTCGGGTTCGTGTTGTGGGGCGGTCCGGTCGGCTGCGACATCATCGACGCCGACGGGGAAGTGTGGTCGTGTTCTTGGTGGAATGGGGATGATACGGTCGAGCGTGTTCCCGACGGGCCACGCAAGGTCGGCGCGATAGCCATCGCAGCGGAGCGAGAGCCGGGCTTAGCCCTATGGCTTCCTCAACGACCAGCAGGTGCAAACGATTGCAGCGTCTGCGGTGGTCTCGGTACTTTGTCGCAGATGAACGGGGTTCAGTGCCCGGAGTGCGTCGGGTTGGGCTGGCTCTCCGAGCCTCACGAACGCGTGTGACCAGAGCCGTGAACCCCAAGTCCAACCGAGTTGTCCGTGCAGTAGCCCGCGAATCTGGGCAAGCGCGGTGTGGAACCACGAACGCCGGATTCGCCCACCTCACAACAACACGGCTGACCGGATGAGTCAGACTCAGATCGACTACAACTGGGTTTCCCTCGGCAAAGGCAAACTCACGCTCTGGCATCGGCCCGGCGAAGATCGCGACCATCATGAGGACCGCTGCCATCAAACTGCTCCACATCACTTCCCTGGCGTGCCGCCAAACAACGGAATGCGTCCGTCTACTCCGACGCCCCAGGCTTCGCTCCCGAAGGGGATCGCCCCGAGGTCTGGCTTGCCCGCATCCGCCTCACGCAGCGGGTCGAGCCACTTCATCGGGATCAGCAAACCGGCGTCGATGGCCGGGCTGCCTTTCGCGAGACTCAGATCGGAAGCATCGTTCACACTCTCCGTGAACTTTACGAACTTCGGGTCCGCGACGAGGTCGTCAGTCGTCCAGCCCGGCTCGTAGAACTCGCGGCTCGCTTTGAACAGCGGCGAGGCGCGGAGTTTGGCGAACGGAGTTGCCTTGCCGGTCGGTCCTTCCTTCATGCCCCAGAGCATGTTCCCGCCTTCGCGAAGTCGGCCCGCGTCCTTCCCGATGATGACCGCACCAGGAACGCGGTCAGTTTGCACGAACAGATTGTTGAACACATCACGCTCGGTGTTGCGAAGGTTCGCAGCCCCGAGGCCGAACAGGAAGTAGTCGCGGTACACCGGCTCCCGCCGCAGAAACGTGTTGTGGTAGACCCGCATCACAGGGTAAGTCGGGCTGCCGTGGTCGCTGATGAGATGGCCCTCGGCTCGCAAGAATGCGCCGGTCGGATCGGGTTCACTCGGCAAGCCGTAATAAACGCCTGCCCGCTGATCGAAGACGTTTCGGTAGACATTCACGCCCGAGTCCGGGTTGTGGTCGGCGCTTGATTCGTCCTTGTCGATTTCGTGCTGCTGGAACACGCCCAGACACGCACCGATGCGGTTCTGGTAGACGTGGATCGTGTGCCAGCGGAGTTTCGAGCCACACTCCAGGCCGTCGTCGTTGAAGTTGTCCACGAAGTTGTGGTGGAACCGGAGGTTCTTGGCGTACCGGAGGAACGCGAAGTCGTGGTCGTCGGTGAACGCGCAGTTGGCGAACTCGATGTCCTCGTTCACCGGCTGTCCGTTCTGCAAGACGATCTGATACGTCGCCGTGCCGCGATACTTCATGTGCGCCCGCCCCGTCCAGGGTGCGGCCAACCCGCGAAACGCCGAGTGCGTCACGCGAATTTTCTGGGATGCGTTCACCAGCAGAGCCGGGAAGCCGCCGTAGACGGTCAGGTGATCGAGGTGAACTGCCTCCGAACCGTAAACGTGGATCATCGGACTGCCGGTTGCTCCGCGAAGAACCAACCCCTCGATGCGGACGTGCTTGATCCCGTTGATCCGCAACACGTCGTCGCCAAACCCCGCCGCCACAACCATCGGCAGCTTGCGAGGGTCGGTTTCACCTCGGTAAGCGCGCGTCCCCAGCCCTGCCAGTTGGTGGTGTGCGAGCCGGACGTGGATGCGTTTCGTCTCGCGGTTGAACCACAGCCCCGGTCCGCAGTACACGCCTTCCCCGCCGGCCTTCTTGTCCTTCGGCTGGAGTTCGTTGGTTGCTCGCAGGTCCGTCACGGTGCGGTAGCCGTGGAGTGGCACCAAGGAGTCTGCGAAATGACCCAACGCGATGGGACGCTGTTCTTCAAGTCCCCACATCGGTTCCCAAGACGCAGGCAGGAATTGGTGAGGCGTCTTGCGATCATCGGCGTTCGGGTAGGTCTTCGTGGAGACGTACTCGTCTGCTGCGCCGCCCTTGAATGGCTCCCAACTCGTCGCGGGAGATTCGAGAAACTCCTTCAAGCCGCCGTCCAGCACCGCGAGTTCGTTCGGGTAAGAAGCGATCACGATGGGTGCGTCCGGGGTGCCGGATCGCGTCAGGTAGACCTTTTCGTGGTAGACGCCGCCGCGCAGGTAGAGCGTGTCGCCGGGTTTGAGCCGCTGCACGCCGTGCTGAACCGACCGCCACGGTTTCGCCAACGAGCCGTCGTTCGTGTCGTCACCCTTGGCCGCGTCCACGAAGTAAGCCGGCCCTTTGGTCAGGGGACGGGCAGTCGTTGTCGGGAGTGGGCGTTGGGCCGGATGGGATGCGACCTTTGATTCTGCCGCGAGCAGCGTGGTTGGTGTGAGTAACGCGAGCGCCGCCACGAAGGCGGGCAGACACCAGGAAACGAGCCAACAGCGAAGCGACATGGGTAGCCCTTTCCTTCGAGCGAGTGTTACTTGGCAACGTGTCGGCTCCACCCCGACTTTCGCCAGCCGTGAACATCGCTCGCATGGCAAGCTCTTCTGGGCGTGAACGCGGGGTCCAGTCTAACTCGTAAACAAGCGAACCGCATCTGAAAGAAAACCGTGGATCGGTTACGGAGTTGTAGAACTGGAACATGCTGGAGAGGGAAATGCTGCGTGAGCCGCACTGCGTTTCCACGCTGTCGTGAAACCCGGTGTTGAGAAGGTCGCGGAGATTCTGCCGATGCAATTCGCCCGTGCAGCGAAGCCACAATGACAACCATGTAGTAAATCGAAGTCGCTTGCGGCTGACTGCGGTCGGCCCTTGCACAAAACGGTACAGCAAGAGTGACCGTCAACAGGAGCTTTGCCATGATGCGTTCGTGTGCGTTGGTTCTGGCCGCGTCCTTCACTGTCAGTCTGACTGTGTTCGCCGATGACAAGGCGCAGAAGGGGCCACTCACCGAACTGCCGAGCAAGCCCGGTGCGCACATCGAGAAGATCAAGGCACTCGGCGACAACCAGTGGCTCAATCTTGGCGCACCCGCTGCCGATCCGAAGTGGGGCAAGGCACGCGGCAGTTCGTGGGGTGCAAAAGCCCTGATCCTCGCACCGGACAAGCGAGGAGCCTTCCTCTTCGGCGAAGGTGTTCACGCCTACGTCAAGCCCGACGGCCACGCCATGGACGACTTGTGGTTCTACGACATCAACGCTCACGCCTGGAGTTGTCTCTACCCCGGCACGAACACGAAGACCTTCACGCAGCGAGTGAAAGACAAGGAACTCGCCATTGATGACAACGGCCAGTTGATCGACAACGACAAGCAACCCATCCCGGTCCACACGTTGGTTCACGCCTGGGGGTTTCTCACTTACGATTCCGACCGGAAGAAGTTCGCCTTTCTCAGTTGGGGCAACACTCAGATTTCCAGGTATTTCCTGGGCAACGAGAACCTGATGGACGAAGGCGTGAAGTTGCTTGAGGAGCAACTGAAGGACAAAAAGAAGGTGGTCTTCTCGCCGTGGTTCTACGACGTGGCCACGGGCAAGTTTGAACGCTCGGTAACGAGCAACAAAACGGAAGTGGGCGCGGGCGGCTTCCCGCAACTGCACTATCTCCCAGCCAAGAAGCAATTGTTCGCCGTGGGTTCCGCAACCGTGGCGATTTACGATCCCGCGAAGAACGAGTGGACCGATGCCAAGCCGAAAGGCCCAAGCCCCAAGGGTTACGACGCCTGTGGTTGCTTTGATTCCAAACGGAATCGGATTTACCGCAACGACGGCGACGGTTCAAAAGGGGAAGGTCTGATGGCCTACGACATCGACAGCAACTCCTGGAGCCACTTGAAACCAGAGGGGACCGCACCGGAACCCGCGAACACCAACGCCGCGTTCTACGAGTATGACGCTCGCCTCGATGTCGTGGTGGCGATCCACTTCACCGGCAAGAAGGCCGGGGTCTATGTGTATGACCCGAAAGCGAACTCCTGGGCGGACCCGATTCCCTTCCCGGCGGACGGCCCCAAGTTTCCCTTCGCTGCGAACACTTGCTTCGACCGGGAGTTGAACGCCTACTTCTGCCACGTCGCAGGCGACAGCAACGACAACGGCGTCGTGTGGGTGTATCGGCACAAGAAGTAAAGGATAACGCGGGCGTGATTCGTCGAAGCCGAGATCAGTGAGGCGGTCGAGAAGAAGTGAGGTTCCCCATGCGAAGCGTGGTTGCTGCCCTGATCTCGCTCGCCGCGCTGCTCGGCATGGTTCTGCTTCTGATGCGAGACTCCACCCGACTCTGGCAACTCGCGGCGGTGGGTGCCCTCGCGGGCGTGCTGGTCGGTACAGTTCGCTCGGGACGACATGGTGCCATCGTCGGGGTCGCGGTCGGCTGTTTGTTGGGTTTGGCCGCTCCGTTCCTGTATGCTCCGTTCTGGCTCGTGTTCACGCTCCCGCCGCACCCCGAGTGCGATCTGTAAGGGTGCCCCCAACCACGGCGGTCGAAGGGGAACTCATGGGTATCGTTTTCAACTATCTGGCGCTGAAGCCTGCTCTGCTCAAGAAGGCTCAAGGCGACAAGGATGTCGCAGAGGCACTCATCCACCACGAAGACGGGACACCCGAACCAAAGGGTGTCCTGAACCGCATTCAGGTCGATAAGGCTTGGGACGGAATCGCCTACCTGCTCTCCGCAGAAAGGCGAGCGACTGACGACCTCTACCTTCCGGCAGACCCACTTGCCCAGGCTGTCGTGGGCCGTGAAGAAATGCTTGGGTACGGATGGTTCGAGGAAGGCAAGGAACCGCTCATTCTGAAACCTACCGACGTCCGCAAGATCGCCGCTGCCCTCAAACCTGTTCAACAAAAACACCTTCGTGCGAACTACGACGTCGAGGCCATGAGAGCAGCGGACGTCTACACGGCGGGCGCAGACGTGAAGTATCTCCTCGGCTACTTCGCCAGTCTGAAAGCCTTCTACGTCCAGGCTGCTCAGGCTGGTGCGGCGGTCGTGATCTACACTTCGTAGCGGGATGCGGTGCTGTCCAAAACCCTGACGGCTGCACGGTGGTCAGGCACAGCAACTCGACTGGATTGACCCCGAACTATGCCGCTCCTCGCCGGGTTCCAACACTGCGTGAGCCTGCGGCTCAGTTGACTTCGCACACGCCGAGAGAGGACGAATGATGCCGAGCCGCAAGCAAGTGATCTACACCCGCCTTCTTCAGTGGGGCATCCTTCACCTGCGAATGCTTTGCAGCCGTGCGGCACACGTCACCGCTGAAGAGGTGTTGAGATTGCGGGAAGCATTCGAGGTCGGGTGGGAACAGGCGAACTTCTTGCACCGCGTTCACGGTTCGATCTTGGAACCGGAGTATGTGGACAACGACATCACCTTCATCAACTGGGCCTTCCCGGCACACATCAGGCGGTTGCCGGACCACATTGGAGCGGAGACGGCGGCACTGATGCTGGAGTTCTACGAGGGGGTTCCAGAACACTTGCGGTCGCAGTTGACGTGGCACCCGACGCCCGAGTTCAGGCAATTGGCGTCGCAGAGCAGTGCGTGACGAGATCGTGCATTTCGATGAGCCACGGTTTTGCTTGCGTTCCGAGGGCCGGTTGTACTGTGTCGCACATCTGGCAAGCCTGCGAATTCGGGCGAACTATCTGGACCGTGATGGGCGTGAGGATTAGAGGATATGTATGCCCCGGTCCTATCCCCACGACTTACACCCCGGTGACACATGGCAAAACAGAAACCCGAGTCCAGCACAACCACGCCCGACGCTCCGAAGCCCGACAAGATCACGCAAAGCGAGGCGGTGAAGCGAGCGGTTGCCGCCGGGAAAGGTCAGCCCACGGAAGGCGTCCAGTACATCAAAGACAACTTCAAGATGGAGATGACCAATCAGAGCTTCAGTACGGTGAAGAGCAAGCTCAACAAGGGGACCGGGACGACTGGCAAGCGTGGTCGTCCGCCCGGTCCCGCGAAGGCACCTGCACCTGCACCCGCAAGCAAACCTGCCAGTGCAAGCACACCCGCTCACACGAATGGCAAGCCGACCACGACCAAGACGGGCGACCCCGCTGAACTCGCGCTCGCCGTGAAGAATCTCGTCGCGCAGTACGGCGTCGAGACTGTGAAGGCGATGGCTGACGTGTTCGCGTCGTGATCGCAGCAATCTCTCTTCCTGCCGTTTACCTGCCTGCGACTTCACTTGGCGCGGTGTTGGCGTCGTCTTGGCAAATGCGAACGGGATGTGGTGTGCGGCTGGAAACGGGAGCCGCCTTGCTGCACCCAGATCGTCGGCGAGCTACTTCACCGCGTGATCCTTCATCAAGCGGTCGAAATCCCAGAGGGTGACGTTTCGGTCGATGCCTCCGGTTGCCAGCGTCTTTCCGTCGGCGCGAAACGCGACAACCTGGAACCCCATCACGCCCTCGTCCAGCGAAGCCCGTACCTTTCCAGCAGCAAACTCCCACACGAACAGTTTCCCGTCCCGACCGGCTGTGACAAGCCACTTGTCGTCAAGTGACAGTGCAAGCGAACGGACCAACCCGGTATGCCCTTCGAGCGTTTTCGCCAACTTTTTCTTCTCGACATCCCAAACACGAACGACACCATCCTTACCGCTCGATATCAACTGTTTGGCGTCACTCGTGAAAACGAGGTCGCGGATGAACTCGGTGTGACCTTCAAGCACGGCGAACGGCTTGCCCGTCTCAACATCCCACAGGCGAACCACCTTGTCCCACCCGGCTGACGCGAGCAACTTGCTGTCGGGCGAGAACCGCACGCAGTTGACTTCGGCGGTGTGGCCTTCCAGAACCGAGCTTCCTTTCTGCGTGGTCGCATCCCACAGTCGCACTGTCTTGTCCACGCCACCAGTGGCGATCAATTTCCCGTTGCTTGCGAAGGCCACGCCCCGAACGTCATTGGTATGTCCGACCAGCTTACCAACGGGCTTCCCGGTCGCGGAGTCAGCGAGTTGAACATCAGCAGAATGGCTGGTCACCGCGAGTGTCTTTTCATTTGAACTGAATGCCACCGCGACGACCATGTCCTTGTGTTCGGGGAAAGTGAAGAGCGGCTTGCGAGTTGCGGTGTCCCAGACGATGACGGTTCCGTCTTTGCCCCCTGACGCGAGAACTTTGCCGTCGCCACGAAACGCGAGGCACGAGAGGGTGCCTTTGTGCCCCTTGAGAGTTTCTGTTACTGGTTCGGGGTCGGCAGTCGCGCTCGTCGAATCGTTGAAGAGCAAGCCGGAGACGCTGACGAGAAGGACGAAAGCAACCGGACGAGCGAACATGGGCCTGCCTCTCGGTGTCGTGCGTTGGCAATGATTATCTTGTTGAGAACGCGGACTTGCTGCCAGGAGAATTCTCGATCAACCGGGGACGAGAGGCCGGTTTTCAGAGATGGGAGTTATATTGGACGTTGGGCGATCCTCACCCGTGGAGTCGAAGACCATGACTCGCCAGCGTTTTCTTTCGACCCTCACCTCGACCGGGATGTTCACGCTGTTGTTGCTCGTCGCGATGTTCGGCCTGAACGCCGACACGACCTCTGCACTTCAAGTGAAGACCACTTCCGAAAACCAAAAGGAAACACCAAAGCCCGTCGCAGCCGATGACGGATCGCTTGCCGCACAAGTGAAGGAACTCCAAAAACAGGTCACGGACCTCAAAGCTCGCGTGAGCGAGATGCAATCGCCTCGCATCGTTGCGGCGGGCACTGCGACCTTCAAGCTCGGCGCGGTGCAGGACAACGCGACGAACGCTCGGGTGCAACTCAATGCGGACATCACCGCGAAACTGGGCGACGATTACATCGTCCTGCTCACGAACAGGTTCCCCACCGGCGGCTACCCGTTCTTCGAGGCGTACTGGAAGCGAGCGAAGGACGGTTTCGATATCACGCTCGTGGATGTCACTCTCGGGCCGGATTCCACTGCGACCTACGCATTCAACAAGAACAAGACGTACCTGATCGACTGGATCGTGGTGAAGAAGTGATGGCTGGTCGCGTGTCAACGCAGAGGGCGAACGGGTGAAGATCGTCTACACTCCGGGCGACTGGCCGCAAGTTACCCTCACCGCATCGTCGGCGGAGTTCACCGCGATGGCCAGTCGCATAGCCGAGTTGGTCCGAATGGGTTCCGGCGAGATCGCGTTCCCCACCACGAACTCAATTCCGCCCAATGGAGCCGATTGCGGGATGTCAGCCCTTGTTGTCCGCATCGGATCGGGACTCGCGTTGGTAGCTGTTCGCGGAGATGGCGTTCTGGCCGTGAGCGGTGGGCTTGAATCAGTCGGTTTGTTCGGTCAGAACATGCCGGTTGAGGCAGCGCTCCCAGCGGGATACCACGTTCACTTTGAGTCCGACGGTCGGGAGTGGTTCGTCGCGCCCGAGTCGCTTCCACTGGTCATGCTGGTCGGCCCGACAGTAGACGCTGCACAGGGATAGACTGTGATTCGATTGCGCGTCTCACGAGCAGATAGCCACAACACGCACGGCAATCGTTTCTGTGGCCCGCATTTGCGTTCAGGCGGCAGATCGGGAGCGAACCATCTTCCCCCACACAGTTCATCCATCCGATGCGATCCCTGGGCCGTTTGGAGGCCAAGAAATCGCCCTGGCTTCTGGAAGCCGTGGGCCGCGTGCGAAACCCGAGAACGACACGTTTCGGTGCCTGCGGCTCGCGGTTTGAAGGACGGTGATGGGGAGGTTGCCGATTCTGCCGCGATGACGTCCAAAACCTCTATAAGCAACCTTCACATGAAGGGTACAGAGAAGAGTATTCAGTATAGACGTTTGGAACGCCATCGACCGAGAATCGGCAACGTGATTGCGACCGTTCCACGGCTGCCCAGTTCTGCTTGCGGGCACAGCCCCAAACACAACAACGACGAACCTCGTCGCGTGCGTCGCCGAATTGTCGCCATCCTGCGGCTACAGAACAGAGGACACCGAATGTTCCGCATCAGCATCGGTGAATACGAACTCTGCTGCCAACAGGACGGGTTGCCCGCCATGCTGGCCGACTACCAACAGCGAGCCGTTCTTTCGGAGGAATTCGACACACCGGACGAGGTGGGCGCGTCGGTCTGTTTCGTCAGCGTGGGTCGGGTGCAGCAGTGGCCGATCCTCGTCGTGACACAGCGGGACTCACCCGCCGTGGCCGGATTCTTCCCAGAGGTGTTACTCGTTCCCGAGACGCACATACTTTTCATCGGCGCGGGCCAGCGGCTGCTCGGGTACGACCTCGCACGCCCTGCTCGGCTGTGGGAAGATCGTGCGGATTGCGGGTTCTTGGCGTGGGGCAGGCACGGGCAGACCGTACTGATGTCGGCGGAGTTGGAACTGGCCGCTTGGGACGTCGGCGGCGGCAAACTGTGGTCGCGGTTCGTCGAGCCGCCGTGGAGCTACACGGTCACGGGAGAGGTCGTGACCGTGGACGTGATGGGGACCGTGTCCCGCGTTCATCTTCGCGGGGGCCAACCGTTTCCCTGTGAGTGAACTTTGGGTGATCGCTGCACGGGAGTCGGCAGTGCGGGGCGTGTCCGCTGCATCACACCGCCACGCCGTACATTCCGTTCGCCCACCGTTGCGGATGCTCACCCGAAGCCTTACGCTCGACACTTCGTCGTCAGTCCCGCGCCACGAACGATTCCCAATGGAGATCACAACTCATGGTTGCTCGCAATCTGCCAACTGTCTTGTCTGCTTGGATGCTCACTTTCAGCTTCTTGAGCGTCAACGCGGCCTGCGCTGAAGAAGCCAAGAAGGGCGACGCCAGAAGTGAACCCGCCACAACCGTGGTCGCGCTAACGCCGACCATGTCGATTCAGTTGCTTCCGGGCTACACGCACGAAAAGAAGAAAGGAGCGGATTCGCTCGTCGGGGAGATTGCGAAGAAGGACGGCCTCACCATCACCTACGACATCGGCAAATTCGGCGCGCAGACACTCGAAAACGAACTCTGGCACAAAGAGCAAACTCTGCTCGGGAAGAAGGTGAAAATCGTCTACTCGAAGCAAAAGGAGTTGCTCGTCGTCGTCGGGGTGGGCGAGAAGGTCTACGCGAGTTTCTACACGAAGGTGAAGTCCGAAGAAGATGTGGCCGAAGTCCTGCTCATCGTGCTGAGTTGCACACAGGAGAAGAAGTGATACCGATGCGTAACGCGATTGCCCTGATGATGCTCGTGTGTCAGCTCGCCCCGTCGTCCGGCACCACCCGGCACGCTGACGCAGACGAGCCGAAGTCCATCACGCTCGAAGAACTCGACAAACTCCCCACCGGCATCAAAGTCACGCACGAGCCGAAAGTGGCCCTCGCCACGTTGACGGGCAAAAGCGAGCGACGATTAAAATACACATGGTGGTACAAGACGACCGTGATGGCAACCGACCCCGACCTGACCATCGTCGAGTTCGGCGGGTTCGTGTGGCAGGACGGCAAGTGGGTCGTCAGGAGCATCAACAGCAAGCCGTTCACGGGCGAGGATTTCGCGGAGTGGTACAAGTGCCCGAAGGCGGTTTTGAAGAAGGGCGAAGCGTATTCCGACCCGACGAACTGGAGTACCGCCCCGGAGTTGATGGCAGGGAAGACTCGTTGGTACTTCATTGGCGTTGACGGCAAGGGCAAGCGGTTCAAGGGTGAGGCGGTCATCGAACTCAAGGCGGAGATCGACCCCAAGAAGCCGAAAGACCCCGAGTGAGTCCAACGATGGCCGGTGTGAGATTTCAGTACACGGACGCCGCAATTCTGTTCTGCATCCCAGAGCCCGGATGCGATCTGGAGTATTTGGTGCAGCGATACACATGCTTCGAGCGCATCGCCGTTCCCACCTATGAAACCGTGGCGGGGTGTTTGTCGCGTGCCGTTCGGGCAGGGGCCATGCCATTCCCCGCCGACGGCCATTACCGCCTCGTGCCGGAATGGTACTCGCGAGTTCACGAGCGGGATGGAGAGTTCGCAGCATCCGAGTTGGCGATGATCGAGTTCTCGGAAATGCTTGAGGCTCAGGTGTGGCCGGAAGTTGGAACCGCCGAGTTCACGCTCGATCAAGCCGAGTTTCGTCGAGCGGCGGACAGCACGAAGGCGTACATCGACAGTCTTCGCACGGTACATCCGCTGATCGCGTCGAGGTTCGGCCTGTGAATCGCAACGCGACCGGGAACCCGTCCGCGTGCTTGAGGGAAATGCCATCAGCGTGACCGTGAACAGCAAATCTGAAACTGCCGGAACCGGCAGTTTCCGGGGGCAACCGGCAGTTTCCCGAGACGCCAAACGCGAAACTGCCGGACCATCAAAACCTTGATTCGTCGGGAATTGTGGCTGGCTCCGCTTCAAGCGGCTTGACGATGCGCCGGAGGCCCGACAAGTTACCGGGCCTCAGACCTCGCTCGCCGAGTGTCGCTCAACCTGAAAGCCCGCAGACCACAACGTAAATGACGGTATCTTCGGTTGACGGCCAATTGCCACGGTGATCGGCAGCGGTGTTGTTGCAACAGAGAATGTCATTCTCAACTTGTCGCGTCAGCCACCGAATGGCGATGGCTTCCCATTTATTCTCCCTCGCCTGCTCAGTCGGCACACGGAGGATGGGCTTGATGTAACTCGCTTTCCTGTTCTCGCGGTGGTCGCGGAACCTCGCCCAAAGACGATCAGGGTGCGCCCCCGCCCGGCCCACATACAGCATGTGATTGGAGGCTTTATGCACGACCTCAACGAGGTTCTTGAAGGCAGGTCGTAACGTCTTGTAGGTGTAGAGCTTGGAGAGAAGACTGCTCGCGTGATCTTTCCACTCAGCCGATTCGAGGTCTTGACTCAGCCACCCGTCACCGATGTGGAAATGTTCCAACTTCCGACCGAGTGGAACGGAAATGTCTGCGACGCGATCTACAGCCTTTTCGAGCAGATGCACCATCGGCTCTGGGCACGTTGCGGTGTTATGCCCCGGCTGGTTACAATTACTGCACCTATTAACATTTGTACAGGTCAAGACGTTGTGACCGACCTCGCCGCAAGCGGTACATCGTCGCGCGTCGGGACAGGTTAGGACGTTGTGACCGGCCTTTCCACAATAACTACACCGTCGCGCGTCAGGGCAGGTCGCTGCGTTGTGCCCGTCGTGACCACACAATGAGCAGGCCATCAGTTTCTTCCTCTGTGCAGCGTTTTTCTCAATCTTGGACGCCGCTTGGCTGGAAGGTATGACGTGGGGGTATTTTAGATTCTTGCTTGACGACTCGCAACGGTCACTCGTGGTGTGCGGTGTGCCGGTGAACCTGTGCAAGTCAAGCCGGTTGCCGATCCACGTGAGAGGTTTATGGGCAAAGCCCCACGGGAGTCAGCAGGCACGCGGTGCGACAATCGGTGGCACGCAGGTGCATTCGGTGCGGCTGCCGGGGTATGTGCTGGCGGTTGAAGCGTTGTTCGGGCTGCCGCACGAGCGGCTCACGATCCGGCATGACGCAGGGAAGAGTGCGGCCCGTATGTTCACGGCACGCTGCTCGCTGTGCGAAAGGTGATGGGCACCACGGGATTGATTCGCGGGCTAGATCGGTTGCTGTTCGATGCCTGACTGTTCGCGGCAGGTCGTGCGTCACACCTTACGCTGCTGTGACAACCTCACGTAGGTGGGGTTCACGAGATTCGTCAACCTGAGCAAGAAGATCGGGAACGCGAGCAACACCAGGAACGGAGTTTCCAATGGCCTTCAACGAAGAACTGGCCGACCGCATCCGAGAACGACTCTCGCGGCACCGCAGCATCAAAGAGAAGCTGCTGTTTGGCGGCATCGGTTTCTTTCTGAACGGGAACATGCTTGTCTGCGTCTGGCAGGAATCCCTCATCGTTCGGCTTGGAGTTGGAACCGAGGACAAGGTCTTTCTGGAACCGCATGTCAGGAAGTTCGACGTCACCGGGAAGCCGATGAAGGGATGGATCATGGTCGGTCCGGAAGGGGTCGAAGATGATGACCAGTTGAACAACTGGATCGAGCGTGCGCTGACGTTCGTGAGGAAGCTGCCAGGAAAGTAGAGCCGAGGTGGTCGGTGTTGTCGCAGTTTTTGCCTACTGCCTGTCGGTGGGAACCTCTCGATGTCTGAACCAGAAGTAAGTGCGGCAGACGGCACGGTGACAGTCCCCGGCGGCACGATCTTTTTCAGGCGTTGGAATCCCGTCACGGCTTCAGGTAGCTGCCCGCTCATTCTCCTGCACGACTCCCTTGGCTGTGTCGAACTGTGGCGTGACTTTCCGGGGCATCTCGCCCGGCGACTTGGCGTGCCGGTCCTGGCCTACGACAGGCTCGGCTTCGGGCGTTCGAGTGAGCGAAAGGACTCGCCCGGCGCGGGGTTCATTCAGGACGAGGCTGAACACACTTTCCCGGCCCTCCGGGTCGCGTTGGGGGTGAAGGATTTCACCCTCTTCGGGCATAGCGTGGGTGGGGCGATGGCCCTCACGATTGCGTCAAAGGCAGGTGATTCTTGTCGGGCTGTGGTCAGCGAGTCGGCCCAGGCGTTCGTGGAGGACCGCACCCTCTCCGGCATCCGGGCTGCGAAGGCAAACTTTCAACAGCCCGAACAACTGGACAGACTCAGGAAATGGCACGGGTCGAAGGTGCAGTGGGTGCTTGATGCGTGGACCGAGGTTTGGCTCTCCACGGCGTTCGGAGCGTGGAGTCTGGCATCCGACCTTCCGTTCGTGAAGTGCCCGATTCTTGTCATCCACGGCGACGGAGACGAATACGGCTCTGTCAGCTTCCCTGAGTTCATCTGCCGAATGGTGGGTGGACCCACCGAACTGCACATTCTGAAGGGTTGTGGGCATGTCCCGCATCGGGAGCAGATGGACACGGTGATAGACCTCGTGAGCGGGTTCTGGGCTTCTTCCAATTTGCCAGCCGGACGAGTGTAAGGGCTGTCGCATTCCAGAAGACGAACTTGTCCTTTGAGGGCACGTTTCCTGAAGGATGTCGCGGTTGGCGGGGATTCGCGTCAACGCGAGGCGACGGCTTCGGACAACCGCTTGTCGAGGGTCACAAGATAATCCCGTCCGAAGTCGCCGTTCTCCAGCCCCTCGATGAGGTGCCCCGGCAGGTTCTGTTCGATCTCGCGGCTCCCCGACGCTGCCGCCATCGCGATTGCCGCCACCGTGTCCACATCCCCGCCATACTCCACGCAGCACTTCAGGATCGCCGACAGGCTGTCGTGGGCCATCACCGCCGTCAGTGCCGACGTAACACACTCCAGGCCCGCCACGCCCACTCGCCCCTTCCACGGCTGATCCCACGCATAACCGGGCACACGAGCCAGCAACAACGCGGGCAGTTTCGCCTTTGGGTCACCCGTGTTTCGGAAGAACCACGCCATCAACGCGGCGGCAATCGCGGCATCGACTCCGCCCTTCGTGCGGTGCGTCACCTCCGCTTGGATCGTCGCCATTTCGATGACGCGGTCGGCGTGGGCGATCATCCCAATGGGCCCGGCTCGCATCGCGGCACCGGCGCGATCACTGTCGGGGCGGATGTCCGCGAGGAACTGTTCCACCGTGTGATGCGATTCGAGGAATGCCTGGAAGCCGCGAGCGTACCCGTCTCGCGGATCGCGGTGGAATGCAGCCAGCCAGTGGCGAACGAGAGTTGCAGGCATCCACGGCTCGCGTGAGAGGATCGCTTCGGCAGTGCCAATCGACATTTGCGTGTCGTCGGTGTACATGCCGGGCTTGATGCCGGTGTGTTTCGCGTGCTGAACGTAACCGTGCAGCAGGTTATCGCGGTGGAGTTCGATGGCGGGATCGTTGAATTCGTAACCGGCACCGAGAGCGTCGCCGACGGCAATTTCGAGGAGCATTGGGTTACCGGGTTCGGTTCGGGGGTTGGTTTCGGGAAGGTGCGGATGTTGGTAAACTGCGGAATCGTTTGCGTTCGGACCAGAGGGAAGTCGAATGACCGAGCAGCAGTGGATGAATTGCACCGAACATGGCGAAGCCAAGCCCAATGACTGATCGGCACCGCGTTTCGGCGTGCTTGCAGACCGAGTATCATGGGCGAGATGCAATTCCACGCGACAGCAATTTTGCTGTCTGGGATCGCTCACACAGGGTTCAAAGATGGCGAGGAACACGAAGCAAGCGGTCCGTCAACCCGCGACGAAGCTCCTGCATCTGCAAAAGAAGATGCAGAAGCAGAAACCGCCAAAGCGAGCGGGCAAAAGGAAGTGACTGCATATGCATCCCCCGAAGTCCAACACCCAGAGTCCGCTCAAATGGAAGACACCAGCCCGATCCCACTTCCAGAAGACGTGAACCACTCGCCCACCAACCCCGTCCCGTCGCCCACCCCGGAGACGGTCGATGCCGAGTTCCAGAAGCTCTGCGACCACTTCCCAGCGTTCTCGCTCCAGGAGTGGGAGGAAGAGAGGGCTTGGGTTGCCGAGCAGTTACCGAACGGGACGTTGAGCGGTGTCCTGCTGAGCCAGTTGTACGGGCAGACCGTCGCGGTCTACGGCAGGCAGATCGTCTCCGTGGGGGACGATGAAGTTGCGATGCGCGTCGAGTTGAGCAAGAGGTTCAACGTTCACCCTGGAAGGTTCGTTCTCGTCCTCATCGACCACCGTTCGCACACCGACGCTGCCCAGAAAGAACCTCGCTGGCTGATCCTTTTGTTCCTGATCGCCATCGTGGTCATCGTGGATATTGTTTCAGTCACGTCTCTGGGTACAAACGCGAACACAACGTTCAGCAAGATCGGCACCAGCCCGGACGTGCCGGTAGAGCAGCCGACGCCGACTCACAAAGAGTAGCGCAAACTGTGCCGCAGACTGCGTGTGACGCAAATACCCTTCTGATGCCGTCCGGGGCTATTTCTTACTTGGCAAGTCGTGACTCACTGGACCGCTCCCGCGTTCAGCGTGTCGGGATGTTTCATGAGGTAGGGGCCAAGAGGGTGCTTGATGACCGAACTGGAAGCGTTGCTCAGCGGAATCGTATCGGAGCCGCTCGAAGAAACTCGTTGGCTGGTTCTCGCGGATTGGCTCGACGAGAACGACGACCTGCGACGCGGCGAGCTTCTGCGATTGCACCGCAAACTGCTTGCGACCTGTTGCGAACCGGACGCCCACCCAGAGCGTGCGGTGTGGCAGGCTCGTATCGTCGAGTTGATCGGCGCGGGAGTTCGCCCGTGTGTGCCGCAGCGTGTCGTGGAGTTGCCGGGCGGGGTTCTGATGACGTTCTCGTTCATTCCACCGGGTTCGTTCTTGAGGGGCAGCAACGCCCACGAGTCCGAGTTGCCGATTCGCAAGGTGACATTGACCAAGGGGTTCTTCCTTGGGGTCTACCCAGTGACGCAGGAAGAGTGGCGAACCGTGATGGGCAACACGCCGAGTCGTTTCAAGGGATTGGGACGACCTGTCGAGCAGGTGTCGTGGGACGATTGCCAGGAGTTCTGCACGAAACTGTCGGCGAGCCTGAATGGGCATGCGACGGTGCGGTTGCCGACGGAATCAGAGTGGGAGTGTGCGTGCCGGGCTGGCACGACGAGCGTATTTCACTTCGGGGACGCTATCAGCACCAACCTTGCGAATTACGGCAGGGACTCCGACTCGAACAACTTACGGAAAGGGGAGCGTCGCATCATGACAACGGACGTTGGTTTGTTTCCGGCTAATCCGTGGGGCTTATACGACGTTCACGGGAATGTCTGGGAGTGGTGCGAAGATCGGCACGGAGACTACGCCCAAGGTGACCAAACTGATCCGCAAGGACGTTCAACCGTTGAAGAGCGCGTGTTGCGTGGGGGTTCTTGGTTCGACACGACGCTGGGGGGTAGCGGTGCGGGTTGCCGTCATCGGTACTCGCCAGCGGACCGCCACGATCACTGCGGCTTTCGGGTCTGCTTCCACCTCGACTGAACCACACCTTTTCGTTTCAACGGATCGGCAGGTCGTTCCTCAATGCTTCGGCAGCCTGATCTCGATCCCGTACTTCGGCGAGACCGCCAGTAGTTTCTCAATCTCATCCTTCGGCGGCGCAGCCGTCGTGGCTCCCTGTTCAACCGCAATTCCGACCTCAAAGAACATCTTCTCCAGCCCAGCAGGTGCAACCGAAATCAGCATCTTCGCCGGTCGGTCCGATTCGTTCTTGAACGAGTGCGGTGTACCGACTGGCATGTTGGCGAACGTCCCCGCTGTCGCAACGATCCGCTCGCCGTTGACCGTGAACGTGATCTCGCCTTCGAGGACGTAAAACCCTTCCTCTTCCCGGCTGTGAACGTGCGGGGGCGGGCCACCACCGGGAGGCACGATGGCTTCCCACAGCGCGTACTTCCCGTCCGTGTCTTCGCCAGTGACCAGGAAGCGGTACACGTCGCCGACCACAGCGATGGTGCGGCCTTCCGTTGGTGGTCGGAGCGTTGGAGCCATGCGATTTTGCCTCTTCACTTCACCGGGAGTGTGCTGACGAACTTCACCGCTCGCTGAACCCAATCGTGCAATTGCTCATCGTCTTCGACGCCTTCCCGGTCCACGACAACCCACTCTTTCATCGCACCCCGGCCGGGAATCTTGAACTCGCTGACATGATCCCCCAGTATCACTTCATCCTTCTGGTCGGGGCCGAGTCGGACCAGGAGCGAGTCCTTCATCACGCCGACAAGCAGTTTGCCATTCAGCAGGAAGCAGAGTCCGCCGAACATCTTCTTCTCTGCGACATTCTTCGTGCGTGTGAGCATTCCCCGAACGCGTGCCGCCAGTTCGTCATCGAAGGCCATCGAAGACTCCGTTCCCGTCGCATTTCGTTTGTCCCGTCACGTTCCTCACATTCGTCTCGACCCATCCCTACTCATCCGCGATGGGAACCGGAACCCTGTCATGCTCTTGATGGTCGAGGGCACCACCGTCGATCTACTTCTCGGCAGCCACGAAGGAAAGGGACGACGATGTTCGACATGGCGATGCTCGACTTCCCGAAACGGTTGCGCGAGAACGCTCAACTGCTCACCCTGCTGTCGCACTACGCTCAGTTGGTCGCTGAAGATCGAACTGTTTGGCAAGATCGACTGATGGAAATGGAAGGGGTCGATTCCAAGCAACTGACGGCACTTCACGGCGAGTTGATCGCATTCGACTGGATCGAGCAGAACACCGGACACGCACTGGGGAAGGCGGACGGAACCATTTCCAGTTGCTACCGCGTCACCCAGAACGGCTTGTGGGAGTTCAGGCGAATTCATGGCATCG
>JAIOPV010000239.1 GCA_021413735.1 Planctomycetota bacterium
TCGTGCGGGGCCGACCACCCGGATAGACGGGGATGTGGGGTTCGATTAACGACCACTGAACGTCGGTGACATCGCTCGGATAGGATTCAGTTCTCATGAGCCATTTTACGCATCAGCACCCACATATGGGACAGCCTCTAAACATGCCCCAGCGACTGCAAACGCTCCCAGCGGTATCCCGACTTCGGCCCCGCCATCCCAGGAAAGCAGAACGCCCCCGGCGGAGATCGCGACCATGCCGAGTGCGATTCGGCGGTCGAAGTTCTCCTTGAACACGAACCACGCGAGAAGTGCGGTCAGGACGCCTTCCATGTTCAAGAGCAAGGAGGCCGTCGAAGCTGTTGTGGTAGTCAGCCCGATCATGAGCAGAACCGGGCCAATCACGCCGCCGAACAGGACCGCACCCGTGAGCCAGGGGATGTCACTCCTGAGCAACTGAGCCTCGGAAGTTCTCTTTCCGGTCCGCCACGAGTCGAGCCGCCGCCACGCAAACAGACCGCATCCCGAACCCAAATACAGCAAGCCGGCCAGGAGAACAGGCTCCACCTCACCCACGAGCATTTTGGCAAAAGGGGTACTCGCCCCAAACAAAACTGCGGCGGCGAGTGCGTAGACGACGCCAGCAGGGAAGTATGGACTTGGGTTAAGGTGCATAGTTTCAGACCGAATCTGGGTGTGATCTTGGCCGCTCTTTAGCTGAGGGCGACTTGGCTCTGCGACGCTTGCGAGGCGTCCGTCAGTATCTCAGACGCCCAGACGCCGAATGTGGACAACTTTAGATTTCGCGTTCGGTTGTGCGGAGAAGCCGGAGTGCGTTGAAGACAACGAGCAGCGTCGCACCAGAGTCGGCAGCAACCGCCGCCCACATCGACGCATAACCGGCCAGCGTCAGAACGACGAACACCGCCTTCACGCCGAGAGAAAACACCACGTTCTGTCGGATCACAGCCAGCGTGCGACGCGAGTGGCGGACCAACCACGGTAGCTTCGACAGGTCGTCAGACATCAGGGCGATATCGGCCGTTTCGATGGCCGCATCGGTTCCGGCCGCGCCCATCGCGATGCCGACTGTCGCCTGGGCCATCGCGGGCGCGTCGTTCACGCCATCGCCAACCATCGCCACCGATTTGTACTTCGCCACCAGTTCTTCGATCTTCGCCACCTTGTCCGCCGGGAGCAACTCAGCATGCACTTCGTCCACCCCGGCCTCGGCGGCGATTGCGGCTGCGGTGCCTCGGTTGTCTCCCGTCAGCATCACGATGTGTTCGATACCCACGGCCCGGAGGTGGGCCACCGCCAGTTTTGCTTCGGGGCGAACACGGTCCGCCAAAGCGATGAACCCGCAAACGTGTCGGTCATTTCCGACAACCACAACCGTCTGCCCGGCCCGCGACATCGCTTCAAGTCGGTCGTGAACCTCAGGGGTTTCCTGACCCCGCTCTTCCAGGTAGCGGTGCGATCCGACCCAATACTCAGTTCCTCGCACCCGCCCGACGGCTCCCTTGCCCGGCAGAATGCGGAAGTCGTCGGCCGACGGGATGCTCCCGCCACGGGTCTTTGCGTACTCGACAATCGCGTGAGCGAGCGGGTGTGTACTGTGGGCTTCGAGTGCCGCGACTCGCTCCAGGAGTTCCGCTTCGGTGTGGTCGTTCAACGGGACCAATTCGACCACCGCTGGCTTCCCTTCCGTGAGCGTCCCGGTCTTGTCCATCGCCACAGCCTTGAGACGAGCCGGGGTTTCGATGTGAACTCCGCCTTTGACCAACACACCGTTTCGAGCCGCTGCGGAAAGTGCGGCGACGATGCTCACCGGCGTCGAAATCACCAGGGCGCACGGACAGGCGATCACGAGCAACACGAGCGAACGGTAGAGCCACGAACTCCAAGGTTCGCCGAACGCGAGTGGCGGGATGACGAGAACTACCAACGCCAGAAACATGACTGCGGGCGTGTAGTAACGAGCAAACTTCTCCACCCACTGCTCGGACGGGGAACGGCGAGACTGTGCTTCTCCGACCATTCGTGTGATGCGTGCCAGGGTCGTATCCGACGCAGGCTTCGTGGACTCGACAGTCAACAAGCCGTCGCCGTTGATGGTTCCGGCGAAAACCTCGTCGCCCGCATTTTTCGGCACGGGAACGCTTTCCCCGGTGATTGGTGACTGATCCACGCCACCTGAGCCTTCCACCACCCGGCCGTCGAGCGGGAACCGGTCACCGGGTCGGACGCGAAACCTCGCACCCACTGGTACTTTGTCCGGAGCCACAGCTTCTTCGCGACCGTCCGGGTGAACGAAGCGTGCGGTTGGCGGGGCGAGGTTCATCAGTGCCGCCACGGCCCGACGGGCGCGGCCGACGCTCCACGCTTCCAGTGCAAGCGACATGGAAAACAAGAATGCGACGGTGGCAGCTTCGGCCCACTGATTGATGGCAACCGCACCGCACACGGCGACGACCATCAGCAGGTTCATGTCCGGGGCAAGGTGTTTGGTGGCAACCCATGCCTTCGGCAAGACCGTCCACACACCCGCCACGATGCTGAGAACGTAGCAGGCAACCGCCCCGACCGGGGGCCACCCAGTCGAGTCCTCAGTGAATGCCGCGAGCAACCCGATCACCGCAGCGTGGATGGCAATGCCGGCGAGAAGAAGCCCGCCACTGGCCCCGGTCAAGATCGTGCGTCGGTTCCGTTCCCAGTACCCCGGCACTCGCAGCGGCGACTCGCCTTCGATCCACAAATCCGCCGACATGCCCGCCTGGGCGACGGCGTCACGCACTTGGGCTGCCGTGACCCCCGCCCCGGTTACGGTCATCCTGCCGTTGAGGATGTCGAATCCGAGTTTATCCTCGCCGCCCACCAGGGGGCCGACCTCTCGCTTGAGGACGGCAATTTCTTCCGCACAGTCCAAGCCGTGAATCGTGAAGCTCATCGACGCGGGGGCTGTCATTGGGTTCCTCGGGTGGTGCGCAAGGTACGGGCGAAGGGGACGTTCTCTTCACGAGGAACCTCACAGTCAGGTCGCCCCAGAATCTGGTGTCGCTCACCCTGGAGAATCGCCATGAAACTCGGTCTCATCGCTGGTGTCGCTGCCGTTGCCATTGGTGCCGGGAGCGCGTCCGCCCAGTACGCCGTCCCGCACCGCGGGCACTATCACGTTGCCCCGTCTTATGCCGCCCCGCTGACCTACGGCGGGTACGGCTACCCGTCGTACTCGTCCGGCTTCGGCGGCTCCTTCTACCCCGGCGTGCCATCGGGCGGCTTTCAAACGTCCCCAGGGTACGGCGGTTATTCCGCCTACCCGTTCAACGGGTACAGGAACTCCGGCGGGTACGGGTCGTGGGACGGCCACCATCATCACCACCACCACGGGCACCGTTAAGGCGGCGGGGCAACCGGGCTGGCTCGGTTGCCCGTTACTCCCGAGTCTCGCCGAACAGGCCAAGGCGTTGGACGGCCCTTCGTCGGGGAGTGTTCTCGCCGCCGAGCGATGCAAACAAAATGCCACCTTCCGGCAACCGGGCGAGGACATCGTCGAAGTAATTCCGGAGAGTCGGTCCGCTCAGGCAGCGGTTGGAGCCGCGGCTGATTGGCGCGGCGAATTCCAGCCAAGGGTATTCGTCCGTGTTCAGTTTTCGCCCCGACCGCACCGGCCACTGCCCGGAATACAGACGGGGGAGTTCGGCGAATCTCGACAACTCCGCGTCGGCGCTGCCGGGTAACTCCGGGAGTGCTTCCCAGCGATCCGCAGCGAGTACAAGCGGCCGTTCACTGCCGATCATCGCCAGGACGGGGAACTTGCCGTCGAGTTGGCCCCACCACAGCGTCACGTTCGGGAACACCGCCGCGAAGCTGTCGGCGACCAACTCGAACTCCTCTGGGCCGAATTGGTACAGTGCGAGCCACTGGCAGAAGTGCCCGCCGGGTTTGAGCCGTTGCCGAACCGTCTCGTAGAACTCGACCGTGTACAGATACCCAGCTCGGCTTTCCCACGGAACGAACAGGTCTGCGACTACCACGTCGAACCGGCGATCCGTGCGTTGCAGATAGTGCCTCGCGTCACCGGTCCGCACCTCGACCTTGGGGTGATCGACGACCCCCAGATTCACGTCCGCGAGGAGCCGCGCCGCCGCCACGACTTCCGGGATCAGTTCGACGGCGACGGCACGTTCCACGTCGCAATCCGCGACTGCGGGTGCCGCCGTCAACCCAGTTCCCAATCCGAGGAACGCAACGTCCGTCGGACGCGGGTGCAGCAACAACGGCAACCGGCCTTGGCGGTATTCGCGGGCGGCGCTCGCCGTCGAGCCGTGCCGATAGTGAAGGTTCTGTCGAACCCGGCGGGCACCGTCAACGTGCGAACGAGTTACGTCAATCCAGCCGTAGGCGGTCTCCCAACGACGGACAATTGCTTCGTTGTCGGGAGGTTGCGACGGGCCAGAACCGGTAACGACCATTCCGAGCGTAACCACTACTGCGATGCCAAAGGCGGCGTTTCGTCGCGCGTCCCACAGCAGAAGAGCGATCCCGACCACACCGAACAATGCGACGTGAACCGCGAACGTCGCCCACAAGCCGAGCCAAGGGATGAACAAGAACCCAACAATGAGTGCCCCAGCCACCGCACCCGCCGTATTGACAGCCACCAAACGACCGACAGACCGGCTCATATCTTTCGCGGCAAGAATCGCAGGAAGGGTCATTCCCAAGAGAATCGCCGGTGGCAACACGACCGCCGCGACCAACATAAAAGCACCTCCGAGGTAACGCGCGAAGGTATCCCCACCGGTGAAGTAATCGAGGCCGGTCAATCGAACGAACACGACGACCGAAGCAGCCACGGCGACGGCCCCCGTTGCACATCCGGCTGCCAGAAACGTCCGTGGAGTAAACCGCCGACCCACCGCCGCGACCAAGGACGCTCCGAGAGCGAGACCTGCAAGGAAGACAGCGAGTACCGCCCCAAACGTGTAGGTGCTGTTGTGAAAGACGAGCGCGAACAACCGCATGTACAGGACTTCCAAGCCAAGAGTGCCGAACCCTGAAACGGCTGCGACGATCCAGAATGTTGCAGGCGGATCACCCACGGGTGTAAGTTCCGGTGAGTCGTTTGTGGTTTGTTTCTCGTTGAGGCTCAAGAGGCACGCCAGCAACCCGCAAGCGGCGGACACTCCGGCTGCAAGGTAACTGCTCGCCACAACACCGACCGTCACTAACAAGATCGCGGTCGCAACAACGACCCCGACCAACCCGCCCGTGGTGTTCAGTCCGTAGACGCATGCGATTCGACCGCCACCATGTTCCCTTTGCGAGAGATGTTCGACGACAAAGGGGAACGTCGCTCCAAGCGGGATCGTCGCGGGCAGTAGCACGACGAAGCACAGCATTGCCATCCCCGCATCCCCGAAATCGGATGCACTGATGCTTGCTAGCAGAGAGGGGACAAGACTGGCCCCACCCGCCACCGCGAGTTCAGCCAGTCCGTAGCCAAGCAGCGGGTGAACCCGCGACATCATCCGACCGCCAAGGAACTGCCCGACCGCCATGCCCGTGAAGAATGCCGCCAACACGAGCGCAGCCGCCTGCGCCGTGTGGCCGACAACCAGCCCAACTTGCCGCGACCACGACACTTCGCAGACGAGTGCCGCCGTCCCGGACAGGAAAATGAGCAGGTAAATCAACACCGTCCTCCTCACGAACGGCGAACTCGGATCACTTCTGCTTGAATCCGCCCGAATACGGCTTGGTGCCGACCTTGCCCGCGACGGTGCCTTCGAGCTTGCCGAGTTTGTCGAGTCCCTCGGCCTTGCCAACGAACTTCGTCGTCTTGCCCTTCGGGTCGTCCTTCTCCGGAGCCGCTTCCAGTTTGACGGTGACATCTGGGGTCTTGAACGACACGGTGATGTTCTTGGTTTCAATGGCTTTCTTCTTCGCCTTGTGAAGGTCGTCGTGGTTCCCGTAGACGTAAACCGTCACCGTGCCAGCCTTGGCATCGGGAATCACCTCCAGGTGGTACTCCTCGTCGCCCCACTCCGCGACCGGCATCTTGTTCGGGCCAACTTCCTGGGCACGGGCCGTCGAGGCGTCCGTAACCAAACCCAGACCCGCGAGCAGTGCCAGTCCGAAAATCGTCTTCATCGTCTCGTCCTCCTGATGGGAAACTACCGTCCTCACGACCCGGAATGGGTCGCGGCTCCGTCACCCACCGCGCCGTGCGGTGGGTTTGGTTCGTGTGGCGTCGGCGGGTCGTCCAACCCGTCGGCCTTGTCGTCCGCGTGAGCCATCCGGTCGGCCGACTTGCCGCTGAACCGCCAGAACAGACCGGGGTGGATCAAGAACTCGCAGAACGTACTCGTGATGAGTCCGCCGAGAATTACTGTGGCGACTGGGTACAAAATCTCGCGTCCAGGCTGCTGCCCGGCAACGACCAGAGGGATCAGGCCGATCCCTGCCGTCAACGCCGTCATCAGCACCGGCGAAAGCCGCTCCAGGCTGCCCCGAAGAACCATCTTCTCGCTGAATGCCTCACCCTCGTGTTTCATCAAGTGGACGTAGTGCGTCACGAGCAAGATGCCGTTGCGGACAGCAATCCCGCCGAGCGAAATGAACCCGACCAAGCTCGCCACCGTCATCGTTTGTTGCGTGATGACGAGCGCCAGCACGCCTCCGATGAACGCCGTCGGGATCGCGTTGAGGATTTGCAACACGATCCGGGGCGACGGGAACAGCATGTACAGCACGAAGAACATGCCCACCACTGACGCAGCGGCGAGGATGCCGATGAGTCGGGTCGCACGCTTCTGACTCTCGAACTGCCCACCGTACTCGACGAAGTACCCTTCCGGCATCGGGACTTCCAACTTCACGGCCTTCTCGATGTCCCCGACGACGGACGCCAAGTCGCGACCGGCGGCGTTACACCGGATCACAATTCGGCGACGAACGTTTTCCCGCTTCACCTGATTGGCACCAGCGTCTCCGCCCGTCGGCGGCGTCACGTCGGCCAAGTCGCGCAGTCGCACCTGACCACGGTTATTCGGTAGGTCGATCCGGAGGTCTTTGAGGTTCGCCACGTCCGCCCGGTATGGTTCGTCCAACCGCACGACAAGGTCGAACCGGCGTTGCCCCTCGACGACCTGCGACACCACCTCGCCGTTGAGTGCGGTCTGAACGAACGACCCGACGTAAGCCCGGTCAACCCCGTGGAAGGCAAGTTCCTCAGGTTTCAATTTGACGTGTATTTCGTCAACCTTGCGGATCGACTCCACGGCCAGCGAACTCACGCCGGGGACGCCGCCAATCGCCGCCTTGATCTGATTGGCGAGCTTCTCCAGCGTGTCGAGATCGTCGCCGTACACCTTGATCGCAATTTGTGCGGTAGACCCGGAAATCATGTGCGAAATCAAGTGGGCGAGCGGTTGCTCCACCTCAACATCCACGCCAGGAACCGATTCCTTGATTTCCTTCTGGAGCGTGGCAATCACTTCCTTGCGAGACTTTCCCGAGTCCGGGTTGATGGCCACGTTGAACTCGTTGGCGTTGGGCGGTTCGGCGTGTTCGTCCAATTCGGCACGACCGGTCCGGCGAAGGAACGCCAGCACCTCGCCGTTCGGGTTGGCAGCCGATTTCTGAATGGATCGCAGTTTCGCATCGACCAGAACGGACGCCTGATTCGACGCGGTGAGTGACGCACCGGCGGGGAGCGTCACGTTGACCTGCACACTGCCCTCGTCGAACGCGGGTAAGAAGTCGGCCCCGATGGTCGTCAGCCGCCACCCGCAATACGCGACCAACACCCATGTGAGGATGAGCAGCAACCCGGCCCAACGCATGCTGAACCGAACCAGGAATCCCGCAGCCCACTTCAGGACGCGAACGAGTGGCCCGTCTCGTTCGGCGTGAACGGCCTTGGAGTTCGCGAGCAGGTAGTACGCGAGAACCGGCGTGACGGTGAGCGACACGACGAGCGACGCCAGGATCGACACGATGTAGGCGATGCCCAGGGGCGTGAACAACCGGCCCTCGATGCCCGACAGTGCGAACAGCGGGAGGAAAACCAGAATCACAACCGCGGTGCCAAAGACAATCGACGTGCGAACCTCAACGCTCGCTTCGTAAACCACACGCAGCGCGGGTTTCGGTTCCGGCAAGTGGCTGTTCTCCCGCAGCCGGCGGAAGATGTTCTCCACGTCCACGATGGCGTCATCCACCAACTCGCCCATCGCGACCGCAATCCCGCCCAGCGTCATCACGTTGATCGACAACTCGACGCCGGTGAGCATTCCGATGAGGCGGAAGACCAGTACGGTGACGACCAGCGACAGGGGTATCGCCGAGAGCGAGATGAACGTGGTGCGGAAGTTCATCAGGAACAAGAACAGAACGATCAGCACCAGCACAGCGCCAATGACGAGCGCCTCGCCGACGTTGTAAACGCCACGGTCAATGAATTCTCTGAGTTCATAGAGGCCCGTTTCGAGAATCACATCGGCCGGGAGAGACGGCTCGACTTCGGCGAACGCGGTCTTACAGGTGTCGGTCAATCCGCGCGTATCGGTGTGGGGTTGCTTGGAGACGGTGATCGCGATGCCGGGGAATCCGTTGATACTGGAATCCCCACGCTTCACCTGCGCCCCTTCGGCGATGCGGGCGACGTTCCCCAACAGCACGGGGCGGGGCGGGCTGGGCTTCGCACCCGGACTCTGGCCTTCCTCCTTCTTCGACTCGGGCACCTTGACGACGATCATCTTCAGGTCGGCGACCACTTGTTCGGGTCGCGGGCCGAGTCGGCCGATCACGCGGATGGGTTGCTCGATTCCGCCCATGTCCGCGAACCCGCCGGTGAAATTCACGTTGTTCGACCGCAACGCAACATCCACGTCCTGAAGTGTGACATCGTGTTCCTTCAGGAGTGCGGGGTCTACCAGCACCTGATACTGCTTTCGACCGCCGCCCATCATGATGACCTGGGCCACGCCCGACACCTTGAGCAGTCGCGGCCTGACGACCCAGTCCGCCAGCGTGCGAAGCGACAACGCCCGCTTCGCTTCCGAGGGGAAGACCCACTCGCGGCTCTGACCGTCCACGGCAGCACGAACCTGCTGATCGCCATCGGTCGCGATAGCTTCCCACGTCACCCCAGATACCGAGACGGGTTGCCACGAAGCCGGGTTCCGCCGGTCGGTAACGGTCCACGCGAACAACTCCGGTGGTGATTCGGGCTTGATGACCCGCTCGGCGTAGAACTTGGTGTCCGGGATCGGCACCAATTCGCCGCCCTTGGGGCCGGGTTGTCGTCGCATACCCGCGATGAGGAACTGTCCCATGATGGAACTGATCGGGGCCATCTGCGGGCGCACCCCCTCAGGCAGATCGCCCGCAACCGTGGCGAGCCGCTCCTGCACCGTCTGCCGGGCCGTCTTGATGTCGGTGCCCCATGAGAACTCGACGTACACAACAGACAGCCCGTACCCCGATTGCGTCCGCACGTCCTGCACGCCGCTGGCTCCGAGCATCGCGGATTCCAGTGGGAACGTTACCAGCGTTTCGACTTCTTCGGGCGCGAGTCCGGGGCACTCGGTCATGATCGTGACGCGAGGCCGGTCCAGGTCCGGGAACACGTCGATGGGCATCGTCGTCGCGAGGTAACTCCCGTACCCAAGGACGATGAGGCACATCACCACGACGAGTGGCCGGTGTCGGAGTGCGAACTTGATGATGGCGTTCAGCACGGGAACTCTCCGCTCAGTCGTGACTGTGGCCGTGGTGATCGCCGCCCCCGCCGCCCTCACTGGCGGCAGCGGCCTTGAGCGCGCGGTTGATGGCAGCCGCTGCGGAAGTTCGGACGACGAAGTCCGACGGCGAGACGTTCCCGCCGCGAGCGATTACGGTTTCGTTCCGGTCTTCGTACAAGACCTGCACCGCACGCTTCACGAAGACATCCCCGTTCTGGACGAACACGAACGCCTCGGCCCCCTCACGCACCACCGCCCCGGCGGGAAGCACGAACGGAAGCATCTCGGTCTTCCCGTCCGGTCCGAGAGTGACAATTTTCTCGACGGGCAAGCGGAGTCGCACACGCTGGCCGGGCCGGAATCGCCACGCAAAGCGGTCCTTGCCGCCCTGGGTGAACTGGTGGTATTGGTTCTCAAGCGGCAGGTAGAACGGGAATGTCGTCCCGGCGGTGGGTGGTGACCCCATGTGGTGGATGACCAGCGGCGGCACTTCGGGCCAGTCACCGGGTGTTTCACCGGGGAACTCGATCCGGATCGGCAGGCTCTTCTCGGCTGCTGCGGCGAGCGACTTCGTCTCGGACGCGAACGCCTGACCCTCGACGAACAACCGCTGGTGGTTGGCAAGCAAACACAACGTCTGGCCCGCCTGAACCTGTGCCCCCCGCTGGACCGACAGTTCCTGGACCTCGTAAAGTAGGTCGTCTTCGGTTGATGGGAACGGGAGCCAACCCGTCGTCGGCCCGGCCGGGGCGAAGACTGTCACGGCGGTGACCACCTCGCCCTTCTCGGCTCGGTCCACCTGCTCCTGGGTCATGCCGAAGACCTGGAGTTGTCGGCGATAAGCCTGAACTTGCGTGACCACCCGCTTGACTTGATTCTCTTCCTCGATCAACACGGCCCCCGACTGTGTGCCTGCCTTGACGAGTGCGGCGATCCGGTCTCGCTTGGCCATCGCGAACTCCAGTTCGCGAGCGGCCTTGGCCATGTCGGTTTGGACGCCCTGCAAGAACTCGCTGACGAGTTGAAGGGTGAAAAGCGGGTCGCCCGCCTTCACGGTGTCGCCGGGGCGAGCCTTGATCTCGGTCACGATCCCCGCAACCTTCGAGGTGACGCCGCGGTCACTCTCGCCCGGTCGATCCACCACGACGCCGGGAACCGGCACACGACGCCAGTATTCGGTCGGGGTGAGCGAATCGACCGCCCCGTCCTTGTCGAGGCCGAGGTTCGCCTGGGCCTGAGGGCTGAGTTTCACGCGATCACCGCGTGGGCCGTGATCGTGGCCGGCGTGGTCGTCGTGCCCTTCGGTCTTCTCGCCGTGGCTTTCGGCTTTCGCCCCCGGCTTCATCGGGAAGACGTGCGGCAGCCAACGCTCGCGCGTGGCGTAAGCGGCGAACGCAATCCCGCTCAGTACCGCGACGGTGACGACAGGCGACAAGTATTTCCAGGAGCGCATGACTCCCTCCGGGCTGTTAGCCAGAGCGCGAACAACAAAATTGTGCGAGTGAAAACAGTGACGCCGGCGCGACTCATCGCGTCATGCAACTGAACTGGGGAAGTGAGTTAGTTCCGGAGCGTGAGAAGCGTGATGAAGAGTGGATGTGAGGGCGTTCTTCGGTCTGGAACCGTTAGCCCAACGGGATGCCGAGGCGAGAAGAAAGGGTCAGAAACGACGGCGATGGTTTCCGGAGTTGCTTCCGGGGTCACGTCGCGAATTTCGGTTTGGCCCATCGCGTCAGCAGCGGGACGGGGCTGAACAGTTGGGCAACTGGATTGGTGTTCAGGCGGATGAGTGTGACTCCCAATGCCGCCTTCGACGACTGTCGCTGTTGTCTCAGTGGCCTCATCTGCATCTGATGCGTGGTGATGACCGCAGGAGCAGGTCTTCACTTTGGGGGCCGTTGGGCAACTTGGATCGCTACAGGTGGTTGGCGTCGCGGCGCAGGTGCAAACGCGAATGGGGAGTGGCCCCAAAAGCGTTAGCACAACGACGAGCAACCGTGTCACGATCCGTTCCTCCTACCGCAAACTATCCGGGGCGAACGTCAAAAGTCAACACTCGCGGTGTCATTTCTCCTGAACGCCTTTGGGGGGCAGAGGTTTCGGCATTGGCTTCACTTCTGGACCCTTGGGCGGTGCCGCAAGCGGCCCCGACCAAGACTCTTCCAGGAGCAAACCCGACAACTCCGCTGCCGACCGCCATGCGTCGCCCAACGACTTATTGAGTTCCAATTTCGCTTCGGCCACGGCACGCTGAGCCTGGATCACACGCAGGTACTCGAACTGCCCGCCCTTGAACGCCTTCATCGAGAGTTCGTAGGTTTCCGTCGCACGCGGCAGGATTTCCACGCGGTACAGTTCGGCGCGTTGCCGTGCGGCGGCATAGGTTTGAAACGCTACCGCCACACGGCTGACCAACTCGTTCTCGGCCCGACCGACCGACTGAATCGCCATCCCAAGTTCAGCCTTGGCAGCGTGAATGTTACCCTGGTTCCGGTTCCAGACCGGGATCGGCATGCTCAAACCTGCCGCTCCGTCATGGGACTTGTTCTCGTACTGGCGAATGTAACCACCATACACAGAGACGTTCGGAATTGGTTCCACCTGTGCCCGGCGGACGGCTGCCTGGGCACGGTCAACCCCGACCTTTGCCCTTCGGATGTCGGGATGCGATGCCAAGACTGCTGCTCGCGTCTGCTCCAGGTCGTAAACCGGTAACCCGTCAAACGTGCCGACAACTGCGGGCACGTTCAAACCGTTCTCCCCTGTGACCGAAGCCAACTGGCGGTAGGCAGCCGGAAGTTCTTTCTCCACGGCCTGGCGTTCGGCTCGGAACTGTTGTTGCTGAACTTCCAGTTGCACCATGTCGAGTCTGGCGATTTGCTTGGCTTCCAGCAAACTCTTGCCATTCGCGACCGCATCGTCAGCGAGTTTTAGTAACTCGCCAAGTACCTCATACCGCTGTTGGAGGGTGTATGCTTCGTAGAACGCGGCCCGAACGGCCGCGACAACCGCGTACCGCTCGCTGATGAGTTCCAGGGTCGCCTGATCGACTTCCCTTGCGACGACGGCTTGCGAGAGTGAGAGCTTCTTCCCCGTGACGATGGTTTGGGTGAGCTTCGGGGCTGTGATAATGCCACCCGGCCCAGTGCGGTCGCCGATTTCGTCCCAGTTCACGGCGAGTTCGGGGTTCGGGTACAAACCGGCCTGCAAGTACCGCCCCTGTGCCGCGTCGATGGCGATTGTTGCTCGTGCAAGACGCGGGTTCCGCGTGACGGCCAATTGAACGAACTCGTCCACCACGGCCGGTTGTGATTGTTCCAGTGCCGCGAGTGCCGGCAAGTTTTGACCACTCGCGGGAACGACAGGCCCGTTAAACCGGGGCGGCAGACTTTCATGTGTCTTCCTGACGCGGAGTGATTCTGGTGTCTCGCGACTTTGCGGCGAGCGTTCACTAGCACCGGGCGGCGGAAAACGCTCGTCGAGAAATGACTTCGTCGGGTTGCATCCAAAGCTCCCGAACACGCACCCCACGAGCAGATGCCGCATGTGGCTCTTGATTCCGCGCATGGTCTTGCCCTCACGGATCGCTCAGCACGGCCGCGACGTGGTTCATCTCGACTTCGAGTTGAAGCTCACCAAGAACTCCAATCGAACCGAGTTCGACCTTGGGGCCATGCCCGCAAGGCGGCGTCGGCAGATCGGACGTTCGGTCGGCTTCAATTGCCGAAGCCGTGTGCGTCTCTTCGTTGACCTTCGATTGGTCGGCGTGGCAACACTTGCACGCGGGCCGAGGAGGTCGCGGAAGCCGTGCGTCCTGTTTTGCCGCGGGGCGTAGGATTGCGATGAGGTGGCAAGGGCACGGTGCCGGTCCGCATGTGGCGACCAGCACGGTGGCAACGGCGATGGTGACGAACCGCCTCATGCTAAACCCAGACACTTAAACTAATCCGTGGCAACAGTTCTGTATTCGACTGATCCGAGGTGACGGATTAAGAAAAGTTTCTCCAATCTCCGCAACCGGACCTTACAGATCACTGCCGGCTCTTGTTGATCGCAAAATTGCCAACGAACTGCCGTCCATTCGCGGAAACGGCGATGGTGCCAGCGAGTTTCGATTCGGTGCCCGGCTCCAACACACGCCCGCTGGTGAATTGGGATGCCCAATCGAGGGAATCCCAGTTCCGTGGAATGGAAACCAACTTCACGACCGTCGGTTTTGGGGCGTCCAAGGTCAACGTGATTGAACGTGCTTGGAGTGGGCGTGGCCGCTTTGCCCGCGTGTCAAGAATGTAGACCGTGACGATCCCGCACTTCCGGTCCACGACGGCTTCGGCCACCGTCTCGTGGGTCTCGTCCCATTCCACAATGGTCCCGCCGTGGGGGCCGGTGTTCGGGTGGTGGTGCGGGTGGACCACCAACTCGTAGACCGCGAACCCGACCACCGGGCTTGTCAGAACGAGCCACCACACTGTTGCTGCCAGAACCTGTCTCATCGGACTCTCCTATCACGCGGCCCGCAAGTGTTCCGGGCCGGTTCGTCTTTCGGATGGGTCGCTGTCACGACATTCTCCAGTTGAACCAGCACGTTCCGCTCGACCGCCCAGTCCCAAAGTTCGTCACCCTTTGCTGACGGGTGATCCCGCGCCACGCACCGGCACACGTCATCGGCGTGGGCCAGCTATCCCGCCACCTTGAGCATCTCATCTCCCTCGCGTGGGCAGGGTTGAGGAACGCCTTGACCGCACCGCAGCGGGAGTGCCCACAAACGATGATGTCCGTCACCCCGAGTGCCGTGACGGCGTACTCGACGGTTGCTCCCTCGCCACCGGGCATGTCGGGTGGCGGAACAAGGTTGCCGGCGTTCCGGGAGACGAACAGGTCGCCGGGTCGGCCTGCGTCAGCGTGTCGGGCAACACCCGCGAGTCGGAGCAGGTGATAAGGAGGGCGAGGGGTCGTTGCCTCGGGTACTCCGCTCGAAGAGTTCCTTCCGCTACGACAGCACCTTCTGGCGGAAGTGCAGCAACCCTTGAATCAGCTTCTCCATTTCGCACTCCCTTCGACCAGCGAGTCGGACTCGCCGAACGGCTCACCGGCGATTTGTTTCAGCGTCTCGCACAATTCCTGGACCGAAGCGAACGGCTTTCCGAAAACCGCCGCCGCCCCGCACGCCAGGAGTGTGGCGCGCCGCCCCGGCTGGTCGTCGGCGGTCATAAAGCAGCACCGCACCAACGGGTCCACGGCCAGGATCGCGTCGAGCGTGTCCGGCCCGCTCATCCCCGGCAGGTTCACGTCCATCAGGACAACGTCGATCCGGGTAGACGAGCGACAGTACATCTCGGCCGCCTCGGCCCCGGAGCCGGTCGAATACACATCGAAACCCCGCCTGCGAAGTTCCCGCGTGAGGATCACGCGAAGGGTGTCTTCGTCGTCCACGATCAGGACGCACGGCGGGCCTTGGGCCAGCAGCGGGGCGGCACCATCGTGCCGCGACAAAAGCGTATACATCAGCGATTCCTCATTTGTCTACTCGGCGACAGATCACCAGCCGCCACGGGAAATACGAACCACCGGCCACGCTCGCCTCGCCCGCCCACATGGTCGGGCGGATCGCTTGTTGCGACGACGGCGGGGAGCCGGTGGCGAGGGGGACTCACCGTCGGGCCGTGGAGAGATGGCGGCGTATGCAGCGTGCCACGCCCCAACCAGGAGTGCGATCACTGTAGCCAGCAACCACTTTTCAAGCGTCGGCATGTTCGGCCCTGCCAAGGTTCGGGTCGTCGCCGCCAGATCACTTCCAAGTAGGAATGTGGCGTGACGGACTGTGCGGGACTGGATCAGTGCCGTGGTCGTCAAGACCGACAGATCGGGCGTGGGTCTTCAGGCCCCAGACTGCGCGGTGAAACGAGAGAAGTGGTCGTACTAGCAGCGGAGACGGTGGAAGACGTAGAGGATGTCGTGGGTCGTCCAGAACGGAAGTTCACGGAGGTGGCCGACGCCGAAGACGTGTTGAATCGGAGCCGGGTGAGGAACGTCGCAAGCGTGAACGGGGTTGTAGAACACATCGTGATCGACGGACGATTTCGCCGCCCGCCAGACCGCCCTGACGGGGGCCACCGTGTCCTGCTTCCCGCACTGACACTGGCAGGGGGGCGAGGGTTGATCGGGGCATTGCCGTCGGGGGGCTTGTGAGGTGGAGCTTGAAGTTTTGCAGCAACCGCACGACTGGGGAACCCCGTTCGCCGGGATCGACGGGGTGGCAGCGGGAACTGATGCCGGACACAGGCAGAGCCGTGGCCCCGCCAGTGTTGCGACGAACAGGTACAATACCAGCAACCCCCGAAGCATCGACCGTTCCCATCGAGAAAAGGACGACAGTAGCCCATTCGGACGCAGACAGCGATCAGCTTCTCCGCGTCGTGTCAACTTAAAGGTGCGGCCGCGTCATAGGCGTCACACTTCGATTTCCTGGGTCATTTCCCGTCATTTCCCTTGAAGTTTTCGGAGGGCGTCGGCGGCGGTCTTGCGGACATCCTTGTTCTTGTCCTTCATCAGTGGGGTCAGTGCAGGGATGGCTTCTTTGGCGTCCGGCCCGATCTCCCCGAGGGCTTCGGCGGCCTCCGACCGCAACGCCTTGTCCTCGCTCTTTAACCCCTCGATCAACACCGGGATCGCCTCCTTTGCTGCCCCCTTGTTCACCTTCACGAGGGCTTCGGCGGCGTGGACCCGGATGCCAGCGTTCTCGTCCTTCAACATTGCTTTCAAGGTCGGGGCGGCGTCCTTGGCTGGCGCGCCAATCTCACCGAGCGTGTGGGCAGCATCACCGCGGACGAACGGGTCTTCGTGCTTCAGTCCCTCGATCAGGACAGGAAGCACCAGCCTGGTGTCGCCGCTGATTTCGTGGATCGCCTCGGCGGCGTGGACCCGCACCCCGTGGTCGGCGTCCTTGAGCATCTTGGTCAGGGCCGGGACGGCAGCCTTGGCTTTGTCCCCGAACTTCGCCAGGGCGTGGGCCACGTCTCCCCGAACACCGGGGTGCTTGTCGGCCAGGGCGGCGGTGAGGGCCAGCACGGCCAGTTTGGGGTCCGCATCGACCTTCCCGAGCGTCTCAGCCGCCTGCCCTCGGACCCCTTCATCCTTGTCTTTCAAGAGTGGGATCAGGGACTTGTCCGCCGCCTTCGCATCCGCCCCGAACGACCCCAGGGACGCGGCAGCGTTCAGCCGCACCTCCGGGTCAACGTCCTTCAACAACCCGATCAATCCCGGGACGGCCGCCTTCGCCATCGGGCCGATCTCCCCGACCCCGGCCGCGGCCGACGCCCGAACCCGCTCGTCCTTGTCCTTGAAAAGGCTGATGAGGTCCGGGACGGCTGCCTTGGCGTCTTCCCCGAACCCGCCGAGGGCGAACGCGGCCTTCGACCGCACCTCCGGGATCGGGTCTTTGAGGAGTGTCCGCACAGACGGGATCGCGGACTTGGCGTCCGGCCCGATGAACCCGAGCGACTCGGCGATCTCGCCGCGGACGATGGCGTCCTTGTCCTTCAGGGCGTCGATCAGCGTCGGGATTACACCGCTGAAATCGCCGTCCCCGTTCTTGCACAGATCGCAGATGGCCTCTGCCGCCTTCCGCCGGTCGTCCGGGTCGGGCTTCTTGAGGTTCGCCAGCAGTTCCTTCACGTCGGCGTCGTCGGCTCGCTTGCCCCGGGCGGGAGCGGCGGCGGCGAGGCCGAGGACAAGCACGGCACACACGGCTCGGTTCATGGTGTCTCCTGTGGGGAAGTGGGCGGGAAGTGGTCCCGCCCGAGAAACGGTCGTTTCACAGTCGGTGTTCAACGGCGACGGCCATGATGGTGTCTCTGGACACCTCGGTATCCGCCACGGACATTCGGGGAGTAAACGCCGTAACGCATCAGGTTGGAGTAGGCTGCCCGCTGTTGCTGGTAGGCCCGTTGCTGATTACGCAGCATGTTCGTATACGGGTTCGTTCCATACCCTCGCCCGGCGTAGCCCCGGTGCCGCTGCGGTGCCCGGTAGCCCGCCCGCCCGTTCCGGGTGTAGTTCCTGTTCTGGTTGGCCGACGCCCTGGCGTCGGCAACCACCTTGGCCTCGTACTTCTCGAACTCGGCCTTGCTGATCTTGCCGTCCTTGTTCGTGTCCCAGGCGTCCATGAAGGCGTGGTCCGGGTGCGTCTCCTTCGACCCGAGTTTGTCGTCAATCACCTTCGCGTTCGGCCCGCGGAATGCCTTCGCCAGTTCCTCGGCGTCGAGGAAGCCGTCCTTGTTCTTGTCCGCCTGGGCGAAGGAGGCGTCGAGCCGGTGGTTGTTGTTGGGCGGGGCAGCGTTGACAGAGTTAGTCATCAACACCAGGGCCACCGCCGTACCAGCGGAGAGCAGAATCGGTCGCATGAGCGGTCCTCTTGCCCCGTGTAATGTTCCGACACGGAGCGGGGCTGGCTCCGTGGTCGTCTCCCCGTAGTGCCCTGGCCAAATGGGCCGCTAAACGGGTATGTCGTTTCGGAAACCCCACAGCGGGGCACCGAGAACTTGCGTTGGATAACGGGAAACATTGAGGAAACGGAACGTGGTCGAGCCGGGGCAGCAGTACGCCGCCGGCTGCCAAACGAGAGGATGAGTGCCTAAATGAGCAGTGTACAGTGGGCGATAAACAACGGAGGTGTGGCGACGTGGACTGGAGTGGACGTGATCGGCCTACGGCAGATCAGATTGGAAATGTGAACGAAGCCCGCACTGGTTGCCAGGTCGGGCATGAAAGTCTGAACGCTTTCGGGAGCAACTTGATCGCCCGAGTGTTCAACTACCGGGCACGACGACTGGTGCGGAAGCGGTGCCGGGCAGCGATGTTGTTCGAGCAACTGACCGTGGTCGCCGACATCACCCACGGAGCAACAACGGTGATCGTCAGCGGATTGCTCCGAGCCATCGGAAACCCGAACCGATTCACCGTGCGGGTGGTTCGGACAGGCTTGCGCTCCCCCGCCGCAGATACAGACGCCATGGGGCATCAATATCAGCACGGAGAGAACAACGCATAGCACGGAGTGGAGCATTATCTTCTGACCGCGAGTCGTTGACAGCACCTTTTGCGAACGCCAAACTTCAATGTGAACAGTATCGCCCGTTCAGGAACACCACAAGTAGAAAATTCTCCGCTCTCCGATCAAGAACTTTCTTCAGGTCGAGCATCCATCGCGACGTTCGGCCCCTCGGTTGCTGCGAATAAACGAGCCAAGAATTACAACCCCGCAATCCTGCTTGGGATCGGGAAAACTCACGCAACAGCTTTAGAAGACGAGCGATTCAAGTTTAGCATGGTCGCGGTGAAGGCAAGACCGGGGTGCAAGACGAACCAGTCGAACTGGTCGTTCCAGGCGGGACGATTACACTGTGACTGTGGAACCTGCCCGCTGGAGTCGTATGCACCGCCGAGTCGTGGCTATTGTTCTGTTGCCCTGTCTGCTGCTAACCCAGTCAGCCGTCGGTCGCCATTCCCACAACACAACTCAACCCGCCGACCACAATCTCCGCCCACACCTCCACGCGATCAAGCCCGTCACTCGGCACGATCACCACCACGGTCCCGGTGGTCATCACCACCATGATGCGAGTGAAGACGACCCCAAACCCGTGGCGGAACCCACCAAACCCAATTCCTCACCCGACCACGCCGATGACGCCGCCTACCCTGAGGTGGATATCACTCCCGGGTCTGGTCAGAATATCGACGACACCATCCGTGTTTTCTCGTGGCACATGCCGCCGTTGAGCATGTCGCGTGATAGGGGTGTCATCGCTTGTGACCGCTTCGCGCCTCGGCCACACCCTTCACCGCATTCGGTCGCGTCCGAATGCCCACTCTACGTTCGCCACCTCACACTGCTCATCTAGCGGCCCGTGCCCGCTCGGGGACGTTCCACGCCCAGTGAATCTCTGGCGTCGGGTGTCGCTCACATTCGTCCGTTTAACTCCATCATCGTGCATTGCGGCCTCGCAAACTCGGCGATCTACCGCTCCGCACCCTCCGCGTCCCGATGACCCGGACGGGAATTCGTACTGTTGCGTCCCGATGGCCGAAGGCATCTGTTGACGCCGCGTTCGCAAGGGGGATTCAACCCGTGAGCCGACTCCGATTCCTGAAACCGCTCGCCTTCGTCGCGATCCTCGTTGGCATGGGTGCCGCTGGTTACCTGACCCGCGACGACTGGTTGCCGTTCCTCCAAACAGGCCAACCCACTGAGCCTGTCGAGACGGCGGGCGAAGCCGTCACGCCGACCGGCAAGGTCATCGTGAGTGAGCAGGCCCAACTCAACCTGGGGCTGACTGCGAAACCGCTGAAGGCCCAGACGTTCTGGAAAACGATTCAGGTGCCGGGGATGGTCGTGGACCGACCCGGTCAAAGCGACCGTGGCGTTGTCGCCCCCGCGACGGGCGTGATCGCCAGGGTGTTTCATTACCCCGGCGACACAGTCCAACCCGGCGATGTTCTGTTCACTCTCAAACTCCTTAGCGAGTCGCTGCACCTGACCCAGACGGAACTTCTGAAAGCAACCCAGGACATCAAGTTCGCCCAAACCCAGCGGAAGATGTTGGTGGCTTCCGCTGGGGCCGTCCCGGAGTCGCGGCTCATCGAGGTGGACAATCAGATCGTCCGGCTCCAGGTGGCCGTGCGGGCCTACCGCCAGGAGTTGCTCAATCGCGGCTTCAGCCCGGACCTCATCGACGGAGTCGCGGAAGGCAGGTTCGTCAACGAAGTCGCCATCGTCGTCCCTCCCCGCCCGGCGAAACTCCCGACGGACCCGCTCGCGGTGCCGCGGGCCGTGGGGCCGACCGATCCACCGACGTTCGAGGTGCAGGAACTGAAGGTCGATCTCGGGCAACAGGTGCAAGCGGGGCAGACACTTTGCCTCATCGCCAACCACCAGAGACTCGCAGTCGAGGGTCGGGCGTTCCGTGACGAGACGACGCTGCTGGAGAAGAGCGTCAAGGAGAAGTGGCCGGTCGAGGTGGACTTTCAGGAAGATGCGGCGGCAGCTTGGGGCGAAGTGAACCAGACCTTCCGCATCCGACACATGGCCAACACCATCGACCCGATGAACCGGACGTTCGCGTTCCTGATGCCGCTGGAAAATCAGTCGCGGGTGGTGGACGACGAGGGCCGGACGCAGACCCTCTGGCGGTTCCGGCCCGGTCAAAAGGTCCGACTGATGGTTCGAGTGGAGGAGATGAAAAACGTCTTCGTCTTGCCCGCCGATGCCGTCGCCCGCGAAGGCCCGGAGGCGTTCGTGTTCACACAGAACGTGAACACGTTCGAGCGAAAGCCCGTTCGCGTCTTGCGCCAAGACCGGCAGCAAGTCGTGTTGGCGAACGACGGCTCGCTACCGCCCGGTATTTTCATCGTGCAGAGCGGTGCCGCCCAGTTGAGCCGCATGGTCAAGGCTGGCGGGAGCGGGGTGCCGAAGGGCTACCACATTCACGCCGACGGCAGCCTCCACAAGAACGAAGACGAAGGCAAAATTGGGAACGCCATGCTGAACGCCGTCATCCGCCTCGCACTGAC
>JAIOPV010000240.1 GCA_021413735.1 Planctomycetota bacterium
GCGGGGCGTTCACTTACGGCCCGCGCCGATACGGTCCAGGGCGCCCGCTGAACTCGGTAACCGACGGCTTGAGCAACACTCTGTTCATGAGTGAGGTCATTCTCGGGTTGGGTGCAGCGGGGTCGGACACCGTGGCACTCGACGTTCGGACGATGGCTGGGAATCTCGGCACAGAGAATGTCGCACTGACAGATAGCAGTTGCCTGGCCTGGGCGACACCCACGCCCGGCCAGGGTAATCGAAACCATTACATGGGGTCGACTTGTGTATTCGGAGCCGTGTATCTGCAAACCTACCACCAGCCGAATGACTCGCGGCCGTCCTGTAACACCATAGATGCGTGGCGAATTGCTGCCCGAAGCCGACACACGAGTGGCGTTAACGCACTACTCGGGGATGGCAGCGTCCGGT
Organism: Planctomycetota bacterium; assembly: GCA_021413735.1. Taxonomy (GTDB): domain Bacteria; phylum Planctomycetota; class Planctomycetia; order Gemmatales; family Gemmataceae; genus Gemmata. The sequence goes on from JAIOPV010000240.1 coordinate 412, forward strand.
TCGTCAGCGACAATGTCACGCCGGCCACATGGCAGGGACTCGGCACCCGCGCCGGTGGCGAGATTCTTGGTGATTTTTGAAACTGTTTCTCAATCTGGATGGTTTCGACCACGACACAGATTCACGGACTACAAAATCGGAGTTCGCCTGTGACTGTTCGCCGCGCCTTCACGCTGATCGAGTTGCTGGTTGTCATCGCGATCATTGCCGTGCTGATCGGGTTGCTGCTGCCCGCCGTCCAAAAAGTTCGTGAGGCGGCAGCGAGAATGTCGAGTAGCAACAACCTGAAACAAATCGGCCTCGCCATCCACAGCTACCACGACGCGAACGGGTGCTTACCAGGGACGGGTTCGTGGGTGTACGCGAATGTCAACAGCCAGGGCTCGGCGTCGGCCTTGTTCCGCATTCTCCCTTACATGGAACAACAAAATGTCGCATCACAGGCGAACGGAACCGCCGGCCCACAAGTGATGGTCAAGACCTACGTTGAGCCGGGGCGAAGTCGCCAGGGGTTCCACTCATCCGGCTACATCGGACCCACGACGGACTACGCATTCACCAACCACCTCAACGTCTCGGGCAATAACACCCGTGGGATCAAAGTCGAGCACATCACGGACGGAACCTCGAACACGGTGCTGGCCGGTCAGAAGGCGATGCAGACGGTCTGGTACACCAGCACGAACGGAACGAACAACGATGAAACGATCTGGGTTGGGGGCACCGAGGGCACGATTCGGACAAATTCCACCATTGTTCAGGACTCACCGACGTGCAACTACTGCCCGCTGGGCAGCAATCCGAATTAGCACTGCAACTGGGGCGGCCCTTACACATCAGGTGGGCTGTTTGTTCTCTGCGATGGGAGCGTTCGCACGATCCGTTACGGCTATGATTTGACCGCCGCACTCAGTCCCGCAGGAGGGGAAATCGTGAACCTCGATTAATCGTACACAGCCCAAGATCGATTCAGTTGCTTGCTTTGCTTGCGCCGATGTGATGTCATTGTCCGACGGACGTTCGGACACGGGGACAGCACATGGCGGAGTCGGGGGAGTCGAAGGCCAGTTCGGGGTGGACCACCTCGCTCGGCCTCATGGCGGGAATTCGAGCGAATGAGGCGACTGCGTGGGAACGGTTCACCTGCTTGTACGGCTCCCTGTTCGATTACTGGTTCCGCCTTGCAAGTCTCCCCGAGACCGACTGGGCCGACCTGCGGCAGGAAACTTTCCTCGCCGTTTCGCGGGGATTACCAGAATACACGCACGTTGCCGGACGAGGCGCGTTCCGGGGTTGGCTTCGGGTCATTGTTCGGAACAAACTGGCCGATCACCGGCGGAAGCGTGTGCCGATCCCGGACCCGTTGGCGGTCGCCGACCGCCCGGCACCCGACCCACTCGCCAGCGAGTCCCCGACCGAACACCGCCTCTTGTTGCGCCGGGCTCTCGAACTGATCCGCACCGACTTCGCGCCGCACACCTGGCAGGCGTTCTGGCTCGTCACCATCGAGGACCGGTCACCGTCCGATGCTGCGGCCGAACTCGGGGTGCCGGTCAACGTGGTGTACCTCGCCCGCGCTCGTGTCTTGCGTCGACTGCGTGAAGAGTTCGCGGACTTCCTCAACGACTTGCCGCCGCCGGCCCCATCGCCCGCGGACTGAAGGTTCGCCCATGACCGGCCTGCACATCACCGATTGTCCGAGCGCCGAGCAACTGTTGGCCTTCGATCAGGGCGACCTTCCCGATCAGGAACTCATCGCGACCGCGGACCACCTCGGCGTCTGCGGCCGTTGCCGTGACCGTCTCGCCGAAGCCCTCTGCTCGGCGACCGATCCCCTCTTGCTCGACCTCCGTAAACTCGCGGACGGAGACACATCGGTCGGGCACACGATCGACCCCACAGGAGTCTGGACGCAGGCATCTCCCGCCCAGGCGGCAGGGAGCAAACCGACGGCCACGGGTGAACCCGAAGCAGGCATTGCTGCCAGTTCGGACCCGGATGGGACGCTCGCGGCTCCGAACCACCCGCCGACGTTCGACTCTCCCCTCGATGCGGCACCCGCGCTCGACACCTTCGGACAGTACCAACTTTTCGGGAAGCTCGGCGAAGGCGGCATGGGCGTGGTGTTCCGGGGGCGCGATCCCCGGTTGAAGAGAACGGTCGCCCTGAAGATGTTGAAAGCCGGACACGTGTCCGAGGAACAACGGAGTCGGTTCCTGGCCGAGGCGCAAGCGGTCGCTCGACTGCAACACGCGAATGTCGTCCAGATCTACGACATCGGTGAGGTCGCCGGGCAGTTGTACTGCGCGTTGGAGTTCGTCCCTGGCGGCAGCCTCGACCGACGGATCATGGATACACTTCCCGATCCGCGGACTGCCGCGAGACTCATGATTCCCATCGCACGCGGCGTCCAGGCCGCTCACGAATTGAAGATTGTTCACCGAGACTTGAAACCCGCAAACATCCTCCTGAGCGGAGGCAAAGACACGCCGCTCGACGCCTGCATTCCCAAGGTGACGGACTTCGGGCTTGCCAAGTTCCTTGATGCCGAGGACGGCGGCGCGACACGGGCGAACGCCGTCATGGGCACGCCGTCGTACATGTCGCCGGAACAGGCCGAGGGTCGCATCGCGGACATCGGCCCGCAAGCCGACGTGTATTCGCTCGGGGCGACGCTGTACGACCTGCTCAGCGGCCGGCCCCCGTTCAAAGGCACGACACTCCGCGACACGTTGAAACTTGTCATCGAGCAGGAACCCGTTCCGCCTCGCCAACTGCAGACCAAGGTGCCGCGAGACCTGGAGACGATTTGTCTGAAGTGCCTGCAAAAAGCACCGGACAGGCGTTACGCGAGCGCCGCAGAACTCGCCGACGATCTCCAGCGGTTCCTGAATGGTGAGCCGATCACGGCCCGCCCCGTGAGTCGCTTCGAGAAGGCCTGGCGTTGGTGCCGGCGCAAGCCCGCTGTTGCCGCGCTCAGTGGGTTCTCGGCGGTGGCCGTGATGGGGTTGCTGGTAGGCGCGTTCGCCTTCACCTACGCGGTGGCCGATGAGCGACGCGAGAAAGAGGTCGCGAAGGAGCGATCGGCCAAGGACCAGGCCGAGCGAGAAACCGCGGAGGTGAAGAAGCAATCGGCCGAGGAGATGCACAAGGCGAGTGACTACTTCGCCCAACTGGCGAGGGCTCGCGAGAGGCTCGTGACCCGTGAGTCTGGATGGTCGTGGGCCGCGATCGATGACATCAAGGCCGCGGCCAAGATCGATACGCCCTCACGCAACCCGGCGGCGTTGCGATCCGCCCTCGCGTCCGCCCTCGCGGGGACAGACGTTCGCGAGTCGCGGCCCCTCGGCGAGGGGTTCCACAGTCGCGTCCTCTGTTACCACCCCAACGGCCGCTGGCTCGTCATGGCCGAGGGCCGCATCGGGCAAGGTTTTTTCCCGCTGGGCGTCCTGGTCGTGGACACGCAAACCGGCGAGACGGTGCGAAAGCTGGCGTTCCCCTCGCGACTGGTTGGCACACTCACCGACGTGCGCCCGGACATGGCCAACGCCATTGCGGTCAGTCCCGACGGCCATTGGCTGGTGGTTGGGGCTCGGAGCGGTGCCATCCACCGCTGGGATCTGCGGTCGAAGAACCCCGAAGTGCAATCGTGGACTCCGGAACAGGCCCCTTTCGGCAAGTGGGCCGAGTGCCATGGTCTGGCCTTCGCTCCGAACGGTTCCTCGCTCTACGTCTCGATTCGCGCTGGTGACAACGGCACCATCACTCGCTGGGACACCACCACGTGGGAGCGAAAAGCGAGGCACTCCACTGAAGGGGCGTTTGGTGGCCTTGTCGTTCACTCGGGCGGCGAGGCAGTTTACTGTAACGGGAATGAGGCGACGATATTGGAGTTGGATCCGGCAACCCTTATGAAACGGCCTGGGACCATCCGCGAGTTTGGTGCGCACGCTGTCTCGCCGGATGGCAGGTTGCTCGCCGCCACCCGCGACAGAAAGGTCACTCTCTGGGACACGCGCAAGCGAACGCCCGCCTACACGCTGACCGAACCGCACCGCGAGCACGCCTTCGGTCATCTGGTTGGCCAGATTCAGTTCAGCCCGGATGGACGCTTGCTCGTCGCCACGTCTGAACACACTCGGCACGTCTATCTCTTCGATCTGGTGACGGGGGAGCGGGTCGCCACCTGGCGTGCCGACGAGGGCACGGCCTACGCGACGTTCGACCCGACGTCTCGGTTCCTGGCCATCGCCGGGCGGAACCGAACGGCAGTTCTGGAGATCGGCGGGCAACTCGAACACCGCACGGTCGCGGCCCAGCCCTACCCGTTTCTCGCGGCGGGTCTCTCGCCGGACGGCCGCTTGCTTGCGGGTACGGTGTCCGAAAGCACCCAGCCGGGGAGCCTGGCAACGCCGTACCTCTGGAATCTTGAAGCCGAGGGCCGCTCCGAACCGTTCTGGACGCACGGAGCATACGGCGCACACGGAAGTTTTTCGTCCGCGTCGTTCACTCCGTCCGGAAGTGACCTTGCGGTGGTGATTGACGGTGAACTCAAGGTCTACGACCGACTGGGCGGCAAGGAGGGGCCACCGCTCACTCGGATTGACGGCCTCCGATCGGCGGCATTTGCTCCCGATGGGCGACTGTGGGTTATTGCCGACAAGCATGTCTACTCCGCGCGACTGCCAGGAGACATCAAAGACTCGCCACGCTGGACAAACCCCGCTGGTCGGATTGGTGGGTTGGAATCAATGCACTCGCTGGCCGTGGGGAAGTCGTGGTCCATTGCCGGCGGGTTGGACGGCGTGTTGCGGTTGTTCTCAACGTCCATCCCCGAGGGGGCGAAGCAACTTGTCCCCGAGAAGTCCATTCTGATCGAGTCGCGTGTCGGGTTGGAGTCGCTCGCCTTTTCGTCGGACGAATCGCTCGCCGTCGTCGGCACTGCCTCGGGTAAGGGATACATCGTCGCACTGCCCGGGGGAACGATCCTCGCGACGTGGGACTCCCATCGCGACACCGTGACGGGGGCCGCGTTTCTGACTCCGACGGCCTTCGTGACAGGGAGCGGCGACCGGACCATCCGCTTCTGGTCATGGGATGGCGAGCGGGTCAGCGAACTGTGGACCCTCCGGACAACGTCGGCGATCACCTCACTCGGCAAGTCCCTCGACGGGCAACGCCTCACGGTGACGTGCGATGGTGAACGTGGCGTCCACCTGTTGGACATGGCGGCTTTGAACCGACGGTTCGCGGAAGTCGGACTGGGAATTGATCTGCCGAAGCCGCAGTCGCTGCCGCGTCTCCCGATCTTCGAACCGCCCACTACCATCTCGGACGACTCGAACTGGACTGCGAATGGATTGCGAATGGAGTTGTTCGCCGACCGGGAACACCGAGTGCTCCGCGTCGTGGAGCGTGACCCAGCCGTGAACTGGAACTGGGGGTGGGGACAACCGCATCCTCACGTCCCACTCGTATTCTCGGCGAGGTGGTCAGGATTCGTTGTGCCTCCTGCCGACGGAAAGTATCAATTTCGAATCACCGGGGAGAACGCGATCCGCGTCTGGCTTGGGGGGAAACTCGTGGCTGAGTCCTGGGAGTTGGACCGCAGCGGGGATGTCAACCTGACGTTCGCGGCCGACCTGACGGCCGAGCCCCAGGCCCTCCGGGTCGATCTCGCTCACGGCAGCGGCGGGCCCGCGTTCCTGACTCTGTCGTGGGCAAAGCCGGGGGACTTCTCCGAGCAGCCGGTTTCCGCGGCGTTTCTGTTCCACGACGAAACAGCAGCGAAGGTCGCAAAGGTGCCCAAGGACCCAAGTCCTGCCAACGAGGTGTCGCGGTTCACGGCGCCCGGCGTCACCGGGTTTACCCGAGTGGCCACCAGTCGCGATGGACGCTTCGTTGCGGCGGGGAGTAAGGAGGGCGGACTGTATGTCTGGGAAGCCGACGGCGGCAAGGCTGTGACGGCGATCAAGGACGCCCACACAGGGCCGGTGACCGCGCTGGACATTTCCCCGGATGGCGGGGTGCTGGTGTCATCCGCATCGGATGGCCCGTTCGCGGTGTGGGAACTTCCGTCTGGCAAGCTCCTTGCCCGGAACGAGGTTCATCGCGGCGGTAGCCGGGTTGCATTCTCTCCGGATGGGAAGCGGTTTGCCACCAGCGGTGCGGACAAGACGGCTCGGGAGTGGGATACGAAGACACGAGTTGGCGGCGGCATCGCGAATATCGCGTTCGTTCCGAACACGATCCACTGGGAGCCAGCAGGTGCAGCGATTCTGTTGTCTGGAGAGAACGGGACCGCCGTGAGGTGGGATCCCGGAGCCGGGAAGCAATCCGCGATTTCGACAGAAACGCCGGGCAGAATGGGTTTCGCTTTCGTGCCTGGCGGGAGACTCGTCACAACTGAAGAATACCGGTCGCGGGGGGACAAGGGCGTGCTGAGACTCCTCGACACGACTGTTGGCGTCGAGCAGTGGTCGGTGCGGTTTGAGGATGTGGTGAACACTGTCGCAGTTTCACCGGACGGGAAGTGGGTTGCGGCTGCCGTGAGGCCAGTCCGCTTGGCCGGGCAGGCACCCTTGCCTCGGGGCAGCGAGTCGGTCGGGGTCTATAACCTGGCGACGGGTCGTGAGTCGAACAAACTCGTTGGGCACGTGAACAGCATCAACGACATCAGCTTTCACATTGGTGGGAAGACGGTATTCACTGCCGCAGACGACGGCACCGTTCGTGGTTGGCGGTCGAAGTGAGATAGCATGCGGAGGCTTTTCTTCCACGGCTCGGTCAAAAATCGCCAAGTACCTCGCCACCGGCGCGTGTGCCAAGTGAGGTGCTGACGATTTGACGGACAGCCCAACTGCTTAAGATGGTCATCGCGAGAGGAGTTCGACGATGCCTCGAAAAGCGACCACACCAGCACCGACCCCGGCTCGACGGTAGTTCACAGAGGACTTCCGACGCGAAGCTGTCCAGATGCTCCTCAATGGGCACACGGCTACCAGCGTGGCCCAACGGCTCGGTCTCAGCGATTCCACACTCCTTTACAAGTGGAAGGCGCGACAACTCGAACATGCCGGTC
>JAIOPV010000015.1 GCA_021413735.1 Planctomycetota bacterium
AAAATCTGGGGGCGAGGTGAGGCGCAGCGGCTTCTCTTCGAGGCTGTTGGGTGTGTTGAGCAATAGAGAAACGCTATCAGCCCCACCTCGCCCCCAGATGTTTGGGGGAGAGGTCGCGACGAGTCTTCGAGTCGCGGGTGAGGGGGGCTTGGATTGCCTGACGTCCACGTGATGCTGATCCATCTGTTCCGCCCGTTCTTATTGTTTCTTCTCACCGGATTGTTTCCGGCGGGGTGGTGGAGCATCGCCACCCGCGAGCGTCGGCATCGCCACTTGCTCGGGTTCAATCACCAGTCGCGGTCGAAGTTGTTGCAACCCACCGACGACCACCCATTCACCTGGCTTCACGCCGGTTTCAATTTCTTTGCCCACACCAGCCTTGTAAGGCTCGATCACTCGCAAGCCGTCTTCCTGAAGTGCCCCGGTTACCACCCGCCGATATTGCACCTTGTTCTCGCCATCAACGACATACACGAACTTCAATCCCTGATCCGACCCGATGGCGCGGTCAATGACGAGTTGTGCTTTGTGCAAGTCGCCGAGTGGGAACCGCACGCGGACGAACATCCCCGGAATCAAAGACGACAAACCTCTCGGGCGTACACTCCGGAACACGCCCCGCACAGCAACGGTTCCCGTCGAGGGGTTCACTTGATTGTTGATGAAGTCGAGTTTGCCACGCCGAGGGAACCCTTCTTCGCCTTCGGTCGCCATGAAGACGGGGAAATTCGACCGCTGGAGGACCGACGCCCCAACTCGCCAACCCAACCCGCCCGTGACAGACATCAGGGCGTGCGTCTCGGGCTGCGACAACGGCGGCGTGACATCGCTCGCGTCGATCACCTTCTTGATTCGCTGGGAGGTTCGATCCTCGATGTCGAAATAAGCGTACATGTAATCCATGCCGACGATGGTGGTCAGCAGCGTTTGATCCTGCGTCACGAGGTTGCCGGCCGTGTAGTAGTACCGGCTGATCTGGCCTCTGATCGGAGCACGAACCTGCGTGTAACTCAGGTTCAGCTTGGCATTGTCGAGCATCGCCTGTGCCGCCTTGATGCGAGCGTCGGCTTCATCGACTGCGGCCTTGTCTTGATCGAGTTGAAGTTGGCTCACCACGCCCGCCGCACGCGGGGAGTTGTCGCGGTCGTAGATGGTCTTCGCGAGGTTGTACGACGCCTGATTAAGCACAACTTGACTGTGCGCTTGATCCACCAACGCCTGATACGGTCGCGGGTCGATCTCGAAGAGGAGATCGCCTTCCTGAACTTCCGCACCTTCCTCGAACGGCATCTTCATGAGGAACCCGGTGACGCGGGCACGGATACTCACGGATTGAACTGCATCCGTGCGCCCCGTGTAGTCCGCGAAGTCGGACACTTCCCGCTCGACGAGATGGCTCACGGGAATGATCGGGGGTTTCGGCGTGGGGATTTCGACTGCCTTGCGTTTGCAACCGGCAGCGCCGCCGAAAAGCACACTCAGCAGGATCGCAACCCTGATGACCGAACGGAGTGAGCAGAGTGGCGTCATGGAGTTTCTCTTGAACACGGGTCGCGGGAACAGTCGTCACTTGCGCCGAGTGATATTGAGGAAGGCCAGCAAAGCGACGTTAATGCAAGGAACGCGCCGAAGCGGGGGGACCACCATATTCTTCACTTCGCTGTCACTTTCAAACACAATTGCAGCGAATCGAGTTCCGCCACCAGTTCAACGTGGGTTAAGCTGGAAGTCACATCGCTGATTTTGCGCTGGGTGGCGAAAAAGACGCCAGCCGAACTCTCGCCTGATTTGAAGGAGTGTTCCGGTGGGTGAACGCTGTTCTCGCTGTCTGCAACTGGTGCCGTTGGGCGACAACGGGCGTCGGCCGCCGTGGTGCCCACATTGCGGCGTGGACTACGTCCCCGCTCCGGAGATGCCTCCAGAACTTCAACCACTCACTCTGGCTTCAGGTCGTCCGGTTGCGGGTGGGAGTCTGAGTTCGGAGTCGGGATGGCTCAAGATTGTGATGATCGTTGGTGGGCTTATGATCGCTTTCGCCGCGTTCAAGATGCTGGACGACTGGCTCGTCTTTGATCCCGATAAGCCAGCCCGTGAGACGCACCAAACTCATTTTCGATCCGCTCGTGAGAACCGGCCAGCCTCAATCGAATTCACCCGAGGCGACCGACACATATCACTCACGGATCCCGTGGAGATCGCGTTGTTCCTCGATTTGTTGAGCAACGCCAAGCAGATTCATGCCCATCATTCGCATTCGATGAACGTCGTGACTTTCACCTGCCCAGCTCTGCAAGACACTTACTCCTTCGGGCGTGACTCTTCGATTGATGGCGAATACTGGCTCGAAGTTTACCAGCCGGACCGGCCAGGCCCGACGAAGACTCGCCGGGTGGTTCATTTCGCCTCGCCAGAGATGAAGGAGTGGCTCCAACGCACCAAGATCGCGGCATTGCAGGAGTGAGCGATCACGCTTCGGCCAGGCACTCTCGCAAGAACCGAACGCCGTGTTCGATATCCTGGTAGCGTTCCAACTGCGTCCCAACCTCTCGCTCGATGCACATTGCTCCGCGATAGCCGATCTTCTTCAAAGCCTTCACGAACGCTCGCGTGTTCGTCTGCCCGCGACCCAGCGGAACCTCCGAACCCCACGTACCCTTCGTCGTCGGCCGGTTCCCGTCCTTCAAGTGAACACTGCGGATGAACGGCGCGAGCAACTCCACCGCTTTCAACGGATCGTCCATGTCGTAGAGCAGCATGTTTGCCGGGTCAAAGTTCACCATCAGATTCGGGCACTTCAAATCGGTCAGCGTTTGTTTCAACAATTCGCTCGACTCCTGACCGGTTTCAAACGACACCGTGATACCAGCTTGCTTGGCAAGCTCCGAGACGTGCGCGAGCGTATCGAGGAATGGTTTGCGGGCGGGATCGCCGACGTGCGGGAGGAAGCCCGCGTGCAGCATGATGTCCGTGAGCCCGAGTTCCTTGGTGCGGTTCAATGCCCACTTGAAGCGTTCCAATCGCTCGGGTCGCGTTGCGGGGTCACCGAACCCGCCGGTCTTCTCGATGGTCTGTGGTGATGTGTAGTCTTCGCCGGGGAAACCGAGCATACAGCCACTCATGCGAAACCCGGCTGCCTTTGCTGCTGCGGGCATCGCGTCGCCTTCGTCCCACGAGGCGTGGTGGGGGTCGCCGCACGCAATCTGAACGACGTCGATCTTGAGTCGGTCGAGGAACGATTTCAACTCCGGGATGCTCGTGACTTGCAACGACCAACTGCACACCCCGATCGCGAGCGGCTCAATCGCCATGACGTGTTCTCCGCGGTTATTGTTCCTGTTGCGGGTGATTGTACAGCGAGCGGAGGACGAACGCGAGTGTCCGATGAAGCAGGAAAGTGTCGACCAGTCGGACAGAATAATTGTACGATTAACAAACTATAACACATGATTGACAGAATGTAAACCATTTCGGAATAATGACTTGAAATACTGTTACACAAAGTGGACAGTTATGGCTTCACAATTGCAAATGATGTTAGCACGCCGCCTGAACCTGTGTTGTTGCTTTTGCAACCCACCACCAAATCAAGCTCCACCGTTGCCCTTGGAGCGCGGGTTTGGGGTCGAGGACGCCGTGTTCGCCCACGCGTCGTCCTCCCCCAATTCCGTACGGTAGCCACCCCCGTCTTCGACTCTTCTTCACCACTGAACAATCCTTGAAAGCCAACCTCTGACCACGAGAATGCTCACGTTGCCCAATTGGAGTGGATGAGAACGCAACCGGTCGCGTTCTCATCTGCGTGGACCATCGAGGGTGAGTCGTGGAATACGTCAACCTTGGCCGCACAGGTTTGAAGGTTTCTCGCATCTGTCTCGGATGCATGACCTACGGCAGCAGCAAGTGGCGGCCGTGGGTGCTCGACGACGACGCGAGCCGGCCGTTCATTCGGCATGCGTGGGAAGCGGGTATCAACTTCTTCGACACCGCCGATATGTATTCCGACGGCGTCAGCGAGGAAGTCCTTGGCCGTGCGCTTCGCGAGTTCGCCATTCCACGCGAGCAGGTGATCGTTGCGACGAAGGTGTTCAACCCGATGGGCACTTCGCTGAACGAACGCGGGCTGTCTGCGAAGCACATTCGTCATGCTATCGATGCTAGCCTCAAGCGGTTGCAACTCGATTACGTGGACCTCTACCAGATTCACCGCTTCGATCCAACGACGCCCGTGGAAGAAACGCTCGGCGCACTCGACGCTGCTGTGCGTGCGGGGAAGGTGCTACACATCGGCGCGTCGAGCATGTTTGCCTGGCAACTCGCGAAGATGCTGCACACTTCCGAACGGCTCGGCCTGGCGCGATTTGTCACGATGCAGAACCATTACAACCTCGTCTATCGCGAAGAGGAACGCGAGGTGAACCCACTCTGCCGCGATGAGGGGTTGGGGTTGTTGCCGTGGAGCCCGCTGGCTCGCGGCTTCCTGACAGGCAACCGTCGGCGTGGCGATCCTGGCGACACAAGCCGAGCGAAGACCGACGACTTCGCACAGAAGTTGTATTTCAGTGACGCCGATTTCGATGTCGTGGACCGCGTCACCGAAGTGGCGAAGAATCGCGGGGTGCCGAACTCGCAGGTGGCGCTCGCGTGGATGCTGCAACAGCCTTGCGTGACGGCTCCGATCATCGGAGCGTCGAAGCTACATCATCTCGACGACGCGATTGCATCGCTGAACGTGAAGTTGGACGCATCGGAAGTGAAGTCGTTGGAAGAACCGTATCGCCCGCACGCCATCCTTGGCCACTCTTGACGCGAATCAGCCCGTCCCTGAACGACGGGCTTCCAACTCCTGCCAGCGTGCGAACAGCTTCTCGACCGCCGCTTGCGCTTCTTCCAGTGCCTTGCACGCCGTGGACATCGCGACGTGATCGGACGGCGAAACCTTCGCAACATCTGCCTCACGGGCGGCGACAGTTGCTTCCGCTTTGGTGATCGCAGCCTCCATTCCTTCCCACTCCTGCTGCTCCTTGTAGCTCAGTTTCTTCGGCTTCGCGGCAACTGTCGCCGACGCTTTCGGAGCCGCGTTCTGCGGCTTCGACAGTTCCGCTGTCGAGCGTTCATAAGCCGTCAACCACTGATTGACATTCCCGTACGGCGACGAGCCACCGCGACCGTCGAGGCCGATCACTTCCGTGCAAAGGCGATCCATCAAGTCTCGGTCGTGCGTGACCAGCACCACGGCACCCGGGAATTCGGCAAGGCTCTCTTCCAGCACTTCGAGCGAGGCGATGTCGAGGTCATTGGTGGGTTCGTCGAGGAACAGCACATCGGCGGGCTTCAGCATCAACTGTGCGATCCGCACGCGGGCCTGCTCGCCACCCGAAAGCGCACTCATCTCCAGATTCAACTGTTCGGCCTTGAAGAGAAATCGTTGAGCCCACGCCGCGACGTGCAACGGACGATCTCCGAACGTGACGTGCTCCCCGTTAGGTGAAAGCGCCTCCCGCAGCGACAGCGACAAATCGAGATCCGCCCTACCCTGCTCGAACATCACCATTCGCAAGCCATCGGCGCGAGTGACGACGCCCGTATCGGGGGCCATCTGCCCGGCCATAATCCGCATGAGCGTGCTTTTCCCACTGCCGTTGGGACCAAGCAACCCGAGCTTCGTTCCCGGACTCAGCATCAGATCAACATCGCTGAACAGCGGCCGCCCACCAAGCGATTTGCTGATGCCGGTCGTGGTGAGCAGCTTGCGTGTCTGGCGACCGGTTCCCGCGAAGTCGATGCCAGCGACGTTGGTCGCAGCCGTGCGATACTTCAGATCTGCGAGTTCCTCACGACGTGCGCCAGCCGCTTCAATTCGAGAACTCGCTTTGCGAGTTCTCGCTTGTGCCTTGTGACCGAGCCATTCCGTTTCCCGTCGAACCTGATTCGCGACAGCAGCGCGCTGTCGGTCCTGCGCTTCGAGGAACTCATCTCGCCGATCAGCGAAGTCGTCGTACCCGGACGCGACCCGAAACGCCCCACCCGGATACACGCGACTGACTTCAAGGATTTCGTCGGCAATCGCACGGAGAAACGCCCGGTCGTGGGTCGCGGCGAGGTACCCGAACGGCGCCCCACGGAGGAGGCGTTCCAGCCAGATGACGCCCGGCAGATCAAGATGGTTGGTCGGTTCGTCGAGCAGAAGCAGATCGGGTTTGCGGGCGAGCTGCCGAGCGACCGCGAGCCGCTTTCGCCAGCCGCCGGACATCGTTTCCGCAAGCTGATCGTGGTCGGCGAACCCAACCTGCGTGAGCGTGATCGCGGCTTGCGTCTCGGCGTCGTGTTCTTCGTGCCCGTCAGCCTTAAGCGCTTCGACGAGCACCTGACTTGCGGATAAGCCAGCGGGAAACACGTCATCTTGTGGGATGTAGCCGATGCGTACCCCGCGACGCGACGTGATGGTGCCAGCGTCGGCGGTTTCGAGGCCCGCGAGAATCTTCACGAGCGTGGACTTCCCGGCACCGTTCGGACCGATCAGCCCGACACGCTCGCCGGCGCGAAGATCGAGGCACAGGTCTGCGAAGAGGGGTCGGTGGGCGAACGATTTGGTTAGCCCCTGAGCACTGAGCAAAAGCGACATGCAACGTTCCGGGTGATCTTGGTCTGCTGTTCCCCGGTATTGTACGGCGCACGGCTGCCGCTTGCGGCGTTGCAAAACAAGTGCAACGCCGCAAGCGGCAAATGGTCCTCACGCCACCTTCTTCAACAGCGTCACGCGGCCCGTTGAAACCCATTCGACCACGATGATGTTGCCGTCCTTGTCGAAGCACGCGTCGTGCGGGTGAACGAACTTGCCCGACACCCACTCCTTCGGCTGACTGCGAATCTTGAAGCCATCCAGCACCTTCTTCCGCCATTCTGGGTCGTCGCCGAGGTGCACGATCGGCTTGTTTTCCTTGTCGAGAATGCTGACGCGAGCGTGCAGGTCGGGTACGAGCAGCACGTCGCCACGCGTCTTGGCATGCGCCGGGAACAACACCAGTTCCTTCGACGGCGACGCTGACAATGCTTTGCCTTGTAGGTCGAACCACTGCAGACGTGCGTTCGCGCGATCGCACACCACGATGACTGGCTTCTCCTTGTTGCGGAGGTCGAGCCAGTTGCCGTGCGGCGTTTTCATCTTGCCGAGGGCTTCGCCGACGCCGCCATAGACGGTCACGAGCTTGCCATCCTTGTCATAGTTCAGCAGGTAGTGAGAGCCGTAGCCGTCGCCGACGGTGAAGCCGCCATCGGGCAGCCAACTGATGTTCGTCGGGTTGTACGCGGTCTTCGGGTTCTCGTATTCCTTGCACTCAGGCCGCCCTTTCTCCCACACGACCTTTCCCTTGAGGTCGGTCTTCACGAGCTTCATCTTCGGCGTCCAAGTGTTGGACAGATAGATGAACTCGTCGGAGCCTTCTTTGCGAATCTCGATCCCGTGACCGCCGCCGTGCCATTCCTTGCCAAAGGAGCGAACGAACTTGCCCTTCGGGTCGAACACGAGAACCGTGTCCATTTGCTTGCCGACGCCCTGATGCGTGATGTACACGAGCCCTTCGGAATCGGTCGTGACATTGTGCGTCGTTTGCCAGGCGTAATCGGCGGGCAGCTCGCCCCAGTTGTGAATGCATTGATACTTGTGTTCGCCGCTACCGATAACGGGTGCTTTGTCTTCGGCTTTGTGGGTCATGCCGAGGAGGGTTGGGCCGGTGGTTGCAACAGCAGCGGTGGCGATGAATTCGCGACGGTTCATCGTGTGAAGCTCCGAGAGAAGAGGGACTGGGCGTGAGCCGGTGGTGGGAAGGCGACGAGATGAAGTGTATGCAACGTTGCCGGCCGACGCAAATATGCAGCGGGCGGGAATAAATCGAGTGTGTGAGGGAGTGTACCTTATTCGTCAAATGGTGAGCAGGACGTAATATGTTTGCGGTTTCGACGAGCGTCTTGGAACGCTCCGACCCACGGCGACGCCAACCCGAGCCCGAGCAAGAAGGTCACGCTCCCGAACCAGATCAGAAACGCCAACAGATCGGGTCTGTCTGCCACTGACGGGTTTCTGAAGCCGAGGCCGACTGCGAACACTGCTGAACCGATCAGCAAGACGGTCATCAGCCACCGTGCCCAACCAGCTCCATCCCACACCTGCCACAACAGCCAGCCAGTGAGCATGACACGGCCAATTTGCGTCACGCGAAACGTTCCAGCCTGGAGAGCCAAAACAGCCACGGCAAGTTCGCCGAGAGTCGCGGCGAAAATGAGGAGAATGACAATCACTTTTCCAAACCGGGCCTTGTGATCCACGCTTTTACCCCTCGGCAATCCAAGTTTGAGCTTGGAATTATCGACTCGCGCTTGACGACTCTCAACGGCTTGTCACCGGCCAAAGGGCACGAGCGCCTGACGGAACGCCATCACGTCGGGGTAGCGGTCTGGGGCCTTTTTCGCCAACGCACGATGAATCACCGCACCCAACTCCGCCGGCAAATCGGGGCGGCGATCGCAAATCGGAATCGGTTCCTTGTTCAAGATCGTCAGCAACCCACCCGGCATCGGCGGCAAATCGAAGACCCAGTTCCCCGTCAGCATGTGATACAGCATCGCAGCCGTGCTGTACTGATCGGCCGGCGGCATCACTTCGCGGTAGTTCGTGATCTGCTCCGGCGGCATGTACGCGGGGGTGCCGCCAAGGTCGCCCATGTGCGTCAGACCGCTGATCTGGCTCGCACGATATACCCTCGCCAACCCGAAGTCGGCGAGCTTCACCTGCCGTTTGCCGTCGGGCAACTCGGCAAGCAGGATGTTCGCGGGCTTGATGTCGCGATGCACCAAGCCCCGTGCGTGGGCGTGAGCCAGCGCATCGAGAACCTGAATCGCGAGCCGAATCGCCGTTCGCAATTCCACCCGCGGCCGTTCCTGAAGAACCTTTGCCACGTCGGTGCCGCTGACATGCTCCATCACGAAGTACAGCAAGCCGCCCGCTTCGCCAGTCTCGTAGAACTTCACGATGTTCGGGTGGTTGAACTGCCCCAGCGTCTTCGCTTCACTCAGGAACTGCGCCGTGACCGTCGGGTTGCTCGCCTGTGCCGGGTCGATCGTCTTCACGGCGACGTCGAGGCCATCTTTCTCACGCTTGGCAAGGTAGACGATCCCCATGTTCCCGCGACCGAGTTCGCGGATGAAGCGATAGCCGGGCACGATCGGAGCTGCTGCGCCGTTTGCCATCACCATCGGCGTGATGGTTCGCTCGGGCTTCGGTGCTGCCGGCTGCGGAACCGGAATCTTCGTCTGTTCCGGCTCCCACGTCATCGGCAGGTTGATGTCGGCGTGCGTTTCGCCAACGTTGTCTCCGAATCGCGGTGCCAGGGTTGTCGGATGCTCGACGCGAACCGTGATGCGAGTGTGCCCCGCCCGGATCTCGTCGTTGTCGTCGAGATCGACAACCTCAACCTTCTTCCCATTCACGAAGGTGCCGTTACGGCTACCCATATCCGTGAGGCGGCAACGCGGCGGGTTTACTTCAATCAGGAAGTGGACACGCGAGAAAAACGGGTCGTCTTCGGGGAAGCGTGCGTGTGCGTTCGGCGACCGTCCAACTAGGAAAACGTCGTGCCCCTCGAACGTGAATGTTCGACCATTGAGCGGTCCGCTTGTGACGGTGAGCGTGATGAGCATCGGCTGATCGGTAGGCGGACGCGGTGGAACTTTCCTCAATCATGCTCTGCGGATACGATTCCGTCAACCACGACCCCACGCGATCGCAAGCAATCAAATTCGAAATTCGACGCGCGAAAGCTCAGGCAACCCAGCCTGCTGACGCAGGCGGTCGCCGGGTGATTGGTCGAACCGCCTGCATCAGCAGGCTGGGTAAACGAACACAACGCCTGATACCATTACCACACACCACCGCAGTGTTTTCTTTCGTGCTTCGTCCTTCGTGCTTCGAATTTATCGGCGAAGCCCACAGGGGTTGCCAGCGAGACGGTCATTTGTCTACAATAAAGCTCTTCGGCATGCACCTTGCATGGCCGGCTCTCGCGCGATCTGCCGACGCGCGGCAAGAACCGGCCGCTGTTTTTTTGAGAGCCTCCACGACTCACACCCCCTGCGGTGTTGGAGCTGTGTCGGTTCTGGGAGAGACCCGTGACGGAACCTCTGATTGACTTGCGGGCACTTCTCGTTGAGCGTGAAGACTTTGAAGGCGGGATGGTGTCCCGACTTCGCGAAGGGCTAGCCCAGGGTGGCGCCCAGATCCGCGCCATGCGGGAAATCACCGACATTCTTCAAAAGCGGTTGGCGGTTGCTGCCGCTCCCCAGCAAAAAAAGATTCACCTGAAACTCGGCATCGCGTTCTACTTCCTCGGTCAGATTCGGACTGCCGTCGAGCATCTGAACAAGGCGGAAGGCCCGCTCGCCGCGTTCTACCTCGGCATGGCTCACACCTACATCGGTCAAGCCAAGCCCTACGCCGACGATGACGGCGACAACACCGATCACCTCGATGTCGCATTGAAGTCGTTCGATAAAGCCGAGAAGAGCGGGTACGCTCCGCAACTCACGCAACTCCAGAAGTCGGGCGTGCTTCGCCTTCAGAAGCATCTCAGTGAAGCCAAGGCGATTCTGGCGAAGCTCAAGGACGCAGCAGCGCACAACGCGGAGTTTTACTACCAGGAAGGCGCGGTAGCTGAAGCCGAGGGCGACGCACTCCGCGCCGCGAAATCTTACACCAAGTCGGTCGAAGTTGATCCCCGACATGCGGGAGCGCTGTTCCGGCTCGCGTTCCTGAACGACCTTCAAGGGAACGACCACGAGGCCATCGGTTACTACGAGAAGTGCCTGAAGTACCCGCCGGTCGGCAAGGGCGTGCTGTACAACCTCGGTATCCTCTACGAAGACCACGGCCAGTACGACAAGGCGACCGAGTGCTTCCGTCGGCTCCACAAAGCCGACCCACGCGATGAGCGTGCGAAACTCTTCGTCAAGGACGCCGAAGCCTCGCAGACGCAGGAGTACAGCCCGGAAGACGAACAGCACAGCGAAGCGTTTCAGCGTGTGATGGAAGTGCCGATCACGGACTTCGAGTTATCGGTGCGGAGCCGGAATTGCCTGAAGCGGATGAACATTCGCACGCTCGGCGACCTGACGCGAGTGACGGAATCGCAACTGCTGGCGAGCAAGAACTTCGGCGAAACGTCGCTCGAAGAGATCAAGATCATCATGAACGCGAAGCAACTTCGCATCGGGCAATCACTCGATCAGGGTCAGCAGTACGAGTTCCGCTACCGCCCGCAGCAGAACCTCAGCCCCGAAGAGCAGGCCACGCTCAACAAGCCGGTTAGCGATTTGAATCTGTCGGTTCGCGCTCGCAAGTGCATGAATCGACTGAACATCACGACACTCGGCGAGTTGGTCCAGCGTACCGCCGACGAACTGCTCGAAGCGAAGAACTTTGGCATGACCTCGCTGACGGAAGTTCGCGAACGGTTGGTGTCGCACAATCTGAAACTGCGCGGCGACTGAGTTTCGAGGTTCACGTTTAGCCGCGATGCGAAGGGGAGCGAGAATGTGCTCGCGCTCCCCTTCGCGTCGCGGCTAAACTCGTTTCGGGGTTCGCATGGCGTTCGCGTTTCAACTTCAAGCAACCAACGGAGCAGCCCGAGCGGGTTTGGTCACGACCACGCACGGACCAATCGAAACGCCCGTTTTTATGCCGGTCGGCACGCAGGGCACCGTCAAGGGACTGACTCCCGAGATGGTCCGCGATGCAGGGGCTCAGATCATCCTCGGCAACACCTACCACCTCGCGCTGCGACCGGGTGACGAACTCATCCGCGACCTCGGCGGCCTGCACAAGTTCATGAACTGGCCCGGCCCGATCCTTACGGACTCCGGCGGATTCCAGGTGTTCAGCCTCGCCACGCAGGTGAAGATCACCGACGAAGGAGCAAAGTTTCGCAGTCACATCGACGGCTCACCGCTGGAACTCACGCCAGAACGGGCAGTTGAAATCCAGCAGAACCTCGGCTCCGATATCGCGATGGTTCTCGACGAGTGCCCTTCCCTCAAGGAAACGACGCCCGCAAAAGTGCGTGCCGCCGTCGATCGCACGATTCACTGGGCTGCTCGCTGCAAAGCCCACCACACACGCACGGATCAAGTGCTGTTCGCGATCGTGCAGGGCGGCCTCGACATCAACCTGCGGGCGACGTGCGCCACAGAGTTGGTTGCGATGGACTTTCCAGGCTACGCTCTTGGCGGCTTCAGCGTCGGCGAAGCGCCCGAAGCAATGCACGCAGCGCTGCCAGCCTGTGCGGCGTTACTTCCGGAAGGGAAGCCCCGCTATCTGATGGGGGTGGGCCGGCCGCAAGACCTGCTCGCGGGCGTGGCGTCGGGCATTGATATGTTCGATTGCGTGATGCCGACCCGCAATGGTCGCAATGCGCTCGCATTCACGGCAGACGGACCCATCCGATTGCGGAACGCAAAGCATCGGCGAGATTCGACTCCGGTGGAGTCCGGTTGCGGCTGTTACTGTTGTGCGAACTACTCGCGAGCGTACCTGCATCATCTCTTCTCGGCGGAAGAAATGCTCGGTCCGACGCTCCTGAGTCTGCATAACGTCGCGTTCTACTTACGGTTGATGCGAGAAGCTCGACAGGCGATCACTGAGGGACGCTTCGAGGCGTTCCACGCTGGTTGTCTTGCCCGCTGGAACACGGCTTCCTAGATTGAAATTTCCGATTATTCCGGCCTGGCGAGCGGCGACCGTAAGGTCGCCGGTGTGCCGGGAAGTACAGGCGACCTTGCGGTCACCGCTCGCCACACGGCTCACACGATGACATCCACCCTGTTCGCACAAGCGCCAGCAGAGCCACCAGCCCAGGGACCGCAGGGCGGACCAAACAGCCCAATGTTCATGTTCTTCGTGATCGGGCTGATGCTGTTGTTCTGGGTCGTCGTCATTCTTCCAATGAGCCGACGGCAGAAGAAAGAACAGGAACAACTGATCGCCACGCTGAAGCGTGGAGCCAAAGTGCTGACCAACGCCGGAATCATCGGAACCATCGTGTCGGCGAAAGACGGCGAAGACGAGGTCGTCATCAAGTCCGAGGATTCGCGGCTGCGAATCAAACGAAATGTGATCGTTCAGGTGATTGGCACCGACGAAGCTGAGGCCACGGCGAAGTAATGCGGGGTGCGGAATTCGGATTGCGGAATCAAGACCCGGAACTCGTTTCACCGCGACACGCAGCGGAACGAACCCGGACAGGAATGGAACACCATGCAACGGAACTATCTCCGCGGACTCCTGATCTGCCTCATTCCGTGCCTGTTGGCCGGTCTGTTCGCAGTGCGGATCGACAAATATAAGCTCGGCATCGATCTCGCGGGCGGGACTATTCTCGTCTATGAGATCAACCTCGAACGCACCAAGCAGCGCAAAGAGGCGCTCGGCGAGGGCGGAGCCAAAGACCCCAAGCAATCCGATTCGGCCCTCGCGGGGTTGACCCAGGAGGAAATGAATCAGCTCGCCGCGCAAATCAAGCGACGAATCGACCCCACCGACATCAAGAACGTCACCGTTCGGCCTCTCGGTGATCGTCGGCTCGAGATCATCCTCCCGACTGGTGGTGCCAGCAGCGGCAAGGAAAACCTGACCGCCGAGGAAATCGAAGAAACGAAGCGGCTCATCTCGCAGATGGGCGTGTTGGAGTTCCGCATCCTCGCGAACGGGGCTGACGACTCCGAGGGCATCGCCGCCGCTCGCGCTGCGGTGGATTCGGAATCGCCCGAGGTGCTGGCTTCGCTTGCTCGCGAAGGGAAAGCTCCTCCCGGACCGAAAGAAGAATTCAACGTCTCGATCAACGGTTCGACAGCGAAGGTTCGCTACGTGTGGGCCGAAATTGGGCCTGAGTATCGCGCCGACCTTGGCCTCAGCAACGCGAACGAGTCGCCAATTGGGTTGTGGAAGGCAGCGGCTGATGCTCGCGCCGCCGGAAAGACATTCCTCATCGGGCCGGGTCACGGCATCGTCAACGACAACGCGGTCGCGACGGAAGTGCTTTACAGCCGCTTTTGCACCAACCGCGACCAGCTCGCCCGAGAAGAAGCCGAACGCGAACGGCTGCTGCGTGAAGGGAAAACGGAAGCAGAAATCGCCAAGATCATCGACTCGAAGAAGTACGAGTACTTCGTGCTGACTCGCGTTTCGCCCGAAGACTCCGTGCGAGTTGGTGGCGACATCACGCTGACAGCTTCGACCGGAACCGACTCCAAGACGTTCACCCCTTGCGTCGAGTTCAACTTTAACTCGGCCGGGGCACAGGTCTTCGGCAAGATCACCCGCCGAAACAAGCCATCGGGCAGCAACACCCGACTGCTCACGGTTCTCCTCGATGATCGCGTCGTGTCGGCAGCAACCATTCAGTCGGAGATCACGAGTCACGGACAGATCACCGGACGGTTCGACCGCAAGACCGTCGAACGCCAAGTTTACATTCTGCGAAGCGGTGCCTTGAGCGCCGAACTGCGAGAGAAGCCGGTTAGCGAAAACACCATCGGACCAACGCTCGGCCGCGACACGATTCAAAAGGGAACGATCGCGGTCGGGTTGGCGTTCGTGGCGGTGCTGGCGTTCATGATCGTCTACTACCGGTTCGCCGGTGTGGTCGCGTGCATCGCGTTGTTCGCCAACTTGCTGCTGACGATCGGGTTCATGGTCGCCGTGAACGCTGCGTTCACGCTGCCTGGACTCGCGGGGTTGGTGCTCACGCTTGGTATGGCAGTCGATGCGAACGTGCTGATTTACGAACGGCTCCGTGAGGAACGCAACAAGGGGGCGAACCTCATCACGGCCATCCGCAACGGCTACGATCGTGCGTTCCCGACGATTATCGACACGCACATGACGAGTATCTTCACCGCTATCGTGCTGTACACCTTTGGTAACGACAATCTGAAGGGATTCGCGATCAGCCTCACGGTTGGTCTCGTAATCAGTCTCTTCACGTCGCTCTACGTCACCAGACTGATGTTCGACTTCTGGCAGCACATGAAGTGGCTGACGGAACTGAAGATGATGAAACTGTTCGAGAAGCCGAACTTCCACCCGATGAAGCATCGCTATCTGTTCTTCGGGATCACGGCTGTCAGCTCGCTGCTCGGATTGGCGCTCTTTGTGCTGCGTGGCGAAGCAGGCTTGAACGTGGACTTCCGCGGTGGCACCGTGTTCGCTGGCAAGCTCCGCGACGGTGAGGAGCGCGGCCTCACGACGACTTCCGACGGGAAGCCAGGGTTCCGCGAATTGCTCGGCGAAGCGAACCAGAAGAAGCAACTCACTGCGACCAGCGCCCAATGGGAAAATCAAACCGCTGGCGGAAGCGCGACCGCGAATACGTTCGTCTACACGATCAAGTACGCGGATAACTCGACCACCACGGTCACGCTCAGTCACAAGCCGGAAGGCAACACGGACAAGGAGATGGAACAGGACGTCGTGCGCCGTGCGAAGGAGTTGCCGGACTGGTCTGTGGAGCAGATGTTCCTCTCGGGCACGAGCTACCCCGACGGCAAGAGCAAGTATTTCACAATCCGCACGACGGAACGGCAGCCCGAACTGGTCCGTGCGACGCTCGACCGCCTGCTCCGGTCCGAGGACGGGAAGTCGCTCATGGCCGGGGCGACCATGGGCGTCGAGATCAAGGGATCGAAAGTCGAGTTGACGTTCTCGCAGCCGACTTCGCGGGCGTATGTGCAGGAACTGCTGAGCCGCGAGTTCAAGAAGGTCGGAGCCAGCGGCGAGGGCGACACGTTCTCGATCAACGGCGACAGAAACACCGAAGAGGCTGGCCGCTTCACGAAGATGACCGTGGATGTCTCGAACAACCCGGCTCTCGCGAAACTCAAGGCTCCGGACGCTGACCCCGAGAAGAAGTCACAACTCGCGACGTTGTCGAAGATCCTTGCCGAGACGAAACAATCGTTCGAGTCTGCTCCAGAACCGGAGCGGCTCGAGGTGTTCGACAGTCAGCTCGCGAAGGAGACCCGCACGAAGGCTTTCTGGGCCATCGCGCTGAGTTGGATAGCGATTCTGCTGTACCTCTGGTTCCGGTTCGGTAACTGGACGTTCGGGCTGGCCGCCGTGCTGTGCCTGATCCACGATCTGTGCTTCACGCTCGGTGCAATTGCAGCGTGTCACTATCTGCACCTCATACCGGGGACCAGTTTCCTGGGGCTTGAGGACTTCAAGATCGACCTCGTCACGGTGGCGGCTTTGCTCACTCTCGTGGGGTATTCGGTGAGCGACACGATTGTAGTGTTCGACCGAATCCGCGAAGTCCGAGGCAAGAATCCGAAGCTGATTCCGCAGATGATCAACGACAGCGTAAACCAGACGTTGAGCCGAACGATCCTGACGGCGACGACGGTGTTCCTGGTGTCGATCGTGCTGTATGCGTTCGGTGGCGAGGGCGTTCACCTGTTCGCGTTCGTGATGGTGATGGGCGTGTTAGTCGGAACCTACAGTTCGATCTTCGTGGCAGCTCCGCTGTTGCTGGTGTTCGGCGAAGGTCACGATGAGCACGCACCGGTTGTCACCGACGAACCAGCCCACAAGGAAGAGACCGAAGAAGTTGTCGAAGGATAGTTCCCCTTTGCTGCTTGCGGCTTCGCACCAAGTGCGAAGCCGCAAGCAGCACAATGCAATTACCACATCCACAGTTCAGTTCCGCTTCTCCCCGAGGCAAACCCAGGCGACTCCTTCTCGCTGCGTTCATCGCGGCTCTGCCCGTTGCCGTACACGCGGCCGACTTCCCCAAGTTCAAAGCTCAGGAAATCGACGCCGGCCTGAAGATCGGCTATGCCGTGCTGACCGTCGATGTGGACGGCGACAAGAAGCTCGACATCGTCGTCGTGGATCAGCACAAACTCGTCTGGTATCAGAACCCCGGCAAGCCCGGCGCAGACTGGAAGAAGCGTGTCATCCTCGACGGCAAAACGAAGCCCGACAACGTATGTGCCGCGGCCATCGACATCGACGGCGACGGCTTACCGGAGTTCGTCATCGGTTCGGCGTGGAAGCCGTTCGACACCGCGAACCCTGCTCAACTCGGCTGGGTGAAACGCGGCAAGACGCTCGACGACGAATGGACGTATCACCCCCTGCCCTGCGACGAACCGACGGTTCACCGCGTTCGCGTCTTCGACATCGACGGCGACGGCAAACCCGAGATCGTTCACGTTCCGCTGATGGGTCGCGATTCGAGCGCGAAGGGCAACTGGGTGGATGGTCGCCCGGTGCGAATCGTTGCGTTGAAGGTGCCTGCCAAAGATCCGGAGAAGGTCGAGAACTGGAAGACGCAGGTTCTCTCCGAGGAGTTGCACGTCACACATAACTTTTCGCCGATCTCCGGCACAACTGCGGAAGCCAAAAGATTGAGTCCGATTCTCGTCACGAGTTATGACGGCGTGCATATGCTCTGGAGGCAGGGGAACACGTGGACAACTTCCAAGATCGGCGAAGGCAACCAAGCGAATCCGAAGGGCAACCGTGGTGCGAGTGAGGTGAAATCAACACTCATCAAGGACAACGCGGTTATTGCCACAATCGAACCCTGGCACGGGAATCAAGTCGTGGTGTATACGGGCAAACAGAACGAATTGAGTGGCTGGGATCGACACGTCATCGACGAGCAACTGCGCTGGGGGCACGGCGTGTGGTTCGCTGACCTCGACGGTGATGGCACCGACGAACTCATCATCGGCGTGCGTGACGATCCCAACGCGAAGGCCGGCGACAAGTTCACGGAACGTCGCGGCGTTCGAATCTACAAGCACACCGACGGCAAGGGTGAGAAGTGGGAGCGGTTCATCTTGGAGGATGGCGGCGTTGCGGTCGAGGATCTGTGCGTTGCGGACCTCGATGGCGATGGCAAGATCGACATCATCGCGGTGGGTCGCGCGACGGGCAACGCGCGCATCTATTGGAATCAGGGGAAGTGACCCAGACCGTGTTTTGCGGTCGCCGCAACGCGGCGGCATTTGGTCGTCGCCGCAACGCGGCGACCGCTACGCGGGCTCTGCAATCCCCCAATACGCGGGCAGTGCCGCAACCCACGTCAGTTCTTGCTTCGTGAATGGGTGCGTGATCGTCAACTTCCGCGCGTGCAGCGCGATCACGCGATCACGAGGCAACTCCGCGGGTGGGCCGAACACTCGTGTACTACCGTAGGCGTCGTCGCCGAGAACGGGGTGCCCTCGCCACGCCGACTGAACTCGCAGTTGATGCATTCGGCCGGTCAGCGGGCAGAGTTCGACCAACGTGTGCCCCGCGAACTTCTGCACCACGCGATATTCGAGCATCGCCAACTTCGCACCAACGTCGCCTTCTTTCGCCGGCTCAACTTTTGCTTCGTCCGGCACCTTCCGAATCCAGTTATCCCACACACCCGCATCGGGCGCGATCTCGCCTTCGACAAGCGCCCAATACACCTTCCGAACCTTGTGGTGCTCGAACTGTGTGTGAACTCGTTGCGCAGCCTTCGTGTTGCGAGCGAAGCAGACGACACCGCTCACGGGTCGGTCGAGGCGATGCGGCACGCCAAGGTACACGCCCGCAGGCTTCGCGTACTTCGCCTTGATGTATTCCTTCGCCAGCGCCTCCAGATTGGGGATTCCGGGAGGCGCCTGTGTCAGTAGCGGAGCCGGCTTGTTCACCACCAAGAGATGGTGATCTTCGAACAACACATTCAGGGACATCATGCTGGCACCCGCGCCGGCAACACACCTTCGCGACGCGGAGCGGCGCCGACGCCGGAGAGCTTCTTGCGGAGGTAGTCGAGAGCCTTGTTTAGTTGGCGATCATCGAACGGCTTGCTCTCGTCCACCAAGGGCTTGCCATCGCGACCCAGGATCGGTGGCGGTGGCGGCGGATTCGGGCCGACGACATCAGGCTTCCCCGCGACGAAATCCTGCTTCTGCAACTCGACGCGGAACCGAAGATACTCCGGATCGGTGAACGTAACCGTCATACCTTCGTTGGGAGTGACGCCCCATTCGTCGAGTTTCTGCTTCTCGGCCCACGCCTTGTCCATGTTTTTGCCGTTCGGTCGCCACCATGTTTGCGTCGTCAGTTTCACTGCGGTCTTCTGATCCGGAGCGAGACGGAACACACTCTGAACGCTGCCCTTGCCGTAGGTTCGTTCGCCGACGACGATGGCCCGATTGTTGTCTTGCAGGGCAGCCGCGACAATCTCGCTCGCACTCGCACTGTCGCGATTCACAAGCACGACCATCGGCTTCTGCTCCGCGGGAAGAAAGATCGTGCCGGCTCCGCGTGCGGAGGATGTCTTCTCGCCGCCGCGACGGTCCTTCGTTGTCACGATCTTGCCTTCGGTCAGGAACAGGTCGGCGAGTTTCGTCGCTTCTTCGAGCAGGCCGCCTGGGTTGTCTCGCAAGTCGAGAATCAACCCGCGTGCCCCGCCAGCTTCGATTTCCTTCATCGCTTCTTCGACTTCCTTCGTGGTCAGCCCACTGAAGGACGAGATCCGAATCAGCGCGATCTTGTCTTTCGGATCAACGAACCAGTTCCATTTGATCGGGTCGTCGGCTCGTCGCGAGACGCCGGAAACCGGATGCATTGCGATCCGTGCCCGCGTCAGCTCAACCGGAAACTCCTTGTCGCCGCGACCAATCGTGAGCGTGACCTTCGTGCCGCGTTCGCCCTTGATGAGCTTGCTCGCCTGCTCGCCGGTCATGTCTTTGGTGTCGGTGTCGCCGATCTTCAGGATGATGTCGTTGGCGATCAACCCCGCCTCGTAAGCGGAGCCGCCCGCGAACGGCGACGCGAGCTTCAACCGCTTGGTCTTCTCGTCCTGGCCGAGCAAAATGCCGACGCCGTCGAAACTGCCTTCCGTCTCGGTGTCGAACTCTTTGAGTTGCTTGTCGTTCAGATACACCGAGTGCGGATCGAGTTTCCGCAAGCCGCCGCTGATCGCATCCTCAACGAACTTTTGCTTCTCTTCGGGAGTGAGTTCGCGAACGTAATTCGCATCGACCTCGGCCATCACCTCGACGAACTGCCGGAGGAGTTGGTAGTCCTGGTCCGGTGCCGGAGCACTGTACCCGATGGCCATGCCGATGCCGACAAGCCCCGGAACAATGAGCATCCAAACCAGGTTCCGAAGCGGCATGTAAAGCTCCACATAAAACCAGACCAACCACAGAGGCACAGAGACACAGAGAAAGCAAAAGAAATCAATCTTCAACGAACGGACTTTCTCGGTTTTCTCTGTGTCTCTGTGCCTCTGTGGTTAGTTCTGACTTGAGTCCATTTCTGCCCGATCTTGCGGATTATACCCGGAAGTTGTGTCGCACGGGAGCCGACCTCGCGCCCTTCGCTGACAGTGTAATCTTTTCATCAAGTCGTTTTGACCACTCCCCCAGCCCAGATTATGTTCACAACACAACCTGCGTAAACCACCCGGATTCCGGTGCTTCACCATGTATAGCCTCGTCTTGATGACCGCGATGACAACCGCACCCGATGGTGCCGAGTTTAACGGGCTGTTCTCGAACCTGTTCTCTGGTGGGAACAGTTGTTCGGGTTCTTCCTGCAATGGCAACTGTTACGGCAACTACGCTCCGCGCTACAGTTGCTACGGAGGCGGCTGCTCGAGTTCGTCCGCAGCTTCCAACTGCAATGGATGCACGGGTTCCAGTTCTGCCTCGAACGGCTGCAACGGCTGCAATGGATCGAGCAGCAGCTTTGGGAGTCGGATTCGCAAGTGGTTCGCACCCGCTGGGTCCAACGGGAGTTGCAACGGTTGCAACGGCTCAGGCGGAAGCGGTTATGGCTGCTCGGGGTCGGGTTCCGGCTACGGCTGCTGTGGCTCATCGGTGGGCTACTCGTGCTTCGGAGCGTCGTCGTACTCTTGCTTTGGCGGCCCTGCGGTGGCGTACACGCCGATCATCAACGGTGGCCTTTCGTGTCAGGGTGGAATGGCTTGGCCAGCTCCGGCACCGGTGTTCGAATCGGGTCCGGGAATGCCTGGCATGCCTGGGATGATTCCCCCACCGATGATTCCTCCCGCGACGATTCCCTACGCTCCGACCGAGCCTGCACCAAGCCCGCAGAACACGGGATTCCGACAGGCGGGGACAGGCACGGCCCTCGTGTCGAACGGAGGCTCTGCTCGGGCAACGGTGATCGTTCGGTTGCCGGTCGATGCCCGCCTGTTTGCCGAATCCAAGGCACTCACGCTCGTCGGCGCTGAACGAAAGTTCGTGTCTCCAGAACTGCCGATGGGCCAGGAGTTCACGTATCACTTCCGTGTCGAGTATGAACGCGACGGCGAACTGCTCAGCGTGACCAAGAAGGTTGCCGTGCGAGCCGGTGCGAGTCTCAGCATCGAGTTCACAGACCTGACCGCGAAGGCCAGCGCTCCGGAGAAGATTTCCCCCGAGAAGACGACCGGCGGCGGTGGAACAGCAGTCGTCGCAACGCCAACCTCGAACCCCTCGAACGGGAACGCGACTCAGCCGACTCCGACGCCAACCCCGGCACTGCCAAGCATCGTGCCGACGCCAACCGAGCCGACGGGAGTTCCCGACCGTGCCACGATCACGGTGAAACTGCCAGCAGGAGCGACACTGTTCGTCGATGATCGCAAGAGTCCGTCGAACGACCCTGTGCGTCGGTTCAGCACTCCACCGCTGCCCGCCGGTCGGGACTTCGCTTATCTGATGCGAGCAGAGATCGTTCGGAATGGTCAGACGGAGACGTTCACGCAAAAGGTGCCGTTCCGTGCTGGCGAACGGGTGGATGTGGACTTCACCGGCGTCGGTCGTTGAGTATTAGCGAACAAGTTGTGCCGAGAGCCCCGTGCTCTCGGCACGGCAAATTGCTACGCCGCAAGCGGCCGCTTGCGGCGTAGCGATTGTTGGGTTATCACTTCTCGTCGATCATCACTTTCTTCGCGGGCTTCAAGTGGGCTTCGTCGAGCTTCCCGACTGACCACAGCAAGCCGCGCGTCACCAGATCGAGATAGCGAGCGTCGCCGACTGTGTCGTTGTTGTGGCCGAGCGTCGTGGCAAAAACCTTTGTCTTGCCGTTGAAGGTGTTCGTCCACGCCACGACTGCTTCTTCCACCTTCTCGGTGCCGTCCTTGGTCTTGAACGTCTGCTTGCCCTTCGCGACTGGTTGAGCCGTTTCCAGCAACTTTCCAGTGATGTTGTTGTAAAGTTCTTCGTTGACCGTCTTCCACCCCTCCAAGCCCTTCGTGATCGTGCTTTCCTTGTCGATGTACCTGATCTCGATCGGAGCCTGGGGACCGTGACCGGTGCTGGCGAGTCCGGTGAACTCGAACCACGGCGTCGTCTTCGGGAAGCCTTCCGTGCGGTAGCAGTGCATCCCGCAGTGAACCAGAACCGCCGGCAATCCTTCGCGGTGTGGCTTCAGGATGCGTTCGACGATCTTGGGGTCTTTCACGTCCGACGAGCATTCATCGTGCAGGATCACATCGAAACCCTTCGCCCAATCTTCCTTCTCGTAGATCGGATTGAGATGCTTGGTCGTGGTGTCGGGGTTATACGACACGGCCCATTGCACGTTCGCCCGTGCCGAGATGCCCTTCATGAGCAGGTCTTGCTGCTTCTTGTAATCGTGGCAGCAACCGCCGATCACGAGCAGAGCGCGAATCGGTTTCACTTCCTCGGCGGGTGCTGCTGCGGTGCCAGGAACACCAACAACCACGGCGGCTGTAAGTATCGCAAAGGCGATCAGGGCGAATCGACGAGAGGCTGCGTGCATCGCGTTGGCTCCGTTTGGTAAGTTCGGCGGTGGGAAAGGGAAGTCGCCGGCTCGCGGCATTATACTTATTCGTAGCGGTGTTGGGTTCGACTCACTTAGCCCGTGCGACGCACTCGTGAACTTGGTACACTTCGATGCACACCCCGGAGAACTGGCTGTGCTGATCTTCGACGCACACCTCGACCTCGCGTTCAACGCCGTCGACTGGAACCGCGACCTTCGCATGGACCTCGCCGAGATTCGGGCACAGGAACGCATCCTCAAACTGACCGACCACGGACGCGGCACAGGCACCGTCAGCTTTCCGGAGCTCCGCAAGGGCGGCATCGGCATGGGCGTCGGCACGCTGTTCGCACGGGTCGAACAGCAGATTAACCACCCATTCGGTTGCACGACAACAGAAGCGTGCTACGCCGTGGCGATGAGCCATGTGAATTACTATCGGGCGATGGAGAAATCAGGCTGGATGCGAAACATCCGCACACGTGGTGAGTTGCAGCAGCACGCGATTGACTTCCAAACCAACCCCCGGCACACGCCGTTCGGCTATGTTCTGAGCATGGAATGCGCCGATGCCGTGCTGCATCCCGACAACATTCGCGAGTGGTACGAACTCGGCCTGCGAGCGATCGGACTGACTCACTACGGCGCGAATCGTTACGGCGGCGGCACGCGGAGCGAGGTCGGACTGTCGGCCGATGCGGTGCCCCTTCTGCGGAACATCGAGGATCTCGGCATCGCGTTGGATCTCACGCACCTCTCGGACCCGTCGTTCTGGCAGGTTGCGGATCGCTTCAACGGTCGCGTGTTAGCAAGTCACCAGAATGCTCGCAAGTTCTGCGACTGGCAGCGGCAGTTCTCCGATGCGCAGATCAGCTTCGTGATTGAACGGAAGGGCGTGATCGGGATGTCGCTTGATGTGGCAATGCTGCAACCCGGCTGGGTTCGCGGCGTGAGCACACCCGAAGTGACGCTACTCAATGTGGTCGAAAACATCGACCACATTTGCCAGCTTGCGGGAAATGCGAAGAACGTCGGGATCGGTTCGGACCTCGACGGTGGTTACGGCTACGAACAAACGCCGACGGATCTGAACACCATCGCGGACCTTCATAAGATTCCGGAGTTGCTCTCCAAACGTGGCTACTCGACATCGGACGTGGAAGCCGTGATGCACGGCAACTGGCTAAGATTCTTCTCCGAAGTGTTACCCGCCTGACGACGCGAAGCGGAACGCGAACCTACCACCACCGGCGCGCTCCGCCTCGCGTCGCAAATTCAACTACCCATGTCGAAACGTTATCTAATCGTTGCTGTCACGGCGCTGGCGTCCATGCTGATGTACATCGACCGTGTCTGCTTCTCGACGCTAATTGGCCCGATCCAGATCGACCTCGGGTTGAACGAACGCGAACGAGCCCGCATACTTGGCGCGTTTTTCTTCACGTATGCGTTGTTCCAGATTCCCATCGGCGCGATGGCCGACCGCTACGGACCGCGGCTTGTACTGTCGCTTTCGATCGCGGCGTGGTCACTGGTGACAGCCGCGACGGGTTTGGTCGAATCGTTCGGGGCACTCCTCATTGTGCGTTTTCTACTCGGGTTCACGGAAGCTGGTGCTTATCCCGCTGCGGCCGGATTGGTGAAGCGCTGGGCACGACCCGATGAACGCGCGAAATTCAGCTCGGCCGTGGCGCTTGGCGGGCGAATCGGCGGTGCGATGGCTCCCAAACTGACTGGATGGCTCGCGGTTGCCCTGATCGGGATGACAGTCCTTGGCACCGCCGCCGGAGAAGCGGGAATTCACTGGCGAGGGGTGTTCCTGGTGTACGGCGTGTGCGGGGTCGCGGTGGCCGGAATCTTCTGGCTCGTCGTTCGGGATTGGCCGCCTGTTGAAGCAAGCCGGCAACCCGACGACGGGCACGCGAGGCCAATGACGACCCAACCAGCCGGTCCGCCGCGACCATTCTTCCAGCAACTTGCGGTGTTGGGTCGCAGTCGGCGAATGTGGTTTTTCGGAGGGCTTCAGTTCTGCAACAACATCCCGTGGGCCATTCTCATCACGCTGTTGCCGGCCTACCTCCAGGATCGCGGGGTGGCGTTCGAGAGCGTTGGGGGCATTCAATCTCAGATTCTGTTCGTGGGCTGTATCGGCATGTTCCTTGGCGGAATCGTGAGCGACTTCGTTCGTCGGAAGCTCGGCCAGCGTTGGGGTCGCAGTGTGCCGATCGCTACGATGATGACGGGCTGCGCCCTGATGTGCTTGACCGTGAGCACATCGCCAGCGTTGGGAATCGCGATTGCAGCACTGGGGCTGATGGCGATGTTTCAGGACACCGGCCTGCCGTCGGTATGGGCGTTCGCTCAGGATGTGGGCGGGAAGAACGTGGGTGCGGCGCTCGGCTTCGGGAACATGCTGGGAAACTTCGGTGCTGCGTTGTCGCCGATCCTGCTCACCGAGGTGAAGATGCTCGGTGGTTGGGAAGCAGTGTTTGCGGTCGGTGCGACTTCATACTTGTGCGCAGCCTGCTGCGGTTTATTGCTCGACGCATCGAAGCCCCTCGACCCGAACGATGCATGACCCTTCTGGGGGCATCAATTCCTCGGCACGCCCCATTCGCTCGTCACGCGGTAAACCATCACCCGTAGCCGAGGGTGGGTTCGCCCAACGATGGGGCTTGCTCCACAGTAAAAGCTCGGGATCGTCTGGCCGCTAATCGCGTCGTCCCACACCACTTCCGCAATCGGTTCCACCACGGAACTCGGGGGCAAGATCACCTCACCCGCGTGCGGGCGAAAGAGTTCTTCGTGGTTCGGATAGATCGGCAACACAAGAATATCACCCGGTTTCATGATCGTCCGAGCCGGAATCGTCAACGTCATCCCCGCCCGCTCGCAGTAATACTGGAAACCCCAGTGGCCCACCGACCACACTTTCGACCCAGACGGGCGTTCTGGAATGAAACTCGCCGCACGTTCGGCGCACACCTTTTCCGGGTAGGCATCGAACGTGTCCAATGCGGTGACTGCAAAACCCGCCGCGATTCCGAAGCCGAAGACCCAGCCGGGCGGTCGGCGATGCGGGCGGATACGTTCAACTCGACTCACCACGCAAGCGGTGAGCAGACCGCCAACGATGGTGAGCGCGATCACGCGGCGAGCCGCACCAAACGGAGTCAGCACGAAATAACCGGCAACTTCGATCAGCACCCAGCCGACCAGGAATGCGGTATCGGCATTCCACCGGATGCGCAGTCCCTTCCCGAACCGACGCACCAGTATGTTCGCGCACAGCACAAGCCCGAACAGATAGATCCA
Organism: Planctomycetota bacterium; assembly: GCA_021413735.1. Taxonomy (GTDB): domain Bacteria; phylum Planctomycetota; class Planctomycetia; order Gemmatales; family Gemmataceae; genus Gemmata. The sequence continues at coordinate 26,144 of JAIOPV010000015.1, forward strand.
ACCGGCCGACTGCCAGAACGTCGGTGCGATGTTGCCGATTCGCTCCGGGGGAAACAAAACGATCGTCACAAAGCCACAAAGCCAGACCGTCGCTGCAGCAACAAGAGTTCGCTGTCGCACGCCAACCACTGCGGCCATGACCAACCCGACTCCGATTCCGAGACAACCGAGATGACCCGCGAGCGGCGGTCCAAGATCGGACTTTTCTCGGAGAAACGCTTCGAGTAGTGATTCACCTGGCTCGGGGATTGTTTCGCGAACAAGTGCGTGATGCAAAAAGTGCGAGAGGTAATATTTCTCGACCAGAAATAATTCCCAGGCGACGAAGCCACTTGCAGCAATTCCCACAGCGAAAACAGCCAGCCAGATTCGACGGTGCGTGAGGCCATACCACAGAACCGCAGGCGGAATGAGCAGGGCCGTGTACTTCGTCTGCATCGCGAGTGCGGCGAGCAGTCCCGCAGTGAGGGCAAGTCGCCACGATCCGCGATCCGCTGCCCGCATAAACACAGCCACGGCCGAAAGCCCGAGCGCCAAGGCGGGCACATCGAGCATGAGATTCACGGTCGGCAGCACGGCCGGCGACAGCATCAGCAATGGCAACATTCGCGTTTCAGTTCCGCGTGCGAAGCGTCGCAGCAAATCACGCACCGACCACGCCAACGCAAACAGGAGCGGATACAGCCAGAGTTTCAGCAACCAGGGATGTTCGCCGAAGATTGCGATGTTGATCGCCAACCAATACGGCAGCACTGGCGGCACCAGGACCGACATCGCGGGGCTGGGCACGGTCCACCAGAACATCCTGAAGCCGTAAGGATCGAGCGGCTTTTCGCTGATGTGCCTGGCGTAAGTGAGGTAGGCGGTGTCGTCGATGAGAACGGGTTTGACCGCGTTCACCATCGTCACGAGCAGCGCCAGAAACCACGGCGACTGGAAAAGTTTCGCGACTTTGGCGCGCGCCGAGTTCGTCTGGGTGTCTGCGGGCATGCGTGCTAAACTACCATTGGAAGAGATGGATCACACTCGACAATGTCGGAGGCACACGTGGTGTGCCGTTTCTGAACACGAGAAACGCAATCAAGAACGGCACACGGGGTGTGCCTACTACATTCAAGATTTCAAAGGCCCGCGGTGACGGACACGCCCCCCACAGCCGAATCGCAGAAGCCAACTCGGGCGCTATCCGCGTACCTGCTCGGCACCGTCGCGTTCGATGCTCTCCTCGCCTTTCAACGCCGGCTGATATACGACATCAGCGGCGACCGAACCACCGCCGCCTTGATCCTTTGCGATCACCCCACTGGCATCACCATCGGCAGAGAAGGAAGCCGTTCACACATTCGCCCAAACCCCGAAGACCTGAACGCTCGCGGTTGGTCGCCGCGTTGGGTGAGCCGGGGCGGGGGCGTCATGTTGCACGTCCCCGGGCAGGTCGCGTGCTACCCGATGTTGGCACTCGACGCTCACGGATTAACCGCAGGCGCATACCTCGACCAGCTTCAGGGCGTCGCGATCGAATTGCTCCGCGAGTTCGGCGTGACAGGCGAAATCGACCCCGATCACCCTGGCGTTCGCGTGAACGGCAGGCGGTTGGTACACATCGGCGTGGCGATCCGCGACAACGTGACCTGCTTCGGCATGGTCGTAAATGCCGACCCCGATCTGGAACTCTTCCGCGACGTGCGCTGCGATGGTGCCACGCAACCAATGACATCGCTGGCACGCGAATCGTCGCACCGCGTTCGCGTGACCGGCGTGCGTCAGCGACTCCTCGAACTCATCGCGAGCCGATTCGGTTTCGATAGAACGTCAGTGTTCCACACACACCCTGGAGCGCTTCACCAACGCGTACGACATGCTGCCGCTCACCGTCCTTGATGCTCTACCAAGTCCACACCCAGAACGCACCGGTGGACGATTGCCGTCGTGGCTGAAGCGACCGCTTCCCACCGGGAATGGCAACGCCTTCACGCAGAATCTCCTCACCGACTTGAAGCTCGAAACCGTGTGCGAGAACGCACGCTGCCCGAACCGCCCCGAATGCTGGTCTCGCCGCACCGCTACATTCATGATCCTTGGGAACGTCTGCACACGGCCGTGCAGTTTCTGCTCGGTCCCCAAGGGCGAACCGCTGCATATCGAGGACGACGAACCCTCGCGAGTCGCCGAGGCGTGTGTGCGTTTGGGACTAAAACACGTCGTCATTACTTCAGTCACGCGCGACGACTTGCCCGACGGTGGAGCCGATCATTTTGCACGTTGTGTGTTGGCAGTGCGTGAACGATTGCCGCAAGCTGCGGTTGAAGTGCTAACGCCCGACTTCATGGGGAATAACGCGGCCATCGACCGCGTCACCGATGTCAGCCCGGACGTGTTCAACCACAACATGGAAACGGTGCCGCGGCTGTACCGCGTTGCTCGTGGTCGTGCAGAATATCGTCGCAGTCTCGATCTGCTGGACCGCGTGAAACAGCGTGCCCCGCATGTCGTCACGAAGGCAGGACTCATGCTCGGTATTGGCGAAACCATCGACGAATTGTTCGAAGTACTGGCGGATTTGCGTTCGGTGCAGTGCGATGTCATCACGATGGGCCAGTATCTTGCGCCGACGCTGAAACACAGCATTCCGGTTGCTCGGTATGTTCCGCCGGAAGAGTTCGATTCGATCGCAGCACGCACCAGACTCTTAGGCTTCCGTAAAGTGGTCGCCGGCCCGTTCGTGCGGTCGAGTTACCATGCCGACGACATGGTGACTGCGTGAGAGCCGCGTTGACGCTGCCTGTCCTGGGTTCGTCGCGTGTCACGTTTAGTCTGTGGTATGTGCGGCGTGGCGATTGCATTGTCGAAGGCGACCGCATCGCCGAGGTGCTGATACCAGGTGCGACGTTCGACGTTCATGCCCCCGCCACGGGTACACTAGCTGAACAATTGGCCTTCCCGAACGACGCATTGACCCCCGGCCAAGTGCTGGGTTGGATCGAAGAAGAGTGAATCGCCACGATGCCGAAGCCTGTGTTCATATCGTTCGATGGTCTCGATGGCACGGGGAAATCCACCCAGTGCCGATTGCTCGTGGATTGGCTCGCGACCCAGAAAATTCCGGCGACCACCTGCACCGATCCGGGCGGCACCGCCATCGGCCAGGAGCTTCGTCGCATCGTTCTCTTCGGTCGCGAACATCGCATCTGCACGACAACCGAAGCAATGCTCTTCATGGCGTCGCGGGCACAGCTTGTGGAAGAGATCATCCGCCCTGCGCTCGATCGGGGCGAAGTGGTCGTGTCGGATCGCTTCACGCTGGCAAACGTCGTTTATCAGGGACACGCGGGCGGCTTGCGGCCCGAAGACTTGTGGCAAGTGGGAAAGTTCGTCGCGGATGGCCTCGAACCCGATCTCACGCTCGTTTTCGACGCTCCGCTTGAGGTCACGCTGGCACGCCGGAACCGCGAAGCTGACCGCATGGAAGAACGCGACCTGGAATATCAGCGTCGCGTGCAGACGGGCTTTCGTTACGAAGCCGGCAGACGACCCGAGAAGCACCGCATCATCGACGCCACGCCCGACACCGAAACCGTTCAACGACATGTTCGCCGGGAAGTCACTCGCTTGCTCATTTCGTACGGCTGGCCCATCACCACAGAGACTTGATATTCGGCGCTAACGCAACGGATCAACCGCTTCGTGTGGGTCGAAGTGGTGGAGGAGGAGGTAGTCGTCCCAGCCGTGTTCGCCCTCACAGACGACGATTGCAGCCCTCGCTAATCCAGGGACCGATTGCACAAGCTTCTGAAGCGATTCCCAAAGTCCGGATGGGTCGCCAGTCCAAAAATCCACATTCACATATCGTACATCGTCCTCGCCTTCAGTAACCCGGGCACCATTCATAACAGATCTCAGTTTCGCAACCGCTTCGGCCAAGTCCAACTCTGGCGAGCGACCCGGCTGGAGTTGGATGTGCAACTGCTTCATGCTCCCTCCGTTGCGGACGAACTTTATTCTCTGCTGTTTATTTCACGTTTGTAACATCGCCCACCGACGTTACACGACTCGCTTATGATGTCCGTCGCCGGCCACGCCGGTGAGATAGCCCATTTCCTCTCAAGGGTTCCCCTATGCGAGCGCTGCAGTTTGTGGCCATCGGCTTAACGCTTGTTCTGTTCCTGTTCAATATGCCCGCGCAGGCCGCCGACGAGACCACAGCCAAAGGCAAGATCGTCGGCGTCGATCTGTTCAAGAACGGGCTTGTCGTCGTCAAGTGCGAGATGACCCTCGGCAAGTCAGGAACCTATGTCCTTGAAGATGTGCCGTCGCCAGTTCACGGCACGTACTGGGTTGATAGCCCAGGAGCCACGGTCGATACGCAAGTGAAGATGCGTGACGTGGAAGTGCCAGTCGCGGAAGCGGGTGCCGGCAACCTCCAGGCCGATCTTGCAGGCAAAAAGGCGACCGTTCACTTCAAGGGTGCAAACCGCCCGCCGGTTGTCGGCACCATCATGAAGTTGAAGCCCGCGAAGGGCGAGGAAGCGGTTGCACTCAACCGGTTCCTTCTCCTGCAAACGGGCAAGGGTCGCGTTTACATCGACTCGTCGGATATCGCGTCTGTGGAAGCGGAAGACGCGGGCGACAAGGTGATTCGCCGCAAACCGCGGTTACTGCTAACGCTCGGCGAAACGGAGAAGCCCGAAACGAAGGTCACGCTCCGCTATCTGACTCACGGCATGGCGTGGGCACCAAGCTATCGCATCGACATCACGGACCCGAAAACGCTGACGGTCGAGCAGCACGCGGTTCTGCGGAACGAGTTGGCAGAGATCGACGGCGCGGAAGTACGGCTCATCTCGGGCTTCCCAAGCGTCGAGTTCATGCACGTTCGTTCGCCGTTGGCTCCGGGAGTGAACTGGGGCACATACTTCAGCGAACTCGGCAGCCGAATTCACCGCGACCACGATGTGATGAGTAACGTTGTCACGCAACAGTCGATCGGCAATCGGCGTTCACCGGTGAACACGAGCATCGGAGCCATTCCCGCGGGTGAGGGCGTCGACCTGCATTACCAATCGATCGGCAAGCGTTCGCTGGCGGAAGGCGAGAGCCTGGCGCTAACCGTGGCGAAGGGGAAGGCCGATTACGAACGTATCGTCGAGTGGACGGTTCCAGATAGCCGCAGCGAGTACGGCCACGCCGGCAACCGAGGCGACGACGAGGCCTGGGATGCGTTGAAGTTCAAGAACCCGCTCGCGTTCCCAATGACGACGGCCCCAGCGATGGTAACAGCCGCCGGGCAATTCAACGGCCAGCGCACGAGTTACTTCACGAACTCCGGCGAGGAAATGGTCCTGCGGGTGGAGAAGGCCTTGAGCGTTCGCACACGAGCGACCGAGAACGAGTCGATCAAGGAGAACTCGGGCCGCGACGTTGTGTGGATCGGTGGGCGGCAGTTCCGCAAGAGCACGGTTGAGGGCGAAGTGACCGTGGGCAACCACCGCAAGGAAGGCATCTCGATGGTGATTCGTCGTGGGTTCTCGGGTGAGATGGTGAGTGCTGAGGGCGCACCGAAAGTTTCGCTTCGCGAGGATGGCGTGTACTCGATCAACAAGCGAAACGAGATGTTGTGGACGCTGACACTTAAGGGCGGCGAAGAGAAGAAGTTCAAGTATGTGTACACGGTGCTGGTCGCCGTTTAACAACATCACCGCGTTTAGCGGCTGCCCCAATCAATCGAGCCGTTCGGCTCCGCTCACGGCGGGGTTGTACGGCTCAATCCATTGAATCAGCTCGATGCGATTTCCATCTGGGTCGCTGACGAAGAAACGGTCACAGTGCGGAATCGGGCCGGTTTCTTGCGTCTCGATGCCGTGCATGTGGAAGTGTTCGCGGGCGGTTTTGGCGTCTGGCACCCGGAGTGCAAAATGTCGCGGGCTGCGTGTGTCCGGTTGCGGTTTCTGCAACAAATGCAGCGTTTGACCTGCACCCAGATCGAACCACAACGCCACGAAATCGAACGGTTTCGGCTTCGGAATCTCCGGCAACCCCAGCACATCGCGATAAAACCAGCGGGCTTTCCCCAAATCTGTGATCAATACTGAACAATGGTCGATGGCTGTGATGTTGAGTGGTGGCATGTCGAACTCCGCAACGGGTGCAGCAGATGGCTCGACAGTGAGTTTAGAGGCGTTTCGCTAAAGGGGTATCGGCAGCCGTCCCGTGGCGTGGTAGCATCAGCGAATCGTGAGTCCGAGATGGTGAGTTCCGACGAGCCAAGGATGGTCCGCCATGAGCATCCGCCTGCTGATTTTTTTCTTGTCGTCGATCGCGTTGGCAGGGCTTCCCACTACCCCTTCCGTGTCTGCACCAGTCCCCAAAGAGGATTGGTGGTTAGAAATCGAAGCGAGCAACAACGCGAGACATTTCGTGCGGGTTGCAACTGGTGAACGCAGGCCAGTCCGAGCGCCTCGGCCGGCGGCCGCCACGAAGGACTTTCCATCACCAGATGGGAAATGGATCGCCGTCGTTCGGAACCGAACCCCAACCACTGCTGACCCATTTGATTTCCATCCGAATCGAAGCCAACTCTTCGTGCGACCCGTGGAGACAAAGGGAACGGAAGTCTGCCTTGGCCAGACGGCATCTCGTGGGTGGGCCGTCGCGTGGTCGGCAGACTCGTCACGAATCGCGTTCCTCGCGAACCGCGACGGTTGGCGAGTATGCTCGGCAGCCCCCGACGGAACAGCCCCGCGCCAGTTGACCCAAAGCAGCGGATTTGTTGAGGAAACGGACATACTGAGGATGCTTCCAGACGGGCGAACGCTCCATGTCGGCGGTCGGAAGCGGGTGTTCGATGCACCCCGGTGGCAGGGAGAAGTTCTCCAAGCTGGTCACCTCGTCATTTCGGACGGGGTCCGCGATCGCTTGCTCTGCCGGGATTCGCTCATCCGACATTTCGAACCAAGTCCCGACGGGACAAAGGTGGCGTATGTCGTGGGAAACCAATCATCGTCTGAGTTAGTGCTTCACGACCTCGCACGGGACAGAGCCGATCGCATCCAGGTCCGGGGCTTCCACCCGGATTGGGAGTGCAACTGTGGCAACATCCTGTGGCGACCGGACGGCCTGGCGCTGGCGTTCGGGTTCGACAGGATGAACTTCAACCCGTTTGACGACCAAGCGCCCTTCCGGCACATCGGGGTCGTCCACCCTGGGCCAAACGGTCCCCGCACCGAGGCGATTTTGTTCCGCGACTGGAACCAAGAAGAGACTTCAAGTGGAAGTGCGTATTATTCCTTGATCCGCTGGGTTTCAGACGTCGAGGTGCAACGGGACTCGCGTCGGTAGAAATAGTCAGGGGCAGTACAACGAATACTCATAAGGAACCTCACGCGGTCACGGCGGGTACGCCATGAGTTTACTTCGGCTGAAGACGACGGAATGCAAAGTCGGTGTGGTCGGCCTATATAACGCCGGCAAGACCGTTCTGCTCACGTCGTTGATTAACCACTTGCAGGATCACGACCCCGACCGCTTTCCGCTGGGGTCGAAGGAAACCCGCATCCGCAAGTTTACCGTTCGGCCACCCGATCGTGACTGGACCGCGTTCAACTACTCAGGTCACCGCGACGCCCTCGTGAACGCCGGGAAGTGGCCCTCGAAGACCACCGACCGTTCGCAGTTCGTCTGCCAGTTCGAGCGCTCAGACTGGACGTTCAGCGATTGCCTCCTGAAACTCTACGACCTCCCTGGTGAGCGAGTCGCCGACGCCGGCATGGTCGGTCGCGACTTCACCGGCTGGTCCGAGAAGATGCTCGCACTGTTCGTAAACGACAACGCCTACCGCACCTGCTCCGCACCATTCCTCGACGCCATCAAGAAGCCGACCGCGACCGCTGCTGAGTTGCTGTATGCGTACAAGTTGTCGCTTGCCAACCTCATCCTGAATTTCAAGCCGCTCATCTCGCCGTCCACATTCCTGCTCGACCTTCACGGAAATGCCGCCCGGCCCGACACCCCAGAGAAGTTGGCCACGAGTCGCTTCAGCGGTGCCGACGCCGAGAACGAGTTCTGTCCGCTGCCGGCCGACCTCCGCAAGCCTGGCACCGAACTGTTTGACAGCTTTTCGTTCCGTTATGACCGATACGTCGAGCGTGTAGTTGAGCCGACGATCCTTGCATTTCGCTCGTGTACGTCGCTCGTGGTTCTGGTCGATGTGACGATGCTGCTCGCGGGTGGGGTCGGCATGTACGACGACAACCGGCAGATCATTCGCGATCTGTTCGATGTGCTTTCGCCGGGGGAAAACAAGGTGTTCGGCCCGATCGCACGGGGACTGAGCAAGGTGCTGTTGCCACACCAGTGGCGACCGGGTTGGATCACTCGCGTTGCGTTCGCGGCACCGAAGATGGACCTCGTTCACCCCGCCGACCGCGACCGCATGCTGATGCTGCTGAAGCGAATGGCCGAGCGCTACGCCGCCGACCGCGATGGGCTGAAGTACGACTTCTTCAACCTGTCGTCGGTGGTTTCGACGCGAGCGTTGCCGATCGGTGCGGGGATGCGAGTGCTGACCGGAACGCCACTTCGCGGTGCGGACGGGCGCAAGATTCCGCCTGGCGAGGAGCAACGTTTCACGGTCGCGGAGTTGCCGGATGATTGGCCGATGACGTGGTCCGCGGGAACGTATGCGTTCCCGGAAGTGTACCCGCGAATGCCAGCGAGGAAGGACTACCCGCCCGATCAGGTGAACGTCGATCGACTGGCGACATTCGTGATTGATTGATTTGGCAGAAGTCGATCTTGGAGAGAACCCCTCGAACGCAGTCTTGAAACAAATCGCGGAACTGGCTGCACGCTATCCGGGCGTGACGATCCAAAGGTTTAGGGAATCCCCAAGCGTCTGCCATATCGATATGAACATCACCGACTCGATATCAGTGGCTCGGCTCGTTCGCAGCGCCACAGTTTCCAACATCGCCCCTGTCGTCTTCACACGGTGGTGTCCGCATACAGAAAAGATCGATTACTCTGATCCGTTATTGCTGATTTATCGCTTCATGACAACGAGTGAGGTCAGTCCCAAGGATCGTCATTCCGCGATGGAAATATTTGGAATCAGCATCACACACGATCTCCAGGAGACCGGGATGTTGGGTTCTGAGGAAGCAGAAGCCATTCGCAGTGAAATCAATGATCGCATCCCAGAATAGTCTGCCATAACATCACGGCACGTACACGAACTCGTGCGTGTTGAACATCACGATGCACAGGTCGGCGAGTGCCCGAGTGCGTGCCAGATCCGCACCAGCGGGTAACGTCTTCGGATCGAGTCCCACCGACTGCTTCGCCTCGATTCGCTTGCGAATCGTCTCGGTTTGTGCGTCGAGGAACTCTCCCGCGAGTTGCTTCTCTTCAGCACGCGGCGACCGCCCCACAGCACGCCGATACAGGGCTTCGAGTTGCTTCCCGGGGTCGCCGGACTCCTTCACCAGCGAGATTGCGAGTGCCCTGCCCTGCTCCTGCACGAACGGCCCGTTCATCAGGATAAGCGCCTGCGGTGCGAACGTACTCACCGGCCGAAACGCACAGCTATTCAGCGTGTCGGGTTGGTCGAGCGCTTCAAGCATTGGCAACCGCACGTTCCGCTTGTTGAACAGGTAGAGCGAGCGTCGCGTGTGCTGCGTGGCATCCGGCGTGACCGGCCACAACCCGTCGGGTTCGCCCTCGGTGAAAATGAGATCGTAGACTTCAGGCTCCAGCGGCACCTTCACCGACCTGCCGCCGATCTGCGGGTTCAGGTTGCCGGTCGCCGCGAGGATCGAATCGCGAACCGCCTCCGCTTCGAGTCGCCGACGGTTCATCTTCCACAGCAGTTTGTTGTCGGGATCGAGCTTCGCACCCTGCGTGCCATTCGTCGCTTGTCGATACGTTGCCGATGTCACGAGAAGCCGATGAATGTGCTTGAGCGACCAGTTCTTTTCGACCAACTCGACCGCAAGCCAGTCCAGCAACTCCGGGTGACTCGGCTTCTCGCCACGAAGCCCGAAGTCATTCGGCGTCGAAACAAGCCCTCGCCCGAAATGGTGCTGCCACAACCGATTCACCATGACGCGAGCCGTTAGCGGATGACTCGGCTGCGTCAGCCATTTTGCGAATTCGAGACGCGACTTCGGAGCGTTCGGCCCGGTGGTCAGCACACGCGGGAAGCCGGGGCCGACGGCCAGCGTCTTGCGGGCGGCATCACCGCGTTTCAGCACGAACGTTTGCGGTCCGTTCTCGATCGGCTTAATCGCCCACGCTGCCGCGGTTGGTGGTGGCGTGCGAGCTTCGAGCTCGTGAAGTTGCTCGCGAAGGGCGGTCCGTTTCTCTCGGTCGGCAGGCGACATCACCGCGAGCACTTCGTCCCAGCTCACCTTCAGAAGCGTGTTCGCGTCGGCCGCGAGCTTCTTCTGTTCGGGCGTGCGTTTCTCGGCGGCCGTGTCGAGGGCTTCGCGATATTTCTCTTCCAGTTTCTCGCGTTTCAGCTTCCCCACCTGCGCCCGATACGGAGCATCAATCGCCGCGATCTTCCCCTTGAGCGGAGCACTCTGTGCGTTCAGCGCATCGACTTCCTTCTTTCGGGCGGCTTGCTGTTCGGCTGTCGCGAAGTCGAAATCGAAGTACGCGGTGGGTGCGAAGAACGCCTGCAATCGGTAGTAGTCGCAGGCCGAGAACGGGTCGAACTTGTGATCGTGACAGCGAGCACAACCGACGGTCAGCCCCATGAACGCCGACCCCATGCCGTTGACCATTTCCGCGAGTCGTTCTTGCCGCAGCACTTCCTGATCCTGGTTGCCGCCGACCATGTGAACCGGCCCGCAGCGATGCATCCCCGACGCGATCAACCAGTCGAGGGCGGAAGGCGGAAGGCGGAAGGCGGAGAAAATACCCCATCCGGATTCCGCCTTCTGCCTTCCGCCTTCCGCCTTCCAGAGTTCGTCGCCAGCAAGCTGCTCCGTGATGAATTGATCGTATGGCTTATCGGTGTTGAATGCCTTCACGACGTAATCGCGGTATCGCCAAGCGTGCGGTCGTTCGCTGTCGGCCTCGTATCCGTTCGACTCAGCGAACCGCACGACATCGAGCCAGTGCTGTGCCCAGCGTACGCCGAAGTGCGGACTGGCGAGCAACCGTTCGACAACCTTCTCGTAGGCGTTCGCAGCGGTGTCTTTCACGAACGCATCAACATCTTCCGCTGTCGGCGGAAGCCCGGTGAGATCGAGCGTCACGCGGCGAATGAGCGTGACTTTATCGGCTTCCGGAGACGGCTTCAGACCGACTGCGTCGAGCTTCACGCGAATGAATGCATCGATGGCGTTGCCAGGAGCGGGCACCTTCGGAAGCACGGGCGTTTTGAACGACCAGTGTTCGCGATCGGCGGCGACGATTTCGGGGTCTGCGTACTTTTCCTGCCCGCCAACTGGCGTGACGAAGAGAAGCGCAGCAAGAAGCAGAACGAGACGCGGCATATGTTGGCTCACGAGTGGGACACGATCAAACTACCCGCACTCGCTGGAGACAGCAAGCAATCAGAACTATTGCAGGAGTTCCTTGACGACCCTTCCATCATGTCCGTTGAGAAGGGACAGCTCCGCGCCTGTGCGGGAATAAACAAGTTTCTTCGCATCCAGGCCGAAGAGATGAAGTAACGTCGCGTGGAAATCGTGCTGCGACACCTTGTTCTCGACCGCATGGTGACCGAATTCGTCAGTGGCACCGTACACCATCCCAGGCTTGAAGCCTCCACCCGCGAACCACCAGGTGAAGCCATACGTGTTGTGATCGCGGCCTACCTTCGTGGTGCCGGCGTCGTTCTGGATCACCGGCAAGCGGCCCATCTCACCCCCCCAGCCCACCAGCGTCGTGTCGAGCAGCCCGCGTTGCTTCAGGTCCGACACCAGGGCAGCACAGGGTTTATCGGTCTTCTTGCACACGGCAGGAAGAGTCGAGCGGATCGAGCCGTGGTTGTCCCACTGCTGGTTACTGGTGAAGACCTGAACGAAACGCACCCCGCGTTCCACGAGCCTGCGAGCGATCAGGCAACGGGTGCCGTACTCAGCCGTCGCGGGGTCGTGGAGCCCGTACATCGCTTTCGTCTTCACAGTCTCCCGCGACAAATCGAGCGCTTCCTTCGCGGCGGTCTGCATCTTAGCCGCGAGTTCGTAGCCCGCAATTCGGGCTTCCAGATCCAACTCGCCAGGATGCCCCGCGAGGTGATCGCGGTTGAGTTCGTCGAGATACTTCAACAACTCCGTTTGCGAGTCGCCTTTGAGGTGCGGCGGCGGGTCGAGGTTCGGAATCCGCGGCTCCCGCGAGCGAACGACCGTCCCCTGATAGACCGACGGCAGCCAGCCGTTCGACCAGTGCTCGACGCCGCTGACGGCCAAACTTACTGGATCGGGTAACGCAACAAACGCTGGCAACTCCTGCGATTCCGAGCCGAGCCCGTAGCAGAGCCAACTTCCCAGAACCGGATGCCCCGAGACGATCCGCCCCGTGTTCAGTGCATGGATCGACTGCACATGGTTGTTAACGTCGGTGTGCATCGACCGCACCACGGTGATGTCGTCGATGATGCGAGCGAGGTGCGGCAGCAGTTCCGAAACCTCGGTGCCACACTGCCCGCGTTTGGCGAACTTCCAAGGTGAACCGAGAACCTTGGAACTGGCCTGTGCCGCGTTGTCGAACTTGATTGTGCCGGGGAACACCTTGCCATCGAGTTCGGTAAGCTTAGGTTTCGGGTCGAGCAAATCGACGTGGCTTGGCCCGCCCTGCATGAAGAGCGAGATCATCGCCTTCGCCTTCGGTGCGAAGTGCGTAGGCTTGAGCTTCAGATCGTAATGCTTTGGCTCCAGATCGGGCTTTGCGGGATCAGCCAGGAGGCGTTCCTGGTTCAGCAAGTGCGCCAGCGCAACGGAGCCGATGCCAAACGTGCTGTGGTGCAGAAGTTGCCGACGGGTAAACGGGTGCATGTGATCCTCGATCGAGTCAGGCACGGGCCACCAAGAGGGCGGCCCCTACAAAATAAGGCGTTTTGGTTTGTAGGGCCGCCCTCTGGGGCGGCACGCCAACCACTTCAATCGACGTACAGGAAGCGGTTGCTGCTCAGAAGCGCCTGACAGAACGCGGACAGCGCACGGACTTCAGGCGTCGGCGGTTCGGGAGCCTTGGTTCCAGCCTTGGGCAGCGGTTGAGCGGGGAGCTTGCGGAATGTCTCCGTCGCCGTACCCAGGAAGCGAACCGCACCGGCCAGTTCCTTCTCGGTTGGGGTCTGCCCGTAGATCAACCGCCACGCCTGCGAAACCTGGGACTTCAACTCGGGGCCAGCCTCTTTCCGGACTCGTTCGGCGAACGCTTCAGCCTGCGCCGCGGTGAAGTCGCCATTCAGCAGCAGCAGCGCCTGCGGGGTCGCGGTGGAACTGTTTCGCACTTCGCAGTTCGGTTCGGCGGTCGCCCAGTCGAACGCAGCCAGCACGCCGAGCGGTTTCGATCTTCGCATCTGAACGTAAACGCTGCGTCGAGACTCTTCACCCGCAGGAACCGACTCGTCGCCGAGTTTGTACTGTGCTCCGTCGCGGTTCGCCTTGCCGATCACAATCAGCCCGGCATCGTCTTCCATCACGGGCACCGGCGGCCCACCTGCTTTGAGGTTTAGCTTCCCACTGACCGCGAGCATCCCATCACGAACGGATTCGGCATCCAGACGCCGCACCGTGAAGCGACCCAGTAAGCGGTTGTCGGGATCGACGGAGTCCTTCGCCGTCTCTCGCATTGTGGATTGTTGGTATGCGTTCGACAGCAGAATCTGGCGGTGAAGCGCCTTCATGCTCCAGCCCTTCTCGACGAACTCGGCCGCGAGCCAGTCGAGCAACTCAGGGTGCGTCGGTTTCTCCCCGAGTCGACCGAAATCGCCCGGTGTGCCCACGAGTCCCTTGCCGAAGTGCAGCATCCAAACGCGATTCACGAGGACGCGAGCGGTCAGCGGGTGCTTCGGATCGGTGAGCCAGTTCGCCAGGGCGAGCCGTCGGCCCGTGGTGCCGGTTGCCAGTGGCTTTTCGGACAACTTCAGAGGAAGCGTTCCATCCAGCACCGCCAACCCGCCGGGCGAGACCGCGTCTTTCGGCTGGTCGGGGTCACCGCGATGGTGGAGGAACGTCGTCGGAACCTTCCCCGGTACTTCGGTAAGTACGCGGACAAACTCCTCGACCGGCTTCTTCTTTCGCACCTCGGCCGCGGCCTCCGTCATCTTCTTGAGTTCTGCCGCCGCCTTCGAGTCGTACAGATAGAGCGAACCCGCCGACACGTTGAGGCTCGGGTGGTCCTGCATCAACTTCTTTTGTTCGGGCGTCCGCTTTGCTGCAAGCGTGTTCCGGGCGAGCTTCGCCTTGTCCCTCATCTCCATCGGCAGTTTCGCGAGTTCCTTCTCGAATGTTGCCTCGATAAATTCGTCTTGCTTCTTGATCCGCTCGGCGTCAATTTTGGCTGCGTCGACCTCGATCTCGGTGGCCTTCTTCTTGTCGGCCACTGTATACAGCGACACTTGCCGACTCGCGGGCGCTACCCAGGCAGTCAGGTTGTACGCCGGCTCGAACGCGGCGCGGAGACGATAGAAGTCGGTTTGGGGAATCGGATCGTAACGGTGGTTGTGGCACTGAGCACAGCCGACAGTCATTCCGAGGAATGCGCTGGCCGTGATCTTGACCGTTTCGGTGAGAACCTGATTGCGAGCGAGTTTCTGATCCGCAGAAGCAACTCCACTGCCGTCGGGAGCCATGCGAAGGAACCCCGTCGCGACGACGGCATCGAGATCCGCAGCCGACAGCTCCGCGTATGGCGGTTTCACCAGTTCATCGCCAGCAAGTTGTTCGCGGATGAAGCGATCGAACGGCTTGTCAGCGTTGAACGAACGGATCACGTAGTCGCGGTATTTCCAGGCATTCGTGCGAATGGGGTCTTCCGGAGCGCCGCCTTCACTGTCGGCATACCCCGCGACATCGAGCCAGTGCCGCCCCCAGCGTTCACCGTATTGCGGACTCGCCAGCAACCGATTCACGAGCTTCGCGTATGCCTCGGGGGTCTTGTCGTTCACGAACGCGTCGACTTCCTCCGGTGTCGGCGGCAAGCCGATCAGGTCGAACGTGACGCGACGAATGATCGTGACACGATCCGCGATCGGTGCGAATGACAATCCCCTGTCACTCAGTTTGGCGAGCAGGAATGCATCGACTGGGTTGCTCGCCGCTGGGGTGGTCTTGGTTGCCGGCACCCGAGACCGCGTGATTGGTTGAAATGCCCAGTAGCGCCGGTCATCGTCGGTGATCGGGAAACCGATCGAGAGGGTTTCCGGCTCTGGTGCCTCGACCTTCGCACCAGCCGCGATCCACTTCCGCAGCGTCTCGATCTCGGCCGCGGTGAGCTTCTTTTTGCCGGGCGGCATGTCGCCACTTTTCACTCGCTCGATCAGCAGACTCTCATCTGCTTTCCCTGCCGTGACAGCGGGGCCGGATTTGCCGCCCTTGAGTATGAACCGTTGGAGTCGCAGATCGAGTGCGCCTTTGGGCTTCTCGGCTTCTCCGTGGCACTCGGTGCAGTACGCCTTGAAGATCGGCCGCACATCGGTGTTGAATGCGGGCGGTGCCTTTGCGGGCGGCTCAGCGGCAATCACTGAACCACCAAACAGCACGATAAGCGCAACGCTTGGCAAAGCGGTTGGGACCATGTGGGATGAGCCGCGGGGTAGGATGAGTCGGCAGCGGGCGGTTGGTCTATTGTGGGCGAGAAAAGTTCGCGGTGCAAGCGTTCACCGGGGAGGCATCCGGCAATTTGTTGTTCCGCGAGTGACCCTTTGGAGAGGGGATTCCGAATGGATCCCGCTGCCATCGCTCAAACTTCCACATTGTCTCGGACGGCTTATGGTCGGAATCCAAATCCGGAGCCAGCGAGGTTATTGTCCGGACCCAGTTGAATCGACCACGGTGCCGTGAAGCCTCGATTCTTGCGAATCAACTTGGCTCGATTCTTCTGGATGGCATCGAGGTATTGAAGAATTGTATCCTCGGCTCCGGTATTCGCTCCAAGTAACCCAACTCCATTCAATCCTGCGCCGTTTTTCACTTCCATTTGAAGCGTCTGGTCGAGCTTCGTCAGCGAAGAACCGGGCGGTGGTTTCACAACCAACACTTCATTGACGAAGAAATCTGCCTGGGCCTCCGCCTTTAAATCCTTCGCACCATACAGGAACAACATCGGGTTGTTCTCTCGCATCTTCGGTGTCCCGCTGATCCAACTCTTCACGAGTCTCTCATTGAATGAGATGGGCCGGGCCGCTGAGAGCCACACGGCTCCCGAGATATCGCCGCCACCGAGTTCGTTGGGCATCCCGCCTGCCAGCGGTTGCGGCACATACTTGTGGGTCGGAAATCCACCCGGCCCCTGAAACGCGAGCTGATTCGGAGTCGGAGCGAAGGCCGGACGATTCCACTCTGTCACCAGCCAGGCAAGGCCGAGCGCCGCCGCCCAGTCGGAGCCGATCAGATAGATCGAACTGGTGTTCACGCTGCCGTTGTCGTTCTTGGTGTCGAGGTGATGCCTCGCTGCTGCAAGATCGAGCAGATACGCCGGTGCGTAACGAAGTGGGTTCCTCAGATCTTTGAAGAAGAGATCATTCTTGATTTTCCGCACTCCGGGACCGGGGGCATTCAGAATGAGTCTGGAATTGTTCCAGGGACCGCTCCACGGATTCGGTGGGAATTGATCCGTCGGTTCCTGAAGATTCCAGAATCGTGCTGGGTCGGTGATGGTTGTGCTTTTCCCGTGCCCACGCCAGTCGAAGCGGAAAACGTTGTACCCTTCCTTGGAAAGCGTCGTTGCGAGACCCTTCCAATCCCCTTTGTTCATGTTGTTGTCTTTCCCAGGAGGGTACAGCAGCAGCACGACGGCATCAGTTGCGCTGTTCTTGCTTGAAGCATGGAACAGGCCATGAAGCTGGATTCCGTCAGCCGTCAGGAACGTCTCTTCAACGGGATCGGTCGCTTGGGCCTGCACTCGCGATTCAGCACAGAGAAGTGAAACAACAATCGCCCCGGACAGGCGTGCAACTGCGAAATGACGTCGCATAATCATGTCCTCGTGTGATGTGAGTTCAGGATTGGGACATTCCTGATCGAACCGTCAACTCGCCACCATGAGCCGCTCAACCCGAACGATCATCTCGGTGAGTGTGTAGACCAAGGCCCGGAGAGCCAGCGGCTTCGTGAACAAGGGAATGTCGTTCGTTCGGCGGAACGCAGCCGCGGCATACGGGCTGATGTCTCCCGAGATCGCACCTCGCACCAGATCTGGATTGATCTTTGCAAGTTCGGCCAACACTGTGGCACCTTGACGGTGGGGCAACTGGAGATCCACCAAGTCAATGTCGATTCGGTTCAGAAACACACGAAGAGTGTCGATCGCACTTTGGCCGTCGGTGGCGATCCAGACTCGCCAGCCTTGTGCCTTGAATGCCGTCACAAGTTCGGCCCGCGTTTGTGCATCGGCATCGACAATGAGAATGCCGGGTGAACGGTTCATCTCGAAATCGTCAAACGTTTTCATGGCGTTTCCACGGTGTTCATTTAAGGGCGACGGACGACAGAACCTCATCAAGCGTTGCCAACTCCGCCTGCAACGCCGCAGAGGAGTCCACCCGATATCGAGCAAACAGTGGCGCGGTTTCTCCGATGGCGATTGTTGGGCCGCCGAGCGCTTCGACCCTCTCCATCGCAGGTCGATCGTTCTCCGAACTCCCGAAGTACGCAGGAACCACGTCCATCGGCAATTTCGCCAGGATGCACTGCACGGCGGTTCCCTTATCCCATGCTTCCACGGGAGTGACCTCATAGGCCGCGCAAACGTTCAGATAACGCAGTGCCCGAAATCGGCTCATCAACCAGCGAAAGCAGTCGCGGAAGATCGAGGAGGTTGCCGCCGATGCAGCCCGATAGTGGACCGCGAAACCCAACGGCTTCGGCTCGATCCATACTCCTGGGAAATTCCCCACCACTCCCTGAAGTTCCGCGAGAGCGGTCGCGAGCTGTTGTTGAGCGTTCCGAGCGATCGGCGACTCCATCCGGCTACCCCGCAAATCAATCTCACCGCCATTCGATCCTGCGTAATAGAGATCGTGGACGCAGACCATATCGGAAACGTCTTTCAGCGATCGGGCGCTGACAACTCCAACCGATACACGCTCCCGACTTGCAAGTTGCCGAAGGTTCTCCCGAACGGAATCTGCAAGCACGGCAAGCGATGGATGCGACACAAGGGGCGTAAGAGTTCCGTCGTAGTCGAAGAGCAACACGATTGGTCGCCCTGCCAAGTACGCGGCTTGAACCGAGGCGACCCAGTGGTCCGCTAATGGCATCAACACTCCTTTCTTTGTCGGCATCCAGTTGTCGGTTCGGTGCTCAGCATCCTGCGAGTCGCATTGCTGTGATGAAATTCTCACGTGCAATTCTCCCCTCGATGGGATCGTTGACCGGAACAATCGGCTCTGGTGTTGGAGGGGCGACCGGCTCAGGCACTAACTTCCCGACCTCGCTGAGAAGCATCCCTGCCCAGCGGTAAATGTTGTTGTCTTGAACCTTGATCCTCATGCGGCGCATGCGTCGTTCCTGTTCTTCGACTGGCATCGTGAGCGCCAGGTGAAGGCCAGTCGCCAGTTCATCGACGTCGAATGGGTTCACAAGCACGGCGTCGGTCAGTTCCTTGGCCGCGCCTGTGAACTGCGACAAGATGAGAACGCCGCGTTCATCGTCTCGTGCAGCGACGAACTCTTTCGCCACTAGGTTCATGCCGTCGTGCAGCGAACTGACAACGCACCCCGCTGCCATGCGGTAAAGCAACATCACATCCTCTTGGCCGCAGTGCTCGTTCAGAAACACGATCGGTTGCCAGTGGTCATCGCCGTGTTCCCAATTGATCTTCTCGGCCAGTTCTTGAACCTCGTCGGCCAGATCACGATACGCCGGAAGATGCGTGCGACTCGGTGCCCCGACCTGGAGGAAATGGAACTTCTCTTTCAACTCGGGGTGCTTCGTCAGAAGGCGATCCAGTGCCCGCAACCGCTCGGGGATGCCTTTCGTGTAATCGACCCGATCCACGCCCACGAGCAACGGTCGAGCCGCGAGGCGGTGCTTCTTTCGCAGAGCCTTTGCGCGCTGTTCCCAATCGTCGCCGAGATACTCCTTCGGCAAGTCGGTATCCACGCTGATCGGGAACGGCCGTACTGCGGTATCGTGGCCTCCCCGAGTCACGGCAAACTTCTCGCGGTCGATGCGGCACTCCAAGGCACGGTCAACCGTGTCGAGGAAGTTGTTGCAGTGGTACTGCGTGTGGAACCCGAGGAGATCATTGCCGAGCATTCCATCGAGCAGATCCTTCGCCCACGGACAAACCAGAAACGTCTCGGGGTTCGGCCACGGGATGTGCCAGAACTGAGCGACGACCAAATCTGGCCTCGCTGCTTTCAGCAGTTTCGGCAACAGGGCGAAGTGGTAGTCTTGAACGAAGACAAGTGCCGGGCCGCCTTCCGCCTCCTGAAGCACGGCTCGGGCAAATGTCTCGTTCACTTCGCGATAAGCATCCCAGTTGGACGGATCGAACATCGGCCGGCAGTACACCTGATGACATAACGGCCACAGGGTGCTGTTCGAGAAGCCGTAGTAGTATCCTTCTTCGTCATCCTTCGACAGCCACACGCGACGCAGGACGTAACTGGGGTCATCAGGCGGAACGCGGACGCGGCCATTCTTGTCGCAGACTTCGGCATCGGCATCGCCGGAGCCGTGAGCGACCCACACACCTCCGCAGGCACGCATCACGGGATCGAGCGCCGTGGTGAGTCCGCCCGCCGGGCGAATCCACTCGACCTCTCCATCGCGGTAGCGGTGAATGTAAGGTTCACGATTCGCGACCACGATCAGTTTGGAACCACCGAGACGGGTCTGGGCGACTTCTTCCAATCGCTCCTTGGTCCAGGCCATGAGAACTCCTTGGGGGAATTAGGGAGTGAGGACTGGGTTGCTCCGCAGCATCGATCGCCACACGATTCCGTCCGTGATTCCATCTGGACGTTCCAGATGTCAGCTTTCACTTGGGCTGCTTTTCGAGTCCGGAGCCAGCAGACTTGCGAGACTGGGCACCGCGATTGCATCACCAAAAGCAAGGGAAGTGCCAAACGACGCACACAGGGGAAAGCCACGACACCGCGGCGACGTCAAATTCGGTCCTGGCTCATGACGAAAGTCCTTTGTTCTAGCCAGATAACGACTTCCGATTGAAGTCACAGCAGAGGCGGACGCGGAAAAGGGAGCGTTGGGCAGACTCCCGAATGCATTGTGCCGCGAGCATGATAAATGAGACTTGGACAGTAGTTGTACGAGTGAACAGAGACTGGTCAGGTTTTAACAGCAGAGTTAATGCACCGTTGAAGAGGTGATTATGCACGGTCGAATCGTTGCACGTTTGACGGCACCGGTAGTTGCGGTCAGCACACTCTTGATCGGAAGTGCCCTCGTCTCTGCTTGGTATGTCCGTGACTCGCAACGGACCATGTCGAAGATTCTCACGAGCAATGTCGCGAGCGTTCGGGCCGCACACGAACTGGAATCAAGCCTTCGCGAGATTCACATCCAGTTCGACCGATACCTCATCACACTGGACCGCCAGCATCTGGAACGAGTTCCCCGCTTGAAATCGCGGACCGATGACGCCCTAGCGGGTGCGGAACGAGCCGGCGACACGGAACGCGAGCAAGCCGTGATGAAACGAGTGCGACAGGGGTATGAACACTTCTTTGCCGAGTACGATCGCCTCTCTTTGAATCCTCCATCACAGGGGATGTACGCCAAAGTCGTGGAGTTGATTGATACGGTGCTCACGAAGGAAATTTTGGAGCCGACCGCGGAATATCTCAAACTCAACGAGGGCATGCTCGCACGTGCCACGGAAGCAAACCAGAATCTCTCCCAACAATTGACTGTTGGGCTGATCGGGCTCGGCGTCTGCGGTTCGATCGGGGGATTGCTCGGAGGATGGGTGATCGCCGTCTCACTTCGCCGGTCGTTGCTGGATACGGATCGTGTCTTGCGAGATACGGCGGCCCAACTCGGTGAGGCGGCTCATGTGTCGCCGTTGGTGCCTGTCGCCAGTCCAACCGGCACAACGCTTCAGCAAGTGAAATTGGCGGCCACGGCTGTCTTGAATCGGCTAAAGCAGACGGAACGCGACGCGTTGCGTGCCGAGCAGTTGGCGTGGGTGGGTCAGATGGCGGCCGGGATCGCCCACGAAGTTCGCAACCCGCTGACTGTCATCAAGGTGCTCGTGCAGACCGCAACCGATCCGGGGAGAACATCAGGTCTGCGTCCAAAGGATCTTCAGGTTCTGGAAGGCGAAATCCTCCGTCTGGAACAGATCATCAGCATGTTTTTGGATTTCGCTCGCCCGCCGCGTCCGTACAAGAAGCCAGTTTTCATCGGGGAACTTCTCGAAGAGTGCCTCGCGGGGATCAACGCACGGGCCAACCTGCAAGGTGTTGAATTGCTCCTCGATGCCGCTCCGGAACTCCCGATGCTCGACGCGGATCCAGGGCAACTCAAGCAGGTGCTGTACAATTTGATGTTCAATGCTCTCGACGTCCTCCCAACGGGCGGAATGATTCGGATTGGGGTGTCAGTCGTTGGGAAACCAGATGCAAGGATGCTCACCATCCAAATCGCCGATACTGGGCCGGGTTTGCCAGCCGACCTTGAGGATCGAATCTTCGAGCCGTTCGTCAGCACGAAAGAGACCGGCCTTGGGCTTGGGCTCTCCATCTGCCGACGCATCGTGGAAGCACACAACGGTTCGATAATCGCCGTTAATGGTCCCGAGAAGGGAGCGATGTTTATTGTGAGTTTGCCTTGCGTGCCGAGCATGGCCGCGGAACGAAATGGCGCTCTCGCTCACCACGGAGGTGCCTGATGCCAAAGTTGTTGATCGTCGATGATGAACCCGGAATCCTGTACTCCCTCAGCGCGGCTCTTGAGCGTGATAACACCACAGTCGTGACCGCACAGACCGCTCGGTTGGGACTTGCGGCCGTCGCGAAGGAGAAGCCCGACGCAGTCATCCTCGATGTGCGACTTCCGGATATGTCGGGGCTGGATGCGTTCAACAGTATTCGGACAATGGACCCGCACTTGCCTGTCATCATTGTGACTGCACACGGCGACACGGACACCGCTATCGAGGCGATGAAACGCGGGGCTTTCGAGTATCTCCTGAAGCCGATCGACTTGCACCAACTGGACGAACTCGTCAGCAAGGCATTTGAACTTCGACGGATGCAGGCGACGCCGACCGTGTTCGGTGAGTCGGCGGGAACGGAGATCTCAGACACCGACCAAATTGTGGGTCGTTGTGCGGCAATGCAGGAGGTTTACAAAGCGATTGGCAAGGTTGCTTCCCAGGACGTGACGGTGCTGATTCTCGGCGAAAGCGGCACAGGGAAGGAACTGGTCGCCAGGGCAGTCTATCAGCACAGCAAACGTGCCAACAAACCATTCCTTGCCATCAACTGCGCGGCCATCCCCGACGCTTTGCTTGAATCTGAGCTATTCGGCCACGAGAAGGGAGCGTTCACAGGCGCAGACCGGCAACGCGTCGGGAAGTTCGAGCAAGCCCACGGCGGCACGATCTTCCTCGACGAGATCGGTGACATGAGCGCACCGACGCAGGCAAAGGTGCTTCGTCTGCTTCAAGACCAACACTTCGAGCGAGTCGGCGGCAGCGCCACAATCAAGACCGATGCCCGCATCGTGGCCGCGACCAACCAGAATTTAATCGCGATGGCAGCATCGGGGAAATTCCGCCAGGATCTGCTGTATCGGCTGAATTCGTTCACAATCCAGATCCCGCCGCTACGAGACCGAACCGGGGACATCGGCCCGCTGGTCAGTTACTTTCTGGGAACGATCAATCGCAAGCTCGGGAAAAACGTTCGCGGGATTGACGCGGTCGCTCTGGCAGCACTGGAAAATCATCGGTGGCCGGGGAATGTGCGGGAGCTCCAAAACGCGATCCGGTACTCCGTGGTGCATACGGTTGGTGATGTGTTGACGGTCGATTGCTTACCAGCAGCTATGCGAGGTGCTCCGCCCGCCCGCCCAACCTCGGCCCTCGACGTTCTGGCACTCGTTGCGGAACTCTTGGGAAGTGGCAGCACGGACATTCACCGCCAGGTGACTCAAGTCGTTGAGCGGGCGGTGCTGTCTGCCGTGTTGGAACATGCACATGGGAATCAATCACAGGCCAGCGAACTGCTTGGAATTTCCCGCACAACGCTGAGAGCCAAATTGCAAGCACTCGGGCTGAGCCTCGAAAGACATATCCGGCCGACCTGTGATTCGGGAACGTAAGAGAGGAATGATGGCGGTGCGCCCGCGGCGGCGCCGATATCTCGCAACACTTCGACCGATCCAGTCAGTCGAAGGGGGTTGCGGCGGTTCCAGATGCAGTCATAGTCACCGGTCCCGTGCCCCGGTAAAGGTCGCCATCGTTCCCGTCGCTCCAGTTCTCGCAGCACTTGCCGGTCGAGGCCGGAACGAAATGCCGTTAAGGCGACTGTTGCGATTCGTCGCGTCGTCGGATAGGTTCTCCGCAGACACCCCCGGAGCCGACCATGCGAAACAGACCCGTCACTTCGTTGCATACTCGCCGGCATTTTCTCCACGCAGCCGGTCTTTCGGCACTCTCCCTCGGCTTCGATGGCCGCCCTGCCCTCTCACAAGAGAAGTCGCCAGCACTGACAGCCCTCACGCCGCTGAATCGCTTCCCGCGGATGGTACAAGACTTCTACGTCGAGCAGGTGCGAGCCGCTGAGAAGATCGGCCTCGACGCACAAGCCGCACTCAAGACCAAGGCCGACGCCGAGGGATATGTGCGTTCCGTGCGTGAGAAGATCGCCACTTGCTTCGGCAAGTTCCCCGAGAAGACTCCCCTTAACGCGAAGGTCACCGGCACGCTCGAACGCGATGCCTCCACCATCGAGAAAGTGATCTTCGAGAGCCGCCCTGGGCTTCTGGTCACCGCGAACTTGTATTTGCCGAAGGGGGCGAAGGGGCCGCGGCCTGGAGTTGTGGGTTCGTGTGGGCACTCGCACAACGGCAAGGCGGAGCCTGCGTATCAGTCGTTCTGCCAGGGATTGGCACGGATGGGCTATGTCGTGCTCATGACATAGACATTTCCCATCCGATCAGTTATTCTCATGGAAAGCCTGCAATCCAAGAGAATTTGCGATGAAGCCAGTCAAATCTGAACCTGTCGCCTTCAGCTATGTTCGCTTCAGTACGCCATCGCAGACGCAGGGCGACAGCCTCCGGCGGCAAACCGAGCAGGCCGCGGCGTATTGCGCTCGGAACAACCTCACACTTGACACTTCGCTTACGCTGAAGGATTTGGGTGTCTGCATTCCGAGGGGCCAACGCTGCTGTCGGGAATTTCCGAACTTTCCTTGACGCTATCAAGTCGGGGCGAGTCTGCGCTGGCAGTGTGCTGATTGTCGAGGGCTTCGATCGCATCAGTCGGCAGGGAATTGACGAAGGCTACGACCTCGTGAAGAGTATTCTCAAGGCCGGAGTGACCATTGTCACCCTTTTTCCGGAACGTAAGTTCGACCGCGATGCGACGAAAAGCCTCTCCAAAGGTGCGCTGGAGATCCAGCTCATTTTGGAGCGTGCCGCCGAGGAGAGTGAGCGGAAGAGTGATCGAGTCGGCGCGGCGTGGTCGAACAAGCGTGCGCGCGAGAGCGGGCACATCCTCACGAAGAAATTGCCTGCCTGGGTAGAATGTCAGAACGGAAAACTTGTTCTCATTCCCTCGAAAGCTGCGGCGGTGAAGAATGTGTTCGCCCTCGCCGCTGCCGGGCACGGTCACAGCCTCATCGTCAAGAAGATGATCGCGGAAAAGGTGCCACCCCTATCAGCACGCCCGTGGTCGCGTGCCTACGTGGGGAAAATCCTTCGCGATCGCCATGCCCTCGGCGAACTCCAACCCCGCACTCGTGACGGTAAGCCGGATGGCCTTCCCATCATTGATTATTACCCCCGCGCGGTCAGCGATACCGAATTTCACCTTGCCCGCGCTGGAGCGTCAGAGCGGAAGAAGATGCCGGGACGGAGCGGTAAAAACGTCAACATCTTCGCTGGTTTGTTGAAGCAGGCGGGGTGCGGTGCGACATTCTACTATTCGGCAGTGAACCGAGCGCTCGCGGGGGGCCAGTCGAACCGCGTCGCACTCCTCTCTACTGCCGAAAGCAACCAAGGTAACGGCGTCAGCGTCAGATATGACTTGTTCGAGCGGGATGTCCTCAACCACCTCCGCGAGATCGACCCGAGCGAAATCTTCGACCGCGTCGAGCATGATGAGGTGACCGCATTGAAGGGGGAGTTGGCCAGCGTTGAGACATCCATCAGCACGATCGTGAAGGAGATGGATGAACATGGCGAAAGCCCGGCTCTCTTCAAGCGATTGCGTGAGAAGGAGACTGCACAACGAACGCTGACCGAACAAGTGTCGTTAGCATGGCAGAAGGCAGCTCAACCTGTCGATCAGGCGTTCGGGGAAATGCAGACACTGGCAGGGCAATCGCGGACGCGAAAGACCCGACCGAAGTGCGGTTGAAACTTCGGAGCGTGCTGCGCCGGACGGTGGAAGACATGACCTTACTCGTTGTTATGCGTGGCGTGATACGGGTGTGCGCCCTGCAAGTGTGCTTCAGAGGCTCGAACCTTCGCCGTCACTACGTGCTCGGATACGACCGTCAACAACCTCTTCCCCCCATCTCGCCATCGTGGCCACATGCGAGTAATGAGGTCGATCTGCGCAACCCGGCGAAGGCGGCTGATTGTGAACGATTGTTCGTCAAGCACCTCGCAGATATAACGACCCGGCAACCCACTCAGCAACTTGGATGAGTCGGCTCGTCGCAACGAGCACGATCGCTATGCTGGGGACACCGCTCTTGCGACGAACCCCGAAGACTTCATCGCCAAACTCCTCGAATAAAGTAAAATAAGCTGCGCCTGCGGGATTCGCGACCACAGGCCGCGTCTGGCAGGCGCGAAACCTCAGAGCACGTCCAACAAACCCGGCAGATGGTCACTCAGGAGCAGTCACATGGCACGCTTGGGATTTGGTGCGCAGCGCCCGTTCAACCGGGTGGGATCACTCCAGACGGTCGAAATCAGGCGGCTTTCTGGCTGGTTTGGGGTGAAATGACCCGTGGAGAGGCGAGTGGGACGAATGGCCGATGATTCAGATACTCCCTGTACACAACGTCCCAGACACCGCTGAGAACGGCCAAACGCAGACGCAAGATGACCTCTCCGCCTTTGAGACTCCATGTCATCCCCGAATCTTTGAATCGTTGAGTGAACACCACCTTGCATCCGGCTTCGGTCACACCGCTCCCAATCGGCAGCCTCAGCCGTTTGTGCTTGCTGTACTCCATCTCCGGGCTGTGCTTCAACAGATAGTTGTACGCCTCTGTGTATTCCTTCTCTTGCTCCGCCGTCCACGATTTCTTCCCGTGATGTTGCGACGCCGAACACAACACACGAAACACACCGCGATCATCGTCCCGCAGCACCAACCGTTGTCGCCTCGACCACGATTGACGCGTTTTCTCCTCGCCAAACAGCACGTTGGCCAACTGGCTCACATAACTCGCTGCATGGTAGTAATCCACGATCCACCGCCACTCAAGCCGTTCCCCGGCTCGCCGAGGGTTCTCCATCTTGCTCAGGTCTTCCTCGAAGTACGTCGTCTGATGATGACCCGCATCCGTCACATACACCAACCGTGGCGTTGGTCCTTCCCAACTCGTCAGCACTCCGTTCAATAAGGCTGTCAGGTCTGCACGAAGCGTCAATTGCAAGGGTTGCGGCATTTCTCCCAGATAGACCGTTCCCAAACGCCGTCCGCGGCGGTCGTACACACTGACGGTTGCCACCCCACCTTCCTTTTGGCTCTCTTCGTCTCGGATTGGCAACATGATCCCGTCGCGACCGACAGCCAACACCGGACGATATCGACCACGGCTCTGCTGAGCCTCGGCCAACCATCGCAACACGGTTTCCTGTTGAGCCGTCCGTAAATATGGCGTAATCCCGACGCTGACAGCAGCCGCGACCCCACGCAAAACCTTGACCGACCAGACAACGTGATGGTCGCGTTCCAAGATGTCCAGCATTTGCTGTTGCGTGTGTTGACTGGAGAGCCTGCCGACACGCTCGGCCAAGGCGGGTGTGGCGTTGAGAGCGACAACGCCCAGGCATTTCTCCAGTGGAGCAAAGGCGGGTTGAGAGTCGTCGCGTGCTTCCTGCAACGGTTCGTAAAGGCACCGGTGGAGTTGGATGGTGCCGAACAGCGTAGCGATGCCGCCCCGGTTGACGCTCTTGTGGTTTTTCCGCGAGAAATCCAGGCGATCCCATTGCATGTGCTTGGGGGCATCCTGAGGATGTTCCGGCTCGATGTGGTTGAACACAGACTCAATGATCTGGCGTCCACATTCGTCAAGCAGCAAACGCAGAGCGTTCTCGAAGTCCATCGTGGTTGTGGGATTGCTGGGTTCCGAGAGATAACGAGCGGTGAGGGCAGAGATCTGCTCGTTGAGGCGAAGGCAGGGCTGGGACGATTGCTCAACAGGCGATGGCACCTGTTGAACAACAGCGGCAGTCACAGCAAGAGTCCAAACGCTTGACTGAGACAAGGTCGTCGCCTTTCACACGAAGGAAATCGGGATCATGTGGTCCCGAAACTTGCAACCTTTGTTCTCGTGAAAAACGCCTTCTACTTCCACTTCCTCCTTCTCAGCGACGGACCCTATCCCCAACAAACTCCTGAAACCGCACGGTTCCTCCTTGTTTCGCCCGAATGGCGGAACGATACCCGTTCAACCTGAACACCGAACTCCACTTCCACGAGGACCGACTCTGCGACGACGGATGGGTCGAGCGAACCGAGGTGATACATACCCTTTCGGACGGGACGGAGATCACCGCTGAGGATGCAGTGGTGATGATGTATGAACGTTGTCAGCGTGCCGCTGCCGCAGCCATACCGACAACAGCTACTGCGAAGCGGACCGAAGATGCCGTGCCGAGACAGAAGACCCGCCGAGAGCGCGAACAACACCTCCTGGCGTATCTCAGAAAACATAAGGAGGATCCCGACGCGGCAAACATCCGTGATGCAGCGTGCGAGACGGGGATCCCGCGATCAACTCTTGGGAACCTCCCGATGTGGAAAGCGTTCATCGCCTGGCGCAACTCGATGCAACCGAGCGATGTCCGCACCACACCACTAACAGAAGAGATGCTCGCAGTGATGATGGACCGATCGAGCACGAGCAATGACCCGGCAGATATCGCGGCGGAGAAAGAAGCGGAACTCGCATTCTTGATCGAAGAACAAGATTACGACGACAGCTCCGACCGCCGGTAGTTAGCTGTACAGCGCGGGTGTCGGGTTTCTCCGTAAGTTGTTTATCGGGGAGGATTCCCGATGACAGAGCAAGAGATTACGGACCTCGGTCCGGCGTTCGCGAAGTACCTCAAGTTGTTTCGAGACAGTTTGGGCCAAGA
>JAIOPV010000253.1 GCA_021413735.1 Planctomycetota bacterium
TTCGAGTTGGCGATGAGCACACGCGGGGCGTCGGGATGTGTCGGGAACACGCCGACGGGCTTGCCGGACTGCACGAGGAGCGTTTCTTCGTCGGTGAGGCGACGCAGCACTTCCACGATCTTGTCGAAGCATTCCCAGTTGCGGGCAGCGCGACCGATGCCGCCGTACACGACGAGTTCGGCGGGTCGTTCCGCGACCTCGGGATCGAGATTGTTCATGAGCATGCGGAGGGCGGCTTCGGTCTGCCAACTCTTGCACGAGATGACCGACCCCCGCGGCGCGCGGATGACCCGCGACGGATCAGAACGGGTGAAGGTCATATCCAGGCCTTTCGTTTAGCCGCGACCCGAAGGGAGCGTGTCACGGACGCGGATGTGTTAGATTGCGTGGGCCTGGGTCGGGCCAAGCGGACGCGATGTACCACACAAGCCCGCTCGCTACTTTCGCAGCTCTTAGATCAATGTCCAATGTTGGGTTCAACTCTACAACATCGACGGCGATTACTTTGAGGTACTGAGCGAACCGGCTCGCGAGATCCTGAATAATTTCCAGTGATACTCCCCGATTTGCAGGCGCACTCACACCGGGCATCACCGCCGCAGGGAGCACATCAAGGTCAACGCTCAAATAGACCCAGTCTACTTCGGCTGCAAGTTGTCCAGCAGCGGTGATCGCGAAGTCTTGTTCGCCCTCGGCGCTCCGATACCAGGGATCGCATGCGTAATCGAAACACCATTGCGCGCCGAGTTCGCTCGCTCGATTAAAGAGCGCGATTGTGTTTGAAGGTGTCGCCACTCCCAGACACAGATACCGAAACGGCCTCCCGTTCTTCTCGCACCATTTCGCCATCTGGTTGAAAGGTGTGCCGGAGTTGCCGGGTTCGTCGGCTCGCAAATCGAGATGTGCGTCGATGTTGATGATGCCGACAGTCGAGTTCGGCCGCGCCCTCGCGATGCCCTGAAATGTGCCCCACGCGGTTTCGTGACCGCCCCCCAGAATCAGCGGCCGATGGCCCGCCCAAATTGCCTTTGCCACCACATCCGCGAGGCGAGATTGTGACCCTTCCATGTCGGCATCATCGCAGCGAACGTCGCCGGCATCGTAAACGGGCTTCGCCTGATGCCATGCGAGATTCGCCAACGCCTTGCGAATCGCTTGCGGGCCGTCCTTCGCGCCGACACGACCGCCATTCCGTCGCACGCCTTCATCACACGCGAAGCCGATCAGCACGATACCGGGTTCGCTGTCTGCCGTCAGCGGCTTCACCATCTGGTGCCAGCGCAGAGCATTCGGACCGTCGGCGACATCCACGCGACCCGTCCACACGCTCATATCGGGTTCAGGCATGGTCGATCCGTCGCTACTGAATCTTGTCGATCTTGCACTTCGGCAACGCTCGCTGCAAATCCTTCACTCCCTCGACTGTACCCAGGATCGCCTTGATGTCGAGTGTGGTGAGGTTCTTCAAGCTGGCGATTTCTCGCAAACCCGCGTCGGTTACGGGCGTGGCGCACAGGTCGAGCGACGTGAAATTCTTGAGCGGTGCCAGCGATCGAAAGCCAACGCCTGTGACCTTGGTGCCACGCAGTGAAAGCGTCGTGAGGTTCTTCAGCGGAGCGAGTTCCTTCAACCCCGCATCCGTGACCTGCGTGTAGCCCAGATTGAGGACGGTGAGGTTCTTCAGCGGTGCCAGATCCTTCAACTCCGAGTCCGTGATCGGCTTGAAAATCAAATCGACCTCCGTGACTGGCTTCCCGGGCTGCTTCTCGGCTCGCTTCACCTTTCCCTTGAACCCCTCGACGACCTTGATGGCCTTTTCCTGTGCGGCGGCGGTTGCGGCGTCCATTTCGGGCAGGTCTGATCCGTCGTCGCTGAAGTCCGACGTATTGATCGGCTCTTTGATTGGGTTTGGCGAAGCCGTGGGGGCAGATCGCGAACAGCCGGCGATGGCCAATCCCAACACGAGAATCGCAACGAGACGGAACATGGTCGCACCCCTTGGGCGTGAGCGAGCACGGAAGATGGGTCGATGCTACCGCAGCAACTGTAACAGGGCAACGCTGTTGCTCCACCTGCCCCCACTGCCGAAGGTCAACCCGAACCTCGTGAAGCCGAACCCGCTGGTAAGGGAGCCGTCGAACGCCTCAACGAAGCAACCGAGGGGTTGCCGGTGAAGGTGCGGTTCAACGACGGTTTCGCTCTCACGTCACGCGACGACCGATTTGAGCTTCGCCTACGGTTGCTCGCTCAGAACGATGCGAAACTGTTCACGCCGACCGATCAGGAGCCGGCCCGCAGTGGAATGTACATCCCGCGTTTCCGCGTCTACTTCGAGGGGCAACTCACCGACCCGTTCCAGTACGAGCTCTCGATTCAGCGAAGCGTCGAAGGTGCGTTCGATGTGCTCGACGCGAACGTGAACGTGCGATTCGCGAAGCAGTTTCAGGTGCGATTCGGTCGCGGTCTCGTGCCATACAGTTACGACTGGTACGACCACCTTGAGCAATACTTCATCGCGCCGGAACGGGGCCTCTTCGCACTGAACTTCGGCCTCTCCCGACAAGACGGAATCATGGTCTGGGGTGATACGTGGGACGAGCGAATCCGCTACGCCGTCGGTGGCTTCGCGGGGCAGACCGCAGGACTCGCCGACGTCAACAACACTCGCGATGCGGTCGGCTACGTCAACATCCGCCCATTCTGGCAAAGCTCGGCGTTGCCGGCGTTGAAGGGTTTTTTCTTCGGTGGCTCGATTGGCCTGGGAACGCAGCCTTATGCGGCGCCGCCGTTGCCGTTGCGAACCTCTGTGCAATCCTCGGAGAACGACGAGGCCGCCGCTTCCGCTTCGAGCGTGTTCCTGGAGTACTTACCGAAGGTGATGGCGTCGGGTTCGCGGCGACAGGCGGCACTTCACGCGGGGATCTACTCGGGTGGGTTGTCGGTTGAATCCGAGGCGTATGTGGGTCAGTTTGGGACCACAAACACCGATACGAATGTGAAGGCATTGATTCCAGTGAGTGGCTTCAACGTGACGACCGGCTACTTCCTGACCGGAGAGAAGGTGTTGAGCCGGGGGGCGGTCGATCCTTTGCGACCGTTCACGGCACGTCGCGGAACCGGTTCAGGTGCGTTCGAGTCGTTCGTGCGGTACAGCCAACTCACCCTGAGCGAGAAGGTGTTCACGAACGGCTTCGCGGACCCCGATAAGTGGACACGCGAAGCGTATGTAACGGACGTGGGCGTGAACTGGTACTGGAACCGTTACCTCAAGTGGACGTTCGACTGGCAGCACTCGGCATTTGCCAATCGCATTCTGATCAACGAAGGGAAGAACCAGTACGCCCAGAGCCTCGATCTGTTCTGGCTCCGCTGCCAGGTTTACTACTGAGGGGAAAAGAATGTCATTTGAGTCCCTTGCCGAGACTCACCAAGATATGGCAATTGGGTAACGCTGCTTCGAGTGCTGTTTTCCCTGGTGACGGATTCCGGAAGGTCGAAGGCAATGTGAGATCTCGGAGGGTTTTGATGTTCGCGAGTTCTTTCAACCCCACGTCTGTGATTTTCGTCTCGTTCAAGCCCAACTCGCTGAGCTTTTTGAGGTTGGCCAACTCCTTCAACCCCACATCCGTCACAGCGGTCTCCCTCAGTGAGAGTGTCGTGAGGTCGCTGAAGTGTGCAAGTTCCTTCAGGCCTGCATCGGTGATTTTGGTGCCCCCGATGCTCAAGGATGTGAGCTGCGTGAGGGGCGCGAGTTCCTTCAGGCCCGCATCGGTGAGTTCGCTCTCCCACAACTCCACTTTGACGACGGGTTTGCCGGGTTTCGTGTCGTCTCGCTTCACTGTGCCGCCGAGCTTCTCGACGAACTTCACTGCGTCTTCTTCCGTTGCCTCTGGCGGCTTGGGGGTCGCCTTCGGATCTGATTTGCTCGGGTCGCCTACTGGTTTCGGAGTCTCGGCAGGTGTTGAGGCGCTGGGCTTCGAGCAACCAACCAACACGGTCACCAACACCATTCCTGTCAAGAAGCGAGACATAGCACTGCCCATTGGAGTGTGGGAGAAGGTCGGGCATCTCGATGATGCTATCGCGTTGTTATCGGACAAACAATCACCGTGCCCGTCCACGATAAAATCGTGAACATCACGCGGAAAAGCGATGACACGCTCGCTCACGTCGCGCAGAATACACGTCTGGCCAATTCGCCTTCGCTGAAAATCGCTGCTCCCGAGGTTCCACCATGACCGAACCCAGCTCCCGCCGGGCGTTCCTGAAGACGTCCGCTGCCTCTGCTGTCGCTACCAGCATTCTCCTCCCAGGCGCTTATGCCGCAGGCGGTAACGAAGTCCTCCGCATCGGCCTCGTCGGTTGCGGCGGTCGCGGCTCCGGCGCTGCTCGCGAAGCTCTCCGTGCCGACCCCAACGTGAAACTCGTCGCCATGTGCGATGCGTTCTCCGATCGGTTGCAGACGAGCCTCGACAACCTCAAGAAAATCAAGGACATCGCCGGCAAGATCGATGTCACCCCCGACCGCTGTTTCGACGGCTTCGACGGCTACAAAAAGCTCCTCGATTGTGGCGTCGATGTCGTGTTGCTGACCACGCCGCCGGGGTTCCGGCCGATTCACCTGCGGGCGGCTGTCGAGGCCGGCAAGCACGTCTTCTGTGAGAAGCCCGTTGCCGTGGATGCCCCCGGCATTCGCTCGGTGATCGAGAGCGCGAAACTCGCCAAGGAGAAGGGCACCGGGTTGTGTTCGGGTTACTGTTACCGCTACGATCGAGCCAAGCGCGAAACCGTGAAGCGAATTCACGACGGCGAAATCGGCGACGTGGTGGCCATGAACATCACATATCACACTGGCCCGATCTGGTGGCGGGGCGAAGACCCGAAGTGGACGCCGATGGATTACCAGATGCGTAACTGGTACTACTTCTCGTGGCTCTCCGGCGACTTCATCGTTGAGCAGCACTGCCACAACTTCGACAAAGCGAACTGGGTTCTCAAGGGGCTGACGCCACTGGCCGCAACCGGCGTGGGTGGTCGGCAGGTTCGCACGGAAGCGAAGTACGGCAACATCTACGATCACTTCGCGTGCACGTTGGAGTTCCCCGGCGGCGTGAAGGTGTTCTCGGCCTGCCGACAGATTGGCGGTTGCCCGTCGGATGTGAACGATCACGTCATGGGCACGAAGGGCCAGTCGCAGTTGATGAAGCACACCATCATGCCGACCGGCGGCAAGCCCTGGGAATTCGAGGGCGAGTCGAAGGATATGTATCAGGTCGAGCACGACGAACTGTTCGCGAGCATCCGAGCTGGCAAGCCGATCAACGACGGCGAAACCGCAGCCCTCAGCAGCGGCATGGCGATCTTCGCACGAGAAGCCGCGTATTCGGGTCAACGCCTGACGTGGAAGCAGTTCATTGCGTCGAACAATTCGCTGGCCCCGAAGACCTACGCCTTCGGTGATAACCCCGTTCCGCCAGTTCCGATGCCTGGCACGTACAAGTTTGCTTAAACCCGACCCTTGAGCGTCGAGGCGGAAGCCCGACGGTGTTTGTGCGACTGTCGGCGAATCACCGTCGGGCTTACGCCTCGATGCTCATGAAACCAGCGTCAATTATCACGTCAGGAGCGACACCATGATCGGACCGATTGGCCGCCGCGATTTCCTGCGCACGACTGCCGCCGTCACCGCTGCCGCGATGACAGGCATGCCATTGTTCGCCATCGAGACCAAGAAGCCGAAGCTCAAGAAAGCCGTGAAGTACGGCATGATCGGCATCAAAGGCACGCATCTTGAGAAGCTCGAACTCGCCAAGAAGTGCGGCTTCTTGGGCGTCGAGATCGACAGCCCCGGCACCGCCAACCTCGACGAGTTGGTGAAGGCGAGCAAAGAGACTGGCATCGCCATCCACGGGGTGATCGACTCCGTTCACTGGCGAGACACGCTTTCCAACCCCGACGAGAAGATCCGCGCCAAGGGCCTTGATGCGTTGATCGGTGCGTTGAAAGACGCCAAGACCGTCGGTGCGGATACCGTGCTGCTCGTGCCGGGCGTTGTGAACAAGGATGTCACTTACGAACAGTGTTTCGAGCGATCGCAGGCCGAAGTGAAGAAGGCGTTGCCGACGGCCGAGAAGCTCGGCGTGAAGATCGCGATTGAAGTGGTGTGGAACAACTTCATCACGAAGCCGGAACAACTCATCGAGTACATCGACAGTTTCAAGAGCGAGTGGGTCGGGGCGTACTTCGACTGCTCGAACATGGTGAAGTACGGCGTGCCGTCGGCGGAGTGGATTCGCAAGCTCGGCAGCAAGCGAATGCTGAAGTTCGACTTCAAGGGCTACAGCAAGACGAAGATGTGGGTGCCCATCGGCGAGGGCGACGAGGACTGGCCGGAAATCCTCAAGGCGCTTGGCGAAATCGGCTACGACGGCTGGGCCACGGCCGAGGTCGGCGGCGGCGGTGAAGAAGTGTTGAAGAAAGTCTCCGCACAGATGGACAAAGTTCTCGGACTGTGAGCGTCGAGGCGTCAGCCCGACGGTGCGAGCGTCGAGGCGTCAACCCGACGGTGCGAGCGTCGAGCCGTCAGCCCGACGGTGCGAGCGTCGAGGCGTCAGCCCGACGGTATCCTGGAATTTCATTGGCAACACCGTCGGCCTGACGGCTCGACGCTCACGATCTGAAACTCATCCCAAACCCAATGATGTCGGATGACCTCATCCTGCACTTGGCTGCTGACTTGGACGACCTACGGCACGTGGCTTCCCGGTGATCGCCGTGGTTTTGTGAGCCCAACCCGATCATCCAACGGTGAGCGGGTTCTTCGAAACAAAGTTGGGGAAGTGCCAGCCGCAGATATGCCGGGTCTGGTTCGCTTCGCAGAATCCGCGATGCGAGGTGCCCGCATCTTACTGACACTCGAACAAGCCGGGATCGTTGCATTTCAATTCCGCGAAACCGCCCGACATCGCCAGTGGGAGATCCTTTCTCTTGCGGTCATGGCAAACCACATTCACTTGGTCGTGTCTGCACCCTCTTCTATCACCACTGCAAAACTCATCGGTGATTTCAAAGCGTACACAACCCGCCAGCTCAACGACAAGTTCGGAAAACGTCGGTGGTGGACCGAACGTGGATCGGGAAGACGCCTGGGAGACGAATCAGCAATTCAGCGGGCGGTGAACTATGTGTTCCGTCAGGAACATCCCTTGATTGTTTGGGCAGGAAACTCACAAGAATCGGAATGCGATCCCGACGGCGCCTTGTGAGCGTCGAGCCGTCAGGCTGACGGTCTTTCCCTGCCAATTCGCCGAGACAATATTTTGTGAGCGTCGAGCCGTCAGGCCGACGGTATTCTGCCTGTATTGGCACCGTCGGGCTTACGCTACGGTGTGCACCGTCGGGCTTACGCTACGGTGTGCACCGTCGGGCTTACGCTACGGTGTGCACCGTCGGGCTTACGCCTCGACGCTCACCTGTTTCACTCAGAGGCTCTCCCATGACCACCGATCGTCGTGCGTTCCTTGCGTCGTCGGCACTTGCCGCGACGGGGATACTCACCGAAACCAGCCGCGGTTATGCCGCGAATGATGTGCTGCAAATCGGCCTCATCGGTGTCGGCGGACGCTGCCGACACCTCGTGAAGTCGTTCGCCGGGTTGCCGAATGTGAAGATCACAGCTGTCTGCGATGTGTGGGATCAGAACCTCGCCGAAGCGCAGAAGATCGCCGACCCGAAAGCGTTCGCCACGAAGCAACACGAAGAATTGCTGAACCGCAAGGACGTGGACGCCGTATTGATCGCGTCGCCGGATCACTGGCACGTTCCGCTCACGATCGACGCCGTGAAAGCTGGCAAAGACGTGTACGTCGAGAAGCCGTTGACGCACGAACTCAGCGAAGGCAAGGCGATCATCGCGGCCCAGAACGAGAGCAAGCGAGTCGTGCAGGTTGGCACGCAGCAGCGAAGCATGACGCACATCGTGAAGGCTTACGAACTGTTGAAGGCCGGCACAATCGGGAAGGTTCACAAGGTTCACTGCACCTGGAACCGCAACGCCGCACGAGCCGGGCGATTCAAGGATATGCTCGACCCGAAAACCGTGGACTGGAAGCGATTTCTGGGCACGGCGAAGCCACAAGAATTCGACGCGTATCGCTTCCGCCAGTGGCGATGGTTCTGGGACTTCGGCGGCGGCATCTTCACCGATCTGATGGTTCATTGGATCGACGTGGTTCACTGGTTCCTCGATCTGGATCATCCGGCGACGGCCAGCAGCATCGGCGACTTCTACTCGGCGAAAGACGTATGGGAAACGCCCGACACGGTGCAGACGTTGCTGCGTTATCCTGACAAGGAAGTGCAGGTGTATTTCGAGGGCACTTTCAGCAACAACCGCAACGGCTCGATGGTCGAGTTCATGGGCACGGAAGGCACGCTGTACATGGACCGTGGCCGTTACGAGATCATTCCGGATCGCGACAAGAAGAAGCCGGAACCGAGTTCGCTGATTCTCGGAACCGATCAGCGGAAGGGTCTGGATTTCTACGATAAACCTGACGGCGAACTGCTTCACCTGTTGAACTGGGTGGAGTGTGTGCGTGACCGTTCGAAGAAGGTGACGTGTCCCGTGGAGGCTGGCGTCGGTGCGGCGAGCGCTGCTCACCTCGCGAACCAATCGCTGAAGACGGGACAGGTTGCCGTGTGGAAAGCGTAAGGCAGTTTGATCGGAGCCCGAGCGCCAAGCGAGGGGAACGCATTCCCCTCGCTTGGCGCTCGGGGTCCGACAAATCGGGCTCGGACAAAACGATTCACAACATTGAGTGTCAACCCTGTCGAACGGCCCACTCTTTCGGAGGAGAATGCATGTTCCGCGTCGTCATGATTTTCGCCCTGTCAACGATCCTCGTGGGCTGTTCCAAGCCGGCCAAACCGACGCCCTCGAAGGCCGCCCCGGCAGTGACTCTCGTAACGCCACCGACGCCAACGCCAACACCCGGCAAGAACGACACCGACCCGAAGCTCAATCCGAAGGGAACGCCTGAACCTGTGAAGTC
This sequence comes from Planctomycetota bacterium, assembly GCA_021413735.1. Classification (GTDB taxonomy): domain Bacteria; phylum Planctomycetota; class Planctomycetia; order Gemmatales; family Gemmataceae; genus Gemmata. Next base: position 9,054 of record JAIOPV010000253.1, read on the forward strand.
TTCTCCAGAAGAGGACAAGGCCGCTGAGTTCGTGAAGAGCATCGACGGCCTGATTCTTCGTGACGACACGAAACCGGGCCGACCGGTAGTTCGCGTCGATCTGAACAATGCGAAGATCACGGATGCCGACGTGAAGCAACTCGCACCGTTCAAGAATCTGACCACGCTGAGCCTTCGCGGTGCCAGCATCACGAACGAAGGATTGAAGGACATCGGCGGATTGACGAGTCTGACGGAACTGTATCTGAGCAGCACTCGCATTACCGACGCTGGCCTGAAGGAACTCGCACAACTGAAGAACCTCGTGAATCTCCAACTCGGCGGCACCAAGGTGTCCGACGCTGGCCTGAAGGAGCTCGCACAACTGAAGAGTCTCACTTCGTTGGGCCTGAATGGCAACAACGTGAACGATGCGGGGACTCGCGAACTCGCGAATCTTGATAAGCTCACGAAGCTCGACCTGAACGCAACCGGCGTTACCGATGCGGGCATCTCGGAACTCGCGGCTCTCAAGAACCTCACGGAATTGGATCTGGCTTTCACGCGGGTCACCGACGCGAGCATGAAGAATTTCGCCGAGATGAAGAAGCTCATCGTTCTCGATCTGAACAACACGCTGACCACATATCCGGGCGTGAAGCAACTCCAGACCTCATTGCCAAACTGCAAGATCAGCCGATAACACGATCATCGCCCGGAGATGACGCATGAATCTGTTATTGAATCTGGCCACGCTCGAAACTGCTGAACGGCAGATGCTCCGCCAAAACTGGGGCACGTTCGTCGCGATCGGTGCCCTCTTCGCCATTCTCGGCGTGGTGGGTCTCGTCTTCGTCGGGCTTGCCACGCTCGTTACGGTGCTGTTCATTGGGTGGGCTTTCGCCATCGCTGGGTTTGCCGGAGTCGTTCACGCGATCATTCGCAAAGGATGGTCGGGCTTCTGGCTCGATCTGCTGTGCGGACTCGTGACGGAGTTCGCCGGCATCTTCATCATCCTGCACCCACTCGAAGGCGCGTCGTTCCTCACGGCGATAATCGGCGTGGTGTTCCTGGTCGGCGGAATCTTCCGACTCGGAGCTGGTGTCGCGATGAAGAACCCCTACGCGGGCTGGTTCGTCGTACACGGTCTGGTGTCGATCCTGCTCGGCCTGATGATCCTGTCCGAATGGCCCGACACCATCGCATGGGTGATCGGCACGCTCGTGTCCATCGACTTGCTGATGGACGGGTTCAGGCTCATCTCGTTCGGCTTCGCGATCAAGCAACAGGCCGAGCCAAGTAGCGAGGCGATACCAGCCACCACGCCAACGGCTTGAACCGCCTCACTTCGAGAGCACGATGTCCTGCTTCGTGCTCTCGACAATCGCGAAGAGTTCTGCCTGCTCCTTTGCTGGCACGTTGAACTTGTCGAGTGTCGTGCGGAAGTCGCCGAGGAAGACCTGCCATTCGTCCTCGGTGATCGCGAGATGTGCGTGCGAATCGTGCATATTTCGGCCGGTGTAGCGTTGCGGTCCGCCCGTCGCCCAGCAGACCATCTCCGTCACGAGATACTTGAAACCCGCCCGCGACACCTTGTGGTGTGCCTCGTCCACCTTCGCATTCGCGTTCAATTTGGGATCGTCCATGATGCGATCAATGAAATCGTCAACGACCGTCGCGATGGGGTAAACTCCGCCGAGGCGATCGTACAGTGATTGTGGTGCTTCCGGTGACGTCATGGCTGGTGCTCGTGGTGTGAAGTTGCGTGGAATGGAAGCCTACGAGGACGTGACACCGGTCGCCATGGTTATCGCGACATGACCCCCGACCCGAACGCGAACGCCGATTCCGAGTTTCATGAGGTCGATGTGCCTCGGAGTGCCGCTTCGTCAAAGGAATCCGTCGTGCGGTTCCTGGTCGGCGAGTTGGCGGAGTCGTGCCGCATCTCAGCCGAGCAAGTCGAGCGGATCACCGGGCAGGTGATGCAGCGCGAACGAATCGGGACAACGGGGATCGGCGGAGGCGTCGCAGTGCCCCACGTCAATACGGATGGCGTCAGCGAGTTGGCGGCTCTCGTCGGGCGCTTGGCGATGCCGATGGACTGGCAGGCGATTGACGGAGAGCCGGTGCGTTTCGTGTGCCTGTTGCTGGCACCGCGATTCTCTTCAAATGCGGCGACAAGGCTGCGGCAACAGGAGCGAGTGATGCGGATGATTCGCACTCGCCTCAACCGGGCGTAATAGTCCGAGCCCGAGCGCCAAGCGAGGGGACACGCTCGAACCTCGCCTCAACCGGGCTCGGACCAGCCAGACCCTCCTCACCCCATGCTTCGAGTCTCCGTCGTTAATCGCAACTTCCCCACTCCGCTTCCCGATAGTCCGTCTCCGTGAGCCACCACGCCCGCACCACGGGTTCCGCTGCCCCAAGACCCACGATCACATGAACGGCGGTTTCGCCGTAAGTGTTCCTCTCAATGTCGCGGCGACTCGGCACAGGCTCCGACGTCGGATGCGAATGGTAAATCGCGAGCAGTTCCAGACCGCGTTCCCGCATCGTCCGAAACGCGAACAGCATGTCACGGGCGTTGCTCAAATACTCCGTGGCGCTTGCCGCGTCGTTGTTCAACTCGAAGCGAGTCGTCACGGTGCCGACGCCATCGACGATGGAGCCCGCCAGCAAGCCGCAGCATTCGAGGGGACGTTCACGGCGTGCGTGCTCAATCACCTCGGCGAGCAACAAATCGGGAATCACGAGACGGGTGAACGGTGGCATTTGTCGGTGGACACAGGGCTTCCGCCCTGTGCTACAAAAGACGGCCCTTCCAGGGCGAAGAGGGCATCTGGGGTTTTGTCTTTCCGCCCCGGATGGGGCCGGCATTTGTAGCACAGGGCGGAAGCCCTGTGCTCTTGGCCGACTCTTTTCGTAATTCTAACTGCACACTGCATCCGAGGAACACCATGACCACAGTTGCTGATCTCAAGGGCCAAACCGTCGCGTTCGCTGCGTCGGGCGGCCTCGACTCCTGCACCGTCACCCGCTGGCTCACTGACCACGGCGTCAAAGTCGTCTGCTTCACCGCCGACATCGCACAGCCCGACGAAACCGACTTCGGCGCAATCGAGAAGCGAATGCGTGCGTGCGGCGCTGCCGACTACATCGCCGTGAAGCTACACGACATGATCGCCGAAAGCGGCATCGAAGTCGTGCAATTCCAGGCGAGATACGAAGGCGCGTACTGGAACACGACCGGCATCGGGCGGCACGTCATCGTCGCTGGCATCATTCCCGAGATGAAGAAACGCGGCATCAAGGTGTTGTCGCACGGGGCCACCGGTCGCGGCAACGATCAGGTGCGGTTCCAGCTTTGCACGAACATGTTGGCCCCGGAATTCACCGTGTACGCTCCGTGGCGCGACGACGCCTTCCTGAAGCGGTTCCGCGGTCGCAGCGAGATGATCGACTATTGCAACTCGCACAAGTTGCCGATCACCGCGAGCAAAGACGCCCCGTATTCCACCGACGCCAACCTGCTCGGGCTGACGCACGAAGCGGGCAAACTCGAACATCTCACGACGAGTCCGTGGTTCGTGACGCCCGGCATGGGCGTGCTTCCCAAGGACGCCCCAGATACGCCGGAAACCGTGACAGTGCGTTTCGAGAAGGGCCGCCCCGTTGCGTTCAATGGTAAACCAACCACGGCGTTTCAGGCAATTCAAGCGGCGAACGCGATTGGCGGAAAGCACGCAGTCGGCATCGCGACGCATCTCGTCGAGAACCGTTTCGTCGGGATCAAGAGCCGTGGCGTGTACGAGGCACCGGGCATGGAGCTGATTGGCAATGCGTATGCGTTCCTGCTGCAACTGATCCTTGATCGCCGTAGCCGGGAGCTGTTCGATCAACTGTCGCTGTTCGTGTCGAAGCAAATCTATCAGGGCTACGGCTTCGACCTCGGCACACACATGGCACGCTCGGCGATTGCGCCGATCAACGCACTGGCGACGGGCACCATCGCGGTGAAGCTCTACAAGGGCCGTGCAGAATTCGAGTCGGCAGCGGATGTGCCGCACCAGATGTATTCCGAGGCGAACGCGAGCATGGAGGCGATCGGCGCGTTCGACCACGCCGACAGCGAAGGCTTCCTGCGTGTGCTGCAAGTTTCGGCGCGAGCACTCGCCGCGAACGGACACGTTACCGCACCAACGTGGGCGACTGGAAAATAAGCACGAAATCCGAAGTATGAAATCCGAAAGAAGACCAAGCAATGGTTTCGAATTTCGTGTTTCGTGCTTCGGATTTAGCTTCTGAGGTTGTGCAGAAGCCGCAAGCCTTGTTGTCTGGATCGTTCAATCCGCTGCATCACGGGCACATCGAGCTCGCAGCGGTTGCGGCTATCAGGCTCGGGGTGCCGGTTCACTTCGAGCTGTCCATCGCGAACGCTGATAAGCCTGAGTTGCCGCCTGAGGAGGTGGACCGACGGGCTGCACAGTTCGCCGGAGTTGGTCCGCTGTGGGTCACGCGGGCGCCGACGTTTGAAGCGAAAGCGGATCTCTTTCCTGGTGCGGCATTCGTCTTGGGTTGGGACACCGCCGTGCGTGTCATCGACCCGAAATACTACGGCGGCATCGACGGTCGAAATTCAGCGATGCGGAAACTGCTGAGTTGTGGGTGTCGGTTTGTGGTGGCTGGTCGGGTTGATGTGTCCGGGGTGTTCCGCGTGTGGGATGGCAGCGACCTGTCGGAAGAGTTCGCGGCATTGTTCGTGGCGCTGACAGAGGCCGATTTCCGCGCCGATGTGTCGAGTACGCAACTGCGAAACCGCGTTTAGCGGTCGCCGCAACGCGGCGACGGCCGCCCGGATGGGGCGGCCGCTAAACCTGGCGTCAATTCTCGATGAGCCGCACTGGGCCGCGTCGCCACAATTCCTCGATCATCTTCTGTTCCTCGGTGTCGCGGTACTTCCTGAGCAGTTTCTCACGCACTTCGTTCTGCACCTTCGCATCGAAGGCCCGCTGCCCTGCGAACTCCCGCTTCACAACCTTCACAATGTGATACCCGGCGGGCGTCGGAATCGGATCGCTCACGTCGCCGGGTTGCAACGACCACACTGTCGCCTCCACGTCCTCCGGCTTGATCTCGCCCCGCACATGCCCGATGCCGATGCCACCCTGCTGACCCGAAACCCCGTTATCGTGTTTCTTCGACAGCGCAGGGAAGTCCGCTCCGAGCGCGGCCGTTTGAAAGATCGATTGAGCGTGAGCGTAGGCTGCCTGCGGGGTGGGGTGCCTACCGTAACTGATGAAGATGTCCAACCACAACACCTTGTCGGTGTTCTTGAACTCGTCCGGATGCTTGTCGTAGTAATCTCGCATGTCGGCGAAGCCCGGCGACCGTGCCTTATCCTTCAACACGCTGCGGACGTATTCGTTCGCCATCGTTTGCCGTTCAAATTGCCGACGAAGCACAGGAATCGACTGCCCTTGCGAATTCATGTATTCCTGGAAGATTTCATCGCTCGGAAAGTTCTTGCGAATGCCTCGCACAGTGAAATCGGCAGCCTTGCCCGCATAGTCTTTGATATCGTCGATCGCCGCTGCTTTGCCGCTCTTCTTCAGCTTGGTATACATCTCGTCGAGGATGAGTTCGCGAGCGATAATGCGACGCAACTCGGCCGCGTACATCTCTTTTTCCTTCTGCGCTCGCATCGAAGGATCGATCACGTTCAACTCGCTGAGATGTTGCCGAACGGCCTCCACAACTTCTTGATCTGTGACGAGGTTCGTGGCACCGACGAGCGCGACGACCTTAATTTGCGGCACCCCGCTCTTCAGCAATTCCAGTCCTTTAGTCTCTGTCAAAGCTGTCGAATAGCCGGCCTTCTGCACGTCTGGCCCCACGGGTGTGCCCGCGACTGGCGAACCCGTGACGGGTGTACTTGCGACAACTGGGGCGATCGGTGCAATTGGGGCGATTGGCGAACGTGGGTCGGGTGGCATTTGCCCGCGAGCTTTGGAAACCGATGTGCCGTCGGTTGTGCAACCGATGATGGCAGCAAGCGCGACAGCCAACAGGCATCGGCAAAACGGGTTCACGGCGTCCATGCCTGCCCCTCATCGCGGGATTTTCGTGCGGTCTGAGCCTTGCGTATAGCGTGCGTGCCAAACCGTGCAAGACGGAACACCGACATCAATCGTTTAGCGACGACGCGGAGTCTTCGGAGCGGAGCGTTTGCGTATCGGGAGCGCTCCGCTCCGAAGACTCCGCGTCGCCGCTAAACATTCGCGTTCGCGGTTTGGTGTTTCAACAGCCCCAACAACATCTGATACAACCCTTCGAGCGTCGCGTCGTCTTCGACCTTGAGCCGCAGGTAGATCGTCTTCTCGTCCACGACCTTTAGCCGACCGCGACTCAACGCCGAGAGCCGCTTCGCCAGGTCGCCGCTGCGGTACGTGAAGATCAGATCGCGGCCGTCGCGGTGAACGCTCGAAATCTGCCAACGCACGCACAGCAAGCGAATCTCCGTCGTGCGAAGCAGCCATTCCACCGTGGTCGGCGGTGGTCCATAGCGATCCCGCAATTCCTGGCGGAAGTCGTCAAGCTTCTTCATGTCGCGAAGGCGAGCGAGGCGGCGATACACCTCGATGCGGAGTTTCTGGCCGGGAACGTAATCGCGAGGCAAGTACGCCGGCCACGGCAGATCAACGTTCACCTCGACCGCTTGCCGTGGCGGCTGATGCTTCAGCGTTCGCACCGCGTTTTCGAGCAACTGACAGTACAACTCGTAGCCCACCGACGCGATGTGCCCACTCTGCTCGGCACCGAGGATGTTGCCGGCCCCACGGATTTCCAGGTCGCGCATGGCGATCTTGAAGCCGGAGCCGAGTTCCGTGAACTCCTCAATCGCCTTGAGCCGACGCTGAGCGGTCGGCGTCAGCATCTTGATTGGGTTCACGATCAGGTAAGCGTGCGCCCGATTCTTTTGTCGGCCAACGCGACCGCGTAGCTGGTGCAAATCCGCCAAACCGTAAATGTCGGCATCGTCGATGAAAATGGTGTTCGCATTCGGAATGTCGAGGCCGCTCTCGATGATGGTCGTCGCCACGAGGATGTCGGCTTCCTTGCGGATGAACTTCACCATCGCCTTTTCGAGTTCGTCAGCCGTCATCTGTCCGTGGCCGACGACCACCTTCGCCTCCGGCACGATGATCTTCAGCTTCGTGGCGATGTCGTGGATGTCGTGAACGCGGTTGTGGACGAAATACACCTGCCCGCCGCGGTTCATCTCGCGCAGGATGGCGTGGCGAATGAGTTGATCGTCCCAGCGGATGATTCGCGTTTCGACCGGCTGACGTTCGGGCGGTGGCGTCTCCAGGTTCGAGATTTCGCGGATGCCGAGCAGTGCCCCGTGAAGCGTTCGCGGAATCGGCGTCGCGGTCATCGTGAGAACGTGAACGGTCGCGCGCAAATGCTTGAGGCGCTCTTTGTGCTCGACGCCGAACCGTTGTTCCTCGTCGATGATGACCAGCCCGAGATCCTTGAACTTCACATCTTTCGAGAGTAGCCGGTGAGTGCCAACGATCACATCGACCCCGCCAGCCGCCACGAGCTTCATCGCTTCTTTTTGCTTCGCGGGCGACTTGAAGCGACTCACGACATCGACCGTGAACGGGTACTCCGCGAACCGCTGCGTGAACGTGCGGTAGTGCTGTTCCGCGAGAACGGTTGTCGGCACCAGAATCGCGACCTGCTTGCCGTTATCAACGGCCTTGAACGCGGCCCGAATCGCAACTTCGGTTTTGCCATAGCCGACGTCGCCGCAGATGAGGCGGTCCATCGACTTGGGCTTCTCGATGTCGGCTTTCACCTCGGCGATCGCGGAAATCTGATCGGGCGTTTCTTGATACGGGAATGCCGCCTCGAACTCGCGTTGCCAATCCGTATCAGAGGGAAACGGAAACCCAGGCACCGACTGCCGCACGGCTTGAATCTGAATCATGTCGGCGGCCATATCGCGGACCGCTTCCGCAACCTTGTCTTTCTTCTTGCCCCACGACGTGCCGCCGAGCTTCGATAACTCCGGCTCCGCGTGCTGCCCGCCGACGTACTTCTGCACGAGGTCGATTCGCGTTGCTGGCACGTAGAGGAACACGCCATCGCGGAATTCGAGGATGAGGTTCTCTTCAAAGGCGGAAGTCGGAGGGCGGAGGGCGGAATCGGCGGACTCATCGGGTTCCTCGTCTTCGTCTGTCCCCCTTCCGCCTTCCGCCGTCCGCCCTCGTTCAAGCATTCGCATCCCGCGAAACCGTGCGATCCCGTGGGCAACGTGAACGACGAAATCGCCCTCGTTCAGATCGAGGAAGCTGTCGATGGCACGCGATTCAACTCGCCGACTCGACTTTCCCGCAGCAGCCTTCACCCCTGGCGGCAGCAAATCCTTGTGGAAGATTTCGTGGCTACCGATCACCACGATGCCGCTGCCCACGAGCCGGAATCCCGCGCGAACGTGCCCCGTGACGAGCCGCAGTCGATGCGATTGCGCGAGCTTGCCGGCCTTCAGCACGTCCGTGAGCCGATGCACCTCTGCTTCTGACTGACACGCGATTAGCACTTGCTGCGTGTCACCGGTTGCGACCGCGTCGAGTTCGTCACGCACTCGCTGCACGTTTCCGCTGAATCGCTCCACCGATTCCACGCGCAGATGTGCCGACGCTTCGACGCTGGGGCGGGGAAGCGCGGTTACGGTCACGCTCGGGAGACGCAGCAGATTCGCGAACGCAGCTTGCGGCACGAACAATCCGGTGTGGTCGCCGACGCGATCGAAGAAGTGTTTGCCCTGCTCTTTGAGGTCCGCGGGTTCGACGAGCGCGACCCACGATTGCGGCGGCAAGTAGTCGGTGAAGAAACCGCGTTCTTCGTTTAGCCGCGAGCCGGAGGCGAGCGCGGCTGGCACGCTCCCCTTCGGGTCGCGGCTAAACGAAACCGCTAGCAGCGTTACCGATGGGCGTTTCTCCAGACTGCGTTGACTCCCCGCAGCGAACGTGCGAATCGACTCGATTTCGTCGCCGAAGAACTCGAACCGCACTGGATCAGCCGTATCCGGCGAGAACACGTCGAGGATGCCACCACGGCGAGCGAACTCGCCCGGATACTCCACCGCATCGACACGTTTGTAGCCGTTGCCGACCAGCCACTCGGCCAGTTCGGTCGGTTCGACCACTTCGCTGGCAGCGAACTTCCGTCCGCGTGCCGCGAGGTCGGCACGTTCTGGCACCGGCTGACACAACGCGGCCATCGTCGTGACGACAACCTTCGGCGGTTCGCTCGAAAACTGTTGCAGCAAGCGCAGCCGCGAAGACGTGATCGGGTCGAGAAGCCCCTTGCTGGAACCGACCGGCCACGTTTCCCATGCCTCGAACACGACTGGCCGAATGCCGGAAAAGCTCGCAATGTCCTCCACCCACGGCGACACGTCAGCCGGGTTCGCCACGACAACCAGAAGCGTCCCCGGAGCATCCGCGACCAGCGCCGCTGTGGCCAGCGCTGCCGACGAACCCCACGCTCCATCAATCGTCCCGCTGTGACCCGCGGCAAGCGCAGCGCGCACCCCAGACCAGCCGTCGCTTTCTGGGACAAGCCCCGCCAGCGCGCGCAATCCCGCCTCGGTTGGGGCCTCCTTCAACGCCAGGGTCATCGCGGTTCCTCCGTCGGACGTCTCCCAATCTTACTGCCCTGCCATTGCATGTTCCAAGTTGGAAGCCAAACACTGTGCGGACTTTAACCTAAAACGCAAAACTTCGGCTCAGATCCTCCGAGATGCGGCAAATGCGCCCAGAGCCGAGCTCCCCGCAAAACCCGCACAATCGTCAAATGCTTGTCCTTGGGGACAACAGGCAACAATTCGCGAATCGCAAAGGTTGGCCACGACATCTCATGTTGGGGTAGGGTGAAATGAAGGGTAATTTCCTGGATAGAGGGTTGCCAAACGCACACGTTTGTCGCATTAGTAACGAGGTTGCAGATACCATGTACAGGTTTGGCACACCCCAGATGCACCGCGAGATGGTGCGGAGCCGTTTACCTTATTTGAATCGCAACACCCTCGAAAGGAGCTCACCTCGCCAACCGCCACCCCTCCCCCTCGCACATTTAAGCTAACACCAACGGAGAATCACCCTGATGTGTCGTCTCACTCGCCTGCTCGGCCTTGGCCCAAAGCCAACCGCGCCTCTGGTTCAGGCTCCCGGCATCCTTCGCCGAGAAAACGCAGCCCTCAGTGGTGCCGACCTGATCCGTTCCTTTGGCCGCGGCGAGACGAAGTCGTACGCACTTAAAGGGGTATCCGTCGAGTTTCGCAAAGGCGATTTGAACCTTCTCATGGGGCCAAGCGGGTCGGGGAAGTCGACGCTGTTGGCGGTTCTCTCCGGGCTGCTGCGACCAGACGATGGTGCGGTCGGAGCTTTGGGGCAGGATGTTTGGCGGATGTCGGAAGAGCAGATGGAGCGGTTCCGGCTTCAGCACTGCTCGTACATTTTCCAGGGCTACAACCTCTTCCCGGCCCTCACAGCGCGCGAACAACTCGAAATCGTGCTGAAGTGGGGCGAGGGCTGTTCCGCTCGTGAAGCTCGCAAGCGTTCGGATCACGTTCTCGGGCAACTCGGGTTGGCGAACAAAGCTCATCTGCGACCTGGGCAAATGTCGGGCGGCGAGAAGCAGCGAGTCGCGATCGGCCGGGCGCTCGTGAAGAACCCGACGCTCGTGTTCGCTGACGAGCCGACTGCCGCACTCGACTGGGAGAACGGTCAGCAGGTTATCAAGCTGCTGACGGAGAACGCCCGTGAACGCGGCGCGATGGTGCTGGTTGTCACACACGACCCACGACTCGTTCCCTTCGCGGACAAAGTGCTCGAACTGACCGACGGCCAACTCACGCAGGAAGGCACACCGTCGGAAGTGCTGGAACGCCCCGACATTCACGAATTCACGCCGCCGCCAGTTCGCAAAGGCCCACGACTTCGCCTGCATGTTCCGCAGCCAGCAATGGCGTAATAACGGCCCGTGAAGCCGCAGGCGGTTAACACCAACGACTCGGGCCAGGGATCTCTCCCTGGCCCGTTCGCATTCCCACGACGTTTACTTCAATCCCTGGTGCGTGGAAGGCTCACGGCACCGCAGAGGGTGACCGACCCCCAAAAAAGTAAGGGGGTTCGGGACCGGGTTTTTCCCGGTCGTTCCAGCCGAACCCGGGGTCGGTCACCCCGGCGGTGCTGGAACAGCCTTCCTCGAGTCGCGAAAGCACGGATGCGAGTTGGCCATTTGCTCGGGTGACGCAACATCACCCTGTCGCAGAGCGACGAGCTAACCAACGTGGGTACGCTCCCAGGATATCCCCAGAAAACGTCCAACGCAAGAAACCCATCAATCAGCAATCGGTGCGATGACGGCGTTTTCAACGGCAGCATCGACCTCGTCAACGGACGGCAGCGTTTCGCCAGTTCGTTGAATCACGGGCACGCCATCGACGAGGACGGCGAACTCGCTTTTCACTCCGTCTTCCACGCGAACGTGAACTCCAAGATCTGAGTTCAGCGCAATTGCGACCTTCCGTGTGTGAATCCGGATTGCGGAACAACTCGGACAACGCTTGATCGTAACCTGGCTCATGGCGGGCTCCCCGGGCGATTCACGCGATTGTGTTGCACGCTTCGTGCCGGGATTTATCAACTCGGCGTTTTTGATATTGGCGTGAAGTGTGCAACAAGTTACGCTAAAATGAGTTCGCCCACTTCTGCTCAAATTCGCCCCTAACACATTTCACTGGCTGCCACACCCGCCTCGCGGCCTCGTCCGACCGCGCGTGGTGGCCCGGAATTGGAGGACTGGATGAGCTTGTCCGAACTCGAGATCGACCTCAACACGGCAACGATGCACTGCACTACCGACGAGATTTCTACGGTTTTCTCGGCGTTACTGCGGGAGATGCGGAGAATGATTCCCCGACTTCGCCCGGACGAACTCGCGACGTTGCGGCGCATCATGTCCGAAGGAAGTTGCACCGTAACCGTCGCCGAATTGTTTCCCGATTTCGCTCGCGAGTCCGAACCGCACCTGACACTTCGCCGACTGCGGGCTGCTCAATTTATTCGCCCCGCGAAAACTGGACGTTGGGAACCCGCTGAACCCATCGAGGTGAAGCCGTTTGCTCGCCTGATGTGGGACCGCATCGGCGAGGACGGGCTTTTCGCGAAACCCGCCCCCTCCGTTCCTTCCAATGAGCAGCCCACCGCGCAACGACCGACGCCATCCTGGGACGATGACCTCATTGACCTCGCGGATTTCGGCGGTGACCAATTGCAACCCACGATGTGAGTGAGGCTTTGCTTTTTCGTCGTGGGGCACTGGAAGCCCCCGAGTTTTCACTTCTGGCACGCTGGTTGCGTACCCATTTCTTATTCCGGTCGCCGGGCCGATAAACCCGGTAATGCCAAGCAAGCACCACGTTTCTGAAGGAGACTCATCATGGCAGATACAATCAAGGGTAAACTCACCGAAGCTGGCAACGCGGTTACCGAAACCGCGAAGAAGGTCGGCAACCGAATCAGCGAGAAGGCCGAAGAAGTCAAGGATTGGGCCAACGAAAAGCTGCACAAGGCAGAGAACAAGGCCGACGAAGCGGCTGATAAGGCCAAGAACGCGGCGGATGTGGCCCGTGATGAGGCCAAGGCGAAGGATAAGGAATGCGGCGGTTGCTCGTGATCGTAACTCGATCGCAGCTTCCCCTCGCATGTTCCTTCAAACCGTCGTAGAATAGCTAAACGCCCCCGGGTGAACTCCATCCTTGGGCGTTCTTTCGTTTAACTCTCCTCCATAATGAGGGATGCATGGCAAAGGAAAAGGAAGAAGCGATCGAGGTTGAGGGCCGTGTCAAACAGGCTCTCGCGAACACCACGTTCCGAGTTGAACTCGACATCGGCGGTGAAGTGACCGCGCACATCGGCGGCAAGATGCGCAAGCACTATATCCGGATCATCCCCGGCGACCGCGTGAAGGTGGAGATTTCCCCCTACGATCTGACCAAAGGCCGAATCACCTTCCGAGTCCGTGGCTAACCCCCGAACACGATTCACACGCGGACGGCAGCCCTGGCAAGGTTGGTTTTCCAATCTGCAATCTGAAATGATGCATGGGTGAATGCCGCCATCCAGAATGAAAACGCCCCCTGAACTGTCAGGGGGCGTGGGCTGTTCACGTCAATGTTATCGTCGTGGCTTCTTGGGTCTCGCCAAACCAGCCTTTTCAAGCAGTGATTGCCCGAACACATCTTCCTCTTCCGCGAACACATCTTCGATCGTGCTGCCACTCGGAAGCTGATACTGAATCGTGTACCGATGGTCGGCGATGCTGACCTCGTCGCCCGGTCGCAATGGCCGTTTCAGGGTGCGGTCGCCGTTCACTTTCACGCCGTTTGTGCTGCCCATATCGCGGAGATACCAAACCCCGTCCTTGAACGCGAGTTCGCAGTGAGTGCCGGAAATGTTCTGGAATTTCAGGCAGATATCGCACGATTCCCGGCGACCAATCGTCATCACATCGCTCATCAGGGGAATCGCATCCCCACCACCCACGGGCACCAACTCGCCCAATTGCGCCTCACTCATAAATCCGTATCTCCGTCAGAACTGTTGACTATAAAGAACTCTCCGCACCCATTATGATGCGGTCAGGGTCTGGTTAGTTCCACTTGGGGCATATTTTTCTGGTTCCTTCACCATTATAAACGAGCGGTTCCCATTGAACCGGACAGCAAAATGAAAAAAGCGGCAAGCGGCTTTCGGGTTGCGAGATGAAACCACAATTTTGGTTCCCGTCCGCATTCCGAAATCCGCTTGCCGCTGTCGCTCAAGATCCCAGGGGAATCACGGCCGTGGGTACGGGCCGCCTGCGCCGGGACCGTAGCCGTATCCGGGGCCGGGATAGTACGGATTCACGGGGAAGTTACCCTGAGTTGGCGGGCCGTAGAACGCACCCTGAACCGGAGCGGGTGTCTGGAAGTGGCCGTCGTATGGCCAGTACAGATACCACGGAGCAGCCTGGAATGTCGGCTGCGGTTGGTTTTTGTGACTTCCGAAGAGCGAGTAGTTCTTCGGGTAGTGAGACTGGTTGCAGAATGGGCCGTTGCAACCGCCGCCCCACGCAGCCGCTTTGCCAGCGGTGACGCTCAGAGCAGAAACGGCAGCCAGAGCAATCGTGAACAAACGGATCTTCGTCATCTCGGCGTTCTCCTTTCCATGAGTTCTCGAGCGCTCTTCCTTCGAGCGCACCGAGGATCGAACTTCCAATCACTTCCCGGCAGGAATGATCGAGCCAGGAGCAGAGGGATCAATTGAAGGCAACCCAGCGTAGTAGACCGCTGACGCTTCAGCGGCACCCGCACCCGCGTAGCGAGTTACGGGGTCGGTCTTCTCAGCGTCGAACGCGACAGGCTTGCTGCATGAGGAACAGCCTGTGCTTGCTGGAGCGGTGCCGCAAGTGCTGCACGAATGACCGTGACCCTGGAACCACTTGTGATGCCCGCAACTCAGACACCCATGACCTTTGAACCAACCGCCCCCCTGCCAGGGTGCGTGCCATCCGCAGTGGCCACCGATGCCGCAGCTATGACCGCCAAGGTGGAAGAAGTGATGGCGAGCGTGCCCTGCCGGAGCGTTGTACCACGGGTTGTATCGCAAGTAGGCGTCCCACGGTCCGTATGGCTCGAATGGCGGGTAGCCGTAGTAGGGGCCGTAGTTGAACAGCGGGCCGTGTTGGTGCAACTTGTTGAACCAACTGACACAGGTTCCGCCACAACCGAAGTGGTTGAAACAGGGACCAGGGTTGGCTTGCGTCTGGGTGGGTATTGCGAGCAGCAGCGGTGCCGCCAGCAAGGCCGCGATCGAGGTGCGTCTCATCGGCGCGAATCCGTGCGGGTTATGCCCCTGAGCAGGCGAGGCCCATCCTCGTCCGTGATCTTGGGCACGCCTAAGAGTTCCCCGCGAACGCCATGTACGCCAGTGGAAACGAGCCTCGAATTGCAAGAGAAGTGAAACGAGCGCGAGCGCAATACTGTCACTCGGCGAGATAGGCGTAACCGGAAGGGTAATCCTAACTCGGAAGGAAGACACAAACCGGGGAAGACGGGAATGAGGGGGAAAACCGAATTTCGGGCACGGGCACGGGCAAGGGCACGGACAAGAGAAGCAAACCCAAGGGGAAGCGTTGCCGCTCACAAAGCGGAGCATTCCGTCTTGTCCGTGCCCGTGCCCTTGCCCGTGCCCGAAATTCTGTCTTTGCTGTTTCCCCGCTTCACGTCTTCCCTGTTTTCCTCTCTTCGCCTCCCCCAACAAGGCAAAATAGGCAAACAGTAGCGGTCATCCCGATTCTGTGGATTCTTCTGGTTGAATGGCCGATACCACTTCCACGACACCAACCGGATTGTCTCCGTCGTCGCCGCGCCACCCGGAGGTTCACGGATGAACCCACCATTTTGGCCCCGCCTGGGGGGAACGTTCGCAATCGGAATCGCTGCGTTGGTCGCCGACAAATCGGCTGCCACGGAGCCGCCGGTTGTCGTCATTCCCGCGGCGTACACCGAGCCAACCCCGCCGGAACCCGAGATCGAACGCTTTCACGGCACCGTGAAGGTCAATCCGCCCGCACCGCCAGCGCCAGCCCTCCGACCGCCGATGGTCGTGATGACGCCGCCAGTGGAACCGCCCATTGTGCAGGTCGAAGCGCGAAACGTGCAGCCGATGCTCCCGCCGATGCCGCCGGATACGCGAGTGTCCGATGCGGTCGTCGATACTCTGCAAACGGTTCGTGAAGACACTCGCCGTGTTTCCACGGCCGCAGCCGTGCTGCTCGGGCAGGTCGGTGGCTGGTTGAAGGCTCCGCCTGCCGAGCCGCGAGCAATCTTCCCGTCGTTCCCAATCACGATCAACAACCCGGCACCGACGGTTCTGCCGCCACAACAGACGCTCTATCCGCAGATTCAACCGTGGATGACGACGCTTCCGTCGGCACCCGTGCCTCCCGTGATTGCCCAGGTTTCCGCGACGACGCAGCAACCGCAACTTCCGCCACCGCAGCCAACGATCATCGTGCTTCGCGAGCCAGCAGCGCCTGTTCCAATTCTCGCGCCGGCTCAGGCTGCTCCGGTTGTTGCAGCACCAGCTCCCGCTCCTGTCGCTGAACCCGCACGCGGGCTGGAATCGTACTTCGGCTTCGGAGTGGGCATCGTTGGTCTGGGCATCGGGCTGATGAGTTGGCTGCGTTCGAGTCGCCAGAAGCGAGCGGAAACGGCAACGCCAGCGTCCGCATCTTTCCCAACGCCAGAGGCGCCACCACGGGATGGCGTGATTCTCGCGGGTGGGTTATACGCCGGTCCGCGCCCTGAGTTGGCCGAGCCGTTCGATCTCGGGCCGAGCTACGAAGACGAGCAGAACGAGAAGAAGCGGCTCGAAGCAGAGAATCAGAACGCGGTGCTGGAGTTCATTCTCAACCAGAACCTCGCGCTGCAGGCTGCGTTTGCAGGTCCGGCAGTGGACGAAGCACCGTCGGAATCGATTGGCGAAACGCCAGTTGCCGACTGATTTTTCGCCCTCTCCCCTTGTGGGAGAGGGCAGCGAACGAAGTGAGCGGGTGAGGGGTAAGGCGAATAGAGATGTAACGCTTTTACCCCTCACCCGGCTCGCAAAGCCTCGCCACCCTCTCCCGCAAGGGGAGAGGGCAACAAGGCAGAAATCAAGCGATTTGGGTCACAGTTTCTTTCGGAGGATCGACAATGGCGAATCCGGTGTTCGTGGGCATGGATCTCGGCACGTTCAAGACCTCGGTTGCCAGCTCGGCCGGCTACCGCGACGCGATCCCGACCGCCTGCGGTTGGCCGAAGGATCACATCGCACGCACCGTTCTCGGGCGCGATGTCGTCTTCGGTAAGGACATCGTCGAACACCGGCTCGCACTCGACCTCGTTCGCCCATTCGAGAAGGGCGTGCTGAAGTACGGTGACGCCGCAACTTCCGGACTCAGCGCACAGCAGATCGAGAAGCACGCACTCGCGACTCGGCTCGTGATCGAATATGCGGTCGGCATGGTGAACCCAAGCCGCAACGACTCAAGCACGCCGGTTTATGGCGTGATCGGTGTGCCAGCCCAGGCCGGTCTGAAGAACAAGCAGTTCGTGATGGACGCAGCCGCAGGCGTCTTCGACGCTGTGGCCATCGTCTCCGAGCCATTCACGATCGCTTACGGCATGAATCGCCTGACCGACACGTTGGTCATCGACATCGGTGCCGGCACCATCGACATCTGCCCGATCTACGGCGTCTATCCCGCCGACGACGAACAGATCACGCTACCGATCGGTGGCGACGCGGTTGACGAGGAGTTCGAAAAGCTGTTGAAGGCGAAGCACCCACGAGTGCAGGCTTCGCGGAACATGATTCGCGACATCAAAGAAAAGTACGGCTACGTCAGCGATGTCGGCGAAAAGGCCATCGTGACACTGCCCGTCGATGGTAAGCCGACGCCGATCGACGTGACCGAACCACTCAAGGCTTCGTGCATGGCGTTGGTCGGCCCGGTGGTCGAAGCCGTGTGCAAGCTCGTGTCGAAGTTCGACCCGGAGTTCCAGCAGCGGCTCCGTCAGAACATCATCCTCGGCGGTGGTGGTAGCCAACTCAAGGGGCTTGATCGCGTGATCGAGGTTGCCCTCAGCGAGTACGGCGGCGGTCGTGTGACCCGCGTGACGGATGCCACCTACGCGGGCGCTGTTGGTGCGTTGAAGCTCGCGATGAACATGCCAACCGCTGGCTGGACGGCACTTTCGGCGAAGTCGAAGGCACCGGCGACGAAGCCCGTGCCAATGGCCGCCGCAGCGTGAACCGTTTCGCGTTCGAGATATTTGCTATCGGGTTTTGACCTCCCCCTTGTGGGGGAGGTTGGCGAGTCTTCGAGCCGGGTGGGGGGAAACCTCAACAACTCCGAAGCTCTTACCCCCCACCCGCCGCTTCGCGTCGACCTCCCCCACAAGGGGGGAGGTCAAAACAAGACAAGAATCTTCGGGTGAGGGAACTGCGATGACGAACCGAACCGGGCGGACCATTCGCCGCGCCCTCGCCGTGATGCTCGGACTGGGCGGCCTTGGCATCTACGCCACCGCTCAGCAACCGAAGCCGTTGGTCATTAAGTCCACGGGTGCCCCTGGGGTGTACACCGTGGACGGGCCAACGCCGGGAAACATGCTTCCGCCGTCCGTCATGCCTGGCGTGCCGGTTCAACCGGCTGTTGCCAGCGCTCCGATGCCAGTCGCGCCGATCGCGACGAACCCGAACATGCTTCCGGGTGTGCCGCTGCCGCCTGCCGACACAGCCGTGGCTCGCGAGAACATGCCGGTTGCGCCCGTGGCCGCGAAGTCGACTCTGCTTCCGGGTGTGCCGCTGCCCCCCGTCGAGACGGCTGTTGCTCGCGACAACATGCCGCAAATGCCGCTCGCGCCGTTGCCGCCTAAAGCTCCGACAACCGTGACACCAGTGGAATTCGCCGCAGCCGATGCTCCGCTGGCTCCCATTGCTCCAACGATTCCGTCGCCGCAGTCAACGCCAACGCCAACGCAGTCGGCTCCGGTGACCGTGACCCCGACGGCCTCGGTGACCCCGATCACTCCGACCACGCCGGCAACTCGCGTTCAGCAAGCTCCGGTGATGATAATTCAACCCACTCGGAAACCTCGGGTTGTTGTGGAACAGGCTTCAGCGCCGCTCACTCCTGAAACGCCGAATGCCCCGACTACTCCGACGCCACCCGTTCTGCTCGCGCCAGTTCTGGGACCGTCCGGATCAGTTCCACGCCCAGCGGGAACACCATCAGTGCTTCCGCAAGGAACCGTGACGCAAGCTCCGATCATCGTCCCGCAACCGGCACCCGTGGCGACAACGACCATCACGCAGACACCAGCGCAGACTGGGGAACAGTGCGAGAAGTGCGGCAGACTCAGGTCGCACGGGGGTTGCTGTGTCTGTGCTCGCGCGACGGTTCCACCACCAGTCGGTGCGTCGGTTCGGGCGGCATTCGGAACGCAGCGAGCAAACGCACTGGAAGAATACTGCGTTATCTTCCGGGAAGACTTCGACATGGACGCGGACACCCTGAACCCGACCGGTGAACGGCACATCAGCGGAATTGCCCGTCGTTTCGATCAGACTCACGCGGCAGTGAAGATCGAGCCGACCGGCAACGCGGCTCTGGATCGTCGCCGAGCTGCGGTCGTGGTCTCGGCGCTCGTGAAGGCAGGCATTCCGGTTGAAGCAGCCGCGAATCGCGTTCAGGGTGGAACGTCGCGAGCAGAAGGGATGTCTGCTCCGGACATCGAACCGACCAACGTTCGCTACGGGGTCGCGAGCTACGGTTACGGTTACACCGCCGCACCGACTTACGGAGCGTTCGCGACCTTCGGCCCGTTCCTTCCGTATCGGTGATGAAGTTGGCGAGCCACGGGGTTCATCCCCGTGGTCTTCTCCTCAAGCAAAAGACGAAAGACCACGGGGATACACCCCGTGGCTCGCA
>JAIOPV010000255.1 GCA_021413735.1 Planctomycetota bacterium
GATCGGCTCGCCGGCCCGAAAACGCTCCAAATCCTGCGCGAGAGCCAGGGCCGACTGATAGCGCCGCGTGGGTTCCTTCTCCAGGCATTTCAAGCAGATCGTGTCGAGATCGCGTGGAACGCTCCCGGTCCGCGAGCGTAATGGATCGGGGTCCGACATCAGCACCTTGACCAGCAGCTCATCCGTTCGGGCGGCAACAAAAGGCCGTTGTCCGGTCAACGCTTCGTAGAGCATGACGCCGACGGCCCAGACATCAGCGGTCGGCCCGACTTCGCGTGTGTGGCCGTCGGCTTGCTCGGGAGCCATATACGCGGGCGTGCCCATCACCGCACCGGTTCGGGTGAGGTCGGAATCGGCTCGTTTGGCAAGGCCGAAGTCCGCGACCTTGGGCTCGTTTGACTCATCGAAGAGAACGTTGCCGGGTTTGATGTCTCTGTGAATGATCCCTTGGCTGTGCGCCGCTTGCAGTCCGCGTGCGACCTTCTCGAACATCTCCGCGGCGATCCGGGACTCGAGCCGTTGGCCGCCCTTCAGGCGATCGGCGAGCGTGCCCCCCGGGAGGTATTCGAGCGCCATATACGGACCGTCGGGACTTTGACCGAAGTCGAAGACTTGAACGACGTGCGGATGCCGGATCGCAGCGACAGCTTCGGCTTCCGCAAGGAATCGAGCGACCGCTGTTCCCTCCCCCGCACCAAGGAGCATTTTCAGTGCGACAACGCGATTCAAGCTGGTTTGGCGAGCCTTGTAAACGACACCCATTCCGCCGCGCCCGAGTTCGCCTTCGACCTCGTATCCGGCGACAGCAACGAAAGCCCCAGTGGTTGTCCGAGCAGCCGGACTTGTCCTGGTTTGTGACCCGGCGGATTGCGGAAGAGCGCGTGTCGCCTCGACCTCCGCGGCGTTGGCGTTCGAGTGGACACCGGTTTCGTCTGGCGATTGCCACGCTCCCGTCGCTGTCTCAGGGAGATTTTGCGTGGCAGGTGGAACGCTGGTGGAATCAGGGATGTGGTTGGCTGTGACCTGCGAGCTAGTCTGTAGCTCCGCTTCCTCCGGCCCGAGTTGCCCAGGCTTCTTGTCGTTGCTCATGGTTTCCCTCACGAAGCGCGACAACTGGGTTCTCACCCAACAGGTCGGTTCAAGCGACTCAACACTTCATCGAGCAACTCGGGGCCAGAGGTGCGGTGCGCCGCGACGTGCGGACACGCCTGCACGCAGAACGGTTCACCACCCTGACAGAGATCGCAATTCACGGCACGGCGTGCCGCCGTCATGTGCGGGTTGCCGTGTTGGTGCTGCGCTGCATCTGGGTTCAGCTGTTCGCGCGCGACCATGTGAATCGACCCATATGGGCAGTTCCGTTCGCAGAGCCCGCAACCGATGCAGTGGTTCTCGATCACCACTTCGAGATGCTGCCCGCGACGGTGAATCGCATCGACCGGGCAGCCTTCCATGCAATACGGCTTGTGACACGACCGGCACGAGGTCGCCACGAGGAAGTCGCCGAAGCGAAGCCCTTCACGGAGCAGCCGAGCGTTTCCATCGTGTGAATCGGCACAGGCTCGCGTGCACTCATCGCATCGCGTGCAACTCGTCAGGTCAAGGACGAGCAACTTCTGCCCCTGATACAACCCCTGTCGGACGTATTCGCTGAGGATGCCGGGTGTTGGTGCGTGCGACAGTCCCGCCACGGCGGGTCTCGGTGCTGCCGCGAATGCTTCGCGCAACTCTGGGAACGTGTCGCAGAGCTTGCGAAACACCGCACCGGGCACTCGTACCAACTCAACCGGATCGAGGGCCGCCACCGACGCCGACCGCATCCCCGGACGGTCCGCGAGCAATGCCCCTTCACCAAAGTGATCGCCAGCGGAGAGAATTCGCAACACCTGTTCGCGTCCGCCAATTGTCGAGTAGACGCGCACAGTGCCGAGCCGGATCAGGTAGAAGTCACTGGCCGGGTCGCCTTCGGCTACTATTCCGTCGCCAGCTTCGACACGCCGGAACTCTGCCCCTTCCGTGAGCAGCAGCATGATCGCACGCTCACGTTGTTCGGCATTCAACGGGCGGAAAAGATCACCGCCCGTGACGCACGCTTGAATCGCACGGAACGTGTACATCTCCTGCAAGTCGTCGCGGGCCGCAGCAGACCGCAGCATCATGTCGAGCATGTTCCGCGTGACTTCGTACACCACGACCGGGCCGGGGGTGCGTGGGTCGAGTTTCGCGCTGAACCTGCCGTGTTCATCCTGGGTGAGCGTGAGGCTCGGGTTGTCGCGCTCGGCGACGGCAACCACGGTCGCGGTTCGTGGCTGGTGCGTGAGGCACGTCATTTCACCGAGAACGAGTTCGTCGCCGGTCGCGATGCGAACCAGTGGGCCGTAACCCGATTCGGCTTTCGCTTTGCTGCCGAACAACCGAGCGAAGAAGCCTTGCTTCTCCACCGGCCCCGCCAGCCTGGAGTAGATCTCAAAGGTTCCGGTACCCTGCAACATGAACGCGGTGCTGCCATACTGGCCTTCGTCGCAGAGCAACTTGCGTTCGCCGGGAGCGATCTCCCATTTGCGGACCGCACCCTCATTCCACTTGAGGTACGCATACGGCACCGCTGCGAACGGGAACACGACCCGAGCGCCGCGAGTCGGGCTGTTGTATCGCAGCCAAACTTTTTGAATCTCGTCTGCCGTGAGGAAGCCCGAATCGGCTGGGAACGACGTGTTCGGGTTCACCGGAATCTGTGTCGGCGAATCTGCCCAGGCTCGCGGTTGCACTCGCCGACGCAGCGACAGCGCACCCGTCGGGCAGCTCGTCATGCACTCGCCGCACTGCACGCAATTCGATTCGCCCATGATCGAATCGAGGTCGAAGCTGATGCGAGTGCCGTAGCCCTTCCCAGTGTGCCCGATAACCTTGAACGGCTTCACCTCGGAACAGGCACGCACGCAACGGTCGCACAGAATGCACTTATCGTGATCGACCACCACCGTTCGCGACGAGTACGGGTAGCCGTCATGAACTGTCTTGTTCCAGTCTTCCCACGCTTGGTGAGCGGCCTCGGTTCCAGCACGTTCCGGCTCATGCACGTCAGGCGCGAGCGGGAGCGAGAAGCGCCGCGGCTTGGTCGAAGGGGGTTCGATGTGGCCGTCCGACTCAAAGACTTTTCGGCCGCCGTCTCCGTTGCGACTTGGCAGATCAGCAGGCCGTTCGAGGCGTTTGCGCACTCGATCAACACCCAGCGACGTGATGACGGTGCCGAGTTCGTTGTCGTAGCGTTTCGCGCTGCCGAGGTCCGGGTGACAGTTGTCGGCGAGCAGGAACTCGGCGAGCAACTTCACCGAACTGTTGACGGCGCCTGCGAACGTTTCGACGGCTTTCAAATCAGCAGTGGCCTTCGTTTCGGGGTTGTAGCCCTCGACGCCAGCTCGCGTGGTGACGACCATGTTCGTTTCGACGCGGTGCTGACACGCTGGCACGAGCTTGCGGCTCGGGGTGAGTTTGCCGCGTTTCATGCTGCTGATCTGCACCGAGCACATTCGACACACTGCAACCGGCGTGACGTGCCGTTGATGGCACAACACCGGGATACGTGTCTTGAGTTCTTGGTCGGTCCAGATTCCAAGGGCGACGAGTTGGGCCGCCGCGTCGTGGATGGTCGTGGTTCGCGGAATCAGGCCGCCGTCGGTGTCGCGGAGGGGATTGCCAAGCGCATCGGTCTTGGGAACTGCGCGAGGCACTTCGACGGAGTAGCCATCGATGACGATGGTTACCAGATCCTTGAAGCGATCGCGGGTTTCCTTGTCGCGACGAACGAGAACGTCGTTGTCGTCGCGAGCGAAGAGCGATTCTTCTTCGCGGCCTCGGAACTGCCGTTCTTCGGACGCAATGACAAGATCATCAGGCATGGTGAAAACTCGCGAACTGAAATCCGTGAATCGTTCAATTAGCGGTGTCGCCAACGGCGACACTCAACATGCCGGTGATCCCATTGGGATCACCGCGAAACAATCGGTTTTGTTAAACTTTCGGCTTCTTGGTCACTTCATCGGAGAAGTACGCCATCACCGTTGCGAGCGGAATCGGTGCCACATACCCCAGCCCGCAGATCGACGTGAGCTGGAGCGCTTTCGTGATCTCCTTCACGTCGGCACCAGCTCCCTCAGCCTTCGTTCCGGCTTCACGGTGGCCAATCAACTCCGTGCCGATCTGCACGAGTTTCTGCGAACCCACCCGACACGGGATGCACTTACCACACGATTCGTTCCGGTAGAACTCCGTGAAGTTCACCGCTTGATCGAGGATGTCGGTGCCTTCCGCATACACCACCAGGCCCGCCCCGAGCATCGGCTCAACAGGTAATCTTAACAGACCGTGCAGATTCCGGAAGAAGTTCAAATCGAGCGGAATTCCCAGCAGATCAAACGACGTTGCGCCCAGCGGCATGTAGGTTCGCATGAACCAATCCATGATCTCGGCGTCGTTCTTCGACCGCTCGCCAATTCGTGCGACGGCATCGGCTCGCTTCTTCTCGTCGAGTTTCGGATCGACAGGCAATCGTGCGGGGAGTAATCCACCGGATGGCCCGGATGTCGCGATCGCCTTGAGCTTGCCGATCACGCCGCCACAGTACTCGGGGCTTTCGACCAGTTCGCGGAACGGCAACCCGACCGGCACCTCGTAGACGCCCGGTCGCTTCACGTCGCCACTAACCGAGAAGATACGCCGACCGCCGAAACCGGGTTGCTTGCCCTCGCCCGGAACACGCCAGCCACGAGTCGCGTAGGAGGTGCCCGCACGATTGATGATGAACGGCGTCCACGCCAGCGTTTCAACGTTATTCACGACGGTCGGTTTGTCGCGAAGGCCGTTCGTGGTCAGTTCGGGCGGCCGGTTGCGTGGCTGACTGCGGCGATCTTCCATCGCTTCAATCAGCGCCGATTGCTCGCCGCAGATGTAGCCGCCGGGGCTCTCGAACACTTCCACCGTGAAGTCGCGGCCCGTATTGAAGATGTTCGCGCCGCACGCACCCAACTCCTCGGCCCGTGCGATCTCTTCGCGGAGTGCGTGAATCTGTTCGAGGTATTCGTGGCGAACGTAGATGTAGCCGGCGGTGGCTCCGGTCATCAGTCCCGCGAGGATAACCCCTTCCACGAGCAGGTGCGGCAGCCGCAGCATGATTTCGCGGTCTTTGAACGTCCCCGGTTCGCTTTCGTCGCCGTTGGAAACAACATACTTTTCGGCGGCAGGTTCACGCCAGACGTCGAGCCACTTCTGATATGCGGGAGCCCCTGCACCACCCATACCGAGCAATCCCGCAGCCTTCAACTCGGCGAGCAGCGGATGATGTTCCTTCACATAAGCGTCGAGTTCACGACCGCCGAGATCGCGTGGCGGCGCTGCAAGCGGCTTTGGTAACCCACTGAGGAAGTCGATGAACTTGCGAACGGCGCGGTAGTCACGCGGCCACTTCTCACGAGCGTAGACGTCGATCTCCCATTCGGTCGTCGCGTTCATGTTCGGAACGTACTTCTCATCGTCATCGGCAGGTGGCGCGGCTTCTCCGGTGGCGAGTTTGCGAACGATCTGTTCGAGTTCCGCACGCGATTTGTTGGCATACACCCAGGCGTGTACGTGTTCCGGCATCGGGTGTCGTTCGGCCCACGCGACGGGGGCACGGTCGCAGCGACCGAGACATGAAACACCTTCGACGCAGATTTTCTTGCCGGTTTGCGCCGAGAGTTGTTCCGCGAGCTTGGGGAGCCCCGTGTCGGGATCGAGAAGTTCGCCCGCTCCGCGAAGATGGCACGCCATATCCCGACAAACGCGAACGACCGTGGGTGGTGGGTTCGATCGCTTGAGGACGAACGCGGGGAAGAAACTGCTGATTTCTTCGACGCGGTACAGCGGCACACCGGTTTCCCGCGCGAGGTTTCGCAGATCCTCGTCGGGGAGGCAACCGTGACGGTTTTGAATCTCGCGGAGCCGCTGCACGATCATGTGGAAACCTGTGGTTCGTCTCGGCGAGCCACGGGGTTTATCCCCGTGGTCTTTTCTTTCATTAACCCCAAGACCACGGGGTTTACCCCCGTGGCTCGCCCGTCACTTTCCGCGTAGGAAATCAGCCAAGTCGAGCGGCTTCTTCGGGAACAGCGCCGCGGCACCGCGACCCTGCAATCCGTGATCCGCGTTGTGATAGCGATGGCAATCCGTGCAGTTCGACCGCACCCCGCCACCCGAAATCACCGTCTTATCGGGGAGCGTCACCTTCGTGCCCGCCGGGGAATGACACGCCTTGCACGACTCGATGCCGAGAATCTGCACCGGCTCCTTCTCGACCAGAACCGGCCCCTGCGGAGTATACGTTCCCGGATGGCACGTCGCGCACGTCGCGCCCTTGTGCGAGGTGTGATCGAAGATTGCCGCCTGGAACCACACCGTTCGGTTCGGCAACGGGGTGATCTTCGAGGCCGCGACATCGTGGCACTTCGCACAGCCGCCGTCGCCGTTGGAGAGGATCGGCAACGCGAGATTCGAGAGGCGTGTCGCTTCATCGCGAATCGACTTTGCGGGAGTCGCGAGCGGCTGGTCGATCATGCCGCCCGGACCGATCGGCACCGCAAGCGCCGGGAGATCCTTCGTCACCAGTGAACGCAGATAGCCCGCGTTGAGTTCCGCAGGGAGTTGTTCGAGCGGTTTGCGGTGCGGCACGTCGAAGCCTGAGATTACGAAACCGCTGCTCGCGCCATCTGGTGCCCGCAGCGGATGGCACGCGATGCAGTGCGACTCGAAATTGATTGGCAACAACGTCGCGCCACCTGCCCGCGCAGGCTGCACGGAGCGAGTCGGTTCGCCAAGCGCGTTTAACGACGCTTTCAGTTTGTCGTAACCATCCGTTCCAGCCCCGCTGTCGAGCTTGTGGCACGAAGCGCAATCGAGCGAAATCAGATCGGTGTCGCTCTGTCCTGGCTTGCTGTAGCGACCCACACCCGCCGCCCCCGCGAACTGACGCAACCGCGCCACGGTCATCGCTTCCTTGCCACCAGTCAGATGCGCCTGACCCGGACTCATGTGCAGCGAATGGCTGAACTTCAGCGTGCGTTCTGGCGGCGTCGTCAGCGGTCGGAATTCGGGGTGATCCGACGCGAAGTTCGTGACCTTCTCCGCACACTTCGGTTTACCAGTCGCCTGATTCGCTGCGAGGTTCGCGTGGCAGTGGGTGCAACTGCTATCCGGCAGCCGAACGAGCGAGATATCGCGGCCGGCGTGGTCGTGGTGGCAGTTCGAGCACTGTGCGTTGAACTCGCGGCCAGTGGCGGTGAGATTCGCGTTGTGTGCGGCTCCTGTGTGGCACTTCTCGCAGGTCATCGCTTGCCAGCGTTCGCGCGTGTTGAAGATCGACTTCAGACTGACATCGGAGGTCGAGAACCCAACGTGGCACGCGGCGCAATCGCTTTCCCACGCAGCGTGCGGGTTTGCCAGCGGCCCATGACTGTACGAGTACACGGTGCGCTTGGGGGCAGCGACATCGGCGACGGCCCAGAATCCCGCGAGGACAAGGGCGACCGCAGCGAGCAAAAAGCGATCGCGGCGCATCCACTCGGGGCGACGGAAGTATTTCCGATTCCCGGTGTAACGGTCAGAAAGATCGCGGCTCGGGGAACGGGGCATTCGTGTTCACCAGAATTTCAACGCCTTGACGGCGTGTAAGACCATGAGCGTGGTCATCGCGACCGAGATCGGCAAATGCACCAACAACCAGTTGTGCAACCAGAATTGCATCCGGGCCTGGGCGTCCCACTGTCGGCGAAGGTTCGCGAGTTCGCGAAGGCGTTCGACCGTGGAAACCGCGACTTCAGGCACAGCGGCTCGCAAATGTTCGAAGCGTCGTTCGGAGTCCGCAAGCGAAGCCAAGGGCGAGCCTGAGCGCTTGCCAATGTGCAGATACGGCAACAACTGTTGATTCAGGAACCCGAGCAGTTCTGTCGCCTGCGTGCCAATCACTGTTGGTTCGGCCGACTCAGCTTCGGGAGGGGCTGTCACAAGCGCCTGCACCAACCGGGTGGCTTCAACGGCGTGGTAGTCGCCAACATAGTCGATCTGCGACGCGATGGTTTCGTGCGGAACCTGTGCGAGAAGTCGTTGCGGCAACCATTGCTGCATCAACAAGCCCCAGATGCCGCTCGCCGTGACGAGGAGGAACAGCACGAGCGTCGCGGCACTGAGCGGACCACCGAATCCGAGTCCAGCGTGAACGAGCACGATCGGCAGACACACCAGACCCAGCCAGATGTGCCAGGCCATCCAGACACGAGTATTGCCCCATCGCTTGCCGCGAAATCGCTTGCGAGGAAGCAACGCCATCTCGAAGAACACGATCGCGCCTGCGGCAATGCCCAGCGTGACGCCGAGTGTGCTGCTCGGTTCAGGTGGCCAGGCCCACAGGCCGGCGACCGCACCGACAGCGGCGAGCGCAACCCCGGTGACCGTGATGGCTACGGTTGCGAAGAGGATGACGGCAACCCGTCCGCGAACCGATCTCGTCTTTCCGACCAGCACGCGCGGCTCCGCTGTCCAAGTGAGGTACGCTTGACGAATGGTAAGGTATGCTATGAGAACGCCGTGGTCAACGAACTGCAACGCGAAACCGTGAGAGTTCGCCCGTCTGCTCATTCCGGAAGGTCGTTCCGTCGTGTCCCCTTCAGTCCGATTTGTCAGCGATGCAACGGAATCGACTTGCCCCACACCCTAAAAATCCCGACCATAGCGCAAAGTTGAAAGCCCGCTCTTCTCAATTGTGGGCTCGGGAGCCACTGTGATTCTCAACTTCCGCACAATCCTCATTGCCGTTGTCGTCGCCACTGCTGGCGTCGTCTGGTTCGCGTTGCAGCCCTGGAGCCGAGGCGACGTTCGCGTTCCGGTAAGCACCGCATCGGTCGGCACACCCCTTCCCAAAGGCATCGCGATTGGCAACACAGGCTGCCTGTCAGCGGCCTGTCACGGTGGCCACGCGGCGGAAGCACTCGCGGGGAAGTTCGACGCGAACACCTGGCAAGGTTCTGGCACTTGCTGGAATGCCCGCGACCCGCACATGCGAGCGTACAGTCTGCTGACAGATAAGCCGATGCGGCCCGTGCGTGCGACCGCAGCACACATCATGAAGGGATTGCACAGCGAGATTCCGGCAACCGAAGACGTTCGTTGCCTCGCTTGCCACAGCAACCCGAGCCTCGCGTCGTCCGGAAAGGCTGATCCGCACGTCATCGCATTGCGGAGTGAAGGCGTAGGCTGCGAATCGTGTCACGGGAACGCGACCGGTTGGCTTCGCGAACACACGACCTGGAAAAGCGACAACCACGCGGAATACGCCAGCACGGGCATGACTCCCCTCTTCGACATCGGCGACCGTGCCATGACATGCGTTGGTTGCCACATCGGAGCGCCGGCCGACCCCGCACGCGGTTACGCCGTTCGCGACATGAATCACGACATGATTGCGGCCGGTCACCCTCGACTCGACTTCGACTTCGCAGAGTTCCACCGCGAACTGCCGAAACACTGGCAGGAGAAGGAACGCACGCCGACTGGCTCAAAGCCGCGAACCCCCATGTTCGAGGCACGGAAATGGGTCGTCGGGCGAGTCGCACAGGCAGAAGGTGCGTGCAAGTTGCTCGCGGATCGCGCCGAGCGTGCGAAGGCTCAAGACCCGCGAACCCCGTGGCCCGAACTGGCTGAGTTCAACTGCGCGTCATGCCACCACGACCTGCCGCAACCGTGGCGAAGTGAACCCCCGACACTCGGGACGCGGCCACTTGGTTCGCTTCGCTGGCAAACCATCTGGCCCCTTACTGACAGCATCAATGACCAGGGTGCCTTTGGAGAGATTGCACCGGTCTTAACCGTGATGCAGAAGAAACGACCCGCTGGCTACGCAGAAGTCGTCCCGATTGCAAATCAGGTGGCGAACAAGCTCGCCGAGAACCGACGAAAGATCAGTTCGACTTCAGGTAACGAAGCTGTTCCCCTCTCTCCGGGGTTGGTCCTCATGTTCGGGGGGGCCGCGCCTCTGAGTGAATTCCCGGAGTGGGATCGGGCTGGTCAAATGTTGCAGGGTCTTGCGGCCCTCCAACGTGCCCACATGGTTAACGGCCCACCCGACGAGTTCACGCAGGCATTCGACGCGGTGCGCCGACGCGACTGGAACGTTGCCCGGCCGACCATCAATGCGTTGCTCCCGGATGTGCGGGGATTTCGTATCCCTTAGCCGTGAGCAGGAATCGGAATCCGCGCAAGGAAGCGAGACTTCATCCCAGAGCCTGCCGTGCGTTCCGCCATTGTGGTCGGAGTCGTGATGATCGGTATGGGCGGGTCCGGGCTGTTCAAGCGGGTCGAAATCCCGCCGCCCCCGGATAACACGCCACTACCCACCGCCAAGCCTTACGGTATCGGGAAGCCGCCGTTCGAGGCTGTTTCCAGTGTCGGGTGTTCGTCGGCGGCCTGCCACGGCGGCGGTAAGCTCGACACAAAGTTCAGCGAATACTCAACGTGGGCGGCCACCGCCTTCTCGGGCAAGCTCTACGACCCCCACTCCACCGCATATCGGGTGTTGTTCAACGAAGACTCGGTTCGCATCGGCAAGCTGATGGGGATGAAGGAGCCGCACAAGGAAGCGCTCTGCCTGAAGTGCCACGCCACTGAAGGCGTGAAGCCCGCAGAGGCGGTCAGTGAGGGCGTCGGCTGTGCGAGTTGCCACGGCCCAGCGGAGAAGTGGATTTCGGTTCACATGCTCCCCGAGTGGAAAGCACTCTCGAACCAGTCCAAGTTCACAGACTACGGCTTCGTGCCAACGAAGAATCTCGTCGCGCGAGTGTCGAATTGCACGACCTGTCACGTCGGCGATGCCGATCGCGAAGTGAATCACGATCTGATCGCTGCCGGGCACCCGCGATTGAGTTTCGAGTACACTCGCTATCAGTTCAACCCAAAGTACCGCCATCACTGGGATGAGGTTCTGCCGCAACCCGACTTCGAGGTGCGTGCGTGGACCGTGGGCCAAGCCGCGACTTTGCGAGCCGCCATCGACCTCCTTCGCGTGCGTGCAGAACGTGCTGCGGGCAACGATCCGAAGACAACGTGGCCCGAATTCTCGGGGTTGAGCTGCTTCGCGTGTCACCAGACTGTCGGGGGCGAAGTGCCGAGCAACACCGGCACCGTAACGCGCCCGCTGGGCGTGCCAGCCTGGGAATTGTGGTCGAACAGTGCGGCGGGTGTCGCTGCAGCTTTGTGTCCCCAGGCGTTGCCGGGAACGACCTCGCCGGATTTGTGGGAACTCGCCGCACTTCGCAAACTGATGCAGAAGACGCGGCCCGATCCGAAGGCAGTCGCGATTCGAGCGAAACGAGCCGTTGCGGAACTCGATGCGTGGCTCGCGGAATTGCAGGCATCTGAAGACAAAACCACGACTCGGCTTCCCGCCGATGCGCCGCGAAAGTTCGCACATGCACTATCGATAAATGCACTTTCAATGGATCGCACGAAACTTCGCGATTACGATTGGGACGCCCTCACGGCGAACTACCTCGGCACCGCCGCGATGTATCACGCTTCTGGCGGTAAGGAATTTGTGCCGAAGTGGACCGATCCGATTCGTGGGCTCATGGCCGATCTCGAATATCCTCCTCGCAAAGCGGGGGAACGGTTCGACAGTCCGGCCGGGTTCGGTAAGACTAAGCGGGATCTCGTGCGGGATCGGTTCCGCGAACTATTCGATGTGACTGCTGATCCGGGAGCGAAGCCATGAGGCAAGTTGCGGACCGAGCGATGATGTTGGCGGCGCTGGGCGTCATGGCGAGCGCGCTTCTCCTGGGGCTTGCCTCGGGGTCGCGAGCCACGCCCGGAGGTCAGGACAAAGCCGACCCGAAGGCGGCACAGCCCAGTTGTGGCTACCTCGCGAAAGGCCCGACCAAGGACACGGCCGGCGACCTGAACGCAGGTATCCAGGCGTGCGAGTTGTGTCACATCGGTTCGACCAAGGGACAGGCCGCGAAGTTCCTCAAGGTCTATCAGTCCGACGAGTTTGTGCTGCTGAATGAATCTGAGACGTGGGTACAGTCCGACATTCACAGCCAGGCGATGAAGTGCTTGAACGCTCCGCTGGGCAAGCAGATGTCGAAGAACCTGGGCTACAACGTCGCGGAAGCACCGCAGTGCCTCGCCTGTCACTCGGCCGACAAAAGCCCCACGAAACCTCTCGCCGACAAGAAATATAAGGACTTCGCGACCGCCGAAGGCGGCGTGAACTGCACGGTGTGCCACGGTCTGCATGAACGCTGGCAGTCGGACCATTACAAGACGCCGGACCAGGAAGGGCAGCCGTTGCCGTGGCGGTCGAAGTCGCCGGATTTCAAGTGGGAACGCGGCATGGCCGACCTGCGGAACCCGGTCGTGAAGGCGAAACTGTGCGTGTCGTGTCACATTGGCAACGCGAGCGAAGGCAAGATCGTCACGCACGAAATGTACGCCGCTGGTCACCCGCCGCTGCCGCCGTTCGAGCTGGCGTCGTTCATGGAAGGCGAGCCGAAGCACTGGGCTTACCCGACCGATCCACGACTGAAGTTCTTCGCTCAGTTGCCAGTCGAGGAACGCTGGTCGAAGTTCCACTTCCACGCTGAGAAGGACGAATCGTACCTGAGCCGCCATTACGCGGCTGGAGCGATTGCAGCGTTGCGAGCCGAGGCCGATTTGCTGCTGGTCGATGCCGAAGCCAACGTGAAGGGCGGCGAGGGAATGGACTTCGCCCGCTTCGACTGTTACGCCTGTCACCACGACTTGAAGTATCCGAGCGAACGGCAGAAGCGCGGCTACGAAGGCCCGCCCGGACGCCCGACACTTCGCACGGCAACCGGAGTTCCTGCGGCACTCGTGGCGAAGCACGCCGAAGGCATTGAGGCCGGCGGCCTGAAGGCGAAAGCACTCGGCTTCGAGGAGAAGTGGTCAGCACTTCGCAAGGCAGCGACATCGCGACCGTTCGGCGACCCCGCCAAGGTGAAGGACACCGCGAAGGGTGTCGTGGATTGGTGCGATGCCTTTCTCGCTGTGCAGTGCGAGACGCCCGTGCCGCTGTACTCGACGGACCAGGCGAAGCGCCTGCGTGACATGGTTGCGGAGGCAGCGACCAGCCCCGGAGCCTTGGCCGATGCGGAAGCCGCGATGAGTTTGTCGTGGGGGTACATGACGCTCGCGAAGGAAGCGAAGGTTGTGTTCCCCGAGCCGAAGTTGGGAGCGCTCAGCAAGGTGATTCCACTGAATGTACGAGTGGCACCGTTTAACGAGATGTCGAAGGACGGAACCATCAACCCGGTGCCTGCCCAGTTCCCGCCGCGAATGAAGGCGGTCAACGCCTTCGAGTCGGGACCGTTCCGCGACGCATTCACAGGGTTGTTGGGGAAGTAACGACGTCATACTTGCGAGCCACGGGGTTTATCCCCGTGGTCTTCGCGACGGAAAAACAAGACCACGGGGATAAACCCCGTGGCTCGCCAAAACTCACTTCTTCCGTCGTTCCTCGAACAGCGGGTCCTTCGGGTCGTCGCTAACGAACCACGGGATGCCGTTCCGCAGATACATCTTCCGCTGCTCCTCGCTATTCAGCGGGCGTGCCCCAAGCCGGCCGAACACGCCGATCTGATTGCCATCTTCGTCAACCGCACGGTCGCGGTCGAGGGCGCGCGTCACATTCTTGATCTCGCCGCCGTGAGGCAAGCGATACGTCGCGATGAGCCGCGGCGTCGGACGTGGACTGAAGCCCTCGAAGCCCGGCGTTTCGGGTGACGTGAGTTGCACCACCCGCATCCCGTTCTTGCCGTCCGCGACGTAGGCAATCAGCGAGTTGTACGTGATCCCGAGTTTCACGTCGTGAACGTCGTTCATGTGCCCGCCCGCGTTGTAAATCTGATCGACCTTCGGCTCCTCGGCCTTCGTGATGTCGAGAATCACCAAACCCTTCGACTTCGCGGCAACGTAAGCGTGCGTGCGTGCGAGGTAGATCGACTCCGCTTCCGGGATGCGAAGCACAGCCTTCGCCACCGGCTTCGCAAGGTCGGTGATATCGAGCACCTTCACACCTTCCTCGTCGCACACGTATCCGTAGCGGAACTGTGCCGCGAACATATGCGGATGCTTGATGGCCGATTCGCCCAGGATCGCCGTGATCTTCGGCTTCAGCGGATCGTCGATGTCGAGGACGACCAAACCCGCATCACACGACATGTACAGGTAGTGTCCCACCACCACCGCGTGCTTCGCACCGCACAACACCCCATCTGGGTTGAAGGTCAGTTCGCGCCGCAGGAAGTTGTTCACTGGGTTGCCGTCGAGCAGCGTCCCCGCCCCCGTCAGAATCAGTCCCTCGTACTTGTCGCAGATGTACAGGTAACCGAATAGCGGGTGAATCTTGCCTTCCTTGTTATCCGGCACTCGAGTGCGTGTCGGGTCCACGGCAACGGTCGTGGGAGCTGCGATGTAGGTCGCGTACCGCGTCGGGAGGAAGAACTTCTGGCCCACCGGCGAAACCGGCCCGGTCGTGATGCGTTCCGCGAAACCCTTGTGGTCGATGAACGCAATGTCGAAGACGCGAATGCCCGCATCGCCGCACGCCGCGTAGAGATATTCGCCGCGGTTCTGCACCATCAACACCTCAGACTTCTTGAATGGCTTCGTCACACCAGCCAAGATGTCGCGTCCGGGGTGTTCGTGAGCGTCCTTTAACAAGCCGCCGCACTCGGCGTGCTTCTTGTAATGATCGGGGAACGCGACACGGTGCAAATCGCTTCCGAATACGGCTTGCGGTTCGCTCGTCTCAGTCACGATGACGCCGAACAAGCCTTCCTCACCGGCTGCGACCCAACAATACTTGCCCATGAAGTTCGTGAAGCCGGTGCCCTGCATGAGCAACTGCGTCATCCAGGCATTGTTGTCGTTGTTCTTCGACAAGTGGCAGTCGGTGCATTGCTTCGTCTCGCGAACGCCACGACCACGCACTGAGTGCGGAACGTTCGTGCTGAAGGCGATACCACCGAAGCCCTCCGCCGAAATCGTCTGCTGCTGCGGGTAGATCGACTCACGGTTGCCGTTCGCACTGCTGACGTGAATCGCACAGCTTGAACGGGCCGGGTTGATCTTGTTCTTCGTCACGTCGCCGTCGCGAGCGAGCATGTACACGTCGTCGCGGAGCGTCTGGAAGTTGTACGCCGTGAAGTTTCGCTGCACGTCGCCATCGCCGTGAAGCATCGGCATCTTCAGGTTCGCCCGCTGTGGCAAGTGACAGCCGAAGCAACTCGGGTTCCAGGCCGAGTGGCAGGCGATGCACGACATGTTGTCGTTTCGGTGAGCGGTACACTTCTCGCCACCGGCGGGGATGTCGCCCCAAACCGTCTTGCCATCTTCGAGGCGCACGGTCTTCGCGATGGCCGACTTCTCGTT
The DNA here is from genome assembly GCA_021413735.1 of Planctomycetota bacterium. GTDB lineage: Bacteria > Planctomycetota > Planctomycetia > Gemmatales > Gemmataceae > Gemmata. Next base: position 15,472 of record JAIOPV010000255.1, read on the forward strand.
GTACCGTGGGTGGTTCTTCGTGATCGTGTCCTTGGTTTGCACCAGCTCCCAGCGAAGCCCCTTCTCCACACACGAATTCTGGAAGTAGCGTTTGTTGCCGTCTGGCAAATCCTGCACCTCGAAGCGTGGCGTCCCGAACGGCGTCTTCAGCGCCAGGAGGTTACGCCCCTGGTTATCCGGTGCCGAGGTGTATGCCGCTGGCCCCGACGTGCGAAGCGTCGCGGTCTTCTCGATGGTGCCGTGGCAGTCGATGCACCCGATTTCCGTGGCTGCTCGCGTCTCCATGTGAAGGCGGTTGTTGCCGTGAACGTCCTGCGTGAAGTGGCAGTCGATGCAGTGCATGCCCTTCTCCATGTGGATGTCCATGAGATGCACTGGGGCACCGGAGCGGCAGCCATCGAGGCGTGTTTCCGCATCGCGAGCGGCCTTCGGGCCAGTCACGGGATCGTCGAACTTGTGCGAAGCCTCCTCGTGGAACTTGCGAGCAAGGTTCGGCCATTCCATGCCAGCCGCGAGCTTCGTCGGGTCAGGCGGTCCAACCTGCCCGCCCATGTGGTCGATGAAGTTGCCTTTCAGATCCTTCTTGAACACTGCACGGAAGGCCCAGCCGTGGCTGTGGAAGTCGCCGAACTGAACCTTCGACAGTTGCGGATTGAGCAGCGACAGATCGTTGAGGAACGCTGGGTCTGAAAGGTTGTTGCGAGCCGCAGACTCATTCGGGTTGAACATCAGCGAGCGAACCAGCTCCTCGGCGGTCGGGTTCTTCTGCTTCGCGGGGTAAATGTGCTTGGCTTCGGTCTCTTCGTCGTACCACATGAACCCGATGTAGCTGTTCATGACCGTCGTGCCGGGGTGAACGTGGCAGATCATACACTGGCTCGTCGGAATCGCGTTCGTGAACTTGTGTTCGATCGGGTGACCGCTCTCGTTCGTCGGGATGGTCGGGTCTTTGCTGAAGCTGGTGCCGCGATTGCCGTACTGAGCATACGGCCCCGAATGGATGCGCGAGCGGTCGTTCGCATAGACAACGTGGCACGCGCTGCAACCGCTCTGCCGGTAATCGCCAGCGTGGTCGTTCGTACCCATCATGTTCAGGGTCGGGTCGAAGAGGCGGGTCTTGTTCGCACTCACGAGAACGGGGTCGGTTCGGTTGCTCGTGCCGAGGCCGCGAACGCTCAAGCGAGTTCGTGGACGGCCAGGTTCTTCGGTGCGTTCGGGGATGCCGATTTCTGGTAGGAACCGTCCACCCGTTTCGAAGATTCGCAGCACGTTAGACGGCTGACTCATCTCAAATCGGTGCAGCGGCACCAACTGAGCGACGACGCCCTTTGTGTCCATTTCTTCTTGCGTGGGCGGCGGGAATGTCTTGAGTTGCAGCGACGCACCCTTCATGCCGTAGGCTTCGCCGAAGATGGCTCGCTTCACGGGCACGGTACCGTTGTTGTAAGCCGCAGCACCCCACAGCATGCAACCCGTGCTCATAATCTGCTTGCGGTTCGTCTGCACTTCCTTCGGGTGGCAACCAGATGTTCCGCAACTGATGTGCGCAATGCGGAAGTCACCCGGATTCACAAACCGAACGTAATCTGGCGACTCATTGTTCAGCAGCGTGTAACTGCGGACAGGGTTCGCCGACGCCGGCCACAAGTGCGGATTGCGGGACTTAACGTGTGCCCCTTCCTTGGTCTGGCACGAAGCGTCGCCGCCGTGACAGTCGGTGCAGCCGATGCGAAGCGTCGGCTTACAGTGCGGGTCCCCAGTGTTTTGGTGACACGTCACGCAGAAGCCGGATTTCGCCTGCTGTTGTTCTGCGGTTTGCTTCATCAATTCGACGCCAGCCAACTCGGGCGGCATCGGGAAGGGATCGTTCGGATCGGTTGACCAGTCTGGATTCTGAGCATCGCGGATGCCGTCACCGTATGGCAACAGCTTCGACGCTTTCGACAAACTGGACGCTGGGATGATCGGGCCTTTTTGGGCAGGCTGGGCAGCGTAGGCCACGAGGCCGACGAGCAACGGCACGGCGACGGCAAAAGCACGAACCGTGAAGCCTGTCCGCCCGTGGCGACCAAAAGCAGGCAACTTGGCCGCGTCCATACAGCACCCTCTTGATCCCACGGAATGTCGAGAACCCGCGGATATACCGTGGGCTTCGGGGGCGTCAAGATGGGAATGTTCGTTGGTTGGTCTGCGGGGTTCTGATTGGTTCCGGCCCAGACACCCACCCCACCTCCGGAAGAACCATTTCAGGACCGGAACAATCTCTCTCGTCCGGAAGAAACAGCGTCAGAATGAGCTGATTTGGCACATCCCAAGACCGGCCAAGTGCTTGCGATGAGCGGCATGGGAATGTCCTGAACAAACGACTTCAGGCAGTTCCGGAACCATTTCATTGGTCCGGAAGAAAGATCGTTGGATCTTGCCCACCATGCGGTCCAGTCCAAGACCGCGCAACTTCAAAAGCTCAGCCAGCAATACGCGGCGCACAGGCCGATCACGACGCCCGCGATTACCGCACTCAATGATAACTGATTCATGCTTGGTCTGGGCTGAGGGGCTTCCGACGGCACACGCCGTGTCACCACTTCCGCGACCACAACATCACGATCCGTGCTTTCCGCTCGCACCTGCTCCTCCTGCCCCAACCGGTACAACTCCACAAGCCCCGCAACCGCTCGCGCATCCGATAGTCGCTCCGTTAGGTCCGGCGACAGACACCATTTCGCCAGCCTTACCAACTCGACCGAAGCTCCGCAGGTATCCAGCCTCGCGAAAGCCTCGAAGAGATCGCCCTCCATCGCTCGGTCAATCACAACGCGGATGTTGTCCCCCGTATAAGGGGCCGAACCTGTCAGCAGCGTGCAGAGAATGCCGCCGAGTGCGAACACATCAGCGCGAGCGTCCACGGCGTCCCATTCGCCACGTGCCTGCTCCGGCGGCATGTACGAAGGCGTTCCCTTTGCGGTGCCGTTGTGCGTCGTTGCGGAATCGGCGTGGACCGCACTCCGCGACCCGGCGACTTCATTCTGCCGGTTGCCCTTCTCTCGCTTCATTTCGCGAGCGAGACCCCAGTCCATCACCTGCACTTCCCCAAAGGGACCGACCATGATGTTCGCCGGCTTCAGATCGCGGTGAATGATCCCCTGCGAATGAGCAAAGGCGACCGCCTGACAAATCTGCTCGAAGACCAGGAGCAATCCCGGCGCGTCTGGTGTCGTGAGATCGAGATCCGAGATGGATTCGGTCGTGGCCCGTTGAGCGCGTGCCGCCAGGATCGCCGCGAGAGTGCGACCGCGAATCAGCTTCATGACCAGGTATGGCCTGCCGTCCGAGAGGGTGCCGATGCGGTAGATCGGCGGAACCCCAGGGTGCTGCAACTTCGCTGAGATACAGGCTTCGCGGTCGAACTGATCCCTCATCTGGCGGTCGCCTGCGAGCACGGGAAGCAGCGTTTTGATTGCCACTTCACGGCACAGCGCAATTTCACGAGCGGCGTAAACAACTCCCATCCCACCGCGTGCGATTTCTTCTGTCAGCTCGAAGCCGGGTATCTCGGGGAAGCCCGGAATTCGCGGAGCAGCCCACCGGGAGCGTCGCCCAGGCGGCCCTTGCGTTTCCAATCCTGGCAATTGCGGTGTGGTGAGTTCCCCGGGCGCTGGCGTCTCCATCGGTTCGACAGAACGCAGGGGCTCGGGAATCGTGAACGGAAAATCCGGCTCCGGCGGCGAACCGGGGGAGTTTGTGACCGACATTCGGAGATCCTTCGCTGACGTGACACCGCTATCTTGGCAGCGCGAATCGCGATCTGCAACTGACCACGGTGCTCACCTGGCAAGATGGCGAACCAAGCCGTCGGGTTTTCAGCAATTTCCACAAACGGGGCTGAATTTTCTTGTGCGGTGAATCGAGAAATCGGGCTTGTTCGCAATCCGCAACTCTGGTAAGCGGTCGCCAACTAAGGGTCAGAATCACTAGGGGGAATACCCATGCCGCGGGGGAGCTGGCTCGGGTTCGTTTTCTGTTTGGCCGTCGTCACACCGGCTGTGAGCCAGGGGCAGGGACAAGCCCCGCCGCGGACATTGCCCGCGTACACACCGCCACCAGCGTCACCACCGACTGCGGGTGCCCCGCCACTGGGCGAAGCGCCGCTCCGGGATCTCACGCCGCCCGAATTCACCGATTTGGTTCCGCCACCAGATCCCCACGCTGCACACGGCAACACGCCGGGTTGCCTGACGCCGACCGTTCCAGGTCACGCGGGCTTCTACGGCACGGCCGAGTACCTGCTGTTCAAGGCCCGAACCGGTGCCTCGGACTACGCGATCGTGAACTCCACCGGCGGTCTGGCGACTGCCGGCCCGATTCAAACACTGAGTTACGCCCAAAGCAGTGGCGTGCGGGCTGAAGGCGGTTATCGTTTCTCTGCGGGGTGGGATGTCGCGTTCGGCTACACCTACTTCCTGACGGACGGAAACGCGCTCACAAACGCTGGGCCGGGGCAGGTGTTACTGCCGACGCTCACGCGGCCCGGTCTTACCGACAACGCGACCTCGGCGCTTGCATCCGCCAACCTCAACTACAACCTGTATGACATGATGATCGGGAAGCGATTCGCAATCGACGATCACTTCGCGATCCGGGGCTTCGCGGGGTTCCGGTTTGCCCAGATCAATCAGCGGTTCAGCACACTCTATAACGGGCTTGATGCGAACCTCGCAGTGGTGAACTCGCAGTCACGGTTCAACGGCTTCGGCCCGATGATCGGTGGCGAAGCGATCCTCAACTTCTGCCGAGGCTTCCACGGCTACGCTCGGGCGTCGGGCGGTCTGATCACCGGCACGTCGCACAACACGCTTCAGGAAACGAACGACGGCGGTGCCACGATCTACGCCAATACGCAGTACAACGTGCGTCAGGTGGTGCCGGTTTCGACCATCGCAATCGGCGGTGGCTGGCAATATCGCACGGTCTCGATTCGTGCGGGCTACGAGATCACGCAATGGTTTGGCCTGGCGGAACCGACGCGGTTCGTTGACGACGTTGGCCAGGGCAAGATCAACACTCGCTCGACGAACCTGTCTCTGGAAGGATTCTTCATTCAGTTCGGGCTAACGTTCTGAGCGGTGGCCTGTCGAAACGTCTTGCGAGCCACGGGGGTTTATCCCCGTGGTCTTCGCAGTTGGAAAGCAACACCACGGGAATCAACCTCGTGGCTCACGACACAATTCTGGGGATCGTGTTCCCCACGGTTGCGAAACGCATCGTGACTCCCACATCTGACCAATTCCGGCTACAATTGCGAAGTCACCCAGAACGAACATTGGTATCCGAATCGAGTCAGTAGCACCGGATCGGTGCCGAGCAGTGGAGCCTGGGCCTCATGGCTGAGTTGGAAGCACTGGCCGAAATCAAGGCCGCAACCGGTGGCAATACCATTGCCCCCGGCCAATACACGTGGCGTTACCCGCTCCCCGAAAACAAGATGCTGCGCATCGGGAGCGACGCCGCCAAGTGCGATTGGGTTGTTCCCGAAGACAAAATGATCTCACGGTTCCACGCCACCATTGAGTGGAACGGAACCACGCTCACCGTCCAGCGACGGCCCATCACACCGGACTTTCCGAAGCCGCCGCAAAACCACATCTGGTTCCGAAACAACGCCGTCGAAAAGTGCGACGTTCGGCCAGGCGAGTGGTTCGTCATTGGGCAAACGCGTTTCGCGCTTCGCGGCGAACTGGAAGCGGCACCGCCAAGCCCCGTCGATGCCACGGTCGTTCAGCAGAAGGTCGAATACACTCGCGCTGAACTCGAAAGCCTCAATTTCGCCGATCCGGCGACCATCTTGAAGGCGATGGAGCAGATTCCAAACGTCCTCAAGATGGTGGCGAACGAAGCCGGTCTCTTCCGGCAGGTTCTCCGCATCGCACTATCGGGGTTGCCGAAGGCAGACGCTGCCGCCATCGTGCGCATTCCCCCGGATAGTGGCCCGAACGATTTGCGGATTGCTGTCGTCGAGCAGAACGTGCGGGGTTCTCAATCCGCTATGGCTGGCGAATTCGTTCCGTCGCGCAAGTTGGTCCGACAGGCGTTCCGCGAGCGCAAGAGCTGCCTGCACATCTGGTCGACCAATCCCGAAGACATCGACCCGACCGCCGGAACGGACCACACGCTCACGCTCGGGGCCATGTTCCAGAGCGGTGCGACACCGTGGGCAGTCTGCACGCCGTTTCAGGATGGTTCGCCGTTCGCACTGTACATCAGTGGTCGAGCGCGACCCGATGCCGGGGTCAGCAGCAAAGTCGAATCCAAGTCGCTGACGGACTACCAGAAGTTCGGCGAAATCCTCGTCGGGTTGGTCGAAACCACACGCCGGACGCTCAAAGTGGTTCGCCAGAATCAGCTTTTACAAGGCGCATGGCCGACATCACTGCGGAAGTATCTCGAAGACCCGGACAAGATGGAGGTAATGCTTCGGCCGAAGGAAACGAACGTGACCGTGCTGTTCTGCGATCTCCGGAACTATTCGGGATACGCCGAGGAACACGGTTCCGACCTGATGGCGGCACAGCGTGACATCCAGTTCGCGCTCGACACGATGAGCGGCGGCGTCACACAAAAGGGCGGAATCGTGGCGGGTTTCCGTGGCGATGCGGTGCTCGGTTTCTGGGGTTGGCCCGACGGAGCCGACGGTCAGGTTGAAGCCGCGATGTCGGCGGCACTGCTCATCCGCGAACGGCTCACCGGCTCGATGTTCCAGAAGCGGTGCGGTCTTGGAGTCACGCACGGGCGAGCAATCGCAGGGCGACTCGGGGCACACGACCTCGGCGTTGTCGATCTCTACGGACCCGTGGTGAATCTCGCGTTCCGCCTGGAAGAAATGACGAAAGCGTTCGGCGTCGGCATCGTGTTGAACGACACGATCGCCAACGAAGTGATGAAACGCGACCCGTCTGGCCGAACGTGTCGAACGCGCTTGCTCGGGTTGGTTCGTCCGCGTGGCATGAAGGTTCCGTTGCGGGCTTATGAGCTTTCGCCAGCGACAGGAAGCACCTGGCTCACCGGCGAGTGGTATCAGGCACAGCTCGCGCAGTGGAACGAGGCGGTGGAGTGGTTCATCGCCGGTGAATGGGCCTCGGCGCGGGAGCGCCTCGGCGATCTGTTCGAGAGTGATCCGGTTGCGCAGTGCATCATGAGGCACATGGACAAAACCCGTGGGAAGCCGCCACAGGATTGGGATGGCGCTTTCCTCCCGACGCCACCGCCCACGTGACCCGTTTGGATGAAGGAACCGAGAATGAGCAAAGGCCACCCGTTGCAACGGGTGGCCTTTGCGGTAATCCTAATGGTGGTCGCCTCCTCCCTTCTCACACGACACGGACGCCCGCATGAACGCGGTCAAAGGGTTCTTCCTCGATGAATGGTACTTCGCGTTACCGCTCGTCATCATGTCGCTCATCTCGGCTGCTCTCGTCATCTGGCGAATCCTGCTGAACAAGGGTGCCAGCACCGACATGGACGATTTCCTGCCGGTGTTCCAGCAGACGCTCCGCAAGCACGGCATCAAGGGGGCCGTCGGTCTCTGCAAGGAAGAAAAGGGGCTGATTCCGAGTCGCCTGTACATCGCGGGATTGGAAGCCGCCGACCAGGGGGCGGCCGCGATGCGTCGCAGTATGGCGAACGAAACGGAACTGGAGATCATGCCGCGATTGCACTTCCTGCTCGCGTGGATTCTGGGCATCGCCAAGATCGCCACGATGGTCGGGTTGCTGTTCACCGTCATCTCGATGATCCAAACGTTCGACGCGATCGGTCAGCAAACGAAATCGGGGAACGTGAAGGGCGTGGCAGGGGGTGCCGACAAGATTGGGTTGGCGTTGTTCGCGACGGCACTCGGTCTGTTCACGGCAATTCCGCTGGTCTTCGGTCACGTTCTCTTTAAGGACTGGATCGCGAACTTCGAGATTCGCATCAAGTCGTCGTCGCACAAGCTCATCACGCTGGTCACCAACTACAAGAAAGACCCGAAGTTGCTCGATCAGTTGGAACCCGAGGAAGACGAAGCCGACGACCGCAAGAAGCCAACGAGGGGGGCACGTCGTGGCTAAGCCTCCGAAAGCGTTCGACGTGTGGTTCGTCACCGCGAACACGGTGTATAAGGGCGTGCCGTACCACGTCGTCGCGGACTGGACGCAACAAGGGCGACTCGGTGCCAGCGACATGGTTCGACCAGCGGGTACAACGGTCGCCTGGGGAAAGGTCGAAGATCAAGAAGGGTTGGACGATTACCTGCCGAAACCCAGCGGGGCGAGGTCCGTTCCGGCTGGTGTGCTTGCTGGCCTCGAAACGGTCCATGTCGGCGAGGTCGTGACAGAGGGCCAACTTGAGGATGCGGGCGAGCCTGTTGAGTTGCCGGAACCCGAACCGCTGCCCGGAAAGCCACGCATCGAAGAAGACGACGAAGTGGACATGATTCCGCTGATTGACATCAGCATGGTGCTGCTCGTCTTCTTCATCATCATTCGCGCTGCGGGGGCACTGGCTCCCGTCGATGTGCCCGAGATGAAGTACGCGGGTGAACTTTCCGCCGACCCGCAAGCGATCACGATCAACATCGACAAGGCTGACGAGTTCACTGTCGTCTATTCGGTGCGCAAAGGTCAGACGCCCGCCCGAGAGAAGCACGACAAACTCTCGACGCCCGAAGACGCCATCAAGGCACTCAAGGATTTGCTAGCAGAGACAAATGGCGAACCGCCCGAAGTGCGGATCGCGTGCCGCAAGGAGTTGCCCAACGACCGAGTCACGGAACTGCAACTCGATCTCGATCTGATGTTCAAGAACAAGCAAATCAATTCCTACGTCGCCACCGTGGTTGAGGCACCCAAGAAATGAGTGCGTGGTTCGTGCGACAACAAGGTTCCCCAGCGGCTGTCAGCGTTCCAAGCCCTGGCTCGGTCGCTGAAGGACTGCGCGACGGCAACTGGCTTCCGACCGACGAGGTCAAGGGGCCAACAGACGCGAAATGGCGTTCGATCGAAAGCCATCCGGTTTTCGCGGAAATTGCCGAGGATATGGAGCCAATCCGCCCACCTGCGGCGAGCGACGATCACCTCGACATGAACCCACTGATTGACGTGTGTCTGGTGCTGCTGATCTTCTTCATCCTCACGATCACCTACGCGTCGCTCGAACGGGCCATTGATGTGCCACCGGTGAACCCCGAAGACAAGGGACCATCGCTGAATCTTCGTGAGAAAGACGTCCGCGACAAGGTCTTCATCGTAACAGCGAAAATGGATGGCGAGCGTGCCGTCGTCAAGATCGAGCAAAAGGAAGTTACGCAAGATCAGATCTTCAATGAGATGAAGTCGGTCATCAACTCGACGGGGCGCAAGGAGATGGTGTTGGATGCGGATAAGGATGTGCCGTGGGGTGTGGTGACCGCGATTCTCGACGCCGCCAAGGGCAACGGCGTCCACAACATCATCAAGAACCGGAGAAAATAGGGTTTCGCCGCTTGCGGCGTCGCGCTCACTGAAGAGCGCGACGCCGCAAGCGGTGAAACACGTTAGCGCTTCACCTTCTGTTCGTCGACGACGATCTCAGGTTCCCCGCCGCGAATGGTGACCTTGAAGATCGTCTCCTCGATGTCCTCGGCCCGGCGGTTCCGGTAGCTCGTCTCCATCTTCGCCAGCTTCGCCTCGCGATCCTTCGTGAAGACCGCACAGAACGACCGTGGCCCGCTTGGTAACCCGAGCGCCCCGATCACACCATTGACCGCATCCGCACGAGAATCGACGAACTTCAGCAAATCACCAAACTGAGCCGGATCGACGGTCTTCTGCGAGCTCGGGTCGTTCAAATCCTTGATGTGAATGCACTTGTCGGTCCCCGGAATGGGAATGAGCAGTTGCGCATCCATCGCCTTGAGTTGATCGAGGTAGTCGCGACCGCTGTTCACCTTGAACCGCAGCGTCCAACGCATGTTTCGGCCAAGCGTCGAGTTCGACCCCGTGCCACCAGGACCGGTCCCCTTCGTGCCGTCGGTGCCCTTCCCCGCCTCGTTGCCTGCGCCACGCTGGGCGCCGAGCAGTTTGTCGCGGATGGCCTTATCCAACCCTGCGTAAGCCGCAGCGTTTGAAGCGCTCACGGGCATATTGCCAGTCGGGTCGATCAGCTTGATCGTCTGCTTGATATCTTCCTTGATCTCTGGCAGTTTGCTCGGGTCAGCGAGGGACTGTTCCGCTGCGGTCGCAGGATCGATGTTCATCTTCTCGATGAGCGGATCCTCCTTTCCGCCGGAACCGGCTGAGCCGTCGCCAAGGTCGTCCATGCCGCCGACCGCCATCGTTTTCACGGCAACGGGCGACTTGTCCTCACCTTTGCCCATCAACACGAGGATGAGATACGCGAGAACAGCCGCGATCATGACGTGCATCAGCAGCGAACCGACAATCGAGAGTGGGAACTCGTAGTGCGAGTTGTACTTTTCCTCGAAGCTCTCGTCGGGTGGACCTTTGATGCGGTCGGGGACTGCGGGCGTCGGATTGGGTTTGGCAGGAGTTTCAGCCATCGGAGTCCTCGCGATGTGGTCGATACTCTAACGTAACCGCGAATCGGCTGATTGGATACCGGAAATGCAAAACGGCGGTCCCAGTGGGACCGCCGCTTAACGATTCATCCGTGCGAACCGTTTTCGTTACTTCTTCACTTCGTACTCGGCATCCATGACGTCGTCGCCGCCTTCCTTCTTCTCTGGCCCCGGTCCAGGCTCAGCGCCAGAACCGCCCATCTTCGCGGAGACGTGCTGAGCCATCGCCGTCGCGGCTGCTTCCAAGCCCGACGACGCACTCTTCAGAGCAGCGAGATCGCCCTTCGGAATCGCCTCACGCACCTTCTGCACCGCAGCAAGCACCGGAGCCTTGTCGGATTCCGTGAGCTTGTCGCCGGCCTCCTGCATCGCCTTCTCGACCGCGTGAATCTTGTTCTCGGCTTCGTTCTTAGCTTCCGCGAACTCACGCTTCTTCTTGTCCTCGTCGGCGTGCAGTTCCGCGTCTCGCTTCATCCGCTCGACCTCTTCCTTGGTCATGCCGGACGAACCTTCGATGCGAATGCTCTGCGTCTTCTGCGTGCCCAGGTCCTTCGCAACGACGCTCAACACGCCGTTCGCGTCGATCTCGAATGTCACCTCGATCTTCGGCACGCGAGCCGGGGCCGGCGCGATGCCATCCAGGTGGAAGCTACCGATCTTCTTGTTGTCGTCGGCCATCGGCCGTTCGCCCTGGAACACCTCGACTTCAACCGACGGCTGGTTGTCGGCAGCAGTCGTGTACGTCTCGCTCTTACGAGTCGGGATCGTCGTGTTGCGGGTAATCATCGGCGTCAGCACACCGCCGAGGGTCTTGATCCCGAGCGTCAGCGGGGTCACGTCGAGAAGTTGGATGTCGGCCGCTGCACCGAGGAGCAACTGCGCCCCTTGAATCGCCGCACCGATCGCCACCACCTCGTCGGGGTTCACCCCCTTGTGCCCTTCCTTGCCAAAGATTTCCTTCACGAGTTGCTGCACTCGCGGCATTCGCGTCATACCACCGACCATCACGACTTCGCTGATCTGGTTCGGCCCGAGCTTCGCATCCCGAAGCGCCGCCAGCACGGGCTTCTTGCAGCGTTCGATGAGATGATCCGCCATCCGCTCGAACTGGTTCCGCGAGATCGACCGCACCAGGTGCAGCGGATTGCGGTTCTCGTCCATCGTGATGAACGGCAGGTTCACATCCGTGTTCGCCTGGCTGCTGAGATCCTTCTTGGCCTGCTCCGCGGCCTGCTTCAATCGCTGCATCGCCATCGGGTCTTTGCGAAGGTCCACGCCGTTCTCTTTCTTGAACTCGTCGGCGAGATAGTCCATCAACACCTGGTCAAAGTCGTCGCCGCC
>JAIOPV010000242.1 GCA_021413735.1 Planctomycetota bacterium
TGGGTGGCGGTGGTGGAGAGAGTCAACCCCTCGGGTCTGCGTCCACGCATACACAGGCACCTCATACGCCAAAACCGAGGATCGTTTCAGCATAGCAGGCATCCCGAATTCAGTGCAGCTTTTGCTGCCGACGACACTAGATGATCGACTTCTGTACACGCGTAAGCAGACCGTGGGCATCCTGCTCGCAGTTTCGCTCACGGAGACGCAGGCCGAGAAGGTGATCCGCCGCAAGAAGCTTTTGCCCGTTACCCATGTCTTCGGCTCGAAACTCATCCACTTCATGGGCAGCGATATCCGGATGTGCTCGAAGACTCTCCGTCCTCGAGAGTATTCGGCTTCCGCTGCCGAACTGCTGACAGGATCGCCTGACTGACCCTCTGAATTTCCGCTCAACATTCGAGGCAACTGCCTCGAATCCCAGCAGTGACACCAAGTGAGGCACACCGGCACCTGTTCCGGCGATCCGCTCGGTCGTGTGCCGAGTGTGGCCTTGCCACCCCGACAGATGAAGAGTCCCTCGCCCAGCACAAACGCTTCGCGAGTCAATTGAACCCGAGATACCCCCAAACACGAACCCTAACCCGAACGGAGAGACACATATGGTCGCAACAGCAATCCCAGACCCAGAAGACCCGAACGAGCTGACCGTGGGCAAGGCCGCAAAGCGTGCCTGCGTAAGCAAGAGCCTGATCTACGGCCTGTTGTAAAAAAAGGTACTCCGCCACAGACGGCTGGGTTTGAACGGACGAGGGACGATCCGGATCGCTCCCAAGGATCTGGACGATTGGCGGGAGGGCGGGACGGTCGAACCTTGCAACCCGACAGATTCCCCCAACGGTCCCCCGCCGAAACACATCACGCCCCGCCGGTAGCTTTTTTCGCGGCCTCCAACATATGGGCGACCTGCTCCGCGAGATGCCCATAGTGCTGAGAGACCATCTCAATGCTTGAGTGGCCGAGCAACTCGGCCACTTGAGCGACGCCAACCCCGTTAACCAGTGCTTGCGTCGCGAAGGTATGTCGCATCGTGTATCCGACGAAGTGCTTCAGGTGCGGGAGTTTCTCTCGCAGTCGTCGGAACCGGCAACGGATGCCGTTCTGCGTGAAGGGCTTCGCGCCACGCGGTCCACGAAACAGCCGACCTTCGGGGTACTTGGCGACGAGTTTTCGGGTGAGTTCAACCATCGCCGGTGTGAGATAGACCACGCGGGGTTTACCGGTTTTCTTCGCGGTCTTGTGCTTCTCGAATGTCCAGACGCCGACGGCGAGGTTCGCGTTCGCCGCAGTGAGCCGCGAAACCTCACCAGGCCGACATCCCGTTTCGAGCATCGCGAAGACGAACTCCCGGAACTGCTCATCCCTGATCGCCGCAAGGATCTCCGCTCGTTCTGCCGCGGTTAACACACGGGTTCGGGAATTGCCAGGCTCGACTTCAAGCAGGCGAAGCGGCGATGGTGAGAGCAACCCTTGTTTGTCGGCCCAGCCGAACGCTCGCTTCACGGCAAGTGCCGCGTGCCGGCGTGACGCTTTCCACCTCGGGTGGTCATCGAGCCAACGGGTGATGTGAAAAGGCTTGATACCGGTCGCAAGTTGGCGACCGTTCACGCCGCAGAACTGATCGAGGTAGAGTTTGTAGAGTCCGTAAGTCTCGGGGGAATGATGTTTGTGGCTGTGCTCAAGGAACAAGTCGCAGAGGGTCGTGACGCGGAGTTCGTCAGCCGACGGCAGGTTCTCAGGCTTGTTGGCCATGAGTTTGTAGAAGGCGTCGAGGATAGATGCGGGCGGTTTCCACTCGCCATTGAGTTTCTTGGGCGGTGGAGAGTCTTTCGGGTGTTGCCCGAGGAAGTGCTGTTTGCCATCAAGTTCGACGTACCAGGTGGACTTCCACTTCCGGTACCAAGGTTTCGGCTGTCGCATCGAGTAAACCTCCCGTGAAACACGGGTGAGCCGGAAGGCTTACTCTTGGCCCCTCCCTCGGTGACAACGGGGGAGGGGTTTTTGCGTTACCCTGCACCAAACCCTGCACTAGCTGATTTTGGGGTTCCTGGGGCGTAAGCCTAAGTGCTTATCGCCCCAGGGTTTCCGTCAGTCGGTCCGGCGGGATTTGAACCCACGACCTCTTGCACCCCAATTCAGCGGACCACCCGCTTCCCAGCAGCATTACCTCGCAAATCAGCCTCTTTCGCGATCCTACACTTTACAGCGAGTACCGTCAATTACACGATTTACAGGGAGTCTGCTGCAAGTTGCTGCAACTCTGTGGACCGCTTGAATCAGGCACATGCATTCTTCAGATTGTGAGCCGCAAACCATCGCAGGGAGTGACACCAAGATAGGTTACCCGGCGTTCCCCCGGCCAAGCAGAAAGACTTCTCGTCCATCACGTCTGTGCTCAAGGACAATCGCATCCCACCATTTCGGCTCAAGTGGTGAAGTATGTGGGAGTCCACATCTCCGGCTGTCGGATCACGTCGTACCGCTGTGTCACCTCGTTCGTCTGGCAGCAGTATGTCATCAGTTGCGGCTGATTGGCAGGTGTGGATAATCGGTCGCGTAGGATTAGGATCGCGAAGCAGAACCATGTGTGATCGGTGGTGTCGAACCCATCGAACTCTGCGGCGGTCGTGTGGGCCACGCGGATGGCGGGAATGTACTTCGTCAACAACGCGGGCACGGTGCCGCTATCGGCGGCTTGAAGGATGTGGAACAGGCATTTCCCATGCACGGCCTTCTCACCGAACAGCTTTTGGAAGTCTTTTGAGATCGCTGCCGCATCAGTGATGTTCTCGTCGTCATCAGTGCTGATAGCGACCTGGGCCTCTTTCAATTCGACGAGGATACCCGGTTCGGAGTCCAACCCGTCGAATAGAACCAGATCGTGAAGAGCGGATCTGCGAGTGGACCCCGCCTCTTTGGTGAAGCGGTACTTTCGTCGGGTCGGAACCTCGATACCGTACACAATGCGCCGCTGTTCCGCCTCCTGAGCGAAGGCGTGTCGCATCTCAGGTTCCCGTAGCTTTCGCTCTTCACTGCCTTTGCGGGCTCTCTGGGTCAGACGTAGGTGGCCGATGACTCCATCGGGGTTGACCGCTCGGGTTGATGCTGCATGAAGGAAGTCGAGGAAAGTTACGATTTCCATCGGTACTCTTGGCTCGGGGAGTTGGGCTCGGGTCATGGTTGACCCGAGTGAACTGATCGGCTGCACCTCCAATCTATCGCCAGGATGGCATGGAGAGGGACGAAGTAGTAGGCGTGTGGCAGGGCGCAGCGACCATCAATGAAGAGCACTCGTTGTGACGGGGGCGCGCACAGCGGCATCAGATGACTTCACCAATGAGCACCGGCATCCACTCGCTGCGGGTCATCACCCGGTAGTAACGCGTGCTCGACTCGCAGACGAGGTACACCACCGGCTCACCGGCCCGCGTTCGCACAAGCAAACCTTGCATGCCCTGCTTCACCTTGAACCACACGCAGTTCGTGAGGCGGACTCGACCGGCAGCGCAAAGTTTGCTGTCCTCTCCTTTATTCCGTCACTTGTTGGGTCCACATTTAGCATCGAGATGCGACAAGGGATGTCTCTGCTGACGGGACAAGGGCACTCAGACGACATTGACACACTCCGGCATCAACCGGCAGGGGACACCAAATGGGAGACTCCTACGCTTTCGCAGTCGACGTGTTCCGAACCGTTTGCGACCGGCTGGAAGCCAGGGCGATCGACGTGAGACTACTGGTCGAAACCACCTTATCGTTCGAGGAGTGGCTCAACTGGGAAGCGTTCCTAGCCTGCAAGCAACGGCAGTCGAGTCATCCGTTCTGCGAGGTCGCGGCCAAGCCCACTTACAATAGCGAGGGCGTGGCTGACCACGACGGTGACCCAGACAGGGGCGTGGGCGACCTTCGGGTCGGCGGACCCGACGAAGGGGCCAACCACTGCTGGGTATTCGCCGAGTTCGTTCTACTGCACGACGGCAATCGCACCGGGAGGGAGCGGCTGCAGAAGATCGAGGCCGACGCGGACAAACTCAAACGGCTGGGGTGGAAGAAATCAGCAGCTCTGCTGATCGTGGTCGCAGCAAGCCGGGGCGAGGTGATGGTGGAATGGGCCGACGACTTGGCGGGTTGTGCGGTCTGGAATCAGCCTGCTCTGACCGCGCCATTCGTCCTTGCCCTCCCCGACGGCGGATCGGTCGTCGTCAAAGCATTCGACATCAAGCAAGACCCGGCCCACACGCTCACCGCGGCGACACACTGAGTCTGGGGCCTGCTGCGAACTCGTTCCGGCAGTGTCTCAGTCGAGGCGTGGGGACCGGGTCGGGCCATTCGGTCGGCGCGTGGGAGTTCGTTTAGCGGGTCTGGAGAAGTTGCTGAGCGAAGTTCGCCGCTCCGGCGTTTGATTTTCTCCTTCCTTCGGTGGCATAACTCGTCCATGAAACTCGCCTGGCTCACAGACATACACCTGAACTTCCTGCGCTCCGCCGCGCTCGAAGCGTTCCTCGAAATGCTCATCGAGGTTGAGGCCGACGCCTTCGTCATCAGCGGCGACATCGCCGAAGCCGATGACGTGTCTGTACACCTTCACACCATCGCCGTCAGTGTCGAGCGTCCGATCTACTTCGTCCTCGGGAATCACGACTTCTACAAAGGATCGATTGCCAGTGTCCGCGCAAAGGCACGCACGTTGTGCTCTGTCACGCCGAACCTTCATTACCTGCCAGATGCGGGCGTGGTGCCACTGACGGATGATGCCTGCCTCGTTGGTCACGACGGATGGGGCGACGGCAGGTTCGGGGATTACCACGGCTCCGATGTGCTGCTGAACGACTTCGGGTTGATTGAAGAGTTCGGCGGATTCGATGAAGACCCGGACGAGCGGCTCGCGAAATTGCACGCGCTCGGCGACGAGGCCGCTGCCCACTTCAGAGCGGTGCTACCCGCTGCGCTGTCACGGTTCCGTCACGTTATTGCGGTGACGCACGTCCCGCCGTTCCGCGAGGCTTGCTGGCACGAGGACAAGGTGTCGGACGATAAGTGGCTGCCGTTCTTCTCGTGCATGGCCGTTGGCGATGCGCTGGCCGAGGCGATGGCGATGGCACCGGATCGGAAGATGACGGTGCTGTGTGGGCACACGCACGGTGGTGGAGAAGTGCAGATCCTGCCGAACCTCCGCGTGCTGACCGGCGGCGCACGGTATGGACAGCCGACAGTTCAGCGGGTGATCGAGGTCGGGTGACGTAGAGCGATTGCTCGGGACGTTGGATTGAAGCGGAATCGGGTAAATACAATGCGCCTCGGCACTCACCCGAGGACCGTCAGTGCACTCGCAATCGAAAGAAACGAGGGCTTTCATGTTCAAGCTGCGGATGGCCGTTCTGATCACAGCTTTCGCCTGTTCTAGCTCGGCGATGGCGCAGCCGGTGCGCAAGTACGACGACAAGGGTGCACCGCCGTTCAAGGTACTCAAGGAGGGCGAGAACCCGCCGCTCGACGCCTACGACAACTTCGTCATCGGACCGAAGTACGTGCCCGCGCCGGAGCGAAAGAAGGTCGATGGCGTACCCGAGGGGAAGGTGGAACAGTTCGAGATCGACTCGAAGGAGACCAAGCTGTTCAACCCCGGCATCAAGCGTGACAAGTTCGGTACGGTTGATCCGAAGAACCCGAAGACGCTGATCGTCGAGACCAAGACCTTCGACTACAAGCGCAAGGTCGGGGTTTACATTCCCGCTCAATACAAGGAAGGCACCGAATCGCCGTTCATGGTGGTTCACGACGGCCCCGGCGCGGCCGGTGGTTACAAGACGATCCTCGACAACCTGATCGCCCAGAAGCGGATTCCGCCGATCGTCCTCATCTCCATCGCCAATGGCGGTGGCGACGCCCAAGGGCACGAGCGCGGCAAGGAATACGACAACATGAACGGCGACTACGCCACGTACATCGAGGACGAGGTGCTGCCGCGCGTCGAGAAGAACTGCAAAGTGAAGCTGACCAAAGATCCCGACGGCCGCGCGGCCATGGGCAGCAGTTCCGGCGGCTCGGCGGCGCTCATCATGGCTTGGTTTCGCAACGACCTGTACCACCGCGTCCTGACGACCTCCGGCACGTTCACGAACCAGGCGTGGCCATTCGACGAGAAGTACCCCGATGGGGCTTGGGGTTTCCACAAGACGCTGATACCCAACAACCCGAATAAGCCGATCCGCATCTTCCTCGCCGTCGGTGACAAAGATGCGTTCAATCCCAACATCATGCGCGACGACATGCACGACTGGGTGGAAGCCAACAACCAGATGGCGAAGGTGCTCAAGGATAAGGGGTACGAGTACCAGTATCTGTTCTGCGTTGGGCAGGGCCACGGCATCGGCAACGCCCAGCAGCAGTTCCTTCCGCACGCCATCGAGTGGGTGTGGAAGGGGTACGCGCCGAAGAAGGACAAGTAGTCGGCGCGAGGGTAGCGAGCCGTATAAGGCCTTGTTCGCCCCGGTTGGGAAGGACGATTCGCCGGTGATCGACAGCTATCGCACCGCCCATCCGAGCAAAGGAAGCCGATTCGACTGGATCGGCGTGTCGCGGGACTGGAAGGTAGTCTCCGCGGGTATCGACCACACGTCACGCGACGGACGAACACCGTCGGATCACTTCCCGGTCACAGCGGTGCTCCAACGGTGAGGGCGAGTGGCCACCTTCACGCGGCACCTGAGGTATCCGTCTTCCGCATTTCCGGCGGCGCCGGGATGCGCTCCCACCAATCGTGCGAGCAGGACTGGCAACGGTACTTGGTTTCTACAAACTTGCCCTCGTCCGGCTTACCGTCGATTGTCCGCCTGGCCCTGAACATGTAGCGATTGTGCTCGCACTTCGGACAGCGGCGGTCGGGGCGCTCGAAGGGCGTCATGCAGCGGGCTCCGGGACGCGGGGTGCAGGTCCTGGTAATATCGGTAAGCGGGGTAACGGGCTTGAGCGCCGAAACCATCGCTCGACGCTGTTTGACACATCGCCACGCCGTGGTTACCTTCTCCACCCACTCACCTCGCCGGACCTAGCCGTCTGCAGGTGGCTCATCAATGGAGAAGAGACATGGCCAAGCCAGCAAAGAACACAATCTGCCTCTGGTACAACGGCGACGCCGAGGAAGCGGCGAAGTTCTACGCCGCGACCTTCCCCGACTCGGCCGTCAACGCGATGCATCGCGCGCCGGGGGACTTCCCGTCCGGGAAACAGGGGGACGTGTTGACGGTTGAGTTCACCGTGCTGGGCATTCCCTGCCTCGGGCTCAACGGCGGGCCGGCGTTTAAGCACACCGAGGCGTTCTCGTTCCAGGTCGCGACCGCCGACCAGGCCGAGACGGACCGCTACTGGAACGCGATCGTCGGCAACGGCGGGCAGGAGAGCGAGTGCGGCTGGTGCAAGGACAAGTGGGGGTTGTCCTGGCAGATCACACCGGTCGCCCTGACGGAAGCGTTCACCGGGCCCGACCGTGACGCCGCCAAGCGGGCGTTCGACGCGATGATGACGATGCGGAAGATTGACGTCGCCGCGATTGAAGCGGCGGTACGCGGCTGAGAGGCACACCCGACACGGCAGCGCGACAACATCTCTGAGAAAGCTGCGGGGGGCATGACGAGCGGAACCAAGTGAGTGCCAGAACACCGGAAGCCGGGAGGCGTGTTCTCCCCATTGAGAGCTACGCTTGACTGCCCTTTCGCCTCGCGGTACATACCGGCCTCTCACGGGTAGGCTTGCTTGTCTTCACCTCTTGCGAACCGCTAATCTCCTCGGAGACCACCATGACTCACCGGCCCGTGATTCACCTGTGCGGGGTCGTTCTGTTGGCAGGCCTTGCGGTTCTGCCCGCGTGCTCAACGAACCGGCCGGGTGCCGAGGGCGGTCATACCGCGTCCCCCGAGCGCGTGGTTACCACGCCCGACGATTACAAGCCGTTCCACGCCGTAAACCCAAAGAATCCGAAGGTGTTCTTCGAGATCGCCATCGACCGCAAGGCGGCGGGGCGGATCGAGATGGAACTATTCGCGGACACGTGCCCCAAGACCGCCGACAACTTCCTGCAACTGTGTGTCGGCACCAAGAGCAAGGCGGGCAAGACGCTTGCTTACAAGGGCTCGTCGTTCCATCGCGTCATCCCAGACTTCATGTGTCAGGGGGGTGATTTCACATCCGGTGACGGGAGGGGCGGCGAGTCGATCTACGGCGGAAAGTTCGACGACGAAACCTTCCAGGGGAAGGCGGGCAAACACTTCGGCCGCGGCACCCTTTCGATGGCGAATGCCGGACCGAACACGAATGGCTCTCAGTTCTTCCTCTGCACCGCAGCAACGCCACATCTCGACGGCAAGCACGTCGTGTTCGGACAGGTCGTGAATGGTTACGACGTGGTCAAGAAGATTGAAGCCGTCGGATCGCAGAGCGGGAAGACGTCGGCCAAGATCACTATCAGCGATTGTGGAAAGGTCGAGTAGGTCTTGTGTACGGCGGGACCCGCACCCGACGGCGAAGCCGCGATGCCCAGCATGACTCGCGGTCGCATCTCGTTCACACGCGTCCGACTCACTTCCTCCGATCCGCCAGTCTTTGCCATAACTCCGCGCTCAACGCCTCAGTTTGTTTCACCCACCGCTGCGTCTGGATTATCCGCATCAGAGCTGGCCGTCACCCCGCGACTCTGCGCCTCGGTGTCCTGCACGGTGATTTTTGCACAAGAAAACCGCCCCGGCGACCTTGGGGCCATCGAGGCGGAGTTAGCCCACGTATCAGCACGCGGCAACAGTGTTACTTCTTGACGTCGGGCCTGGGTAGGTCCGCAAGTTCAAGGGAGACCGAGGCGTAATGGCTGAAATCCATCGAGAAGCTCGCCTGACCCTTGGTGGCCGAGCGGAGGTCGTTGGTGTACCCGAACAGGTTCGCCAGCGGCACCTTCGCCACCACCTGGCACACGCCCTTGTCCTCGCTCGTCTCCTCGATGACTCCCCGTCTCGAACTGATGTTGCCGGCGATCTGGCCCTGGTAATCCTTCGGTGAAATCACCACGACCTTCATGATCGGCTCACGCAGTTCGATGCCCACCTGCTCTTGCACCTTGCGGAACGCTTCCACCGCGCACAGGTAGAACGCTTCCGCCGACGAATCCTTCACGTGCATCTTTCCGAAGTGCAGGTCGAACTCCAGGTCGACGAACGGGAACGGGTACAGGCTCCCCTTCTTCGCGCCTTCCCGGAGTCCTTTCTCCACGCTCGGAATGTACTCCTTATTGATGGTCGCCTGCGTGACGCTGTTCACGAAGTAGATGTTGTTCGGGTCCGGTTTGATCTTCGGATCATTGAGTTCCTCGATCTCCCGGACCTTCTCCTCGATCTGCTCGGGCGTGAGCGGGGAATACCTCACCGAGATCACGGCGAACTTCCCGCTACCGCCGCTCTGCTTGGCGTACTTCCACTCGAAGTCGACCGGCCCTGCGAGACACTGGCGGTACGCCACGCGCGGCCTCCCCAGAGTGACAAGTTTCGTGTCCTCTTGCGGCACGCCGACGGCGCGTTTCAGTTTCTCGATACTGATCTCCAGGTGCAGTTCGCCCATTCCCGAGAGAATCGTTTCCCGGGTCTCTTCGTCCGTGTGCGTCTTCAGAGTTGGGTCGTCTCGCACGAGTCGGTTGAGAGCTTCGCCCACCTTGCCGCCGTCCAGCGTCTTGCTGAACGCCAGCGCTTGCGACACCACGGGTTTGGGGAACCGGATGGCCTCGAGCGCAATCGGTTCGTCCAGATCGCACAGGGTGTTACCCGTGTACGTTTCGGACAAACCGGTGGCAGCGACGATGTCGCCGGGACCGGCGATCTCCCGCGCGATCCGCTTGTTACCCAGCATGCGGAAGAACCGCGTCACGCGTTCCTTCTTTCCGTTGGTGGTGTTCACGTAGGTCTCTCCTGGCCTCATTTCGCCCGAATACACGCGGATGTACACGAGGTCGCCACTGGACTCGGTGACCGTCTTGAACGCCAGCGCGCACATCGGTTCGGATGCGTCCGGTTTCCGAGTGAGGTGTTCCTTGCTCTTCGGGTGAATGCCGAGTACTGGAGGTCGGTCCAGCGGGCTGGGCAAACAATCCACGACGAGGTCGAGTAGTTGCTGAACGCCGTGGAACATCTTGCTACTCCCGCAATGAACGGGCGTGAAGATATTCTCCAGCGTCCCCTTGCGCAGCGCTGTGCGAATCAGGCCGATCGGCACGTCCTGTTCCTTGACCAACAGTTCCGTGAGTTCGTCGGACGCGGCCGACAAACCGTCGAGCATCTGCTCGCGGCGACTTTGCGCGTCCGCCAAGTACCGCTCCGGCACCTCAGCCGCGAAGAACTTGCGGTTCGTCTCGTCACTCAGATCGCGCGTGATGAGCTTCATCTCGATGAGGTCGATGACGCCCTCCAACGCGCTGTCCTGACCGGCAGGGATCGTGACCACGACCGGGTTCGCGTGGAGCTTGGTCTTCATCTGTTCGACGCAGCCCCAGAAGTTGGCCCCCATGCGATCCAGTTTGTTCACGAACGCGATCCGGGGCACCTTGTACTTGGTGGCCTGCCGCCAAACCGTCTCCGATTGCACTTCGACGCCGCCCTTGGCGCAGAACACGCCGACGGCGCCGTCGAGGACACGCAGGCTGCGTTCCACCTCGGCCGTGAAGTCGACGTGGCCGGGCGTGTCGATGATGTTGATGGCAACGGGCCGATCGGTCCGGTCGGCCCATTCGACGAACACGGCCGCCGAGTTGATGGTGATGCCCATCTTCTGTTCCAGTTCGTCGTTGTCGGTCGTGGTGCTCCCCGCATCGACGTCGCCGATCTTGTGCTTCGTGCCGCTGTAGTACAGGATCCGCTCCGTCGTGGTGGTTTTACCAGCGTCAACGTGAGCCATGATCCCGATGTTTCGTACGCGGTCGAGCATCTTTCCTACCGGTGCTAAGCCGGCTCCTTCACGGAATGAGAAACAGAAACACCGCCCGCACGGACGGTTTCACACACTTGACGCCGTGTGGGGGGATTGGGTTCGGGAGCTTGCACATTCTGGAGGGGCGATGTGATCTGCGAATCGCGGCGATCGCCTGCCTGCGTGGGTGCGAAAACACCCCACGTTGTTCGGGAATACGTGATTCTCGCACTCAGCGAGAGAATTCCCACCGGTTCCCACCCCAGTGGGAACCGCGAATCGCCTGGAATTCCTAGGCGTTGGTGAGTTTTTTGGGGTCCGGTTCCCAGTTCCCAGACAGGGGGTGTGCCCTCTATCTACATTCTTCCCCACCCCCCTGGTGTGGCGGGCATGAGAATAGAGGGGTGGGGTGGGGTGGGAAAAGTGGGAACAATGGGAACCAAAATAGTAATAGTAGAGAAATATACTTCAAAACAAGGCAAATCCACACACTCTTCCGGTTCCCACTCGGTTCCCACAGTTCCCACTCGGTTACCACTTTTTGATCACTTTGGGTCGCTGTGGCATTAATTCACCTTCTTCTCGCCTGATTTCGGGTGTCTGTTCGATTGCCAGGTTGCCGCTGGCGATTTGAAAATCGCCTAATTTCAATAAGTGGTTTTTGAAGTTAGCAACTCCTGGATCGACGTAGCGCAGCAGTTGGTTGCGAGTGCCTTCACCTTCACTTCTGGTCGTGGGTTCAAACGGGTTTCGAGAACTATTCCAGAAGGGTCCGCTTCTCGTCGGCACCGAGTTGCACCACGTCGCTCGTTTCGTGGGGATTCGTGGAAGAATCACAAAACGCTGCTCTCAAGTCTGTGGACCGACTCGACGCGAAAACGGGGTAGATTCCCCGTCGACTGGAACACGGTCGAGGGCAACACCGGCACGGAGTACGTAGCGGCGGTGGACGTGAAATGAACCGCGGGGAACTGCACCACCAGCCACGATCTTGCCGGACGGTTTACAAATTCGCGGGCGGGAGGTACTTCTCGCAAAGCATCTCCAGGTGCGTCTGCAACGGCGAGGAGTGGTGCCCTCGCGACCAAGCGAAACGACAAAATCTTCGGCCGCAACCATGCGGACAGCCTTGCGGACGTGTTCCACGAGATACCGCTGCCGGAATATTTCCGCCTGCTGCCAGGTCAGAGCGTTTGCTCGGGGCACCAGCAGGACGAGGACATCACCCCGATCGACATCGAGGTGACTGACGTTCCGAAAGAGTTGGTAGTACAGAAAGAACGTCGCCTCCTCCAAACTCTCCGACGTGACCTTCGACGCGAGTCGTGGCGCGTAGGTGTCTCGAAGCTTTTCTCGATGAGTGGCCGCAGGAACGCATCCACCGAACTGCTCTTCGGTCAGTTTCACTTCCACCAGCAACCGCGAGTCATTGGCGAACTCGACATGGAGGTCGAACGTCGTGCGCTCCGCCTGGTCGGGCATGCCTTCAAACGTCCACGTGCGAGCAACCCGTGGTTCGAGCCCAAGCGCGGCGAACAGTTCACCCTGCAAACCGTCAGCCTCCATCCAGGGAAACAGCAGGTTGAACGCAAAAGCTTGCGACGAGTTGAGGTGGTGAAAGTCCTTGTGCAGCGGGAGCGTCGCGCTGTGCGCGTCAAAGTACCGCCAGAACTCGCTGCGAATCGTCTCGATGACGTTCAGTCTTGCGAGTCGTTCCGGCAGTATGTGCGGGTACGCTTCACCGTTGTTCAGCCACACGCCGTCCTCGTCGATGCCAAGCCGCTCTCGCTTGTA
Source organism: Planctomycetota bacterium (assembly GCA_021413735.1). Lineage (GTDB taxonomy): Bacteria > Planctomycetota > Planctomycetia > Gemmatales > Gemmataceae > Gemmata. The sequence goes on from JAIOPV010000242.1 coordinate 12,733, forward strand.
CCGCGACAGGTGTGCTTTCATCCGTGCGGAGTAGGGCGACATTGCGAGCCTCGCGTCAAATGATAGGAAATCCGATGCTCGACTAAATACTACAGCGCACTGTTCGTCTCCCACTGGCATCGAATCAGCGTCGTGAGTCGGACGCCGACGGCGTGAAGTCTCCGTCGCGTGGCCTGCGTGTGACTCTTCCGAGCTTGGGCACGCCGAGCCTGTGTGGACCGCAACTCCTTTGCGGTCCGTTCAAGCAACTGCGTCACACAGCGGTCCGAAAGCCACAGACTCCTCACAAACGCCGACATCGCTGTTCGCAACTGACAGACCGTCAACTCCGGGTTTTTCCCCCGAAGCTCCTGGTGGACCTTTGCCAGGAACAGATGGCTCACCGACGTCAGAATCATGTGCCGTTTCAAACCTTGGTATTTCCGTCCCTCATAGTGATCCAGACCCAACTCCCCTTCTCGTCCAGCTCGGTTGACGGCTACGGCCCTCGTTCCTAACCTTCTTTTTCCTTCGGTCAGTGGGCGATTCAGGAGGTGTGTAGCGATGACGTTCACAGAGGCGGTAGCGGAGTTATGGGCGAAGCATCCGAAGGCGGATCTAAGCCCTTCGGTCAAGACCGGCAACGCGTTCACCCGCGCGGCCCGAGTCGATTTCAAGAAGGACAAGAGCGGAATGTACGTCGCACGCGACGCTGACGGGACGGAGGTGCTGGTATACTTCAACGATGACGCCAAGGTGATCGCCTGCACCGAAATCGAGCCCGATTGCGAGTAGCTGTCACAGACGGGCCAAGCCTTGCACACCGCAAGGGAGATGGATGAGTCTGCGAGAGTTCTTCCGGGAGGAGCCGAACATCGACAAGTACTATCACCGCGAGAGCCCGCCATTCGTTCATGAAGGGGTGACGCAGTTTATCGAGGTGATTGACGACCGGCAGACTGTCCGCCGCTGCCACTGGCCCTGCCGGGAGGTGATCGAAGAGATCGTCATCCCGCTCACCCACGCGGGGTGCCACATCTACGCCTTCAACGTCGCGCCATCGGGGGCGTGGGTCACGACCGAGCGGCTTTCCGGGCAGGGGGAGTGGGGCTACGATATCCTCCGCACCGCACCATTCTCGCGGCTCGGCGGCATTGATCAGCGGCGCGGTTACATCAGCGAGGCCCCACGTTTCGATGCAAATGAATCTCGGATCGCGGTGTTCGCCGGGAAACTCCTGAACTGGGTTTACGCGGAGCCGAGTCGCGGCGGACATGTGAACGTTGGGTGGCTGTTCTTCCACCGCCTGCCGGATGGGGAAGTGGAGACGGATCACGAAGTGGTCGTGCATCTCCCAGACGGTTGGACGTCCGAGATCGAACTACTGCGGTGGTTTTTTCCCAAGGAGGTGACGCCGGTGGGCGATGGCGTCCGGTTGGTTCCTTCCGGCGGTCTGCCGGTCGAGATCTCCGGCCCGCTTCCCGAGGTAATCGTGCTTCCCACGCCGCACCCGTCCGGCAAAGGCTTTCTGTGATTGGGAACGGAGTGCGCGTTCGTCCCCAATGGTGCTCGACCCGAATAGACAAGATCCGCTGAACTGCTCTTATCCCTTGGCAAGGAGGCCAGCATGGTCAATTCGTTCAAACCATCCGGCTACACCACCGTCTCTCCGTACCTGATCGTGGACGGCGCAGCTCGCACCATTGAGTTCCTTGTCCGGGCACTCGGGGCAGCGGAGATCCGCCGCTTCGCTGACGATGCTGGCACGATCCGCCATTCCGAGGTGCGGATCGGCGACAGCGTCGTCATGATCTCCGACTGTGCAGGCGGCTGGCCTCCGATCCCAGCGCACGTCCACGTATACGTTGAGGACGTCGACGCCACATTTCAGTTGGCTCTGGCAGCCGGGGCATCGGCAGTGCAGGAGCCTGTGAAGAAGGGTGACGCGGACAAGCGAGGCGGTGTAACGGACGCGGGCGGCACGACGTGGTGGATCGCGACGAAGGTGGAGTAACGTTCAGCCAGAGTTACAGCCATGAGCAAAGCAGAGAAGGAACTGAGATTCCTTGCCACACCGGAAAAGGGCGAGGTTTCCGCCCTGCTGAGCCGGCCCGATGACGCGACGCACCTGCTTGTCCTCGGCCACGGCGCCAGCACGAACATGCGACATGCCACACTGCTGTCGATCGCCGAGCGACTGGCCGAAGTGGGTATCGCGACGTTCCGCTACAACTTTCCCTATTCGGAGAACGGCAAGGGCCGGGACGGACAGGCCGTTTGCACACAAACGATCCGATCTGCGGTCGCGGCCGCGCTTGAAGCCGCTCCCGACCTCCCCCTTCTGGCGGGCGGGCATTCGTTCAGTGGGCGGATGACGTCCACGGCGGCTTCCGAATCGCCGCTGGAAGGTGTGGTTGGTTTGGTCTTTTTCTCCTTTCCGCTCCACTTGGCTGGCAAGCCCGATACGAAGCGTGCGGATCACCTCGCGGGCGTCTCCGTCCCAATGCTCTTCCTGAGCGGGACGCGGGATGATCTCGCTGAAATGAGCCTGCTGAAACCGATGGTCCAGAAGATCGGCAGCCGTGCAACGCTGCATCCGCTCGACACGGCAGACCACGGCTACAAGATTCTCAAGAAATCTCGTAACAGCAACGAGGACGTGTTCGTCGAGATGGCCCGCGTCGTCCGGGATTGGGCAGCCAGCCTTATAAGGACTTGAGGCGTGGTGCGGGAAGGTGAAAGCGACCCGCATCAGGCATCGCCCGACTGCTGACCTTCCGTGACTCACTCGGTTTCGGTAATTTCCCCGCCTCCAACAACCATGACCGCCTCTGGGAACTTTTGGCACGTTCTCACATGGCAGTGTCGATTCTCGATCGGGCCGTTCGACAAGATGGCGTCCTCACGACAAAGCAGAGCGGAAGCTGACCATGAGCAGGATCGTCGTACACGCATTCGTCACCCTTGATGGCATTGCCCAGGCACCTGGCGGTAAGGACGAGGATCGCGAGGGCGGCTTCGAGTACGGCGGCTGGATGATGGATTACGACGAGCAGTTCGACAAACTGAATGAAGGCGGTAAGGTCGTCGAGGAGTGGGAGAGCAAGACCGAGGCGCTACTACTCGGAAGAAAGACCTACGACATTTGGTGCGGTGCCTGGGCCGTGTGGGACGAGAACGCACCGGGCTTCATGGGCGAGAACACCCGCCGGTACAACCGCGTCCCAAAGTACGTGGCGTCCCGCACCCTGACCGAACTTCCCTGGAAGAACTCCCACCTCCTCGGCCCCGACGTTCCCGCCGCGGTGAAGAAGCTGAGAGCGGAGCGGGAGGGCGAGATCCGCGTGTGGGGCAGCACGGAACTCATCAAGGCGCTGGCCGAGCACGACCTGATCGACGAGTACCGGCTGGCGGTCTACCCGATCGTGCTGGGCACCGGCAAGAAGCTCTTCCCCGACGGGTTCGCGACATCGCGATTCACCCTCGTGGAATCCCGCGCCCTGAAGTCGGGGGTTCTGATCAACAGGGTGCAGTGGGTTTCCAGACAGCTTGTTTGCTCTGATATGTCTTGGTTTTCAAGGAAATTTGCGAACCGACACGCCTACGGTTGAGCCGATTGGTTTCGTTAACGGTCGAATTGAGCTGGGAAAATACAGGGGCATGC
>JAIOPV010000244.1 GCA_021413735.1 Planctomycetota bacterium
TCCGACGAGCCGCTGGCAAGAACGAACACCAGCGATGGCCGCTGGATTGACCGACCATGTCTGGTCGTTAGCCGAGTGGTTGGCTTACCCGGCTGTTCAACGAAAGTAGGACACCAGGGTTCACTGCAGGCACTCAACAAACCACTCGAAGGATTGTTGGGTTCTGCCACTGATCTTGGACTCGGCAGCAGCGTTGACTGCAACACCAATACCAAACGAACGGTCGCCGCTTGTGGAAACTGCGGGTTTCGTTATTGGCGCACCAGCATTCGCTCGCCGTGGGGATTGGTTATTTGTCACGAGTCTGATCTTCATGTTCTCCGGGGTGGTAGGGATGCCTCTTGGGATCGGCGTATGTGACCTCTTGGATTGGCGGACCTTTTTAGGAATGATGGTCTGTAGCTTGGTCGCGACGACATGCCTGACGCTGCCCGTGCTCACATTCCTATCGTACCTGACGTCAGATGACAGACCATCCTTTCGCGAGTTGCTCCGGACACGACGCAGCCGTCGTTCGCATCGCTGACTTAGCTCGGCCACGCGGGTTTGCCTTCGACGCCAACGCCGTCGCTCGTGCCGCCGGTCACCTCGCTGTCGGCGCGATACTGAATGCACAAAAAGTACATCGGCTCCGTCGAGTTGTTTCGCCACGCTCGCGGAGCTGACGGACTGATCCGCAACACCGAGCCTTCCGACACGTCAATGCACTCGCTATCAACCAAGAACTGACCCTTCCCAGCCACCACGTAATACACCTCGTCGTTCTCGCGGTGCTTGTGCAGGAACGGAATCCCCTTGCCCGGCGCCACCACGTTCAGCGACATCTCCAGGCCCGCCGACCCGATGAGGCTTCGTACGAACTGCTTGCCCGGCGCGATCCGCGGCACCAGCGGCGGCTCCGAACGGAACTCACTCCAGCCCTCTTTCGGACCAGCGTGGTAGCAGGTGAAATTCGTTCCTCGAATCGTGTCGTCTTCTGCCATCGTGTTACTCCCGACGCGACTTAATGTCGATTTTATCCAATGCTGATGCGCGATAACCGATACTACCGATACAACTCGATTAACCTTTCGGGTCTTAGGGAAACTGGGTAAGCCAGGGAACCGAGTGATCGAAATGACCGCTGCCGAACAGATAACGACACCCACCCACTCGGCCACCGCCGGGCGAATGCGCCTCGCCGTGACTCTGGTGGTTGCCGTCGCGGTCGGGTTCGCCGGCTGTGCCAATCCCGCCTCACGCAACCGTGCCTCGGTTTCGCAAAACCTCGAAACACGATTTGGGCCGTCTGCGAGCATTCCGCCGAAGAGTTGCCCCGGTGGGCAGGTGCTCGTGCCCGATGGCCTCGCCGACGGTCGCCCAATCTCCGAGGAACAGGCGGTCGTTCTCGCTCTGTGGAATAACGCTCACTTCAACGAAACACTGGTCGAACTCGATCTCACGCGGGCCGATCTCATCACGGCGGGGCTGCTGCCGAACCCCGAGTTCGTCTACTTCTGGCCCGAGGTCGGCAAGCCGCTCAAATACCTCGTCGACTTCCCCCTGGAAAGCCTCTGGCTTCGCCCGATGCGTGTGAAGGCGACCGCAGCGGAGAATGAACGAGCAAGTTCCAGGCTTACGCAACTCGCCCTCGATCTCATTCGCGACACTCGGCAGGGGCACGCCGACCTGCGACTTGCACAGGATCGCGTCGCGGTGGCTGAACGTGCGGCGGCGCTGCGGAAACGCGTTCTCGAACTCGCCGAGGCACGACTCAAGGCCGGCGACATCAGCGCACTTGAAGTATCGACGGCGAAGATCGATTCGCTGCGTGCCGACCAGGAACTCATTCGCAGCAAGTACGACGTGACCACTGCGGGCGAACGACTGCGGAACCTCACGGGGTTGTCGCAGTATTCGTTCGCTCTCACTGCGGAAACCACGCCGTTCGAGCCGCGTGCCGACTGGTCGGTTGACGATCTCACGGCCGATGCTGTTCACACACGGCCCGATGCCGTCGCGGCAGCACAAGCAACAGCGGCCGCCGCGGAACGGTTGCGAATCTCCCGCATCGGTTGGGTTCGCTTCCTGGGGTTGCTCGACGCGACGAGCGGCAAACTCACTGGCCACGAGTTCGGCCCGGCTGCTCGCGTGACGGTACCGATCTTCAACTGGAATCAGGGCGGCATCGCTCGTTCCAGGGCGGAACTCGAACAACTCGAACGCCGACAGCAAACCGTCTACAACCAGATCGTGATGGACGTTCGCACCGCGTTTGCTCGATATGAGCAGGCCCGTGCGGAACTCGACTTCCTCCGTGCGAAGACGCAGCCGGAAGTGGAAGCCGTGATTCGCCGCACCGAGACGGCGTATAAGGAAGGCAACGTGACGTTCGTGATCGTGCTGGAAACGCAGCGTCAGTTGATCGACACCATCGCGCGGGATGCTCTGCTTCGCGCCGAGTTGCGGCGATCATGGGCGGAACTTGAACGCTCGGTGGGTCGTCGGCTGCTTCCAGAAAATCCGAAATAAGACAAGGTGGCGTAATGTGCCTTGGTGTTCGGTGTTGCTGTTTTGCCCTCCCCCCTTGTGGGGGAGGGTGGCGAGGCTTTGCGAGCCGGGTGGGGGGTATGCCTTCACAACTGTTGAGGCTTTACCCCCCACCCGCCACTCGAAGACTCGTGGCGACCTCCCCCACAAGTGGGGAGGTCAAACACATACAGCCCGGCACCATCCAGGTTGTTCCGCCTCCGTTTCTGATGCTCGATCTTCGGGTTTCGTGCTTGGAATTTCAGGCTGAGGCACCCCGATGAACTACCGCAGCATTGTGTTGACTGGCATCGTTGCGGGGCTAGTTGGAAGCGTTGCCATCGGGGCAGGGTGGTTCTTGCTCGGTTGGAAGCCCAACACCGAAAAGACGCCACCGCCACCCGTTCCCGCGACCGTGCCGAAGCCCTTCAAGGAAGATCAAGGCACGACGTTCACGCTGACAGCCGACGCCGAGAAGCAACTCGCCCTCAAGACCGGGAAGGTCGAACGCAAGCCGATGCCGCGTCGCCGCGCGTACGGCGGCGAACTCGTGGTGCCGCCGGGGCGGGCGGTGGTGGTGTCGTCGCCGCTCGCGGGTACGCTTCAGGTTGCTGACCCCGTGCTGAACGCCACGATGGCGATTTGCGGTCCGATTGCCGCAACGCTTCCGCCTTCACACGACGCGATTCCCGTTGCCGGAAAGGTCGTGCATCGTGGGCGACCGGTTCTGTATCTGCTGCCGATCCTCGATCCGGTCGGCAGTGCGAATCTGACCGCGACGCGAGTCGATGCCGACGGCCAAGTGCAGAGTGCGACGGAACAACTGAAGGCGGCTGAGATCGCTCTCGAACGTGCGAAGAAAGTTCTCGCGGGTGGTGCAGGCAGTCAGCGAATGGTGGACGAAGCCCAGGCTCTCGTGGATGTCGCGGTGAAGACGTTGGAAGCCGCGACCACACGCCGGAATCTGCTGGCTCGCGTTGTTGGCGAACTGGAATCGGGCGGTGCCGCTCCGGTCGTGATCGACGCTCCCGCTGATGGCTTCTTGCGAACGGTCTCCGCGTTGCCCGGCCAGTCGGTTCCAGCAGGTGCGGCTCTCTTCGAGGTCGTGAATCTCGATCAGGTCTGGGTTCGCGTGCCTGTGTATGTCGGCGAGTTGCCGGATATCGACCCCAAGCATTCCGCCGAGATCGGCAGCATGACGGACCGCACCGGCGACCCCACGCGAACCGCTTCGCCCGTTTCGGCATTACCTGCTGCGAACCCGCTCACGGGCACTGCCGATCTGTTCTACTCGCTCGACAATCGCCGCTGCATCTTCGAGGAAGCCATCATGGGCTTCGGGGCGTGTACCATTTCGCACCGCGATGTTCTGTACAGCCCCGGTGAGCGAGTCGGTGTCAGCGTCGCGTTGAAGGGTTCGGCCACGAGCCTGACCGTTCCGTGGGCCGCGGTGGTGTACGACTACCACGGCGGCGCGTGGGTGTACCAGAAGACCGCCGACAAAACCTACAGCCGCCGCCGCGTGATTGTGTGGTTCGTGACCGGGAGAACTGCCGTGCTGACCGACGGCCCACCGGTGGGAACGGAAGTTGTCACGGACGGCGCTGCGGAGCTGTTCGGCACGGAAACCGGGTTCAGCAAATAACATCATGCCTCAAGCAACCCAGGTCGTTGGTCAACGCCCACGGACCCCAGCCCGTTGGATTCGCCCAAGAACCCAGGCCGTTGGCCTGGGCGGTGGGCGCGCGGTCCTTCCGACCGCAAAGACATGACCGTTTTTTGAGGTCTGACGGACCGATCTTCCTCAGCCCAGGCCAACGGCCTGGGTTCTGGATTGCCAAATTCGATCCAGGACATTCATGCTTTCGGCACTCATCGCAAATTCCGTTCGGCTGCGGGTCGCGGTCCTCGCTGCGTGCGTCGTGCTACTCGTCGTCGGGTCGCGATCCATCCGGCGGGCACCTCTCGACGTGTTCCCCGAGTTCGCGCCGCCGCTCGTCGAGATCCAAACCGAAGCCCCCGGCCTCTCCACGGATGAAGTCGAATCGCTCGTCACGGTGCCTATCGAGATCGCCCTCAACGGCATCCCGCATGTGAAGTACGTTCGCTCGAAATCGGTGCTGGGGTTGTCGCAAGTTGTGCTGGTTCTCGAAACGGGGACCGAGCCGCTTCGCGTTCGGCAAATGGTACAGGAACGCGTGACTGAAGTGGCCCGGCGACTGCCATCAGTCGCGAACCCGCCGATCATCCTGCAGCCGCTTTCGACCACCAGCCGCGTCATGAAGATCGGCGTCTGGTCGAAGACGCTTTCGCAACGCGACCTCACCGAAATTGTGCTGTGGACTGTGCGGCCGAAGCTCATGGCCGTGCCCGGCGTCGCGAACGTGGCCATCTGGGGACAACGCGACAAGCAGTATCAGGTGCTCGTGAACCCGGCCCGGCTGCGTGCGAACGGTGTCAGCCTCGACGCAGTCACAAGCGCCAGTCGAGAAGCGGTCGCTCTCGAAGGCGGCGGCCTCATCGACACGCCAAATCAGCGCATTGCCATCCGACACATTCCCGCGATTCGCGATGTGTCCGACCTTCGCGGGGCGCTCGTAGATGTTGGCAGCGGTGCCCCAATTCCCCTCGGCAAAGTGGCGGATGTCGAGTTCGGTTCGCCGCCGCCAATCGGCGACGCGGTCATCAACGACGGCCCCGGCTTGCTGCTGATCGTCGAGAAGCAACCTGAGTCGAACACGCTGGAACTGACGCACCGCGTTGAAGCCGCAATCGAGGAACTGAAGCCGGGCTTGCAGGATGTCGAGGTCGATACGAGCATCTTCCGGCCGGCGACGTTCATCGAGCGCGCCATCGAAAACTTGAAGCACGCCCTCGCGGTCGGCTGCGGACTTGTCGCGGTCATCCTGTTCGTGTTTCTGTTCGACTGGCGAACGGCCGTCATCAGCCTCACGGCGATTCCGCTGTCGCTCGTCGCGGCATTGCTGGCGTTCACCGCATTCGGGGCAACGATCAACACGATGGTGCTTGCCGGCCTCGTGATCGCGCTCGGCGAGGTCGTCGACGACGCCATCATTGATGTCGAGAACATTGCCCGCAGGTTGCGCGAGCCGTCGGTAAAGTCCGCGTTCCGGATTGTGCTTGATGCGAGTCTCGAAGTGCGGTCGGCGGTGGTCTACGCAAGCCTCATAGTGGTATTGGTGTTCGTGCCGGTGTTCTTTCTCGACGGCTTGGCCGGTAGTTTCTTCCGGCCGCTGGCACTCGCGTATGTCGTCGCCATTGCTGCGTCGCTGTTCGTCGCGTTGACGGTCACGCCGGCGCTGTCGTACATGCTCCTCACCGGACGAGCGCAACACGAAGAACGAGAACCGCCGCTCACGGCGGTTCTCAAACGCATCTATCGCTTGCTGCTGCCGCCGCTCATGGCGAGGCCGTGGGCGTGCCTCGCAACGCTCGTGGTCGCGTTCGCACTCACTGGCATCGCCGCTACGCGGCTCGGGCAAGAGTTCTTGCCGAACTTTCAGGAAACCGACTTCCTGATGCACTTCGTCGAGAAACCGGGCACCTCGATTGAAGCGATGCACCGCGTGACCGCTGAGGCGAGCAAAGCACTGCGGAAGCTTGAGGACGACAAGGGAAACAAGGTCGTGCGGAACTTCGGCTCCCACATCGGGCGTGCCGAAGTCGCCGACGAACCGGTCGGTCCGAACTTCACGGAACTGTGGATTAGCATTGATCCCGGGGACGACTACCCCGGCGCTGTGAAGCGAGTTGAGCATGTCGTGTATTCGTATCCGGGACTGTATCGCGACCTGCTCACATACCTCCGCGAACGCATCAAGGAAGTGCTCACTGGTGCCAGCGCAACGATCGTTGTGCGGCTCTACGGTCCAGACACGGCGGTGCTGCGATCGAAGGCGAAAGAAGTGGAAGCGGCGATGGCGAAGGTCGAGGGCGTCACGAATCTCAAGGTCGAGCCGCAGGTGTTGGTCGCGCAAATGGAGGTGCGATTGCGGACCGACGACGCGAAGAAACACGGCGTCACAGCCGGCCACGTTCGGCGTGCAGCGTCAGCGTTGTTGAAGGGCTTGAAGGTCGGCGAAGTCTTCGATGGACAGAAGAAGTTCGACGTGATGGTGTGGGGCGTGCCCGAGTTGCGAGCGAGTCCGGAAGCCGTGCGTGAGTTGCCCATCGACACGCCAACCGGAAAGCACGTTCGTCTTGGGGATGTTGCGGAAGTGCGGATCGTCGCGGCACCGAACGAAGTGAAACGCGAGAATGCGAGCCGTCGGCTGGATATCACCTGCAACGTGAAGGATCGTGACTTGGGTTCGGTCGCTCGCGACATCGAAACGCAGGTTCGCACGGTCCCGTTCGATCGCGAGTATCACCCGGAGTTCCTGGGCGAATACGCGGCGCGTCAAGAGTCCACGCAGAAGCTCTACGCTCTCGCGGCTCTGGCGATCGTGGGAATCGTGTTGCTTCTGCACGTCGATTTCGGCGAATGGCGACCGACGCTGCTGGTGGCGCTGACGATTCCGTTCGCACTCGTTGGTGGCGTGTTCGCTGTGATGCTCGGCGGCGGCACGGTGTCGCTCGGGTCGATGGTCGGCTTCGTGACAGTGCTTGGCATCGCGGCCCGCAACGGCATCATGCTCGTGAGCCATTTCCGGCACCTCGAAGCGGTCGAAGGCGTGCCGTTCGGAATCGCGTTAGTGCTGCGTGGCGCCGAGGAACGTCTCGCTCCGATCCTGATGACGGCGCTGGCGACGGGGTTGGCATTGCTGCCGTTGGCCATCACCGGGAACAAGCCCGGGCAGGAGATCGAATACCCGCTCGCGGTGGTGATTCTCGGTGGGTTGGTCACGTCGACGCTGCTGAATCTGTTCTTGTTGCCGCCGCTGTACGCGAAGTTTGGCCGCCCTGTTGGGGTGCCTGTCGGAGAGGGATGAGACAGCGAGCCAAGGGTGTATCCGGCTGAAACCCAAGACCGTTTGTGGTCCGAAACTGTTTGACCACCCCGCGCCGGGCGTCATATCATCGCGGTAGTTCGTTACTCGTCCGTCGCAAGGACTTTGCATATGGTCCGTCACCTCTCAGCCCTCATCGCTTCGGCGATCATCTTCGCCCTCACCCTTTCACCCACAGCCGCGGGCCAGGCCGAGAAACAGAAAGAGGATCCTCAGGATCCAGTGTTCGATGGCAAGAAAGCTTCGGAATGGGTCGATACGCTTCGCAATGGAACCTCGGCCCGCCAGCGAGCCCTCGCCGTGGAAGCGCTCTCCAAACTCTGGATCGAAAAACGATACGAGGAAGCGATCCCGAATATCGGGCGGGCGCTGCGAGTGGATAGTTCCGCAGCCGTACGAACGCAAGCTGCAATCGCGATGGGCGGCCTTCGCGAAACGGAGATCAAGTTATTCATCGCGGACAAAAACAGCCTCGGCGTCGTGGACATGGTTGATGCGATGGGCATGGAGAAGGAATCGCGAGTGCGGAAGGAACTCGCCAAGGCAATCGGTCGCTTCCCGGTTGTCGCGAAACTCGCCGTCGTGCAGCTCACGGGAGCACTGAAAGACCCAGATGCATCAACCCGCGTCGCAATCGCAGAAGCTCTCACGATCACGGGAAGTGACGGCAAATCGGCGGCGGCTGGCCTCGCACCACTCCTCGCGGACGAAGACAAAGCTGTGAAGCGGGCGGCGATCATTTCGCTCGGTCGGATTTCCCCAGAAGGGGCCGCGACCATCGCCGAGACAATGGCGAAGATGATCGACACCGAGAAAGAGACAGACATGCGGATCGAGTTGGTCACCTCGATCGGTTTGCTCGGCGAGAAGTCATCCGCGGTGGTCACGGCCCTGACTGCGCTACTGACATCGCCTGACGACGAACTTCGCCGTCGAGTTGTGCGCACACTGGGGACTTTCGGAACTTCAGCGAAGCCCGCGGCCGATACGCTTTACAAACTCGCGGGCACCGACAAGTTGAAAGACATCCGTGTCGACGCCGTTCGTGGTTTCGGCTCAGCGATCGGGCCCGTCGAAGAGAAAGCTCGCGTGAAGGATCTCGTCGCGCTGCTGATCGACCCCGAGTATGAGGTACGGCTCGCCGTGGTCGAGGAGATTGGTGCGCTCGGCATGGAGTTGTTGGAGGATCAGGAGACGATCAAGGCTCTGCGAGTGCGAGAAAGCGATCCGCACCCGAAGGTTCGTGACGCGGCGAAAAACGCTCTCGCCAAGATCCACAAGAAGCCCGAGCCGAAGAAAGAGCCTTAATTCGTTTTGGAAGACTGAGAAGCCGCGATCACTTCCCACTGGAGATGGCCCCATGATTTCACGGGGATTCCACTTGCCGTCGATCGCCCTGCTGGCGGCGACCTGCTTTTTCGGAGCGCAAGCTGCCCAGGGGCAGCCCAAAGGAGAAGTTCACATCCTCTGGATCGGCAACAGCCTCACGTATTACAACGAGATGCCCAAGATGCTTGCGGAACTCGCCGAGGCCGGAGGCCAACGGACCCTTGTGCATCAGCAGGAGACGCCGGGCGGCTGCACTCTGGAAAAGCACTGGAACGACGGCAAAGCACTGACAAAGCTGCAATCTCGCAAGTGGGATTACGTGGTCATCCAGGAGCACAGCCAACGCCCGCTCAAGGATTCGAAGCCGATGTTCGAATACGCCAAAAAGTTCGACGCCGAGATTCAGAAGCAGGGCGGCAGGACTCTCCTCTATCTTCCGTTTCCGCTCGCGAAGGCTCCTGAAAACCAGGAAATACTCACGAAACTGCACCAGGATCTCGCTGCGGAACTCAAGGCGTCCGTTGTTCCAGTCGGCCCGGCCTGGGCAAAGCTCCAGGCGACGAACAAGCCTCCAAACCTGTTCAACGAGGACGGAGTCCACCCGAATCGAGCGGGCAGTTACTTGGCTGCCTGCGTCTTCTACAGCTCGATCTATGGCAAGAGTCCGGAAGGACTTCCCGGGAAGATTGGCGGTCTGAGCGACAAGGAAGCCCGCCAGTATCAGGCGGTTGCATGGAAGGTCACGCAAGACATGGCGAAGGGAGTGAACCTCCTGACTGGCGCCCTCTCCCGGAACTGGATCACGACCGGCAACTGGACACTGGACAAAGAAAATGTGGTGACGTTGACCCCCCGCAAGGGCGAGGAGGGCTGGAAGCGCTTTGACGATTACCTCTGGCTGAAAAAGCAGTATCGCGACTTTTCGGCCGAGTTCGAGTTCAAGGTCGAGAAAGGCGGCAACAGCGGCTTCTATTTCCACGTCGGCGACAAGAAAGATCCATCGAACAAGGGTATCGAAGTCCAGATCAGCGACTCGTCGAACGAGAAGCCGGGAGCGAAACTGAGCCCCAACGATTCGGGTGGTATCTTTCCGGGGATCGCGCCCACGAAGAACGCCGCCAAACCCGCCGGTGAATGGAATCGGATGAAGGTCATCTGTCGGGCTGGCGAGGTGACCGTGATTCTCAACGGTGAGGTGGTCAACGAGGTGCCGCTCGACAGTCGCACTCTCAAGGATCGGCCAGCAACCGGATACCTTGGCTTCCAGGATCACGGATTGCCGCTTTCGCTCCGTAACATCCACGTGTCCGAGTAAGCCCAGCGAAACAGCCCGGGAAGGAAAACCCAGAACTTCTTTCCGCCGTCGCATCTTGGTTATTGTGCTTGGGTGTATTGGGTGAAAATGCGTACATCCCAAGCGACGCTAAACCCAAAACCCAAAACACGAAACACCAAAAACAAAACACCAACACACGAAATACGCAACTGTCTGATTTTTCGTCTCCCACCCATCACGACCACCCTCACATCGGTTGACTTCGTTCAGGCCCGTTCTAGATACATTGTGGGTGCCCTGAATTTCAGGTGCCACCAGAATTCTCCATTCTCCAATCGCCCAAGCGAAGGAGCTGCCGTAATGTCCAATCCGGGCACGCTCTCCGCTATGTTGGCGTTCTCGCCCAACTGGTGGCAGGAGACGACAAGCCCGGCAACCCTGGGGACGCTCCTCATTGCGTGGGCCAAAGTCTGCGGCTGGCAGGCGTGCGGCTTGGTTTGGACCGACGACAATTCGCTGCCTGTCATTCGCACGGTGCGAACTGGTGCGTTGGCCGATTTGCCAGCACCAACGGAAGTCCCGGACGCGATTCGTCGCCTCCGGGCCGGCGAAACGACTGTCATGTACACGGGGCCGGGCGGAACGGGGCGAGTCTTCGCTGCGATTCAACCTCCGGGCCGCTCGGTTGGCGTTCTGTGGGCCGAACGAAGCGTTCAATCCTGGACCGATGTCGATCGAACTGCGCTGTCGATGACCGCGAAGATGGTCGAGCGGTCGCCAGCCGTGGCAACGATCATCAGCCCGCGAATCGAGTCGGAACGGCTCGACCAACGCCTCGGCGACGCAGCGGTCATCGCAGGGCGAATGGCTCACGACTTCGACAACATCCTGACCGGGATCATCGGCTTCTCGGATCTCGCGGTGCCGTTACTAACAGCCGGATCGCAGGCCGCGAAGTTCGTGTCCGAGATCAGTAAGGTCGGGCAACGCGGAATTGTATTCACTCAACAACTCCACCAGTTGAGCCGCAGCGGGCAAGTGAAGCCGAACCCAACGGCAATCGTCGCGGTCGTGGCGAAAGAAGAAACCCGGCTGAAGTCGCTCGGCATCGCGAATCTGCAGTTCGAGAAAGACATTCCTGCGGGGTTGCCGACTGTGGCAATGGAAGCCGGAGTGCTTCAGACAGTGCTCGGGCATCTCATCGAGAATGCCGGGGAAGCGTGCCCGCATGGTGGCCTTGTGCGGTTGACCGCGCGAGTGGCTGATTTGTCTGAGAACGACGCCCAGGAATACCTCGGAAAGCCCGGAGTTGGAGAGCATCTCCTCGTCACTGTGACCGATAACGGCGTGGGGATGAAACCGGAAGTTCGTCGGCGTTTATTTGTTGATCCGTTCTATACGACCAAGGTGCGGCACCGCGGCCTCGGATTGGCCATCGTTTATCGGGTGTTATGTGCCCATCGTGGTGGAGTCCAGATTGAACCGGTCCCCGAACCGGGACCGGGGACGCAAGTTCGGGTGGTGCTACCTCTGGCAACCACCCGCACCCCGGCACCCGCCGGAACCCCAGCCGGACATGCTGCCCCGGCTGGCAACGCGAGCGCAACCGCTGTGAGAGGTTAAGCAACCATGCCGTTTGACATCGAAGAACCTGTGACGCAGACGTTGAAGCCAATGTACAACCACTCGGCGGCCCACAAAGCTCAGCCGGGGATGCGGGAACTGCAGTCTTCTGGCGACATCCGCATCCTGATTCTCGACGACGACCCCGCAACCTGTTCGGTGATCCAGGCCGCACTATCGAACCGCGACTTCATCATCGATGTGGTTTCCGATCCGCAGTTGGTCGAGTCGGCGCTGGCTCAGGAACACAAGTACCACTTGATCGTGCTCGATTACGTGTTACCGGGTCTTGAGCCGGATCAGGTTTTCTCGTGGATTCGCGAGACGCAGGCCGACGCGAACATTGTGGTCGTCACCGGCTACCCGTCGGTGGATAGCGCTTTGAACTGCCTGCGTGCCCGCACTTACGATTACCTGACGAAGCCGTTCCAGGTCGATCAACTGCGTGAGATCGTCTTCCGCTGTCTGGAAGGCAAGGGTCTGCTTCGCATGACCGAGGACGCGCTACGTGAAGCGCTCGGCACCGCGATTCGCGAACGCCGTAAGGCTCTCGGGCTGACGCTGTCCAACATGAGCGACCGCACGAGCGTTTCGCTTGGCTATCTGAGCCAGATCGAACTTGGCAAGAACTCGGCGAGCATCGAGACGCTGTATCGCATTTGTCTGGCGCTTGGCATGAAGATGAGCGAGCTGTTCCAGGCTGTGCAACGGAACTGACGAATCACGCAAATCCAACGAGACGGACGGGACGATCCCGTCCGTCTCGTCATTTCGGGATTTGCTTGGCGAACCCCGAGTGCCAGCGAGGGGTGGCGTTGGTAGAAACGAGGCGGTTGGTGTTTCGCAAAGGCATTTCGTGTTGCGAAGGCACCCTCGCTGGCACTCGGGGTTCGCCAAAACTCATCGCACATCGCTAATCTCGGGTATCACGTCTGCTTTCCCGGTCGTGTATCATGCTGTGTGTCGCCGCACGCAACACGGGGAACGCAGGATGCTCCGCGAGGAACAGATCGACATCCGCCGGCAGCGAGCCAAGGCTGTCAAGTTCCAGATCGAGAACCTCGGCAAGAACCGCGTTTTCTCCGATTACCGCATCACCAACCCCGACTCCGGCGGGCAATACACCGTCACGGTTCGCGGCTTCGAGGTCGGCGACAACGCCTGCACATGCCCGGATTTCAAGGCGAACACGCTTGGCACCTGCAAGCACGTCGAGGCGGTTCTCGATCAACTCAAGGATGAACTGCCCGCACATCTTCAGAAGAAGAAAGCAGCTGTCACGCGGCCCGAGATCTTCCTGCACTACGGCGAACAACTCTGCCTCGGCATCCATCTTCCCCCGCGACATTCCGATAAGCTCGGTCGCCTCGCCACGACCTACTTCGATGAAAACGGCCTGTGGTCCGGGAAGGGCAAGTACAAGGATCTGACCGACGATGTGGAACGTCTGCCCGAGGCGGTCACATTCTTCTCGGATGCGCTGGAGTTTGTCAGCGTCGAGATCGAACGCGCGGAGATGTTGGTCCGCGAGCAGGAATGGCGCGCACAACTCGACGCGGGCACGCTCGATCTAAAGTTGCTCACGGTGCCACTGTACGACTACCAAATGCGGGGAGCGTTGTTCCTCGCATGTCGCGGACGCAGCATTCTCGGCGACGACATGGGTCTCGGTAAAACCGTCATGACGCTCGCGGCGGTCGAGTTGCTGGCGCGCGAACGCGGCGTGCAGAAGGTGCTTGTCGTCGCGCCAGCGTCGGTGAAGTATCAGTGGGAAGGCGAGATTCGCAAGTTCGCGGGGCGGCCAGTTCAGATCATCGAGGGCGGTCCTGAAGATCGCCGCGACCAGTACACACAGCCGACGTTCTACCGTCTCGTGAACTACGAACAGGTTGTTCGTGATCGCGAGGCCATCAACGTCTGGAAGCCCGACGTCGTGGTGCTCGACGAAGCCCAGCGGATCAAGAACTGGGAGTCGAAGACGAGCAAAGAAGTCAAGAAACTCCGCAGCCGATACGCTATCGTGCTGACCGGCACACCGCTGGAAAACAAGCTGGAGGAGCTTTACAGCATCGTGCAGTTCGTGGACGAACGCCGCTTCGGTCCGGCGTTCCACTTCCTGTACGAACACCGCGTTCTCGACGAAAACGGCAACCTCAAGGGCTATCGCAACCTGGACAAGATTCGCGAGAAGCTCGGTCCGATTTTCATGCGGCGAACGCGAGGCGAAGTGCTTACGCAGTTGCCGCTGCGCACGGACAATACCATCTTCGTGGAACTCGCGCTCGCGCAACGTCTCCCTTACGAAGAACAGCGAATCACGCTCGCCAGGCTCTTGCAGAAGAACTACCTCACCGACCTCGACCGCAAGCGAATCCTGGCGTCGGTCGTGAACATGCGAACGATCTGCGACAGCCTGTTTCTGTTCGACCGCCTGACGCGAGTGTCGCCGAAGCTCGACGAGTTCGAGGAACTGATTCCAGAAGTCGTCGGCATCCAGAACCCCTCCCCAACCCCTCCCCTAAGAGGAGAGGGGCTAAATCCGGCTCCCCCTTCCTTTCCAGGGAAGGGGGTTGGGGGGTCAGGTGCTTCGGATTCCGATCCTGTCGCGTCGTCGCTTGCGGGCACGCTGAACCTCGGAGCGAAAGCTCCACCGCCGACCGTTCCCGTGAGGGGCGAGGAAACTGCAACGGAACTTCCACACAAGGCCGTCGTGTTTTCGCAGTGGGAAACGATGATCTTCGAGGCGGCGAAAGTGCTCGACCGAATCGGCGTTGGGTATGCTGTGTTGCACGGCGGCTTGTCCGGCAAGGACCGCAAGGAAGCCCTTGAGAAGTTCAAGACCGACCCGACGTGCATGGTGTTCCTGAGCACCGACGCGGGCGGCACGGGCTTGAATCTTCAGGTGGCCGACACCGTTATCAACCTCGAGTTGCCGTGGAACCCGGCGGTGCTGGAACAACGCATCGCGCGCGTTCACCGCATGGGACAAAACCGCCCGGTGCGTGTTGTGAACTTCGTGACGCGAGGCACCATTGAGGAGAAGGTGCTGCGAACACTTGAGACGAAGCAAGGGCTCTTCACGGGAGTGTTCGAGGGCGACGCCGACGAGATTCCGTTCGGAGCCGTGAACGCGACGGGCTTCCTCGACACGATGCGAGAACTCGTGGACTCAGCAGGAGAGCGGGGCGAGGGTACGGGGGAGAGAAAACCCGACACGGGGGCAACTATGTCGCTTCCTTCACCTCTCTCCTCTCACCCCTCGATCTGGCACGGTGTCGCGCAGTTCATGGAAGCGATGTGCGTGCCGCTTGCCGATCCGGCAGCATTGAACCAGATTCCGCCTGAAATACGTGAAAAACTGAAGGCCGCAGCTCTACGAATCACGGCTCAACTCGGTTCGGGCGGCGGTTCGTGACAGTCTTCGGGGCGTAATTGGTACGAACTGTGCAACCTTCCTCTCTCGACAAAGCGACCCGTTGCGGATCAGCGGGTTATCATCAATGAGAGCGGAGGAACTTCCATGTCCATCAAGACATTTGCCGTTATGGCTGCAGTGGCCGTCGGCACTTTTGCATTCGCGGATCGGGCTGAAGCACAATTCCGTCGTCGTGGGGCGGTCTATTCGGGCTACACGACTCCATACTACGGAAACGCCTACTCGAATGGCGTTTACTCGAACGGTGTCTACCACAACGGCGTTTACACGAACGGCGTGATGCAAGCCGGTTACAGTCCATACCACAGCTCGTATTATTCACCTTACTCGAACAGTTATTATAGCCCATATAACAACGCCTACTACAACGGTTATAATGGCTTGTACTCTGGCTACAACGGCTTCAACAACATCTACAGCTCGACGCCAAGCGGCCTCAACATCGGGACCTCGGGCGTTATCATCGGTGGCGTTCCGATCATCCGGTAATGAGTGGGAACACCTGAAGCAGACCGAGCCGTGAGGGAAACCTCACGGCTCGGTTCATTATGTGCCAAGCAAGTGAAGCTACTTCGCGGGCTTCAGCCTCGCACGGATGAACTCGATCACGGTCGCGTGCGTGTCGTCCACGAGCTTCTTGTCGCCGCCGCTGAGTCCGTGACCTGCCCCTTTCACGGTCAGTAACTCATAGCCGACCAACTTATCGTGAAATGCTTTGCCCATTTCCACGGAGCGTTCATACGGAACATCCGTATCATCGGTTCCGTGAATCATCAACGTCGATGGATATTTATCAGTCACGATCCGCACTGGGCAGTACGTATCGAGTTTCGCTTTATCAGTCACGGGGTCGAACCCGGTCACTTCCTTCGTCCATATTCCATTCTGCCGCAGATAGTGATAGTATCGGCCGCGTGCCTTCCCATCGAAATCAGGTTCGCTGCCGGTAATCGCTTTCACGCCGACACCCTTTAAGGCCTCCTCTTTCGAGATCAGCGGCACAGCCTTCCGGTAGTGTTCCGATGGCTTCGAGAGCCAGTCGCCATCGACGTCCCCGTATCCCCAATAGGCGACCAGTGCCTTGGGCTTCGGCTTCAGTCGCGTGCCCACCATGAGCGTGAGATAGCCGCCTGCTGAACCACCGCTGACGATCATTCGATTCGGGTCGATGTTCAGGAGCTTAGGGCCATCTTCACGCAGCCAGCGGAACGCATCGTCCACGTCGCTGATGATGTCGGGAAGTTTCACCTCGGGTGCGAGCCGATAGTCGATGGACACGAGTGCGAAGCCTTCTTGGCGGCACAGATCGAGAAGGTTCTTCGGCACACCGGCGCGATTCCCGGTCACGAGTGCGCCGCCGTGAATCCAGACGAGCACGGGGCGAACGGTCGTGTCGTCGGCACGGTAGACATCGGCCTGGATTTTGAGATCGCCGACCGTTTTGTAGGTATGAGCTTTCTTCACGAACGCAGGCTGGTCGGCCGTCGCCGGGTTCGCCATCGCGAGCAGAAGCAAGAAGCCGAATGCGGAAGCGGTCGCTCTCATCGCCGATCTCCGTGGTTGTGCGAAAGGAAACGGGTCGGGATTGCTCCCGACCCGTTCTGTTCCCGTGGCGTCTACTTCAAGACCTGATTCGCGGAAGGCTCACGGCACCGCCGTGTCAGGGGTGACCGGTTTCGTCCCGAAACCGCGATCGGCGGGGTTGTCCCAGACCGGGGCGAAACCGGTCACCCCTGACACGAAAGCGGTGCTGGAACAGCCTTCCTCGATTGGGATGTCAGACGAATCGCTCGGACGACGCAACATCGTCCTGTCGCAAAACGACGGGCTAAACCAACCACGAGAACGAGGTGAGAGTACCCGTCGAAGCGACGCTCCGCAAGCATTCACAGATTGCGGATTGTTCCGACAATGTCCGGCATAGCAGTTGCACCAATTATCCTGGTCGAACGAGATGTTGCTCGTTCGGCTTGGTTTTCTGGGCAACCCCCAACATCTCCTTGGAGGCAGTTATGGTTCGTCGGGCATTCGCGTTGGTGGCAGTGGCAGCGTTGTTCGCATTCAGTGGGCAAGCATTTGCCGAAGACAAGGCCGGCACCCATGAGGGGAAGGTCGTCAAGGCAGAAGCTGGCAAGCTGACGATGTCGGACAAGGATGGCAAGAATGAACACACGCATGCCGTACCTGCTGATGCCAAGGTGAGCTGCGATGGCAAGGAGTGTAAACTCACAGAACTGAAGGCCGGTTCGTCCGTGAAGGTGACCACCGAGAAGAAGGGCGACAAGGTTGTCGTGACGAAAGTCGAAGCGAAGACGACCTGACAATCGGCTTCAACAAGAACTGGCCGGGCCGCAGAGATGATCCGCGGCCTAGCGTCGTTTTCGTTTTCGTCTTCGTTTTCGTCGCGTCTCCTCCCCCGACCTGGATTGGGGAAGGCTGTTCCAACACCGTTGTCCAAGCCTTCGCGAATCGTGCTGCGCACCTTTGTGCATCGTGGTTCGCAAAATCATGGACAGCGTACGGGTAGCATCGTCCTGTCGCAAAGCGACGAGCGAAATCAACCACGAGAACACATCAGAAGGTAACCCGGCTCGAAGCCGCGAACACGCGTGTTCTTGGGATTGGCGACGACCTGCGAAGCCGCAAGCCGCTTCAACACAGAGGTCAAGCCGGTCGCGGCTTCGCACACATCTACACGATTTGCTTGACCCATCACCCTGTCGGGTTTAACATTCAACTCTACCCGCCTGACTGCACTCCGGTGCGCCAAGAACTCCGGGTTCATTCCCGGACTCGCCAAAACTGAATCGCTCGCCAGGTTCGCTCCAACGGAGATCTCCATATGCGCCGGCTCGTGTTCGGCCCTCTCATCTTGATTGCGTGCGGCACCACCGCCGCTCAGCAAGCGCCACCCGGATTGCCCAGCGCACGCATTTCCAACGTGTTTCCCACCGGAGCCAAGGCAGGGCCGACGCATGTCATTCGTGCCTTCGGCGCCGTGCTGAAGTCCGACGACGATGTGACGATCATCGGCTCCGACCTCGACGAACCTGAGAAACTGTACTTCTCGCATCCGGGCATCAAGGGCGTATACATCGCGCCACCGCTGCCGCCCGTCGATCCGAAGAAGAAAGACATGCCGCCAATGGTGAAGGCGGCCCCCAACGGACCCCACAAATTCAAGGTGACCGTTGCTGCCGATGTGCCTCCGGGAACTTACGATCTGCGCGTCATCGGCAAGTACGGAGTCAGCAATCCGCGTGCGTTCGTCGTCGGCAACATCAACGAGGTTCGCGAGAAGGAACCGAACAACGACGTGCCCGAAGCTCAACGGGTGGACATCGGCACCACGGTGAACGGCGTTCTCAGTGCCGCCACCGACGTGGATTACAGCGTCTTCACCGGCAAGAAGGGGCAACGGGTCGTGGTGTCGTGCTTGGCTTCGTCCATCGACACGCGAGCCACGCCGATGATCGAAATCTTCGACGTCGGTGGTCGCAAGCTCGCCGTGAACCGCAACTACCGCGATAGCGATGCCGTCGCCGACGTGATCCTTCCCGAAGATGGCGATTACTACATCCGTCTGTTCCAGTTCGCGTATCAGGGCGGCGGGGCCGACTTCGGGTATCGCCTCACGATCAGCACCGGCCCCTGGATCGACGCAGTGTTCCCGCCGATCGTCGAGCCGGGCAAGCCCGCACAAGTTACCCTGTACGGCCGCAACCTGCCGAACAGCCAATCCGCCGACGGCTTCACAGTCGATGGCCGACCGCTGGAAAAGCTCACGGTCACGATCACGCCGCCAGCCGAACCCACAGCACTCACCCGGCTCTCGGTTCGCGGACGAATCGAACCAGTGACCGCGTTGCAGGACGGTTTCGAGTACACATTCAAGGGGCCGAACGGCCTTTCGAACCCGGTGCCGATCTACTTCGCTCGGGAGAAGTTGGCCATCAAGAAGAACGCTGGCGGAACCACCGCTGCGACAGCCGAAGCACTTCCGGTTCCATGCGAACTGGCAGGCTTCATCTCGCGGCGTGGCGATTCCGACTGGTACAGCTTCGACGCGAAGAAGGGCGAGCAGCTCTATGTCGAAGTCGCGGCCGAACGCATCGGCACGCAGGCAGATTTCTTCTTCTCGATCCGCGACCACAAGGACACGAAACGCGATCTGTCGGGCGAGCAGGACGACGACCCCGATAGCCTGCATCCGAGCGGATTCTACACTCGCACCTCGGACCCCGCGCCGTACAAGTTTACCGCTCCCGAAGACGGCAAGTATTACGTCGTCGTTGGCTGCCGCGAAGCGAGCGTTCTGACTGGTCCGCGTTCCACGTATCGCCTGCGAGTCAGTCCCGCGAAGCCGGATTTCCGTGCCGTCGCGATGCCGTATAGCAGGCATTACCAGAGCGGTGCGAATGCGTGGCAGGGCGGCACTCAGGCTTACGACGTCTACGTTCATCGCATCGACGGCTACAACGGTGCGATCTCTATCGTGCCTGAAGGATTGCCGGCGGGTGTGACCGCGAAGCCGCTGACCATCGGGCCGACGACTCGTTGGGGCGTGTTGGTGTTGAATGCGGCTCCGGGCGCTGCGGCGTTCGTCGGACCGATTACAATGAAGGCATCTGGCACCGGTCCCGATGGCAAGCCGCTCGTTCGCGAGATTCGCCCCGCCACGGTTACATGGGGTACGTCGCAGCCAAACTCGAACGTGCCAGTCATCGCGAGACTCGATCAGTCGTTCATTCTCTCGGTGCGACCCGAGAAAGCGCCGTTCACGCTGATACCTGAGCCTGCGAACGCAACCACGAAACTGAACGGCAAAGACGAGAAGTTGACGTCGTTGACCGTGAAGCAGGGCGACAAGTTCACCGTGCCGTTGAAGGTGAATTGGGTGTTGCCAGACAAGCAGAACGTCACGCTGACCGCGGAACCAACGGCACCGAACCCGCAGAACTCGCCGGTCACGGTGCAGATTCCGACGCAGCCGACGAAAGAGAAGCCGGAGGGCGTGCTGAACTTCGACGTGAAGCCGACCGCTCCTCCGGGCGTGTACTCGATCACGGTGAAGGGCGTCGCACAGGTGCCGTTCACGCGTGACCCGATGGCGAAGGACAAAAAGGGCGGCAACGTTCCCGCCGAGGAGTTCACCGAGCCGATTCTCGTGACGGTCATTCCGCTTTCGGTGGCGAAAGTGACTGTCGGCGCGATCCCGAACAACACGCTCAAGCTCGGCATGTCCGGCGAGATGACCATCAAGGTGGAACGTCAGTTCGAGTACGCCGGCGAGTTCAAGGTGAAGTTCACGCCACCGATGGGCACAATGGGCGTGACGGCCGACGAGGTCACCATCCCCGCTGGCAAGGATGAGGTGAAGTTGGTGGTGAAGGCCGCCGCGGATGCGAAGCCGGGGGCCGTAAGCAACGCCGTCGTGACCGTGACCGCTGTGTACGATCAGAAGCACACCATTACCCACGAGGCCAAGGTGACCTTCACCGTGGCGAAATAATTCGGTGGTCGCCCCGATGGGGCGACCGCTCAACATAACCCGGAGACCTCCATGCGTCGGTTAATCGCATTCGCCCTGATGGTGTTCGTCGCGCATTCCGCGATTCCTCAAGAGCCCAAGAAAGACGAGTTCCCACCGATTCCGGTCATCGACCTGAAACTCACCAAGGACGTCGAGTACGGAGCGGACATCGAGCCGATCTTCAAGAACAAATGCTTCGTCTGTCACTCCGGAAACGTGATCGACTCCAACGGCAAATACGACATGAGCACCTACGAGAAGGTGATGAAGGGCGGCGCGAAACGCGGTGCGAAGGTCGTTCTCCCCGGCAAGTCCGCGGATAGCTTCCTCTTCCAGTCGTGTGCCCGCCTCGTGAAGCCGATGATGCCGCCGAAGAGCGAAGAACCGCTCTCGTCGAAAGAATTGTCGATGGTCAAACTGTGGATCGACCAGGGCGCGAAAGCACCGACCACGAAGGCCGTCAAGGAAAAGATCATCGTGAACCTGCCGCCGGCGCTCGTGAAGCCCGTGCGAGCCGTCGCTGTGTCGCCGGATGGCAAAGTGGTTGTCGCCAGCCGAGGGAATCAGGTTCACGTCTTCGAGGTGAAGACGATCCCGGCCGAGAAGAAAGGCGACAAGGACAAGCAGGAGTGGGCGTTCTCGAAGACGCTCGTTGATCCAACTCTGAAGACGCCAGACGGCAAAGACCCGAAAGCCGCACACATCTCGCTCGTCGAGTCGATGGCGTTCTCGCCAGACGGCAAGACGCTCGTGACCGGCAGTTTCCGCGAACTGACGATGTGGGACTTCGAGAAGGGCACGCCGAAGACTCGCATCGGCGACTTCGCCGACCGTGTGTGTGCCATCTCGTATTCGACCGACGGCAAGTTCTTCGCGACCGGCGGCGGCGCTCCAACCGAAGACGGCGAGATTCGAGTTTACACCGCTGACGGCAAGCTCGTGACCGACATCAAGAACGGTCACAGTGACACGGTGTTCGGCGTTGCTTTCAGTCCCGATGGCAAACTGCTCGCGACCTGCGGAGCCGACAAGTTCGTGAAGGTCTTTGAGCTGCCGACGGAGCCCGGCAAACCTGCGAAGTTCGTGAAGTCGTTCGAGGGGCACACGCACCACGTCATGGGGGTTGGCTGGACGCCAGACGGCAAGAAACTGGCGTCGTGCGGCGCGGATAACTTCGTGAAGGTGTGGGACTACGAGAAGGGCGAGAAGATCCGCGATATGGCGGGGCACACGAAGCAGGTGACGAATCTGTTCTTCGTGGGCAAGACGCCGCAGTTCTTGACCGGCAGTGGCGACAACAGCGTTCGGATGTGGAACGCCGAGAACGGCGGTGCCGTTCGGACCTTCCCCGGCGCTGTCGACTTCGTTTACTCGGTGAGTTCCAGCACCGACGGCACGGTGGTTGCCAGCGGATGCGAAGACGGCATCTTGCGGGTGTACAACGGCACGAGCGGGGCACTACTGAAAGCCGCGCTGCCCCCGGACGCCGAACCGAAGAAGGAAGAACCGAAGAAAGAGGAGCCGAAGAAGAAGTAACTTGGGTTTCGCCGCTTGCGGCGTCGCGCTCCACCAGAGCGCGACGCCGCAAGCGGCGAGAATTTTCCTCCCATCTCTGAATTTTTTGCAATCCGTCCGACGGGCTGCCTCGTCCATATCGTTAAGCCGTTCCCTTCTTCCGGCTTCGCTCGCTCGTTTACCCTGGAGTTCACTGAATGTTCACCGCTCTCACGCTGTCGTTGGCGCTTGGTGCGCCCGTTCCAGCCCCGACCGCTCCGGTCGCCACCGGTGTTGCCCCACGAGTCATGGAACTCAAGGCAGACGCCAACGGTAAGGTGATGGTCACCATCACCCGCATGGAAAAGCTTCAGGTTGGAGTTGGTGCCGCGATCGCTCCCGCTCCTGGTGGTGCAGCTCCCGCTCCGCCGGCCGTCGCCGTGCGAGAAATCCCGATGATGAAGGTCGTTGAACTCGGCGAAGTGAAGGATCTGACTTTCACGACCGCTGACGGCATGAAGGTGGACACGGAAGCCGCCATGAAGAAGTTGGCGGGCGGCGCGATCGTCGTCATCACCAGCGACGGCAAGCCAGTCAGCCCTGCGTTCCTGAAGGTCTTCAAAGACGACACGCTCGTTCTCGTCTCGCCGGAATTCACCGCCCCAATTGGCGGCTTCGGTGGCGGCGTCATCGGGCCAGTCAAACCGTTCCCAGGTGGCATTCGTCCGCTGCCTCCGATCCAGGTTCAACCGGGCGTGGTTCAGCCTGGCGTGATCCAGATCGTTCCGATCGGCCCAGGCGGCGTGCAGATCGAAGTTGCCCAGCCGGTGCCGGTTCCCGTGAACAAGGTTCCGCAGCCAGCTCCCGTGAAGTGATTGACGATTCTGATGTGTATGCACACGGCCGGGAGAATCCCGGCCGTCTTCGTAAAGTTGAAGATTGTAAAACGTCGGCTAGAGGCTTTACAGGCACTCTCTGGCAGCGTAAATTGTAACCTACTTTCACCTGCCGAAAGCCAGACTCAAAACTCGCTTTGTCCAGCCCCGAGGAACTTCCCCATGCTGCCCTCCTTGCTCGTCGCTGTGACGCTCACTGCACCCGGTGCGCCGGTGCCGAAGGATACTGTTCCGAACACCACGGGGCCGGCTCCTCGCATCGTTGCGGCAAAGGCCGATTCGGCTGGAGCGGTCTGGATCACCGCACAGGTGTATCAGAAGCAAAAAGTGACCCAGCAGTTCTTCACGGTCGAGAACGGCAAGCAGGTCATGAAGCAGCAGGAAATCGAGCAGGTTGTCCCGAACTACATCCGCAAAACAATCGGCGACTTCGGAGGGAAGTTCGGCACGGTTGAAGGCACGACGCTCAGCGCCGATGAGGCGACTCGCCGAGTCAAGGACGGAGCGACGCTGCTCGTCACGGCTGATGGCAAGCCGATCGACGCGGGCTGGCTCAAGGCTGTCGCCAGCGACACCATCATCATGACGACCGAGGGATTGGGCGAGGCTCACTTCGTTAGCGGGAACGCTCCGTATCCCTCGACGACTTCCCCGCGGTTGGTGATGCTCGGCACCGACGACAAGGGTGAAGTGCGTGTGCCCGTGAACCCGAACAGCACGAACCCGAACGGTCAGGTCTACAACGAGTTCGGCGGTCGTGGTGGTTTCCGTGGCCGCGTTGTGATCCAGAACGGCATCGACAACTTCGATGGTTCTGTTCTGCCGCAACCGACAGCCGCGACTCCGGCGGGATCGGATGGCAAGAAAGCACTCACGGACATCAAGTTCGACGCTTACGACGTGACGGGCAAGTTGGTTTCCCGCAACGAGGCGCTCACCCGATTGAAGGCTGGCGGGTTGACGATCGTCGCGGGCGATAATCGCTTCCCGGATTCGGACTACCTCAAGGCGTTCCGCGAGGATTTGCTCGTGATCGTGTCGCCTGAGTTGGTTTTCCACCCTGGGCAGACGAATCCGTTCGACCGCCCGACCACCAAGGTCGCCGCACCTGCCGGCGCGCAACCCGCGAATCCGGTACAGGCTGTCCCGGCTATCAGGATTGCCCAACCGGCCGTCATCAAGCAAGTTCAGATCCAACGAGCGATTCAGATCCAAGTCGAAAAGTGATCCCGGTTCCTGGGATGAGCCGCTTGCGGCTTTGCCTGCGTGCAAAGCCGCGAACGGCCATGACCAGAGATTCACCGATTACTCATCTGGAATGTCATTGCCTCTCGCGGACATCTCGTTTAGTCTCACATTGCTGCTCTCGTTCCCACCGCCTCCCACTTCCACACTGCCACCATGACCCCGTTGAACCGTCGCGCCTTCCTCGGATCGTCCCTGGGCGGACTGACTGCTGCCGTTGCCAGTCCCGCCCAGGCCAAAGTCGAGGAAGCTCCCGCGCCCCGCAAGATCGAAGAACTGCCGACGAACCTCGGCCCCCAAGAAACACTGTTCCTCACGTGGTCGCAAGATCCGACCACGACCATGACGGTTCAATGGATCGGGCCAGCGATCGCCGCGCCGACATCCGTTCGCTACGTCACCCGCACGGGGATCAACTGGAAGGCGGAACCGACCATCACGCGGCCGTTCCCCAAGACGAACCTCAAGGTTCACCGGGCCGAACTCACGGGATTGACGCCCGGCACCGAGTATCTGCTGCAACTCGGGACGACGCCACAAGTGTTCCGATTCCGAACGATGCCAGCGAAGGCGAACGACACGTTCACGTTTGTGTCGGGCGGCGATTGCGGCGTGAACGCCCACGCGGTGGCGAACAACATTCTCGCCGCGAAGCAGGAGCCGTACTTCACGTTCATCGGCGGCGACCTCGGCTACGACAATGGCACATCCGCGACGAGCGCCCTGGGCTTCATCCGCAACTACGCCAAGAACATGATCGACCCGAAGGGTCGGCTCATTCCGCTGGTGACGTGCCTGGGCAACCACGAAGTGCGGGGTGGTTACCGTGGCAAGCGTGAAGACGCAACGTTCTTCTTCCCGCTCTTCGAGGGGCTGTACAAGGAGCGGTCTTACGCAACACTCGACTTCGGCGACTACCTGAGCCTCGTGACGCTCGACACGGGGCACGTCTCGCCGATTAAGGGCGAACAGACCGACTGGCTGGAAAGCACCCTGCGAGCGCGAGCAGAGCGACCGCACTTGATCGTGGCGAATCACGTTCCGGCGTATCCGTCGTTCCGTCCATCGGGATCGACGACGAAGCCCATGAAGAACGGCATCCTCGATCTGTTCGCGGCGCTTCCGGGAGCCGGCACCGGCGACGAGAACCGGAAGTTCTGGTGCCCGCTATTCGAGCGTTATGGCGTCGATGCTGTGCTGGAACACCACGACCACACCTTCAAGCGGACGCACCCGCTGATCGACGGAAGGCGGAGCAAGTACGGTGTGCCGTATCTGGGCGACGGTTCGTGGGGCCAGTTGCGTGCGCCATCGCCGCCCGAGGCGCGATCGTATCTGGCGAGCGTCGGCAAGGCGTATCACTTCACCGTTCACAAACTGGAAGGCGAACAGCGGTTCCATGTGGCGTTGGAAGAGTCCGGCCGCATCGCGGACATCTGCAGCACCACCGGCAAACGCCCCGCGCTCCGGGGATAAGTTTTCGCCGCTTGCGTCGTAGCGCTCATGTGGAGCGCTACGACGCAAGCGGCGATCATCATTTCCACATCTCGCCCACACACACTTCGTCGGGTATCATTCCCTGAAGCGCTGCCGCGTTTCAGGACCCACCCGCCATGCGATTTCCCTTCCTCTGCTCGGGCCTTTCCCTCGCCAGCCTGCTTCTCACAGTGAGTTCCGCGTCCGCGGTGATTAAGAAGCTCACGCATCTCGACGAGGTGCTGGAGTCTCAGAAGTTCATCTTCATCGCGTCGGTCGATAAGGTCGATCCGGACAAGCCCTCGGCGATCTTCAAGGTCGAAAAGAAGCTCAAGGGCGAGCCGCCGTTCGACCGCATCCCCGTGAACATGACGGGCGACGACGATGCGAAGAAAGCCGGCGACACGAAAACGATCCTCGAACGCCTCGATCCGAGCCGCAAGGTCGTGATCTTCGCCGTGAAGCAGAACGGCTTATACGAGGCGATGGCGTTCGTCGAAGGTTCGTGGTTCTCGCTGCAAGGCACGCCCGACCCCGAGACGAAAACCATTCGTTGGGCGTTCCTTCACGGCGAACCGTTCTTACGTCGCACGTTCAAGGGCACGACTGCCGAGATGGTGAAGGTGATCGAGGACGGGCTGGCGAAGAAGGCCAAGCCGCCGATGGCCGACGAGAACGAGAAGCCCGGCTTCGGGCCACCGGTGGAGAAGCCCAAGAAATGCGGAATGGGGAATTCGGAATGCGGAATGCAAGACCCCGGTATTCCTTCCGCCTTCCGCCTTCCGCCTTCCGCCTTGCTGGGCGTGATCCCCTCCGTCGTGCTGCTCGGGCCGCTTGCGATCATCGCGGCACTGTTCCCTGGCGTGTTTGCTCGCATGGCCATCGGCATGAAACGCTGGCGGGCGTTCCTCGTTGTCGCCAGCATCAACAGCACGCTCGCGCTTGTGTACTGGCTCGTGCAAGAATACCTCCCGAACGGTCGAGCGTTTGGGCTGAAAGCGTTCACGATCTACCTCACGGTGATCGCGTTTGTCGGGCTGCTGTGGTCTGGACGGCGGTATCGGCGAATGGTGGTCGAAGACCCCACACTCACCAACGTGCCCGGCAAGACGGAGATCTATTCGCTCGCGGGACTGTCGGCGTTCGCGGGGCTGTCGGCGTTGTTCGTTGCGTGGTTCGCGGACTGGCAATGGCACACAAACCTCGAACTCCCTCTGCGTGAGTTCACGTTCATCGGAATCGCCATGTTCGTCGCCACGCTCTACGCCGGTTACCGCTACATCACTCGCACTGTCGATCACCTGCCGAACGGCACACCGGTTGATCGTCGCCTCAGTCTCTCGGGCGAATCGGTCGGACTCGCGACGCTCGTGCTGTGCGGCTTCACATTCCTGATGGCGGGCGGATCACAGGGAACAATCGCAAGCAGCACCGAAACCGGTGACGCCGACGCCATCGGCCCACGGTTGGTCAACGCGAAGGCTGTCGAGTTGTACGAAGTCGATGATGGCCAGAATGAGCCGCTTCAGTGCGAAGTTCTCTCGGGCGTCGTTGCGGTCGGCGATCGACTCTATCTCGGGCTGCGAAACAATGGGTTTCCCGTCGGCGGGCGATTGGTCTGCGTGAACCCCGAAACGGGCGAACAGCTTTGGTCGTTCCGCGAGAAGTTGAAACCGATCTTCTGCACGCCCACGGTCGTTGACGGAAAGGTGTATTGCGGCGAAGGGCTTCACGAAGACACCGAGTGCCGGATGTTCTGTGCGAATGCGACCGACGGAAAGGCCGCTTGGGCTGAGCCGATCAAGACGGGCAGCCACACGGAAGGTGCTCCGGCGGTCGCGAACGGCAAACTGTTCTTCCCCGCAGGCGACGACGGCTTGATTGCAGCCGACACGAAAACCGGTGGTCGGCTGTGGCAGTTCAAGGGCGGCAAGGACGCGGGCATTCACGTCGATGCAGCGCCGGCTGTCAGCGGCAACCGCGTGTTCATCGGCAGCGGGTTGTACTCGTTCGTCGCGGTGGCACTCGATACGGAGTCGGGCAAAGAGCTTTGGCGAACTGATCTGAAACTGCGATCGTTCGGCGCTCCGTTCGTGCTGGGGAAGTTCGTGTACTACGGCGTCGGCACCGGAAACATGGTCGCCGACACGCACGACTACCCCGAAGAGGGCGGCAAGAAAGACGGGGTTGCGGCGGGTGCGGTCGTGTGCCTCGATGTGGAGACAGGCAAGGAAGTCTGGCGGTTCGACTTGCCGCGTTCGGTTCACACGGGGCTTGCGGGCGATGCGTTCAGCGTCTACGCCACGGCACGCGATGGGCACGTGTACGCCATTGACCGCAAGACCGGCAAACTCCGGTGGAAGACGCAGATCGGCAGCGCGTTCATGGCACCGCCTGCCGTGGCGACGTCGGGCGGGATTCCCGTGGCGGTGTATGCCGTGAGTCGCGAGGGAACTGTGGCGTGCCTGAACCCGCACACGGGACGCGTCGTGTGGCAGAAGTCGCTGCCCGGTTACAAGTGGGACGGCAAAGAAGAGAACGGCGTGCTGAGTGGGCCGACCGTGGTGACGACCCCGACCCCGACCGGCAGCAAACGCACGATTTACGTCGGCGGCATGAAGGTCGATCCGGACAATCCCGCGAAGAAGACCGCCGCCGTGTTCCGCTTCGAGGATGAAGTTGGTGAGGGGAACTGATCTGTTTTCGCCGCTCGCGGCGTAGCGCTCTTGTGGAGGGCAACGCCGCGAGCGGCGAAACCCAGTTATCGTTTCAGCCGGTAGAACAGCGCGTCGAGTTTGTCCGAGAAGTTCTTCGACAGCGGGGCGTAGCGAAGGTCGGTCGTGTACTTCTGGCCTTCGTGCGTCGCCCATTCGAGGAAGTCCACCACCTGTGGGTCAGGCTTCCCCTCTTTCGGCATCGGCAACAATGCCCACGTCGCCCCGGTGATCGGATACGCCGTCTCAGACTTGCGATCCACCAGCGAGAACACCAGATCATCGGGGATGCCATTCCCCAGCGAGGCGGCCGCTGCCGTCACATTCTCGAACGTCGGCGGAACCACCGTCCCCTGCCGATTCTTGATGAGCCCATAGCGCAGGTTCAGTTGCAGGGCGTGCGACAACTCGACATAGCCAATCGCGCCGGTCGTGCTGTTCACGAGATCGGTCACCCCGTCACTCTTGGCGGCACCCTTGCCGAGCGGCCATTTCACGGATGCGCCCTTGCCCGCTTTCTCCATCCATTCCGCACTGAAGGCGCTCAGGTAATCCGTCCAGATGAAGGTGGTGCCGCTGCCATCGGAGCGGTGCGTCACCGTGATCGGGCGGTGCGTGAGCTTGTCCTTCGCCATCGGGTTGTTGATCAGGATCGCCTCGTCGTCCCAGTGGGTGATGCGACCGAGGTAAATGTCCGCGAGAATCGGCCCCGTGAACGTGAGCTTCTCCGGGCCGAGTTCCGGCAGGTTGTAGATCGGCACGACCGCACCCAGCACGATCGGGATATGCCGCACGTCGCGGCCCTTGTCCGCGAGTTGCTTGAGTTGTGCCGCGGTCATCGGTGCGTCGGTGCAACCGAACTGAAGGCTGCCGTCGATGACGCCTTCAATTCCCTTGCTGGAACCGACGCTCGCGTACTTCAGGGTTTGTTTCTTATACAGCCCGGTCCAGTGATCCATGATCGGCCGCGCGAACGACGACCCAGCGCCGCTGATCGTGCCCACCGGAGTTGGCACCGGCGTCGGATTCGTGTCTGGTGGCGTTGGCGGAGTGGGTCGAGTCACCAGTGGCAGGACAACGGGTGGAGGTGCCTGGGAAGTCGATCGACTTTCGGGCCAGGACAGCACCGCGAGACTTGCGACCGCGATTGACCCAATGACGCCGCCGGCAATCCAGGTCCATTTCGGTGAGCGTTTGCGTTGCGGCTCGGTCACGCGGCGTTCGGGCTCTGGTTCGCTCAGTTTGCGAGTCGGTTCTAGGCTGACGGCTGGCGTGTCGCGGCGGGCATCCGAAGCCGGGGCAACCGAGATGGCTCCCGAATCCGGCGTTGCTCCTGCTGAGTATGCGACGGTTGACGGCGGCCGATCGTTGAACAACGACCCCGAAAGCGGTCCGAGTTTGCTGACTGACAGAGACGACGAAGAGCTGGTCGTGGAGGGTGTTGTTGGTTGCGGACACAACCCAAGGCGAAACGAATTTGCTGCCAGTTTCGGCATCGACTTCGTGTCCGGTGGGGCAGGGGTCGGCTTACTGAACTCGACGAGCGCGGCTGCAACCTCGGCTGGCGTCTGGTAGCGATCCTGCGGCTTCTTCTCCATCATCCTTGCGACGACTGCTTCCAACTCTGCCGGCACCTGTGGCGAATGCTTGCGAATCGGGACGGGTTGTTGCATCTGGTGAGCCATCATCTTCTGGGCGAAGATGTCGGTGTCGAAAACCATCTTCCCCGTGAGCAGGAAGTACAGACTGCAACCGAGGCTGTAGATGTCGGCGCGGATATCGACTCGACTGCTATCGACAGCCTGTTCCGGAGCCATGAAATCGGCGGTTCCGAGAATCACCTTGGAATCGTAGCGTTCCGTGACTCCCTGATTCCTGCGGGAATCCACGAGGAACCGCGCGAGCCCCAGATCGAGAACCTTCACAACCCCCGCACGGTCGAGGATCAGATTCGACGGCTTGATGTCGCGGTGAACGAGGCCCGCTTCGTGTGCGTGCTGCAATCCCTCGGCAGCTTGTCGAACGTAATCGGCGGCCCGGTTGGCGTCGAGCGCTCCGTGCCCCACGACGTATCGGCTCAGATCGACGCCATCAAGGTATTCCATCACCATGAACGGGGCACCGCGAGTCTGATCGACGTCGAAGACTCTCGCAATGTTCTTGTGATCGAGTGCCGCGACCGCCTGAGCTTCACGATAAAACCGTTCGATGTTGCCTTGCGACTGCGAAGCGTTCGCGGAATTCGTCGGGCTGACGCCAAGCACCTTGACCGCGACGAGCCGGTGAAGCAGCAGATGTTCACACAGGTAGACTCGACCCATGCCGCCGGTGCCGAGGTGATCGAGGATCTTGTACTTCGTCGTGAGAAAGAAGCCTTGCGGTCGCCCTTTCAAGAGCACCTTGGCCTGGAAGGGCGTGAGCATGCCATCACGAACGAGGCGGGTCGCCATCGTCATCGCGGGCTCGCCAACGCCAACGAACGCACGGTACGGCTTCAGACGCTCAGGAGTGAGGAGTCGACTCGCTTCCGTGAGCGTGAGGAAGTCGGCAGCGGTTGACTCGGTCAGCATGGTGTGACTGGGTAGGAGTGTGTGAGCAGATGCACCGCTTCGCATCTCCCAAAGGGTAGAAGGCGTAGACGAATACCGTGTGAAGGCTGGGTGAAGAGAAAGGGAAAGTATTGAGTCTTCGAGCGGGGGTCCGTTGTGGCTGAAAAGTGGGTCAGGCTTTCGAGCCTGACACCAGAGGCTGAAGAGGCAGGCTCGAAAGCCTGACCGACAACTGAACTCACCCCATCTGTGACTTGTACCAATCGAGCGTGAGCCGCAACCCGTCCGCGAACGAGACTTGCGGAGCGTATCCCAACTCGGTTCGGATGCGGTCGATCTTCGCACGCGAATGCCGAATGTCGCCTGCGCGTTCCGGCCCGTGGATCGGCACCGCCGACGTGCCCAGGATCGTGTTTAGTTCTCGCACGAGATCCAACAGCGTGATCGAGTTGCCTGTGCCGACGTTGTATACCGCTCCCGAAACTCCAGGCGTGGTTGCCGCGAGAATCAGCGCATTCGCCACATCCGACACATACACGAAGTCACGCGATTGCAGACCGTCGCCGTGAACGGTCGGCGTTCGACCAGCACTTAACGCCGCAGTGA
Source organism: Planctomycetota bacterium (assembly GCA_021413735.1). Lineage (GTDB taxonomy): Bacteria > Planctomycetota > Planctomycetia > Gemmatales > Gemmataceae > Gemmata. Next base: position 31,656 of record JAIOPV010000244.1, read on the forward strand.
AGATCGCAATCACGCCGGAATACGGGCTGTCGGGCCGTTGCCGGGGACCGAACACGTTGAAGAATCGCAGTCTGACGGTTTCGAGGCCGAACGTCGCCGCGAACGCCTGACAGTAGAACTCGCCCGCGAGCTTCGCCGCCGCATACGGCGACAACGCCACCAACGGCGTCTCTTCACTTTGGCCGGCCGGGTCGCTCGCGCCACCGTAGGCGCTCGCACTTCCGGCATACACTACACGTCGCACGCCGGCTTTCCTCGCTGCGTTCAGCACGTTCAGCGTGCCGGTCGCACACACGGCATGACTCGTCGCGGGATCTTCGATGCTCTTCGCCACCGACGCCAGCGCCGCGAGATGGTACACGACTTCGCAGCCCGCAACGGCCGCTTCCAATGCTGCTGGGTTCGTGACGCAGCCCTCGCACACCTCGACGCCATTGGCGATATTGCTTGGGAGCCCCGTCGAGAAGTCGTCGAAGACCCGCACGGCCCGCCCCTGAGCGCGAAGGGCATCGACAAGGTGCGACCCAATGAAACCCGCACCGCCCGTTACCAGACACAACCCATCCATAGAGTGCCCCGCTTGCCAGTGCTTCGCCCAAACCGCCTAGAATAGCGGGCGTTGCTCGGAACGGTCGCCAAAAATCTTCGCTCCGCACGGACGAACTACCCTTCTGACTGAAACCCGTCTCCCGTCGTTGGGGTATTTCTTCACAGAGGGCCGCCTTGACCGCTGACGCCGCACTCGTCTGCCGTTGCCTCACCGGGGACCCGACAAGCTGTCGGGAACTCGTCGTGCGCTTCCAGGCCGACGTGTTCGGAATGTGTCAGCGATTGCTTGCGAATGCCCACGACGCCGAAGACGTGACGCAGGAAGTGTTCCTCCGCGTGTTCCGCAGCCTCGGCAAGTGGGATAAAGCTCGCCCGCTGCGGCCGTGGGTGATGACCATCGCCGTGAACCGCTGTCGAACGTGGGTCAGCCGGCGAGTAAACCGCCCCGAACTCGCGGACTACCTGCACGAGACGCCCGACCACCGACCAGCCGACGATTCCATCGAGATGCGAACGGAGATTCGTGCGGCGGTCGATGCTCTGCGGGACGAGTACCGCGAAGTGTTCGTCTTGTTCCACGAGCACGGTCAGAGTTATGAAGAGATCGGGGAAGTTGTCGGCCGTCCCGTTGGAACCGTGAAAACCTGGCTGCACCGAGCACGCCTCGAACTGTTGGAACGCCTCCGAACCCGTGGTCTGGTTCCCGACGAATCGACCACCGACAAGCCCCCGGCCCGTGGCGAACGACCATGACACATCCCACACCCGAAGACCTCATCAGCCCGATCTGTCGGCCGACCGTGGACCGCCTGCAACTCGTTCTCGATGGCGAATTGGAAGCGAACGCCATCGAGAACGATCCGCATCCTGCTGTCTGCGTTGCGTGCCGAGAACGGGTTGCCACCGCGAAATTGATGCTGTCGGTTCTCGCGTCACCTGAGGCGGTTGTGGTTCCGTCTGGGATGGCTGATCGGATTGTGACGGCTGTGCGGGAAGATCGATACTCGCGGATTCGCCGCCGCTCTTACGCCGCGTCTCTGGGTGTTCTGGCAACGCTTGCCGCGGCGCTCATGTTGGGCGCGTGGATCACCCCAAAGCAACCGATAGTGCATCACCCGGAGGATTGGATCGTCAAACCGCAACCCGAAGTCGCGCCGGCACCGCGTGAGGTCGCACAGGCGAAGCCACTGCGGATCGGCGACGAACTCACGAAGGCTGGCATCGCTCTCCGAGAAGCCCCAAAGGCGATCACCGAACCTGCGTCGGCCGCTCCCGAGTTGTTCACGAAACTGTCGAACGCAATCACGCGACCGATTGAGCCGATGCCCGAAGAACTGGAACCTGCCCGCAGCACGCTCTCCGAGTTGCCCGATGTCGCGCTCACGGGGTTGGAACCGCTCACCGATACCGCACAGAAGGCGTTCTCGCGATTGATGCGTGACGTCGGCACCGTCAACGTGAAACCGAAATCGTAACTGATTCCCATGATTCGCTCGCTCACCATTTTCGTGCTGCTCATCGCCACGACGCCAACGTTCGCAGCGCCGCCACGCGATGAACTCCTTCGCGTCGCACCGCCAGACGCGGCACTGCTCGTCGTTGTGCAGAACGCCAAGGGACACATTCGCTCGCTCACGGAATCGCCGTTCGTTGAGTGGTTCCCGTCCACGGCGTTCGGCAAGAAGCTCCTCGTGTCGGTCGATCTGAAGCAGTTTCGCGATGTCGCCACCACCATCCTTCCCGCTCTCGGAACGAGCCCGCAAGCGGTTCTCGATGATGTGTTCGGCGATGCCGTCGCGTTCGCGTATTCGCCCGCTCCAGAAGGCAAACCCGGCGAAGAGCGAGCCGTGATTCTGATTCGCCCCGGTAAGCCAGAATCGCTCGTGAAGATCCTCGAGAAGCTGAACGAGATCCAGAAGAACAACGGCGAACTCAAGGCGATCTCACGCCGTGTACACGCAGGCGCGGAATACTTCGAGCGTCAGAAGCCCGAGGGTGCCGGCGAATTCTACTGCTTCCGCAACGGCGTGTTCGCGTTCTCCACGAGCGAATCCGACATCAAAGCCGTCCTCGACCGCGACAAGACCGAACCGAAAGACAAGCCGCCGGTTCTCGTCGCTCGCATGCAGAAGCTTGGCGTCGCCGATGCCGCCGTGGTGGTTCTCGTGAACCCGCGACCGCTCGATGCCGAAGTGAAGGCCAAGATCGCAGCCGCGAAGCCGGACGAACAACGACTCTTCAAGCGGTTCGAGCAACTCTGGACGGGCCTCGAATTCGCTGCGATTTCGGTCTCGCTCGACAAGGAAGCGGAACTCAGTTTGTCGCTGCGATTCCACCCGGAGAAGTTGCCAGCGGATTTGAAGTCGTGGCTCATTGGCCCGCACGAATACAACACGGCGCAATACCTGATCCCCGAGAAGGCGCTCGCTGGGTTCGCGGGTCACGCCAAGGCTTCCGAACTGCTCGATCTTGTCGCGTCGCTCGCTCCCATGCCGGACGGCAAGCCTGGGGTGAAGGAGTGGGTTGGCAAAACGTTCGGCTCGATTGTCGGGCAGGACAAGTTGCCGTTGGTGCTGGAATCGCTTGGGCCGAACTGGGCCGCGTGGGCGGTATCGCCGACGAAAGATGGCTTCCTTCCGACGGTCGTGGCTGCGGTGGAAGTGAGCGGCGACGGCGACAAGCGAGCGAGCGCCGAGAAGACGCTGCTGCAAGCGGTCGAGTTCGGCTTCCAGAGCGTTCGCGTGGCGTACAACACGAAGCACGCGGATCAAATCGAGTTGAAGGAAACAAAGGACGCGGACACGGGCGTCGTCATTCGGTCGTTGGTGAACGACAAGGGATTTCCGGCGGGCTTTCGACCGTCGTTCGGGCTGACGCAGGGATATCTGGTGCTGGCCACGTCGCCAGAAGCGATCAAGCAGTTCAAGCCGCCGGTGCAGGACGGCCCATTGATGAAGGGCTACACGCTGTTGGCGAAGGTCTCGGGCACAGAAACCCGCAAGTACCTTCAGACACACGGGGACAAGTTAGCGAAGTTCCTCGCCGAGATCGGAACCGGCGACGCGAAGACGCTTCAGGGACACATTGAGGGAATCGTTGCGGGGTTGGAGTTGGTGGACACGGTCGATCTGATTCACCGCGACATCGAGAACGGCATGAAGCTCTCGGTGCGAGTCAAGACCACCAAGCCTCTCAAGAAGTGATCGGCTGTGTGGCTACGCCGCAAGCGGCGAAACCATCCCATCACAACTGCGGCAACGAATACCGCCCCTTCTGCTCAGGTTCGGGCGGGGCCGCACACTTCCCACAACCCGCGCCGCAACCCTTCTCCGACTTGCCGAACCACGCCTTCCACCACGAGCGCAGAACGTAGCCCGCCGCGGCCGCGATCAGCACGCCGACAATCACCAGTTGCGTTGATTCAGACATCGGTCACCCCATCGCATCGATAATCATCGAACCAAACTGGAACGTGACCATCGCCCCGAGATACGCCAGCACCGTCATGTACACGAACGTGAACGCGGGCCACGCCCAACTCTTCGTCTCGCGACGGATCACCGCAAGCGTACTCGCACACTGGCAGCACAACGCGAAGAACACCATCACCGACATCGCCACAGCCACGCCGTACTTGCTGCGAATCGGATCCTTCGACCAATCATCCTTCACGGCCTTCGCCAATCCAGCCGCCTTCTCCTTCGCTTCCTCGTCAGCGTCGTCGTTACCGATCGCCTTCGTGTCCACGTCGCCGACATCGTAGATCAACCCAAGCGTGCCGACGATCACCTCGCGAGCGGGGAAACTCGCCAGCGCCGCCATGCCGATCTTCCAGTCCCAACCCAACGGTCGGAACACCGGTTCGAGGTACAACCCCGTGCGGCCGAGGTAACTGCTGCGCTTCCATTCACCGTTGAGGTGATCGGCTTGACCCGCTGCCTCTTCGAGTTTCTCCAACTCTGCTTTCTCGTCGTCGGTCGCGTCGGGTTTTGCCTTCAATTCCTTGAGTTTATCCTCGTTGCTCTTGGCGGCTTCTTCGGCTTTCTCAATGCGATTGGGATATGATTCGCCGTTCGCGTCGCGATGCGGGAAGTAGAGCAGTGCCCACACGAGAATCATCGCCGCGAAGATGAACGTGCCCGCCCGCAGCGTGAACGCCCAACCCGCCTCCAGCATTCGTCGCAGCACCGCGAAGATTTTCGGTCGGCGGTACGCGGGCAGTTCCATCACGAACACCGGCGTCGCGCCCTTCAGCAGCGTTCGCTTAAGCACGAGGGCGACAAGCGGAGCCACCACGAAGCCGATCATGTACAGCGCGAACAGCACCAACCCCGGCACCCACGAGGAGTAGCCTTCCTTCAGGAACGCACCGATCAGCAGCACGTACACCGGCAGCCGCGCCGAACAGCTCATCAGCGGCGCAACAACAATCGTCGCCAGTCGGTCGCGGCGGTTCTCGATCACCCGCGTTGCCATGATGCCCGGCACCGCACACGCCACGCTCGACAACAACGGAATGAACGACTTCCCGCTGAGGCCGCAGCGACTCATAAGGCGGTCCATGAGGAACGCCGCACGAGCCATGTAACCGCAGTCTTCGAGGAACGCGATGAAACCGAACAGGATCATGATTTGCGGCAGGAAGATCAGAACGCTGCCGACTCCCTTCACGACGCCATCCACTAGCAACGCCCGCAGCGGCCCCGACGCCATGTTCCCTTCGATGCCCTTTGCGATGTCTTCGCGAACGCCGTCGATGCCATCCATGAGCGGCTTCGCCCACAGGAAAATCGACTGAAACATCAGGAACATCACGACGAGGAAAACCAGCGTTCCCCAGACACGATGCGTCAGGACTTTGTCGAGCTTATCCGTGAATGCAACGGGTCGCACGGCAGGTCGCGTGACGCCGACGGCGACAGCAGCACGAACCCAGGCGAACCTGGCTCGGGCTTCGACACCCGGAACCGAGTGCCCTGCGTCCGCGAGGCGTTGCCGGGCTTCCGCGAGCTTCTGCTTGAGATCCTGACCGTGATGTTCGACCTGCCACGCCTCGACATAACCGCCGACATCAAGGAGCAATCTTCGCGTGAGGAAGCCGGGCACATCCGCACCGAGTTCGGTTTGCAGCGAGGTAACTTCCTTCTCGAACGCTTCCGGGAACGCGGGGCCGACGGGTGCCTTCGCCTCTTCGGCGGCAGCGAGCATTGCTTGCGTAAGGGCTTCGATGCCGATGCCCTTGTTCGCTTGAATCGGAATCACCGGCACGCCGAGTTTCGCACTCAACGCGGTGCAGTCGATCTTGACGCCCTGTGCCTCGGCCGCATCAATCATGTTCACGGCAACCACGACCGGTTCACCGAGATCGAGGAGCTGGCTGGTGAGGTAGAGGTGCCGATCGAGGTTGGTGGCGTCCACGATGGAGAGAACGACATCGGGGCGCGGTTCTTCGGGGCGGCGACCGAGGAGCAAATCGACCGCGACCATTTCATCAGGGCTGCGTGCCGCAAGGCTGTATGTGCCGGGCAAGTCGATGAGATCGACGGTTAAACCGCCCGCGGTGAACTGCCCCTTCTTCATCTCGACGGTGACGCCGGGATAGTTACCGACACGCTGTCTCAACCCGGACAGCGCATTGAACAGGGTCGATTTCCCGGCGTTCGGGTTCCCGACCAGAGCAACGGTGAGCGTTTTGGTGAGCATGATTAAAAGGCGGAAGGCGGAAGGCAGAAGGCGGAAGGAAGACAAGAAACGAAGCAGAAAAACAAAAGTCAGGACCGTGCTTTCGTAGTTTTGATTGCGGCGACGGTCATGCGGATGAGTTCATCGGCTTCTGCAAGCAAATCACTCATTCGCTCCGATTCCACGATTCCAGATTCAACGAGTAACTCTAACCAAAGCATGGTCTCATCGAGTTCTTGCTCAACGATGCCGAGTTTGGCGAGAAACTCGGAGTTTGAGCGTGCTCGACACGCTTCGCGGTAATTGGCCGCAACGCTTGTCCCAGATCGCAAGACTTGCTTGCCCAACACTTCGGTCTCAACTCGTTTCGGTAACGCTCCAAACATGCGGATGACCCGAAGCGCGAACTGCTTGGTGCGATCCCGCATTTGGTCGTTTTTCACCTGTCCGACTCCGAAGTGTTTTCCGCCTTCTGCCTTGTGTTTTCTGTCTTCTCTGTTTCCGCCTTCCGCCCTCTGCCTTCCGCCTTTGGGACGCCTTCCGCCCTCCGCCTTTGGGACGCCTTCCGCCTTTGCGTAAGACCTCAGACGATGCGAACGCTGATGCCAGCAGCCTCGGCTTTGCGGAGGGTCAGGCGGGTGTTGCCGAGGCGTATCTCGATGGGGTCGCCGAGCGGGGCGCGGCCAAGAAACTCGACCGTCTCGCCTTCAAGGAGACCGAATTCGTAGAGGCGTTGCACGAGGGCGGGTTCGCCGGTGACCGCGAGAACTTCGGCTTGCTGACCGACGATGAGTTCGCTGAGGGCGGGCATTTCACGACACCGGACGCACGAGGATTTGCGAGCACTCGCCGCCGCGCAGACAGAGCTTGCAGCCGTTCACGTCGAGCAAGCACGGACTACCCGACTGCACAACACGAACGCGACAACCTTGCCGGATGCCGAGTTCGGCGAGTCGGCCAACCCACGCCGCTTGACCGGAGACCTCTTCGATCTCGGCCGTCTCGCCAGAACGGAGCATATCCAAGGGCATCAACATCGAAGCCTCGCGATCCGCAACCCGATGTCTTGTTGAGATTCAGTCTCAGATAGTGTGGCTGGAAAAGTGTCGTCCGTCAAGACGGCATCGGCGAGATTGTCGAGTTCAGGTCATTGATCGCTTGGTTCCGGACGCTTCGAGATTGGTTCCGGAGGTGGGAAAATGTGACCGTAAGTTCATCAGGTTGGTGGTCAAAATGCCGCAAGCCATTCGCCCTGTGTGAGATGGGCTTCGGATGTGTCTCGCTGCCGATGTTCTGATGGACTTTCTTCCGGACGAATCGGATGGTTCCGGGTCTGAAATGGATGGTTCCGGACGTGGGGTGGGGAAGTGGCCCGGAATCAATGTGAAGCGCCGAAACCGCCTCCGATTGCTTGACAATGCTCACGGATTGCGTTCGCGAGTGGTGATTGCGTCGTAGCGTGTTCGCACATCGGCGGTGATGCGTTTCAGTTCGGCGAGGAACTTCCCAGACGAATCGAAGCCGAGTCGATGAGCCAGCTTCGCGAGATCGTTGGCGTTCTCGGGAATTTCGGTCAATGGGCGGTCTGTCACGATTCGCAGCCGCGCCTCGACCAATCGCAGGAACGAGTAGCCATCACGCAACGCCGTCGCGTCGTCGGCCGGGAGCAAAGACGCAGCCTCCAGCGAGTCGAGCGAATCCCACACGTTCGGCTTCAACACATCCGGGTGCTCACGGCCATACTTCAACTGCAGTAGTTGCACGACGAACTCGACATCGACAATTCCACCCGGCCCACGTTTCAGGCTGCGGGCGTTCGCCGTGACTTCCAGCTTTTGCCGCATTCCGCGAATCTCGTCGGCGAGTTGTGGACACCACGCTTTGCCGAGCATCGCGGCTCGAATCGCGGCGGTCACATCAGCAGCGAACGCCGGTTCGCCACGCACAACCCGTGCTCGCGAGAGCGATTGCCGTTCCCACAGCATGCACCCCGACCCGCTGAAGTATCGCTGAAACTCCGCCAGCGGCAGCACGAGGTTCCCGGATTTGCCGGTGGGTCGCAATCGCATATCGACCGCGTAGAGCCGCCCCATTGGTCCCATGCGAGAGGTTGTGCGAATGATCTTCTGCGCCAACTCCGTGAAGAACTGTGCGTTTGGTTCGCCGCTGTCGGTGGTGCCGTCTTCCTCGTAGACCAGCAGCAAATCGAGGTCGCTGTGATAGCTGATTTCACGACCGCCGAGCTTCCCCAAACCAAGCAACGCGTATCGACAGGGCGGAAGGCGGTAGGCAGAAGCCGGAATAGAGTCGGTGTCTTCTGCCTTCGTTTCCGCCTTCTGCCTTCCGCCTTCCGCCTTCCTCAAGGGGCTTCCCCAGCGTGTCCGCACTTCCGGTTCCACCAACTCCACGACCTGATTCAACACCGTGTCGGCGACATCCGAAAGCGCTGCGGTTGTCAGACGTACTTCCACTTTGCCGAGCAGGTCGCCGACGCCAATGCGAAGGAACTCCTTGTCTTGAAAGCTGTGCAGAATCGGGTCCAGGTCGCTCGCACCGCGGCACAGTTCGGCGAGTTCGGCCCGTAACTCCTCTGCCGTTCGCGGTTGATCCAACACGAGGCTATCGAGGAGTTCGTCGATCATGCCCGGGTTGTTGATGAGCAACCCCGACAGAAACGGACTGCCGGCGCACAAATCGACATACAACCGCAGACTCGGCGGATTGGAACTGAACAACTCCCACAGCACAGCCTTCGCCCCGAGCGACACCGAGACGCGTTCGAGTTGCGTGAGCGCTTCGTCGGGGTCGGGCGTCTCGGCGACGGCACGCAGCAGTTGCGGGGCGATGCTCGCGAGGAAGTGCCGACACCGCCGTGCGGAAAGAAACGGCACCGACTCACGAGCCAACTGCGACAGATTGGCGAACGCCTTCGGCACATCCTGGAACGGGTAGCGACCGAGAACGGCTCGCACCGTGGCTTCGTCCGGATCGGGATCGAGGATGAGGTCGGCCTCCGGCTCCTCCTTGCCGCCCGCATCGGCGAACGTCTGGTGAAGCAGGTGGTTCAGGATAATCCGATCCTGGTCGGTCTTGTTGCTCAGATCCTTGATGAACTGATCGAGCGGATCCGCTGGCAGTTCGCGAGTATCAACGGCCGATGGAGCTGATTCGTACTCGTCGAGGGGTGACCGACGCTGCGGAGATAGTGCGGAAGGCGGAATGCCCTCAAGCAAGGCGGAAGGCAGAGGGCGGAAGGCGGGAAGAGTATCTATTGCGTCTTGGTCCGCCTTCTGCCTTCCGCCTTCCGCCTTTGGAACGTATCCCATTCGCAGTGCGAGCTTTCGCAACTCATCGCGTGATGCCGGCAACTTGTGCGTGTGCAGATCGAACAGCAGTTGCAAGCGGTGTTCGGTCTTGCGAAGGAAGCGGTACGCATCCGACAGAATGTACGTTTCCTGCGGCGTCAGGCAGCCAGCGATCTCCAGGGATTCCAGGGCGAGAAGCGTGTTTCTCTGACGAACCGCTGGCAGATCGCCACCGTTCAGCAGTTGCAGGAACTGCACCGTGTACTCGATGTCGCGAATGCCACCGCGACCGGTTTTCACGTCGGCCGGGATTTCCGGGTGGGCCAATTCGCGTCCGCCGTTGCTCGCGGCTGAGCCACTTCGGCCGGCACGCTGTTCCATCTGCCGCTTGAGTGCCTTCACCTCGTTGATTTCCGCGAAGCTGAAATACTTCCGGTAAACGAACGGCTCGACAGCCACCAGAAACTCACGAGCCAGGGCGGCATTCCCCGCGACGTGCCTCAGCTTGATGAGCGCCTGGCGTTCCCATGTCCGACCCATCGTGTCGTAGTAGCTCAGCGTGCTTGCCATGCTTTGAGCGAGCGGGCCGCGATTGCCTTCGGGCCGCAATCGCAGATCGACACGATACGCGAAGCCACGGTCCGTCGGCGTCTGAAGCAAACGGATGACATCCTGCACGACGCGGGTGAAGAATTCCGCGTTCGACACGCCCGTTCGCCGACCGGTTGTTTCGCCGTCGTGGTCGTAGACGAACATCAGGTCGATGTCGCTGGAATAGTTCAACTCGTCGCCGCCGAGTTTGCCGAAGGCCAGCGCCGTGATCTGTGCGGACGCGACACCAGCTATGGTTGGCGTCCCGAACCGGTTCGCGACCGTTCGCATCGCGTATTGCAGTGCAATCTCGATGGAGGAATCCGCCACGCGAGCGAGTTCGCGGGTGACTTCTTCCAACGGCCGATCACGGATCACGTCGTTGATGCCGATCCGCAGCGTGTGCCGATTACGGAATCGGCGAAACGCACGCAGCACGGCGGGATCGTCTCCGGCGGCTTCCACTTCGTTGCGCAGTTCGGCGGTGAGTTCTGCGGTCGAAGGGCTGCGTCGCGGGGCGGCTCGCACCGAATCGAGGAACTCCGGGTACGTCGTGAGCGTGTCGGCGAAGAACTGCGACGTGGCGAGCAACTGGAGAACCGCGTCGAGTCCGCGAGCGCGTGATTCGAGTAGATGCGGGAGTTGCTGCCGTGCAACGGGCTGAGCGAGTAACCGTTCGAGGTTGTTCAGCGCCATGTCGGGGTCGGCGGTGCGCGGCAGCAACCGAGCTACCGGAGTGACGATGTCGGCAAATGCCTTCGCGCCGAGATGACTCGCGAGGGCGGCAAGATTGCGTTGCCCTCGGTCGGCATCACGGACGAGTTTCAGGATGGGTTCTTCGTGCGCGGACATGCGGTCATCATACCGCTGGAAGGAAGCCGGGCGAACGAGATGACCTGTTGCTTGCGGCGTTGGCAAGGAAAAGGAAGTGGTTGCGGCGTTTCTCATTGATTCCGGGCGACAGGCACACCCATCCCCGGAACCATGTTACTCGTTGCGGCTAATTCTTGGCTTTCGCTCTATCCATCACTTTGCAGGCGCGGGCACGATATCGAAGTGAAGCGTCTGCGGTTTCGCAGCTTCACGAATCTTCACATCGGCCTCTTCGACCTTCTTCCCGAGAGCCGCGAGATCTTCCGACAACTTCGGATCGGCTTTCGCGGAAAGCGTCTTCGAGAGAGTTCGCCAGTTTCCGACGATGCCTTCCTTGTCCGCCACCGCCTTCAGCACCGCTCGCATCTGTGCGATCACCGGATTCACGGTCTTCGCCATCGGTTCGGGTTGGAGCGCAGTCAGGTTCACGCCTTCAGCGAGCTGCTTCGCGGTGTACTTCCCAGACGCGATCCCACCGATCTTCAGCAGGTAATTTCCATCCTTGAGGTTGCCCACCTTCAGCGTGTACTGACTCAGCGCCAGCACATCCGGAGCGATCGCCAGTGCGGAACGGCCATCGTCAGGAATCGGGAACGGCAGGCACTCGTCGAGCCGATCGAACGAGACACCGCCGGCATCGTTCTTCAATCCCGTGACCACGCAGCCCTTCGCGTCAATGCGACCACCTTCGGCGTCGATGGCCACGGTGCTGACGAAGCCCTGGGCACCGAGGTCTTTCAACATCGCCGCTGCCATCATCAGTTGTCCTGGGGGGCCAGGGTGAACTGCGTCGCCGGTCAGATTCACTCCCATCGCCGGATTCTTCTCCTGTGCTGCGAGGAATGCTCGCAGTTGTTCGACGCCAGCGATTGAATCGTCGGCGGCGGCGAGCTTCAGATCGTTGATAGCCGAATGAATCTTCTCGCGGGGCTTATTCTTGCCCCACACGTCCACCAGTGCGTGGAACTGGTCGGCGTAGGGAATCTTTTCCTTCTCGCTGAAGGTCTTCAGAGCGGTCGCGTACTCGCTGAGCCGGACGTTCCGACCGGCGGCCTTGGCCATGATCGTGCCGTCGTTCACGGGGCTGGCGGAAAGGATGATCGGCTGGGCGCCGCTCTTGCGAATTCGCTCGACCATCGTGCCCATCTGCTTGATGAACGCATCAGTTGGCGTACCGCCAGCGTCGTTCATGCCAAGCTCGACCGACACAATGGTTGGCTTCCAGCCTGCGATGTCGTAATCGAAGCGCGCGAGTGTGCTCGGGATGGTGTGACCGCCGACGCCCGAGTTGCGGAATGCGAACTTCAGCTTCGGATAGCGTGCGTAACAGAACGCCTCGAAGTAGTTCGAGTGCTGATGCTGGGCTGTGATGCTGTCGCCAGCCATCACCCACACGTCACCGTCTTTGAGCGGGAAAGATGTGGGGTCAGCGGCGGTTGCTGGGGTCGCCAGGAATCCGAGGATGGCGAGCAACGCGAACGAACAGACACGACGCATGAGAGGCTCCCTGAGAGGAGTGAGGTGGGCACGAACACAGACGAAGTGATCGTAGCCCGCAGCTCCCTCAACCGCCAGAAGCCGCCGTGTGAATCAATGACAGCAACTCTTCGCTTCGACTTTCTTCGGTTCGCTTGGGGGCACATCGTTCGCGGGGTTCATGTCGAAGAAACCGGACGGCTTCAGCAGGAACCCGATGTATGCCGTCGGCATCACGGGGTAGTCCTCGGGCCGCGGAATGTGCGTGTGCCCGAACGTGTACCACAACACCACATCCGTATCCGCAATCGGACGGTCGGCGTCGGTCCACTTCAGCAGGCCGTCGCCGCCGGTGCTCTGGTTCGGGTAGTCGCCGGCCGCGTACTTCTCACCCTCCGCGAACGGCGTCACCCACACATGATGATTCACGAAGCCCGCTCGTTTCCGCCACCACGCATTCGGCGACGCCAACGGATACGAGTTGTCGCCCGGCAGGAAGCGATACCCCACCGGATCGCCGACCGCATTCAGCACGCGAGGGTTCGTCACCTTCCAGGTTCGTGCCGTTTCGAGATTGAGGTGAGCGCGTGCTTGCTTCTCGGTTTCGAGCGTCGTCGCCTTCGCACGGAAAGCGTTCTCGTAGGGGTTGTTCTCATCCACGGGATCAGCGACCACATCCACGCGCTGCACCGTGTTCGCATTGCCATCGAGGTTGAAGTCGAGCCGCACATTGAAGAAGTGCTGATGATTCGGAGCGTAGAGTTGCGGCGCGATCATCGTGCCGAACGGTGGCTTCTCGCCCGGCCGCGTCGCACCCAGCGACAGAATGCCCGTTAGCTTGATCTCGAACTGAATGTTGCCGTCCTGGTAGAGATACCAGAAGAAGCCGTACTCGTAGTTCTCGACCGTGGACACCGACGAAATCACGAGTCGCCGTGAACGCCGCACCTCGGGCGAATCGGGCAGCCGTCGATCCGTGTGCTTCCACAGGATGCCGTAGTCTTCCTCGTGCATGCAAATCGCGTTCGGGATTCGCAACGGATTGCCGCGACTGTCGCAAAGGTGAGCGTCGAGGTAGTGAATGTGCCCGAGGCAATCGCAGCCGAGTTGCAGGCTGTTCGCGCACATGCCCATACCGTACTCGCCGACATCGAACGCGTTCTTGCGAACTTGCGTGGCGGTCGGGTCGCCATATGGCACGACCATTTCCGTCAGCGATGCCCGATAAAGGATGCTCCGATCGCGGCCCTTGTCGCGGTAAGCGATGTTGTGCAGCGTCATCCCTTCGCGAGCGTTGAAGCCAACGACGAACGACCAGTTCTGCCACGCAACCTTGTTGCCATCGACGGTGAAGCTCGGGCCTTCGGGCTGCGTGATCGCGAGCGGTTTGATGTCGGTGCGTTTCCCAGGTACGCGATCCGCGGCGTAGTTGCCGGCCTGCGGCGGAAGCGGCCACTGCCCGTATTCCTCGACGCGAAGCACCTTCATCTTGTTGAGATCGACCACGGGACGAATGCCTTCGATGGGGCGAACGTAGCCGTTGTCGGTGGGGTCGCTGCGGACGAAGCACAGCGGGCGTGCGAGTCGCATCCCCTTCTCTTCGGCTGTGCCGTAGTAACCGGCGCTCCAGATATCGACCATCACGAGCTTCGTGTCGGTGATGCCGTACTGCTTCTTCAACGCGGCCGCGAACTCGGGACAGTTCAGGACGGCCTGTTCGCACTCGACCTGCTCGTCGATGGTCATCGTCGGCTGCACATCCGGGATGTGCTTGTACGCCGTTACCGTGCCCGCAGTGAGGTTCACTTCCGTTTCGAAGCACGAGTTCGTGGCGTTGTCGAACAGCACCGCTGCCGCGTGTCTGGGCAACTTCGCGCCACCGTGAATCTCAGTTTTGAGGGGTTCTTTCAGCATGACGCTGACGAAGCGTGTGGTCGGCGTGATTTTTCCAGAATCGCGGAGAACCTGCACAGCGATTGCGACTTCCGCGGCGGAGAGCGGTTCGAGCGGGTGACGCGGCATGGTGGTGATTGGGTTGAAGGTGACGGGCGCACGCCTGAGGGTACACAAAAGCCCACCCGTTGCAACGGGTGGGCTTGGGGTGAACGACATTCTGTCGTTGTAAATTACGGTCCAATCGCTTCGCCGCCGCGTTCGCCTGTGCGAATCCGGACAGCGTCTTCGAGCGGCAGCACGAAAATCTTTCCGTCGCCGATGGTGCCCGTTTCGCCGCTGCGGGCCGAGTGAACGATCGCCTCGATGGTTGCCTCAACGAAAGGCTCGGTTACGGCAATCTCCAGCTTCAACTTCGGCACAAGGCGAATCTGCACCTCCGTGCCGCGGTAGACTTCGGTGTAACCGCGCTGACGACCGCAACCGCGGACATCGCTGACGGTCATGAGGTAGACATCGCGCTCAGCGAGCGCCTTCTGCACATCTTCGAGCTTTTCAGGGCGGATGATCGCAACAACAAGTTTCATGGAATCGGTCGTGTGGTTGTGGGGTGGAGGAGAACGTTAAGTGGCTGCGCCGTCGGAGCAGCCTCAACACAGGTCGCCCCAGTTGGGGCGACCTCGAAACGTCGGACGATCAGGTCGCCTTCACCGCCTTCACCGACTTGCCAAGGTGCTTGGTGAGGAGAGCAGAGAGCCGCTTCGCCACTTCAGCCTGATCGCCACCACGGAACTTGAATGTCGTCCCGCGAACGGTCGTGACATACGGGTAGACCGCCAGGAAGTTCGGATCGACCGGGCCATCCGTTGGCTGGCACAGGTCGGTCCAGACCTTCATCAGTTCTCCGGCCTCGGTCCCGTTCAGTTGAAGCTCGAACCGACCGTTGCCGTTGCCCTTTGGTGCTGCCGCAGCGCGAGGTTCGGTGTTGACCACCGTCACCGATTCCGTTGCAGGGCTGAAGTCGAAGCCGACTTCGCCGTGTTCCGTGCGGTCAAGCCCATCGGCCTCACCCTTCTCGTTCGTCTTGAACCGACCGAGCGTGATTGCTTGCGTCAGAACACACAGAAGCAGGCTCCCGACGAACGCGAACACCACCGAGATACCCGCAGCCTTGATCTGAATCATCAACTGCGACATCGAGGTCTTCTTGTTCGCATCCTGCGTGTCGATGATGCCCTTGAGTTGTGTGATCTCGTTTTCCATCGTGGTGACAGCACCCGCCGCGACGCCGGCCTCGGCTTCCAACTTCGACAGGTCTTCCTTTTCCTTCTTGGTCTTGTCCTTGGCATCCGTGAGTGCGTCGGCCTTGTCATCTCGCTTGCCGGGTTCGGCAGCATCGAATGCTTCTTGTGCAGTTGTTTCTGCCTTGGCAAGTTCTTCGAGTTTCGCGGTCAACTCCGTGTTCTTCGTGTCGAACTTCTTCTTCGCTTCCTCGGCCTCTTTCTTCAGCTTCTCCAACTCTGGGCTGTCAGTCGGCTTGCCGTCCTTCATGACAGGCTTGATCTTCTCGTACTTCGCGCGGTGAGCGGTGAAGGCCAACATTCCGTCTGCACTTGCGGACTGAACCAACTGAGAGCAGAACACGCCGGTCAACACGGCACCGACGAACCCGCCGACGCCGTGAACACCGAAGGCGTCGAGAGAGTCGTCGTATCCGAGCTTGTTCTTCAGCGCTACAGCGAGGTAGCAAATAACCGCAGCCGCCACGCCGATGCACAGGCCGCCGCCGATGTACACGAAACCGCTCGCTGGCGTCACCGCGACCAAGCCCGCAACGATTCCCGACGCCAGCCCCAGAGCCGTTGGCTTGCCCTTGTGAATCCACTCGACGAGCATCCACATGAGACCAGCAGCAGCCGCAGCAGCTTGCGTTGCGGCGAACGCGGAACCCGCAAGATTATCGCTACGAACCGAGCTACCGCCGTTGAACCCGAACCAACCGAACCACAGGAACCCAGCACCGAGAAGCGTCAGCACCATGCTGTTCGGGTGAGCGATGGTCTTCGGGTAGCCATGCCGTTTGCCCAATACGAGGCAGCACGCGAGGCCGGCCATGCCAGCCGCGATGTGAACGACCGTTCCACCAGCGAAGTCGAGCGCACCCATCTTGCCGAGGAATCCAATCGCCGCCGCTCCTTGTTTCGCGGCTGGTACCGTTGGGTCGAACCAGTCCCACGCCCAAACCATGTGAGCAAGCGGGCAGTAGATGAACGTGACCCACAGAATCATGAAGATGCAGAACGGCCAAAAGCGGATACGTTCAGCGATTGCACCCGAGATTAGAGCTGGGGTGATGATCGCGAACATGCCCTGGAACATGACGTGAACGTAAACCGGAATGTCGTAGCCCGGCAGGTTCGCGCTCGCTTCAATTCCCTTGAGGAAGAGGAGATCCGAACTCCATCCAACGAGGCCACCCGCATCGACTCCCATTGCGCTAATCGTGAATGCCGACGGACCGAATGCAAGGCTGTATCCGATCGCGAGCCAGTACACGCCGACCACAGCGAGAGCGGCCATGCTCTGCATCATCGTGGCGAGAACGTTCTTGCGACGCACCATACCGCCGTAGAACAGCGCCAGACCCGGAACCATGAACAGCACGAACGCGCTACTGGTCAGCATCCAGGCGGTGTCGCCGCGCTGCTTTCCAACGGTTGCGGCTGCCCCGATGTCGCCGGTCACCTTCTCGCTGGCCTTCTTGGCCTCTTCCGCGCCCTTCTCCAACGCGCTGATCTTCTCACCTGCTGCTTTCGCATCGCCGCTGCCAGCTTTCGCTTCGGCCGCAATTTTCTCGGCGGCGTCTGCTTTCGCGATCGCATCCGCAGCGGACTTCTTCGCGTCAGCAAGGCCATCGGTCGCTTCTTTCGCTGCTTTCGTCGCAGCTTCGATCTTCGCCTCAGCCGCTTTCACCGCTTTTGCTTCATCGGTGAGCTTAGTTTTCAGCTCGATGAGTGATGCTTTGAGGTCATCAACATCTTTTTGGCTCACCGTGGACTTCGATGGCGGAGTCTCCTTGTCCTTTGAGTCGAGGTCTTTGTCCTTGACTTTGTCTTTGATCTCCTTGATTTCTTTGTCCTGCCCAATTTTCGGGCTATGAGACTGTGCCCGGTTCGTGGGCAACGCGGCACACGCGAGAAGGAGGCTCGCTGCGACTAGCAACCGACGGGAACTCATCAGGTCACCTTTCGGAGGAAGAGTTAGGCGGTAATACCCAGGAATGCGGCAAAATCAGGGGTGCTGCATATTCGGGCACGACAACCGTTCCCGCAATGCATGGACGGTGCCGCTGAGAACAATCCGGATAGAATGATGTAACTCGCTGCTAAATCAGAAGATGTGAATACTTGAG
>JAIOPV010000243.1 GCA_021413735.1 Planctomycetota bacterium
GATTTGGCGTGCCACAACTCGCCCTGCGGGTACTTGAAGGCGGCGGTGCGCGCAGACCGGCCGAGGTCAAAGAGACCTCGGCCGGCAGCGAGATCATGTTCAGCGAAAAGAAACGACAGGATTACTCGGACAGACTCCTAGCACTTGGGGTTCGCTCCTGAAACCAATGCCTTTTGGCGGACTCCGACCGCCAGGAGGGGTAGGCATACCAAACACAATGCGAAATTTGCGATCCTTAATTTGAGCCGATTCTGCGGGTTAATCCATCAAGACGGTTCGCGAAGTCGCCGATAATTCCGTGACGCCCTGAAGTCCGACTCCGGTCCGCACGGGAAACCACGGTGACCAACCGGCACCCCTCTCGAACGCGAAACGCATTCGGGCAGTGGCTCGCGGTCGTCGCATTAACGCTCCTCGCAGTTCAACCGACGTTCGCACAGGTTCAAGGCTACCCGGTCAACTCCGACGACAGAACGCCCACAGCACCAACCGCACCACAGACCGGACGACGTGCTGCGTTGCTGCCACCAGGCGCAACGACAACCAGCCCCACGAGTACGAGCCTGCGACAGGTTCCAGGCGAGCCGATTTACCCGGTCCCGGAGGTCGGGCCTCCGCCGAGCGTGTTCCCGCCACCAACGCCGATGCCGTCGCCCGAACATCCGCCGTGCGGCGATCCGTTCCAGTTCCGCACTCGCAGCGGCGGCGTCTACACTGGGCTACCGCGAACGCTGCTCTGGGAACCACCGCTGGCCATGCCACGCGAGCCGCGGTTCATGGTGATGCCGACGACACTCTCGAACTCCACCACACAGCAAACAATCGACACCTCCATCGGCAGCACGATCGGACTGTTTCGAGCCGAACCCGCCGAATGGAAGACGGCCATCCAGAAGGATTTCTTCGCGGTCGTGACGTCACGATTCTCGCGGAACAACTACCTCGTGGATACGGATTACCGCTTCGGGTTTCCGGTCACGTTCGCACGCGGTCCGTGGCAAGGGAAGATCGGTTATGAGCACACCAGCTCGCATCTTGGTGACGAAATCCACACCATCACGGGGCAGGCACCGATCGACTACATCAAGGACGAACTCGTTCTTGGCCTCGGTCGGTTCTTCTTCGATTATCGGTTGCGGGTCTATGGCGAAACCGCGTGGGCCGCTTACGAGAACGTCCCTGGCAATCCGTCTCCGTTTCGCTTCGACGTCGGGACCGAGTGGCTTCGCCGCCGCAACACGGGGTGCTGGGGTCAGCCGTTCGCGGCGGCAAACGTGCGATTCGACGGAGCCGTGAACTACGATCCGGATCTGTCGTTGCAACTTGGCTGGATGTGGCGAGATGGCACGCGACGGTTCGGCGAAGCGCGTGTCTTCGGGCAGTATTACACCGGTCATTCGCCGTTCGGGCAGTATTACAACACGCGCGAAAGCTGGTTCGGCTTCGGCGTCGCGTTCGATTACTGATCCGCGTGGCATCGGGTTTGCCTATCGTCTGCCTTGCCGGTTCCGGCGGGCAATGTTCCACCAACTGGCGCTGATCCCTACACTACCGTTGACCGATCGCCGGTCGCGGTCCGCAATCCTCCCAGGAGTTTCAGCCATGGCGCACACTCTGCCCGCATTGCCGTATGCATTCGATGCGCTCGAACCGCACATCGACGCCAAGACGATGGAGATTCACTCGCAGAAGCACCACAAGGCTTACGTCGACAACCTGAACAAAGCCCTCGAATCGGCTCCGGATGTCGCCGGGTTGGATATCGTCACGCTGCTGCGCGATATCAACAAGGTGCCAGCGAGCGTGAAGCAAGCCGTCATCAACAACGGCGGCGGCCACCACAACCACTCGCTGTTCTGGGAGATCATGGGAGCCGGTGCGGGTGGCGAACCAACCGGTCAGATCGCGACCGCGATCACCGAGGCGTTCGGCGACTTCGCCAAGTTCAAAGACACCGTGAAGAACAACGGCCTGACGCAGTTCGGCAGCGGTTGGAGCTGGGTGGTGTTCAACCCGACGTCGGGCAAACTCGAAGCAATCAAGAAGCCGAATCAAGATAGCCCGCTGATGGAAGGGCTGGTTCCGGTGCTCGGCGTCGATGTCTGGGAACACGCGTACTACCTGAAGTACCAGAACCTGCGTGCCGCGTACATCGACGCATGGTGGAACGTGGTGAACTGGAAGGCTGTCGAAGCGAAGTACGTCGCCGCCAAGGCCGGAAAGTAACGTCCTATCAAGTTCGTTTCTCGCGTAGCGGCGGACTCAACGGGGCGACATGCGGACCCGTTGAGTCCGCCGCTACACCATTTTCGTCTTGCACATCTCGCATGCCACCGCTATCTGAGTCGCACTTCAACATCATCACGGCGGCGGAGTTCGTCATGCGGGACGCCCTGCGAGCGCTCGGTCTGTTCCTCGGCATCATTGTGCTGAGCTTGGGCTGCGCCAAAGATAAGTACAACATGCGGCCGGAGTCCAAGGAACTGTACACGGATGTGCCGAACGAATCTCGCTACAACGACCCCGACAAGGCCGGATACCGCAAGCCGCTTGCTCCCGGCAAGGAAGAAAAGGCAGCCATCGGTCGGCCCACGGCCGGCAACGGCAACCCTGGCGGGTTCTAACGGATTCGCCGATTGCAACGGCATGACGCACGCGCCGGTTTGAATTGCTGCACCGGTCGTGCGCCTCCGAATGCCCGCACAAATTCCGATTCGTGCCAGTTCACACACAACGCCCATCTTCTCTGGTCGATCCCAGATTCTACGAGCTGAGGTCTTCGCGACCTCGGCCGAATCTGGGAGCGTCTCCGTGCCCGGCACCCGTATCATCATCGCCGTTGTGCTCGTCACCGGTTTCGCGGCTCCGGTCGCGGCCCGCGCTGACGGAAACGGATTGTTTACCCGTCGCCCGGATCAGTCGCGCGTGCGGTTCCTGGCCGAACTCCTCCGCACAGACCCCGACGAGAAGAAACGCAAAGCCGCGGTTGCGGAACTGGCGGATGCGGACCCGCGAACACATCCCGAGGTGATGCCCGCGTTGATCGCTGCGCTCAAGAAAGACGCGGCTGCGGTTCGTGCTGCTGCCGCTGAAGTGATCGGCAAGTTCAAGACGACGTTCCCGCTTGCGGGTGCAGCACTCGAATCCATCGCGGAAACGGACCCGGATCCAACCGTTCGCAGCGCCGCGAAGCAGGCGCTCTGGGATTACCACCTGAACGGTTACCGCAGTCCGAAGACGAGTGATGCTGGCGTCGAGCAGACGGCTGAACCGCCGTTTGCATACGCAAACTCGGCGCGAGCCACGCCGTCGCTTGCCCCGATGCCTGCCAAACTGCGTCCGAGTGCGGTAACTTCAACGGCGCCCAAACTGCCAGAGATCACTCCACTCCCGTCGAAGGCCGTGGTTGTTCCCGTTGGGCTGATCGGGCCGCGTGCAGAACTGTTCGACGGATTGAACACGCCGCGGCGGATGTTATCGCTGCCATTGCGACCGATTTACACGAATGAACCGCCGTTGGCGAAACGGTCTGCGAAGTGGGTTCCGCCTCCCGCGACCGTGACGGAACCGCCGATCTTCATTCGCCGACCCGACCTCGGAACGTTCGGAACGCCACCGACGCTGATCTTCGAGTTGCCGGCGATCGTGCCGAATCCGGGACCGCTGCCGGGAGTAACGCCGTTCGCCGAGCCAACCCACGAACCGCCCGTTCGCAAAGTCACCCGGAAGTAGACGGCCGATCACAAATCGACATCCCACACGACAACCTTGCCGGTGCCGCTGCCAGCGGCCGCGAGTGTGCCATCGGGGCTGAACGCAACGCTCCGCATCTTGCCGATGTCCCAGGTGAATGCCTTCGCGACCTGCCACGAGGTTGTGTCGTAGAACTTCACGGTGGCGTCATTGCTTGCTGTCGCGAGATACTTCCCTGACGGGTGAAACGCGATGCCCGTGAAACGCTTCTTGTTGTCGTTCTTGATGCTGGCGATCGGTTTCTCGGATGGCTGAGTGACTGGATAGACGCGAACCCACAAGCCGTCGAAGCCCGCGAGGAGAGACCCATCCGCCGACAGGACACTTTCACCTGGGTAAGCGATCAGCGTTCCTGAACTCCGAACCTCTTCTCCCGTCTTTGTGCTGTGCGTGACGATTCTCCACCCGGTGGATTTGAGTGGCAACTCCAGGCGAACGAACTCCTTGTCGCCAGGAAGGAACAACGGTGGAGTGAACCAAGTCCCGACATCACGAGTCCACAGAAAAGCGCCTTTGCCCTTCACCTTTCGGGCGGCCATGGTTGGCGTGTCTTTGTTTCTGGGTCCGTGAACGGTCTGCCCGACGATGAGTTGTTCGCCACTGGATGACAGCCCGAAGAATGCCCCCGATCCATTCCACAGTGGCACGACCGTGGTTGACATACTTTTCAAGTCCACCAAGTGAATCTCATTGTTTGCGGCGAACAGCCGCTTGCCGTCGGGGGTGAACTGGACGTTCCAAACGTAGATGAGATCGTACAGAGTGGTGGGTTCATCGGAGGCCGCGAAGTCTCGCCAAATCCGAAGACCGTTTTGCGTGGCGACAACAAGCCCACGCCCGTCAGGGGAGAACCAAACCCGATCCCCTTGGTCACGTCCAACTCGCCCTTCAAGGACAATCATTTCTGCACATCATTCCGAGTCGCGGTTTACACGTCAACATCCCAGACGACAACCTTTCCCGTGTCGCTGCCCGCAGCCGCGAGCGTGCCATCCGGACTGAACGCGATGCTCCTCATTCGACCGATGTTCCAGGTGTATGTCTTCGCGACCTGCCACGAGGTTGTGTCGTAGAGCTTCACGGTGGCGTCGTTGCTTGTTGCCGCAAGGTAACGCCCCGACGGATGAAATGCGATCCCGGTGAAGTACTTCTTGCCATCGTTTCGAAGCATTACGACCGCTTTGAAGAAGTCGTCAACGGAGAGTACAAGCACTCTCGCATTCATCACCACGGCAGCGAGTCTTCCATCAGGAGACGCAACAAGCGAGGAGGTGATGTCCGGTCCTCTGACCTCGGAGAGCGTTTCTCCGGTCTTCAACGAACGAACAACGAAACGGGGTACATGCCGTTGCAACTGATGATCCCAACTTGCAGACTGCACGAGACGTTCACCCGCAATGCAGGTCGGGCCAATGTGTGGATGGTACTGCAACTCCTGTGACCACATTGCGACTTTCCACTCGCCGGAGTTCAACTTGAGATTGTTGAGTGCGTAACAAGCAATCCAGCCGGGGATGTCGTCGTCGTGGCCTCGCGGAGTATTCGCTTCGGTGACGACAATGTGGCGACCATCAGCCGAAAGGTCGAAGTCAGTCTCGTATGAGGTCCAGAATTGGACCAACCGGTCGGTGCGAGCATGCAGATCGTAAACCGTCAGCCCTTTGTGGTTCGTGATGAGAAAGTTGCCGTCGGTTGTGAATCGCACCTTGTGGAAGTAGCGATACTCGGAGAACAGGAGCCGCGGACTGGGGCTCGGCAACTCCTCCCAAATCGTCGCTCCGTTGTAGCTCGAAGCAAACAATGAGCGTCCGTCAGGGTTAAACTGCACGAATTCGAGTGGAGAGCGTTCCCCTTTTCGGTGAAGAACAATCATCAATTACCTCACCGGAAGGTGTGTTCCGTCGCGGGGAAGCTGCCGTCGCGGACTTCCTTGCAATACGTCTCCACCGCTTGCTTCACGGCGCTGCCGAGGTCCGAATATCGCTTCGCGAACTTCGGCTTGAAGTCCGGGAACAAACCCATCATGTCGTGAAACACCAACACCTGACCATCACACCCCGCACCCGCTCCGATGCCCACCGTCGGAATCTTCACAGCAGCCGTGATCCGCGTGCCGATGTCCACAGGCACCGATTCCACCACCACCGCGAACGCCCCCGCTTCTTCGACCGCCACCGCATCCGCAAGCAACGCAACCGCGTCTCGCTGCACCTTGAAGCCGCCGAGTTGGTGAAACGCTTGCGGCGTCAGACCAACGTGACCCATCACCGGAATGCCCGCGTCGATGCACGCCTTCACCGTCGCTCGCATCCGCACGCCGCCTTCCAGTTTGACCGCGTGCGCCCCGGCCTCCTTCAACAGTCGACCCGCGTTCCTCACGGCCTGTCGCGGGCTGACCTGATAAGTGAGGAACGGCAAATCCGCCACAACCAACGCACGCCTCGCACCCCGCACAACGCAACGGGTGTGGTAAATCATTTCGTCGAGCGTCACGGGAAGCGATGTCGGATGCCCCTGCACGACCATGCCGAGCGAGTCGCCGACGAGGATGGCATCGACGCCCGCTTCGTCGCAAAGACGAGCCGAGGTGTAGTCGTAAGCCGTGACCACGGCGAGCTTCACGCCGCGAGCCTTCGCAGCTCGAAACTCGGGAACCGTGACCGATCGCGGAGCATCAGCGGAACTCATGGAATTCTCGACGGTCGTGTGGAGCGACCACACCAGGAGGAGAGGTAGCGAAACGGGTCGTCGCTATTCTACAGTGTTGGATTTACCCCCGCCGTTCGGTATCTGAGTTAGAATGACTTTCGCCCACCGATTCCGGATGTGTTTGGTTGGTTCCACCGAGATTGGAAGTTGATTGGAGTGATCGATGCTTGCCGCAACCTGAATATCTCGCTGGAAATGCGTCGGAATCGCAAGGGACACAGGATGTTCCAATGGTATTTCTTCCGGACGAGAGAGATGGTTCCGGGGCTGAAACATGGTTCCGGACCTGAAATGGATGGTTCCGGGCCTGAAACGGTTGGTTCCGGACGTGGGGTGGGGATGTGGCCCGGAACCAATGAGGATTGACAGAGCAAGGTTTTGCAATCCACGGAGTTCGCCCATGATCACCGCCGAGATGACCGCACTGAAAGCCGCTGATCCCGCCGAAGGGAAGGGGGTCGTGCTGTACGACGGGATGTGCCCGTTGTGTCAGCGTGGCGTGCGAATTCTGAAGAAGCTCGACTGGTTCCATCAGTTGCATTACCAGGATTGCCGTGATACAGCGAATCTGCCACCGTGTGCCGAACCGTTGACGCCGTCGCGGTTGCTCGAAGAGATGCATGTGGTGACGCCAGATCGTCAGCGAGCGTTCGCAGGCTTCAATGCCTTCCGATGGATGGCCTGGCGACTGCCGCCGGTGTGCTGGCTCGCTCCGCTGCTATACGTGCCTGGCGTTCCGTGGGTTGGCCACAAGGCGTATCTGTGGGTCGCTAAGAACCGATTCGATCTCGTTCCGTGCAAGGATGGGGTGTGCCAACTGCCCCGGCGAAAGTGAGTGATAGCCCTCGGCTTGCCGGGGGTCCGACTAATTGTTTCAAGGACACCGCATGAGCCGTCGCTTCGTGGATCAGCTTCGAGACGGGGACAATCTGGATGATGTCTACCTCGTCACAGACAAGCAACTCCGGGCGAACCGGAACGGGAATCTGTACCTGCTGCTCGAACTCCGCGACCGCAGCGGTGGCATCTCGGGTCGCATGTGGAACGCTGGTGATCAGATTTCACGCAGCTTCGACCCAGGCGATTTTCTTCACGTCACGGGGAAAGTGCAACTATTCCAGGGCACGTTGCAAGTCATCGTGAACACGGTTGATCGGGTTGAACCGCAGAAGGTCGAGCTGACGGACTTCTTACCGCACACGGAGCAGAGCGTTCCGAAGTTGATGGAACGTCTGCGCAACTACCTGATGCGGCTCGGCAATCCGCATCTGCGGGCGCTGGCCGAATGCTTCATGATGGATGATGCGTTCGTGCGTGGCTTCACCACTTGCCCCGCCGGCGTGAAACTTCACCATGCGTATGTTGGCGGCTTGCTGGAACACGTCGTCTCGATGATGGACGCAGCCGACAAACTGCTGCCGTTGTATCCGGGGGTAGATCGCGACCTGCTACTGATGGGAGTGTTCCTGCACGACGCCGGGAAGACGCGAGAACTGACCTACAGCCGGGCGTTCGGCTACTCCGACGAGGGGCAACTGATCGGTCACATTCCGATCGCGGTCGAGATGCTGACCGAAATGGCCGCGAAGGTGCCAGAGTTGACTGGTGAGCCGATCCCGCGTGAAGTGATGTTACGGTTGCATCACATGATCTTGAGCCATCACGGCGAGTTGAACTTCGGCAGTCCGAAGGTGCCGATGACGCCAGAGGCGATGCTGCTGCACCTGATCGACCTGATGGACACGCGGATGCACATGGTGATGCGTGAGTTGAAGGAAGACCGCAACAATCCGAGCGCGTGGACGCCGTACAACGCGAACCTGGGTCGGCGCATTTACAAGGGCGGCGCACTCGGGGATCTGTACTCCGAAGGCGGCGGCGGTTACGACTGAAATCTTGTGAGCGTCGAGGCGTGAGCCCGGCGGTGATAGCGAACGGGTGACGATCATTTATCTAGCCCCACGGTTGCCCGTGGGATCAAGCAGTCTACCCGGAGATCGTAACGGGTCGGGCCGACCCTGTCTCCTGTTTGACCTTGCTCCCGGTGGGGTTTACCGAGCCGACGAGTCACCTCGTCGCTGGTGCGCTCTTACATTAAGGGCTTTCGCCCCGCACCGTTTCACCCTTACCTCCAACGCGGAACTCGGAATGCGGAATTCGGAACGAAAGACAATCTTGCTTTAATTCCGCGTTCCGCCCTCCGAGTTCCGCGTTGGGTTGGCGGTTTACTTTCTGTTGCACTTTCCCGCCCGCTGGCGGTTCAGGCCGGGGGGCCCAAACCGTTACCGGGGGTGGACGTTATCCACCACCGCGCCCTTTGGAGCCCGGACTTTCCTCCCCCTTGGGAAAGGATGAAGGATGAACGATGAAGGATGAATTGAAGACAAAGGCAGAGCCTCGTTTTGTTTCATCCTTCATCGTTCATCCTTCATCCTTTCCCAAAGCGGCGATCATCCAGCCGACCGACAGATCCGAAACGACATCGTACAAGGACGACCTCGCTTCGAGAATAGACGCTGATTCACCTTTCCGGTTCGCTCGTGCGCCGCAAGATAACGATATGTCAACGGTTTCGCTCGAATGGTTCGCATACCCACCCCCGGAATTCGCCGGCGGTGTCATCACCGTTGGGAACTTCGACGGAGTCCACCTCGGACACCGGGCGCTCGTCGCTGAAGCGAAGAAACTCGCCCGCAGCTTCGGCGGTCCCGCGGTTGCCGTGACGTTCGACCCGCCACCGCATCAGGTGTTGCACCCCGGACCCATCCGACCGCCACTCACCACGCTCGCCGATCGCGCAGAACTGCTGCACGCTGCGGGAGCGAATCACGTCGTGATCCTGCAAACAAGCCCGTCGTTGTTGGCACTCAGTCCAGAGGCGTTCTTCGAGGATGTGATGGCCCGTCAACTCGGCGCGAAAGGCATCGTCGAAGGTTACGACTTCCGCTTCGGCCGCAACCGCGCCGGAACGAACGCCACACTTCGCGAACTGTGCGACGCGGCGGGCCTGGCTTGCGAAGAATTGCCGCAGGTGAAACACGCCGACGAACCCGTATCGAGCAGTCGCGTGCGTGCGGCGATTGTAGCCGGCGATGTGCGGCGTGCCACGGAATTGCTGGCCCGACCGTATCGAATCACGGGGAATGTCGTCACGGGTGCGAAGCGTGGCCGCACCATTGGCTTCCCCACAGCGAACCTCGCAGACGTGCCAACGGTGTTACCTGGCAACGGTGTCTATGCGGTGCGAGCAGCGGTCGAAGGTAGAATGTGGCGAGCGGCTGCGAATGTTGGCCCGAACCCGACCTTCGGTGAAGATGCCCGCAAGATCGAGGTTCACTTGCTCGACTTCACCGGCGACATCTACGGCAAACCGATGACGGTCGAGTTCGTGGCGAGGCTTCGCGAAACCCGCCCGTTCGGTGGCGCGGCCGAATTGGTCGAACAGTTGAAACGCGACATCGAAGGCGCGAAACACGCACTCGGTTGACAGCCGCCATAATACGAAGAGGGCATTGCGTTGGGACGCCGGATCGTTTTCGTAATTCTCGCTGTTGCTGCTGTCCTTACCTGCCTACTTTGGTGGCGTGACCGGCCGGAATTCGTCGGTCGCGTCGGGGTAGTCTATTCAAATCCTCACGAAACCCGCTTCTTGGTTCGGGCCAACGGGCTCCGTTTCATTCCAGATGGGTATGATGCGTCCATCCGTGGCGATCACTGGGTGGTAATTCCGGCGAATACCCAAGTTCGAGATCTTACGGGGGTTGCTCGAGGGATACAGGTCGGGCAACAAGTGAGTGTGTGGAGACCCGTTCACAATCTCGCCTACGGCTCACCAACGATTCACGAGGTTCACACCGAGCATGTCATCGTCGAGGGAGTCGATTGGGAGCTGATTCTGTTGCTTGCTGCGGCTATTCTCGGCGTCCTTGCTGGAGGGCGTTTATGGTACTTCCGTTTGCGGCGAAGCAGTGCCCCTGACACGCCGAAGCCGCAGCCGATCACCCCGATAGATCCGAGTTAAACCATGACTGACTTACGCGACCGCGTCGAACACGCTTTGAAGCACGACATCGCCCCGGCGCTGTTGCTCGACGGCAACGGCATCGAGGTGCTCGAAGTGACCGACGGCATCGCCTCCGTGCGGCTCACGGGGGTCTGCGCAGGTTGTCCCGCGACGATCATGACGGTTATCACGTCCCTGGAAGATGAACTTCGCAAGAAGGTGCCAGAAGTCGAGATTCTGGAGATGGTCCCGTGACAAAGTTGAGTGCGAGCCATAAGGTCCGCGAACTCAACGAGGCCAGCCATGTTCCTCGGCTACAACACAAACGGGTTCGCACACCATCGGCTTGAGGATGCTGTCGAGATACTCGCAGAACTCGGCTACGGCGGCATCGCCCTCACTCTCGACGTTCACCACCTCGACCCGTTCGCGCCCGATCTGTCGGTTCAGACAGCAAGCCTCGCCAGACAACTCGCGAGGCACAACATGCGCTGTGTGATAGAAACCGGTGCCCGCTTCTTGCTCGATTCCCGTCGCAAACATCAGCCCACGCTCGTCAGCCCGACGCCCGAAGAACGCGCCGCCCGAATGGAGTTCCTCAAGCGCTGCGTGGACATCGCTGCCGACCTGAACGCCGATTGCGTGAGCTTCTGGTCTGGAACTGCAGCGGATAACGCTCCTGGCGGCGTGCAAATGGTGCGGCTCGTGGATCGGGTTGAGCGCCTCGCCGAGTTCGCCGTCGAACGGAATGTGCAACTCGCCTTCGAGCCGGAACCCGGCATGTTCATCGACACGATGGACAAGTTCGCCGAACTTCACGGCAGCGTGAATCATCCCTCGTTCGGCCTCACCATGGACGTCGGGCATCTCGTGTGCAATCGCGAGTTACCGGTCAGCAAGTTCCTGACAGACTGGAAGCATGTGCTGTGGAATGTCCATATCGAGGACATGCGGGCTGACGTTCACGATCATCTGATGTTCGGCGAAGGCGAGGTGGATTTTGCCGACGTGTTCGCGGGCTTGCGAGACGCGAACTACGACGGCGGCGTGTACGTCGAACTGAGCCGGCACAGTTACGATTCGGTGAACACCGCACGCAAGGCCAAGGCGTTTCTCGACCAGTTCGCAGTGTAACCGCCGGGTCAGGTGCAGTACCTGACCTGGCAATCAGGCTCGCCAATCCCCGATGCCATCCCAGATATGATCCGAGAAGTACGGCCCTCGCCTCCTCACCTCGGAATAGGCCGCACGCATCAGCTCGATGCCTCCTTGCCGATCAAGCTCTTCTCCGATCGCTCGAATCCGGGTGGCACTCCCGAACCCGCCCTCGGTGGCAGCGTCACGCGAGTCCTTCTCGATGAGGCCAGCCAACTCTCTCAGCAAGCTCGCGTTCTGCCCGAGCAACCGACTTACCCTCGAATCCGCTTCCTCGTTGGTGTGCCGTTCGTTGCTCTCTGCTGGCATTACCCGTTGTCGGAGAAGGAACCATCCCGGCAACATCGCTGCGACCACGAACAGAATTGCGGGGCAGAGTGCCGCCCCAGCTCCTTGGCCCTGCCCAAAAACGGCGAGGAGAACAAGCCCTGTTGCGGCGGCGAGGAGGAGGCCCGTCAACAGCCCCGCTCGCTCCCGCAGGAACCGTTCGATGGGTGGCTCCTCTGAAGGAGTGCCGTTTGGCTCGTGAACCATGACGACCTCCGGGGCCTAACGACTCAGTTCACATGCCGAGTTGAGAGACCCTTGGCGACCACCTCAACCATAGCGAATCTCGACACACGGGATACCCGGCCGTTTGTGGCGTCACTTCTTCCCGAAGCAGAACAGGTGTGTCATTCCGCGGATGAACACCTTGCCGTCGGCAACCGCGGGCGACGCGAACACACCCTGACCGAGATTCGCCCGACTCACTTCGTCGAACTTCGCTCCGGCCTTGAACACCACGAACTCGCCGTCTTCCGCGATCGTCAACACCTGATCGTTGACCATCACCGGCGACGCGGACGGCGGCTTGGCACTCAGCCGTTCGTTATAAAGTACCTTCCCCGACTTCGCATCGGCACAACAGGCGAAGCTGCCGCCGCTGTCGCCAATCCAGAACAGCAGATCGCCACGAGTCAGCATGCACGGCACATACGGCACTTCCTTGTTCAGTTCCCACACCTTCGCGGGAGCCTTCTTATCTGGGTCCACGGCAACCATGTATCGTGAGCCGCCGCCGTCACCACTCGACATCACGATCAACCCGCTGACGTACACCGGATGCGCGACCACTCGCAACGGCATCTTGCCCTTCGGCCAAACGAGATCGTAGTTCCAGTTCACCTTGCCCGTCGCCGGCTCGTAAGACGTGATCGCCGTGGTTGTGCCGAGAATCAACTCAGGCGTCTTGTCGTCTCGCTTCAGGATGAACGGCGACGAGTAACTGGCCCGAACGTGCTTCCGTTCCTTGATCCACTTCTTCTCGCCGGTCTTGATGTCCAACGCAACCAGTTCCGCATGTTCGTCGTCGTCCACGTTCACGAACACAAGCCCCTCATGAACCACTGGCGAAAACCCTGGGCCGTGCTGGCTGGCGTAGCCGCCGAGCGACGTTCGCCACAGTTCTTTGCCGGTGAGGTCGTATCCGTGCAATGCAACGCCGGTGCCGTCCCACCACACGCAATAGATCTGTTTGCCGTCACACGCCGGTGTGCTGGATGCCAGCGAATTCTTGGCGTGAGTGTGTCCTTCAGTGCCCGCCACGTCCTTCGACCATGCAGTCGTGCCGTCGGCTGCGTTCAGACACAGCAGCGTGCGCGTCTTGCCGTCTTTCGAGGCAGTTTGGAGGTAGATCTTCCCCCCGACAATGATGGGCGAACTCACACCCTTGCCCGGAATCTCGACCTTCCACAACGGAGCTTTTGGGTTGATGTCGGGCAGTTCGCCTTCCACGGTGCCTGAGCCGTTCGGGCCACGAAACCGCGACCAATCGGCGGCAGGGGAAAGCGTCAGCGTGAGCGAGAGGGTGAAGAACGCAAGCAGAACACGGCGTCTCATTGGCGGCGTCTCGAAAAAGTGGTGGTTAGCTTCCCGGCGAACCGGAACCGGGCGGTGGGTTCCCGGGATTATCGCAGATGACGCCGCAGATGCAATTCGCCACTCACTTCTTTCCGAACTCAATCGCCTTCACCAGATCGAGATCACGGTTGCCCACGGCCCTCACTTGCTCAGGCTTCATCGCAACCGTAACGCCAAACTGATCGCCTTGCGGACTCGCCAGCAGGTAGAACGTCTGCACCACCGGCAACTCGTCCATCTTTCCCTCGGCCGTGAGGCGATAGAGCCAGCGGCCAGCGGTCATCGGCAACTCGCCATCGGTCAGCACTTTCGTTTGCACCCAACCAGGCGCTTCCGTGATCGCCTTCTTGAAGTCGGCTGCCGCGATGTGCTTGCCGGGTTCTGCCTTCCGCCAGACGCTCAGTGTGGCCTGTGCCACGAACTCGCCGCGATCCAGCAACCGCAACACCATGTGCGTGTCGGTCTGCCCGGTGACGTGCCAGTCTCGCGAATGCAGCAGCGTGTAGCGGCCCTTCGTGTCAGCGTGCCGAAGTGCAGTCATCGTCGCGGGCACGTCGCCTTCAGGAACCTTTGCGATCGCGGCATCCGAGAGATCGACCGGGAACTCGGCAATCGCCTCGCGTTTCAGCGTCACCGTCGCTTCCACCTTCGACGCCGGGCTGACTGGCCCCTGTTCGCGGTCGTCCTTCTGCTTCCACTCAAGGCCACTCACTCGCTCGGCAGTCACATCGAACGTGCCGGTCGCACTCACGGTCATCGAGACCTTCGAGCCGTGTTCGATTCCCTCAACCGTGCCGTCGATCGTAAACGTCGCAACGCCGTCTTTCACGGCTGTCAGCTTGCCGGTCAGTTGCGACTTGAACACTGCTCCCAGCAGGCAAGCGGATTGTGCGGCGGCATCGGTCACGGTCCAGGTGTCGCCAACTTCGACTGCCTTGCCAGGCAGCAACCCCGCGAGGCACTGCGGATTGAAGTGCTCGGTCACGAGGTCGAGTTCATCGCGGCTCAGCGCTCCGGTGGGCGAGTAGCAGAGCAACCCGTCGGCGTTGCGTTTCGCGACGATCATCCGGCGGTCAGCGGGCAAACCGCGGTCGGTTTTCTCATTGGAAACCACCACAGAGGCGATCGCGTTCTCGTAAGCGCGAGCGGTGACGCTGGGCATTCCGTCGGTCACGGCCAGCACTCGCTCGGCGAAGATGTGGCGTGCCTTGGCTTCCAGTTTGACCGATTCTTTCTTCCCTTCCAAGACGAAGAACAACTCGCCCTTCAGGTCGAGGATGAGAGTGGATTTCGTGCGGGTGTCGGTGCCGACTTTCTCGGTCAGGTTCACGGGTGCGTCGGCTGCCAGGAGTTGGCAACGCGAATCCCCGGCGAGCAGTGCGATGACTGCGACAAGGGCGGAGGTGAATCGGGCCATTTGGGAATCCCTGGCGGTCGGGGTCAGAAGCGCTGAGTACAACCGAACTGTGACGTGCGGGTCAATACCGACCGAATTCGGCTCTCTACATTGGTTCCGGCCCACTTCCCCACCCCATGTCCGGAACCATCGATTTCAGACCCGGAACCATCGTTTCAGGTCCGGAACCATCTCAGTCGTCCGGAAGAAAGATTGTTGGTTTAACCAGGAATAGCTCGCATCATCCTCTTGAGAAAGGACATGCGACATTAGTTCAAGAACTCGTGCGAGAGTATTGAAATCTGCCCAGCCCCGGAACGAAGAATTGATTCCGGAATCAAATTGCGACTGAATGAGAACTCGACCTGTCGCGTTCTCATACACCCAACTGGTGGAGTCACATGGCCGCGCGTGCGTTTTCGACTGTCCAACTTGTCAACGGTTCAACCGGCGACCCCGTATTGTATCTGGATTACCCAGGCGGCGACAACGCTCTCCTCTTCGATGGCGGCGAGAATTGTGGCCTCACCGCGGCGCAGCTCGGCGACCTCGAAGCGGCGTTCATCACGCATCACCACGTCGATCATTTCATCGGGCTGGATCGCATCATTCGTGCGAACATGGACCGCGATAAGATCCTCCATTTGTTCGGGCCGGTGAACACGATCCGCAAGGTGTACGACCGCATCACGGCCTACGAATACCCGTTCTTCCCGTTCCAGAAGATCGTGGTGAAGATCACGGAATTGCTGCCCGGCAAGATGCGCACGGCGACACTGGAATGCACCAAGAAGTTCCCCGAACCGGTGGTGGTCGAAACGGCCTGGACCGGTCCTGTGTGCTACGAGAACGCCGACCTGCGAGTGGAGGCGGTTCACGCGGATCACACGGTTCCGTGTCTGTCGTTTGCGCTCGCGGAAAAGAGCGGCTATCATCCGGACCCGTCGAAGCTCGCGACAGGGATACTGAAGACCGGCATCTGGGTTCAGGAAGCACTGCGATTGCTGCGAGCGGGTGCGGATATGCAGACCAAGATCGAACTCAACGGTGGCAACTTCACGCTGGAAACGCTGGCTGCGAATTACTTCACGGAGTCGCAGGGTGCTCGTGTTGCCTACATCACCGACACGTTCTTTTCGGATGCGGTGCAACCCGAATTACTGAAGCTCGCGAAGGGTGCGTGGCGGCTCTACTGCGACAGTTTCTACGCACGTGCGCAGGCGAAACAGGCCGCACAGTACAAGCACATGATTGCGCCGCAAGCCGGGGAGTTGGCGAAGCTCGCGAAGGTCGAGCAACTGGTGCTGATCCATTTCGCGACGCGGTATGCCGGGAAGTATCAGATGCTCATTGACGAGGCCGCTGCGGTGTTCCCGAAAGTCAGCGCGGAGATTTAGCGTTGTAAGTCACGGTTTGACGGCACGAATTGCAGCCATTGTTTTGACTCCGAAAGAGTCGGACAACATAGCCCAGGGCAACGCCCTGGGTTCGCGATCTCACCCCATGATCTTCCAGTCTGAAAGACTGGGACAAGCGTGATGTCGCAGTCTTTCAGATTGCACGTTTGATGGACCGTCGAACCCGGGGCGTTGCCCCGGGCTATGTTGTGCCAGCCTTTCAGGCTGAAAACCAAGGCTGCGTCCCAAGAGCAGAGTCGGGAGTTGATCGCGATTGCTTGATGTGCTTCGGCGTCGATGTGAGGCTGGTTGAGCCAAGTCGCGGTGTCGACGCAGTGAGCGGGTGGTTTGTTCGTGCAAACAAAACCCATCTTCGGCAGCGGAGGACGCACTGATGTTCGGTTGGTTCAATAAGAAGTCTCCCCAGCCGAACGGCCCGGACTTCTCGGCCATCGACTCCCGCGAGAAGGCGCTGGAGTTGTTTAAGCGGGGCGGCCTAGAGAAGCTGTTCCTCATGCCGTTGGAGTTCGGCGGCACGGACAACACTCTCAACACGCTGTACGTCCCGGTTGGGGTGGCCAGCATCAAAGCCGGGATCGACAACAACGTCATCGGCCCGCTGGCGGCCGAGGGTAAGATCACGAAATACACCGCCTCGCCGGAGTACCAGGGCAAGAGCTTCATCCCAATCGCTATCAAGATCGTGGCCTCCGATCCGGGCGAGTTCACCACCACAATCAACATCTGGGGCGAGGCGCTGTCCCGCGAGTAAGCCCCCGAAACGGGTGCTACACCGAATCCGGCTGACTGACCTCTTGTTTCCCGGTGTTGTAGGCAGGTCTTGAATTGCCCGGCGTTCTCGGGCGCAGTATGAGGTGCCCCATGTCCGACGATAGCCAATCGAGCGACGACCCGACGCCAGAAGTTCACGCTTCCGCGAGCCATCACGGTCCGGGCGACACACGCCCCGAGATGCCGGCGTCTGATGTGTATGAACTCATCAAAGCTGGCAAGCCAGTTGAGAACGTCCGCGTTCGCCGACTGAAGCTGAAGGGCGAGTTTCCCGCAACGGTCACGTTCAAAAACTGCGTGCTCTCGCAAATGGAAGTCGGCGCGGCCACTTTCAGAGGCGATCTCACGTTCGTGGGTTGCTCCCTCGACCGGCCCATTTTCGGGAAGCCGGTCACAGTTGAAGGTCACCTCGGCTTCAACGCTTGCACAGTGAGCAAGTCGCGGTTCTTTCAACTGACGGTTGTCGGCAAGGCGTTCTTCAACGGAGCGGAGTTTCGCGGTAAGGCGTACTTCGAGAAGTGCGTCTTTCGTCAGAAGGTGAGTTGGTGGGAGGCGAAACTGGAGTGCTGGGGTGAGTTCAAGTCGTGCGAGTTCTATCAGGACGCAGACTTCCGCAGCGTGCATTGCGATCAAGGGTTGATCTTCACCGGCTGCACATTCGCCGACGATTTCCTGCTTCGCGGGGCCACGGTTCACAAGAAGTTCCAGGCAGATGGCTGTCGCTTCGAGAAGCTGTTCGACATGTCGAAGGCGAAACTGCACGACTTCGTTTATCTGGAGGGAATTGAGCAGGGACCAGAGATGAAGTTCGCGTTCGCGAATGCCGTGGCGGAACGCTTGCTGGTGCGTCCAGAGCAAGTCGAGGGACGGCTCGCGAGCGAACTTTCCGGGCAGCACGAACAGGCGATGCACGAATACGGACTGCTGAAGAAGTGCTGTCAGGGTCAGCACCGATTCAACGACGAGGACTGGGCGTTCTATCGCTTCAAGGTGAATCAACGGCTCGCCACGAAAGCAAGTTGGAACCGACCGTGGACGAAGGTCCGCCGATTCTGCGACTGGTTGTTCCTCGACATCGGCTGCGGTTACGGCACGAACCCCGCGAGGGCCGTGCGAATGGCGGTGGTCATCATCCTGGGGTTCGCCACGCTCTACGGGGCTGGTGTCGAGCAATTCCACGCGGAGAAGTTACCGTTCCCGGATGACGAGGTCACCGACACGAGCAACCGCGTGATGATCGGGTTGATTACGAGCGTATCGGTGTTCACGTCGGGAATGGGTGGCATCCGCGAGATTGCGAAAGGCTGGATGAACGTGCCCGTGATGGTCGAGAGCGTGCTGGGTACGCTGCTGTTCGGGCTGTTCATCGTTGCGTTCAGCCGCAAGGTGATTCGGTGAATCTAGCCGCTTGCGGCGTAGCGTGACTCTGATCCGCTACGCCGCAAGCGGCTAGACCAACACGAGCAGTTCATATCCTGACAGTGTGGAATTGTTCTCCCGACTCAGGGGGCGTGATGGCCGGTGAGTTACAACCCCTCTCCCTCAAGCGGGTGGGCGACGGACTTCAGATTCAGTGGAACGACGGCGTCACCACGAATTCAACGTGGCGTCACCTGCGAGCGAACTGTCCGTGCGCAAGCTGCATCGAATTGCGAGCGAAGCCGCCGGACCCGTTTCGCGTGCTGACTCCGCAAGAAGCCGCGGCAGGTCCGCCGCAACCCGTGGCGATGCAGCCGATGGGGCACTACGCGTACAAAATCACCTGGAACGACGGCCACGACACGGGCATCTATCCCGTTGAGCGTTTGCGCCAGTTGGGCGAGGAAAACAAATGAATCCCGGAATGCCTCAAAAGCTCTCTCTCCCCGGCGTCAAGCAAGTGATCGCGGTCGCGAGCGGGAAGGGCGGCGTCGGCAAATCGACCGTTGCCGCGAACCTCGCGATGGCTCTGCACATGAGCGGCAAAGCCGTCGGGCTCATGGATGCCGACATCTACGGGCCAAGCGTGCCGATCATGTTCGGCCTCGGCAAAGTCGATCAGAACACGACGCCGTTTCCGATCGAGAAGTTCGGCATCCGTCTGATGAGCATGGGCTTCCTGATCCCTCCCGAAACGGCGATGATCTGGCGTGGCCCGAAGGTCGCACAGGCCGTGCAATCGTTCCTCGCCCAGATCGACTGGGGAACGCTCGACTATCTCATCATCGACCTGCCACCTGGCACCGGCGACGCACAACTGACGCTCAGCCAGAGCGCACCACTGACGGGTGCCGTGATCGTGACAACACCCGGTGAAGTGAGCCTGATCGACGCACGCAAAGGCGTGAAGATGTTCCGCGAGGTGCGGGTGCCGATCCTGGGCATTGTCGAGAACATGAGCTACTTCACGGACGCGGCCGGCAACAAGACACCGATCTTTGGCGTCGGCGGCGGCATGAAACTGGCTCTCGAAAGCAACGCGCCGTTTCTGGGTGAGTTGCCGATTGACCCGAAGGTTGCTGCGTGCGGCGACAATGGCGAGCCGATTGTGCGGAAGTATCCGGATTCGCCGGTTGCGAAGGCGTATGTGGCGTTGGCGGCGAGTGTGGCGAGTGCTGCGAATGCGCCACAAGCCGGGGGGTTGCCTGAAGTGCAGTTGTGATGTGGGGGGTTAGCGGACTTCAAACCGATAAGTGGGGAAGCCCATTTCTTCGGGTCCAGCGACAAACCGAAACGACCGCTCCAAAACTGCGGAGCGGTTCCATCCTTCCGAACGCCGAACCGCGACAAACCCCTTCTCGCCCCGCCGGTAAATCGTGAATCGTAGCGGTTCTTCACGACCGTCGATCAGCCAGTATTCGCTCACCTCGGCATTCCAGTAATTCGCCATCAACCACTCGGTATCCTTGTATTCCGAGGAATCGCTGACGACTTCAATGACAAGATCGGGGATTCCGGTCAGTTCGGTGTCGTGATGACTTCGGCGACCGCCCGTGAGTTGCACCAGTCCATCGTCGATGGTCTTTCGGCACACAAAGATTCCATCCGGAACGCTCGTGAACCCGCCGGCCTCGCTTGTAAATGTCATGCCGTCGCAGAAGAACACACCAGAGCGATTTTCATCCGCCAACGGGCCTAGCACGCTCGAGAGTCGCATCTTGATCTGGTTGTGGGGAAAGGCTCGTTCTGGCATGGTTTCGGTCCACACCTGGTTATTGATGTACCCGATTCGCACGTCTTCAGGAACAGCTCCCGAGCGCAGCCATTTGAGGAATGAGGGGTGATCCACGACCCACGCCGGAACGTGAAGTTCTCCGAATTCCTGCACGCGAAGTTTGCCCATCGCTAACCCTCCTGTTGGCGCACTATATATCGAGCCGGTTCCAGTTGCCACGCCAGCGCCCAGCCTTTCCGTTCGTATCGGCGACTAACCGTCACCGTTTGCCCTGTTTCAGCAGATTCTCATTTCTGGCGAGCTACAATCGATTACGCTCATCTTGGTGGATGAGAATTCGGCAGGCCGCCTTCTCCTCCAAACGTTGAAGTCACACCGAAACGCGAAACTCTCGCGGCCCCCGGCGGGTAATATCGGGGCACACGGGGTCGCCATGCAATTGCTCGAAACGCTCTCCGCTCGCGGTCTCCTCTCCGATAACGACCGCATCCGTGCCGCCGATGCCATCAAGAGTGCGCCCGGATTCCCTCCTCATCAAGTTCTCATCGACAAAGGCTTCATCCGCGAAGAAACCTTGCTGCCGATTCTCGCTGAAGAATTCGGCCTCGAACTCGTCGATCTCACGCGAATGACCATCGACCCGAGCGTGCTCGCGGCGATGCCGCAGAAGCTCGTTCACCGCAAGAACCTCATGCCCGTCGCTCGGCACAACGGGACGCTCGTCGTGGCGACCGGCGACCCGTTCGACGCCTACGCCATCGACGAACTTCAGACGCTCACCGGGCTGCACGTCATGCCGGTGCTGGCACCGCACCGCGAAATCACCCGCCTCATCAAGCAGCACTTCGGCGTCGGCGGCGACACCGTCGCGGCTCTCGCGGAAGAAGCCAAGAGCCAGGACGACATCGAGTTCCTTGAAGGCATCGAAGCCGATGACTCGGAACTCGCGAAGCAAGCTCAGGAAGCGTCGGTCGTCAAGCTCGTGAACCAGATTCTGGTGGAAGCGGCGAATGAGCGAGCGTCCGACATCCACGTCGAGTGCGAAGAGAAGGGCATCCGCATTCGGTACCGCATCGACGGTCTGCTTCAGATTCAGAACTTGCCGCCGGAGATCAATCGCTTTCAGTCGGCGATCATTAGCCGCATCAAGATCATGGCGAG
Source organism: Planctomycetota bacterium (assembly GCA_021413735.1). Lineage (GTDB taxonomy): Bacteria > Planctomycetota > Planctomycetia > Gemmatales > Gemmataceae > Gemmata. The sequence continues at coordinate 21,423 of JAIOPV010000243.1, forward strand.
GCTGAACATCGCCGAGAAGCGACTGCCGCAAGACGGTCGCATCAAGATGAAGGTGCAGGGCCGCGAGATCGACGTTCGCGTGTCGATCATCCCGATGACGCACGGCGAAGGCATCGTCATGCGTCTGCTTGACAAGGGCCGCATGGCGTTCAGCCTCAAGAGCTGCGGCATGTTGCCGGATATCTACAACACGTTCAAGCAACTCATCGACCGCCCGCACGGTATCGTTCTGGTCACGGGCCCGACCGGCTCCGGTAAGTCCACGACGCTGTACTCGGCGTTGAACGAGATCAAGGACGAAGTCACGAAGATCATCACGGTGGAAGACCCAGTCGAATACCACCAGGACGGCATCAGCCAGATTCAGACGCACGCGAAGATCGGCATGACCTTCGCGCACGCCCTTCGCTCGATTCTGCGTCACGACCCGGATGTGATTCTCGTCGGCGAAATCCGCGACCTCGAAACGGCCGAGATGGCGATTCAGGCGTCGCTGACCGGTCACATGGTGTTCAGCACGTTGCACACGAACGACGCCCCATCGGCCTTCACTCGAATGATCGACATGGGCGTTGAACCGTTCCTTGTGTCGAGCACGGTCGAAGGCGTCATGGCTCAACGGCTCGTCCGCACGATCTGCCCCGAGTGCAAGGTGCAGTATGTGCCGGACCCGGATACGGTGCCGTTGGACTTCCCGTTGCGGGCCGGCGGTGCGTTGAAGCCTGCCGCGGACATCGCGATTCAGCAGGGCATGGTCGAGATGATGGGAGCGGTCGCGGCACACGATGGCAAGCTGCTGAAGGGCGTCGGCTGTCGTGCGTGTCGGCAGTCGGGCTATCGCGGCCGAACGGGCATTCACGAACTGCTGGTGAACAACGACGTCATCAAGGAGTTGGTGGGTCAGCGAGTGAACTCCGGCGTGATTCGGCTCGAAGCGCTCAAGACCGGCATGATTACGCTGCGTCAGGACGGCTGGCGCAAGGTGCTCAACGGCACCACGACCATCGACGAAGTGACCCGCACGACCGCCGGGGACATCAGTTAGCGAGTGTTTAGTGATTGGTGTTTCGTGTTTGGAGAAAGCCACCAAGCCCGTTTCACCACCGCTGACGCGATGTTCAAAACACTAAACTCCAAACACTAAACACCACGATGCCAGACTTCACTTTTATCGCAATGGCCAAGACGGGGGCAAAGTCCAACGGGACGCTCACGGCCAACAGCGAACGCGAGGCAGCGCTCATCCTCGATGGTCGCGGGCTGTTCCCCGTAAAGATCGACCTCGCACGCAACCAACCCCTAGGTGGCGGCGGCAAAGGTGGCTTCTTCGCCAAGAAGGTGAAGGGGCGTGCGCTCGCGACAATGTACTCGCAACTCGCGGACCTGCTGCACTCCGGCGTTCCGCTGCTGCGATCGCTCGAACTGCTCGAACGCCAGAGCACGAACCCGACGCTGCAAGCGGTGCTGCGAGATGTGAGAGCCAAGGTCGCAGACGGCACCGGGTTGGCTCAGGCAATGGGTCAGCACCCGCACGTCTTCGGTGAACTGGCCGTCAGCATGATTCGGGCAGGTCAGGAAGGCGGCTTCCTCGAAGAAGTTCTCCAGCGAATCGCCACGTTCGTCGAGCATCAGGAAGACTTGAAGGCCAAGGTGGTCGGTGCCCTCGCGTATCCGGCGTTCCTCGCTGTCGCAGGCTTCCTGATCCTCAACATCCTGATCATTTTCTTCGTGCCGAAGTTCGCCAAAATCTTCGAGAAGCTGAAGGAGAAAGGCGAACTCCCAGCGCTGACGCAATACCTGATGGGCTTCAGCGATTTCCTGCGGACATGGCAGGGCGGGCTCACGTTTCTCCTATTGATTGGCGGCTCGATCTCGTTCGTGCGCTGGACTCGCGGCAGCGGCCGCATGTGGGCCGACAAGTGGAAGATTCGATTGCCGCTGTTCGGGCCGATTTTTATGAATCTTGCACTGTCGCGCTTCTGTCGAATCCTTGGCACGATGCTGCACAACGGCATTCCGATCCTGAAAGCTCTCAACATCGCCAAAGACTCCACCGGCAACAAGGTGCTCTCACTGGCGATCGAAAAGAGTGCGGAGAACGTGACGGCTGGCCAAAAGCTCGCCGACCCGCTCCGTCGCAGCGGGTACTTCCCAACCGATGTCGTGGAAATGATTACGATCGGGGAAGAAGCGAATACCCTGGAAACGGTGCTGATTAACGTTGCCAACGGGCTTGAGAAGCGCACCGCACGCAACCTCGACCTGATGGTGAAGTTGCTCGAACCGATCATGCTGCTGGTGATGGCTGGCATCACGCTGCTGATTGTCGCCGGGTTGCTGCTCCCGGTGTTTAAGATGGGGTCGGCGGTGGGATGATTATTGTTTTCGCCGCAGCCCCAATGGGCGGGGTCGGTGCGCAAAACGCAGCCCCGTTGGGGCTGCGGCGAAACACAAAACACCATCCTCTCATGATTGGTTAACGCCCTCGTAGTCTATACTTAGGACAAGGAAAGCGATCACCCGGAACGCTGCTCGCACGCCGGGCTTCCACCAAGGAGAAACCTCCCATGCTGCTCACGACTGTCCCGAACGCTCGCCAACGCGCAATGCGACGTGCGGGGTTCACGTTGCTCGAAGTGCTCGTTGTTGTCGCCATCTTGGTCATCCTCGCCGGCGTCGCGAGCATCTCCATCTTCCGCTACATGGACGATGCCAAGGTCAACCGAGCCAAGCTCGACATGCAGACCATCGAAAAGGCGTGCAAGACGTACTACGCGAACAACCAAGACTGGCCGGACCCGAGCAATCTGCAACAGACAGTCGGACCGCTCCTCGAAAACCCAAACGCACTGATTGACCCTTGGGGCCAGTCGTATTTCATCACGACCCAACAACAGGGCCAAGCAGATGGAAGCTCAATCACGCGTGTTTACGTCCATAGTAACGGGGCTCCGAGCAAGCAGCAGCCGCTTCAGTGGCCGCCGCAGTGACGGCGGATTGTCCGAGCCTGAGCGCCAAGCGAGGGGCACGTTTGAACCTCGCTTGGCGCTCAGGCTCGGACAGATTGGCTGCGGTGAGTGATAGAGAAGCACCGGGGTCGCAAGGGTCACAACATCTACCGATCACGTAACTTCACAAGATGGTCTTTCCATGAGCCGCACTCGTCGCCCTGGCTTCACCCTCTTGGAAATGACGGTCGTTCTCGGACTGATTCTCATCCTCGGTGCGGTGATTGTTCCGTCCCTCGACGGTTTCTACGGCAACACCAAACAACGGGCCGCGGCTGATATTCTTCGGACGCGGCTGTCCGAAGCACGAGCCAAAGCGATGGAACGCGGAGTTCCGATTCGAGTCGCCATCAACTCCGACAAGACACGCATCCGAACCGGCCCCGATACCGAAGACTTCGGGACCGTCGAAGCCGATGCTGATCCGCCCGCTTTTGACTCGCTCGCCACCGAAGACACACTCGACGACGCCACGGTCGAACTCCTCCTGGATGATGGCGACGACCGCAAACCTGACTCCGCCGGTTGGACGACCGTTGCCACCATGCGAGCCGACGGCAGCTCCAAAGAAGCTCGCTCCGTGACCGTTATCATCAAGCAACGCGATTTCGCCCCGATCCAGATTCAGGTTCGCGGACTGATCGGACAGGCTCGCACGTTGTCGAACGCCAAGAACGGGAGCCAGCAGTGATGCGAGTGCGACCGCAACCCCGGCGTGCGGGACTTTCGCTGATTGAAGTGCTCGTCGCAATGGCGATCTTCTTCATCGCGATCGTTGCGGTTTCGCGTCTCGTGGACATGGGAATGGATCGCGAACTCGATGCTCGCTTCAATGCGACCGGTGCCCGTCTCGCACAGGCAAAGCTCGCGGAGTTCGAGACGGGCATCACAGCCATGACCTCGACCAGCGGCGACTTCGCGGCAACCGAAAGCGAACCCGGTTGGACGTGGACGATGCAAGCCGACCCGCAAGGCACGAACCTGTATCTCGTCACGGTGACGGTGACTCGCGATCAGAAGGGGCGTCCGTTCACGCTGACGCTTGCTCAGATGATGCTCGATCCAACCGCGAAGGGCACAGCAGCAGAAGCCACCCGCCCCGATTCTTCGGGGCAGTAAGCGATGTTGGTGAAAACTGAAGCCCCCTCACCCGCGACTCGAAGACTCGTCGCGACCTCTCCCCCCGAAATCGAGGGAGAGGTGGGGCAATCTGGCTTCTCTTGGAGCTTATTGGTTGGCTGGAGCTGAAGATAAGACGCGGCGCACCCACCTCTCCCCCGATTTCGGGGGGAGAGGTCGGCGAGGCTTTGCGAGCCGGGTGAGGGGGAGTTACCTTCACCAAATATCGACCAGAATCTCGTTCGGGCCGCCAGCGGTTTTAAGTACACCATGAAACTGTCGCACACAAACTTGGTGAGCCGTCGAAGTGGGTTCACACTTCTCGAATTGCTGCTCGCCTCAGCGATCGCGACGTTGATGCTCGCGGGGTTCTACATCGTCATGAACATGACGGTGATGCAGACTCAAGCCAGCCGCGATGCCGTGGATGCCGAAAGCACATCGCGAGCCGTGTTCAACAAGATCAGCCTCGATCTGTCGTCGGTTCTCGGGCCGGGCACCCCGAAGTGCGGCGGCATCCCGACGACTGGCGCCACCAGCAGCACGACGACAACAACCGCAACCACGACAACCGCTGCAGTCGTCACTCCGTCGAGCGTTTCATTGGCGACCGACACGCAGACGGATACATCCACAGACGGCTCTTCAACCGATGGGTCACAGAGCACGGTCGTAAACATTCCGTTTCAGGCCGGAGTGATCGGCAGCACAACGCAGTTGACGATCTTCGCGAGCCGGGTGCCCACGATCCTCGGGACTCCTGGGGGGTTGAATCAGACGCAAACCGCGCAGGCATCGAGCGACCTTGTGCGGATCGACTACTGGTTCGCTGCGAGCGGGGGCTTGTGCCGACAAGAACGCCCCTGGGTGACCGCCGACCAAACCGGGAACAACGCCGACATCGACCGAGCGAACGAGTCGATGAATCTGATCGCCGAAGAAGTGTCCAGTGTGACGTTCCGATACTTCGACGGCAGCAGTTGGGTGGACTCCTGGGACACGACATCCAGCACGATGCCGACGCCTCCGGTTGCGGTGAGCATCACGCTGACGTTTACGCGGACGAACCCCGCTGGCGGCGACCCGCTCACCAAGACGGTTTCACAAACGATTGCCGTCCGCACCGCACCCGGCACCTATCCCATTGAGTTGGTCGATCCCGTGCTTTCTTCGGGCTCAACGCCCACTGATAGCAGCAGTAGCAGTTACAGTGGTGGCACAACCGGAGGCAGCAAATGATCCTGACTCCGCCTTCTGCCTTCCGCCTTCCGCCTTCGAGAAGGCACGGCTACGTGCTCATCGCGGTTCTCGTTGTGATCGTGGTGCTGAGTCTGGCAGCGTATCGGTTCACCGATTCGATGAGCGGTGAGCATCGGGCAGCGGTTCGCACGTCGGACCTGGCACAAGCCCGAGCGGCGGCGGTGTCTGGCGTCCACTACGCGGCGTCAATGCTGAGTGACCCGGACGCGATGGCAAACCGCCTGAACGGCGACCCCACGCTCGATAACGCCTCCGAGTTCGGGGAAGTTGTCGTTCGCGACGACCCGAACCGCAAGGCTTGCTTCCGGCTCGTTGCCGTGGCAACTACCAGTCCGGGCGTTTACGAACAGCGTTCCGCCGTGATTGACGAAGGCGCGAAGCTAAACATCAACGCCCTCATCGCTCAGGACAAGACCGGGCAAGTGCTTTACAACGCACTGGTCAAGCTACCAATCCTCGCGAACCTCGCCGAAGGGCCAGCAATTGCAGATGCCATCGTGGACTGGGTCGATGCCGACGACACACCGCGAACCAGCGGTGCCGAGAACTCGACTTATCTCTCGCTCGCCAACCCTTACAAGTGCAAGAACGGTCCGCTGAATTCCATCGACGAACTGTTGCTGGTGCAAGGCGTCACTCCGCAGCTTCTCTACGGCAACGACCAAAACCAGAACGGTGCTGGCGACGACAACAACGGGCAATCGCTGTCGCGGGGTTTGGCCGATTTCGTCACGATCTACGGCCGCGAGGTGAGCGTCGATGCGAGCGGTCAACAACTGAAGGTCTACATCAACGGCGACGACGTGAACGCGATCTACACGGCGTTGCAAGGCTCCGAGATTGGTAGCGAGATTGCCGCGTACATCATGGCCGTGAAACTGTTCGGGCCGACGGCAACCGACGCGAATGGAGTGCCGACCTCGAAGGGTGCCGCCGCCACGCCGGTCACCGTGGCATCGAGCGACCAACTGACGTCGGCCGTGGAAACGAAGCTCGCCAGCACCACGAGCAGCGGCCGTGCGATCAACTCGATCATTGATCTGGTGAATACTCGCGTCACGCTTCCGAGTACCGGTGGCAGTGGCGGCAAGGGCGGAAAGCAGCCGACACTGGTGTTCAACTCGCCGTTGAACGATCCGAACAAGCTGAAAGAACTGCTGCCGAACTTGCTCACCAAGGTGGCGACGAAGGAAGCCGTGGAGGTGATTCCGCGACTGAACGTGAACCACGCTTCGCGTGATGTGCTGCTCGGGTTGCCGGGTCTCACGGAGGCCGATGTGGATGCTCTCATCGGCGCTCGCGAGGGCATCGTGCCGGGCACGGCGGAGTTCACCTCGGGCGCGTGGATGGTGACCCTCGGGAATCTGACGCCCCAGAAGTTCAAGGCGATCGAGAAGTACGTCACGGGTTCGTCGATGATGTATCGCGTGCAGTCGATCGGCTACCTTGCGAATGGCGGTCCGGTTGCCCGTGTGGAAGCGGTGATCGACACGAACCTGGGGTATCCGCGAATCGTGTACTTCCGCGACCTGGGCGATCTCGATGCGCCTCGTGGCTTCCAGCCACCGGCGACTCAGAAGTAGATTTCGCCGCTTGCGGCGTAGCATGAAAGCATCGGAGAGTGAAGTGTCGAAGTTCATCGCGATAGACCTGGATGCGCAAGGGATATTCGTCGTCAGCGGGACGGCTCGGAGCGGGCACGCGAAGGTCGAACAAGCTGTCGCGTGGTCCGGAACTGAGGCTGATGGCGGCCCGCCCGCGCTCACATCGGAAACCGCGAAACGCATCGGCGAGCAACTCCGCGAGCGTCTCAAAGCAGCCGGGATGTCGCAGGCTCCGGCGATCGTCGCGGTTCCTCGTGATCGCGTCGTGCTGAAAGAGTTGCGTTATCCGCATGTGCCGCTGCCCGAAGAACCGAACGTCGTTCGATTCCAGGCGCTGAAGGAACTTTCCGACGCCCCCGAAGACGTGATCCTCGATTACGTGCCGCTGGCTGGCGACACCGCTGCTGGCGAGCGTCGCAGCATGGCCGTTGCGATCCGCAAGGATCTGTACCGTGCCATTCAGCAGATGTGCGAAGCGGCCAACATCCGCCTCGTCGCGGTCACGCCTCGCCCTTACGCCCTCGCGGCAGGTCTGAGCCGAGCATTCACGACTTCAACCGTTCCGGCACCAGAGTCGAAAGCCGACGCGGTTGCGATGCTGACCATCGCTCCGGGTGGTGGTGAATTCACGGTGACCCGCAGTGGCGAAGTCGTGTTAACACGAAGCGTCGCGGGACCTGTGCTGGCCAGCGAGGCGATGCTGCTCGGCGAAGTTCGGCGAAACCTGACGATGTACGCCGGAGCGAATCCGGGGCAACCGGTGCAGGGGCTTTATGTCGCGGAAGCCGACGGTCGATGGGCCACGCGGTTGCGGGCATCGCTCGGCATTCCAGTTCACGCACACGATCCACTCGCAGGTGAAGTTCCGTCGGTTGCCGAAGAGATTCGCGGTCGATTCGCGGGGGCTGCTGGGTTGCTCGCGGCGCGGGCCGTTGGTGATCCGCCGATCAACTTCGCCGAGCCGCGTCAGCCGAAACCCGAGGCCGACCCCGCGAAGAAGCAGATCCTCATCGCGGTTCTCGCAGCGTTGATTTTCGTCGGCGGTGGTGCACTTGTCGGATTCTTTGCGTTGACAGGCAAGGCGTTGCCGACTGATCCGAAGACCGGCAAGCAGGAGAATCAGGCCGCGGTCGAGGTGAAACTCTCGGCCAAGAATCCGGAACCCGTGAACGAACTGCTGGCGAAGATCGAGGCCGATTCGATTGACCCCGCTCCGAAGAATCCCAAGGATCCCAAGGGGCCGCCGAAGTTCTACGTCGGTGCGGACAAGACCACCGGTGGCGCAAGTCCGGGCGAGGCGGGCGCCCGCGATTACGTCGTATTCGCGCGTGTGAACAACCGCCCCGCTGATAAGTTCACGCGAGCGCCGGCAGGGTTCACGCAGCCATCGCGCAAGGGATATCCGCCGGTGAAGGAAGTGGTGAAAGAGAAGGAAAAAGAGAAGGAGTCCGCGGAGACGAAAGAATCGCCGGCTCCGCGAACGAAGGACACCAGCGGCGAGTGATTTGAGGTGGGATTCGAGCGAATGGCGACCGACACCCTGAGAGAAGGTTCCGACCCGATGACTTCCCGCGAACGCACCCTGGCCATCCTCCTGATCGGGCTTATCGTCCTCGGCGGCGGCAGCGTGCTCGGCTACTACTTCGTGTATTCCCCACTGCAGGACAAGTACGCAGCAGCGGAGAAGCTCCAGACGGAAGCCAACGACCTGGAAGACAAGGCGGACGCCGTCGTGGGAGCCCGTGCGAAGATCGCGGCGGTGAAGCGTCAGAGCTTGCCGCCGGACATCAACTTGGCGAAGGCTCAGTACAAGTTGATGCTCGAACAGCTTCTCCGCACCGCGAACATCAAAGACTTCAAGATCCCTGATATGCGGATCCTCGATAGCCGCCCGCCGGGCACGCCGGAGTTGCTGCTGCCGAACCCCAACGCGCCGACAACTGCCCCCGCAGCGACGCCAGCGCCAACTCCGGCTGGCGGCACGGCTCCGGCTCCCGCTGCCACGGCTCAACCGCTGAAGAAGCCAGCGTACACTCGCCTCGAATTCAAAGTCGAAGTCACGAAGGCGGACATCTGGCAAATCGTGGACTTCCTCAAAGCGTTCTACGAGGTCGATCTCCTCCACCAGATCACAACCCTGAGCATCGTTCGCTCGAACAAGGTGGACGCCACGCGAAGCGGTCTGAACATGACCGCCACAATCGAGGCCATCATTCTCGACAAGGCAGAAGACCGAAAGTGGCTGCTGCCGCCGACGCCGACGAAGGCAGCGGTTCTCGCGAGTGCCGCCCGCGATTACTCGTTCATCGCCTGGAAGGATATGTTCTACGGCGTTCTGCCTTCGGCTACCCAGCAGCCGTTCGCTCTCCGTTCGTTCGACAACGTGGTCCTCAGTCGCGACGAAAAGGCTGCTGAGGTTCGAGTTCGGTTGTCCGGGGAAGGCTCGAAGGACGCGAAGGTTGTCGCCACGGCGTCGGGCTCGCTGCTGCCCGAGGGCGAGTTGAAGATTGACCCGGAAAGTCGCACGATCACGATCCCCGGAGCCGGCACCGAAGAGACCCCCGACGATGCGACCTCGACGATTTCGGTGGTGGCTACCTCTTCTGAAGGCGTGACGCAGAAGGGTTCGTTCAAGGTAACTGTCAGGCCACCGGATAAACCCCCGACGCCTCCTGGTCCGGACATCTCAGGCGCGATCAAGCTCGTGATTCTGTCGGGTCGCTCGGATGGTTTGCAGAAGGCGGTGATCTACGATGCGGCGAGTCCGTTCAAGTACGAACTGACGACGACGGGGAAGAATGTGGAAGTGTTGAAGTACTGGCAAGCGACGGGGAAGAACTGGAAAAAGGATCTCGACTACGAACAACCGGCTGGCGTGCTGACCTTCTCGGACGAGTTCTCGCGCACGAAGCGAACGTTCAAGGTGATCGCATTCGAGGAAGACGCTGTCGTGATCTCGGAGAGCGGTCGGTCGGAATCGGCAAAGACGGACGCACCCAAGAAGAGTTTCGGTCCGCGAACCGGTAGTAGCTCCACGAAGCAGGGACCGGCGAATCCGTTGGCGTTGGTGGCGGGGAACCTCGCAATCGCGGCTCCGACGCCAATCCTTTACCGCTGGACGCTCGGGAAGTCGCTGCTGGAGTTGACCAAGCTCACGCCCGAAGAGTCGAAGACAATCCTGAAGCGAGTCGCCGCTGACGGCCCAATCGTGAGCGCGATCTCGTCCGGGAAGTGAGACGCAGAGTGGATTTTCACGAGCCCGGAGGGTGAGCACGGGTCATGTGTGACCCGTGCTCACCCTCCGGGCTTTTTGGTCAATGCGGGCTAAAAGCACTTCAAACGGCTCCCTTCTCCGACACTCAAACTGCGTAAACTGGGACAACACAGTCGCACCAATCAAACCGATCACCGAGCGTTTTCTCGCGTCCAAACCGACTGACACCAGGACTTCCGTCGTAACGACTGCGTAAATGCGGTTGACGGGGTAAGATGAAACCCCGCACAATGGATCGGATACGGTTGGCCGCCATGCTCGGCACGGAGAAAGGTACCCTCGATATGAACCTTCGCATGTGGTTGCTCGGTCTGTTCGCGACGGCAATGGCCGTCGGATTTGGGTCTCCCGCAATCGCTGCGGACCCGGTCGATCCATCCAACGGACCAGGTAAGCCCTACCTCGTTTCCATTGGCGTTGGTGAGTTCAGAGACAAGGCGATCCACCCACGGCCCACAGCCGACGCCGACGCCAAAGCCCTCTACGGGCTACTCACCAACAAGGCCGTTCTCGGTATCCCCGCCGACCGCGCAAAGTTGCTCACATCCGCCGACGCCACCCGTGAGGGAATCGTCAAGGCGATCGACACCGCCGTCGATGCGACCTCAAAGGGCGATCTGCTCATCATCGCGTTCTTCGGCAGCGGTTCGTCGGTTGCCGATAAGCCGTGCTTCTTTACCCCCGAGTCCGTGTTCAAGGATCGAGCGAAGACCACGCTCACACCGAACGAACTCGAACCCGCGTTCAAGAAGATCAAGGGGCAGAAGCTCCTCCTGCTGATGGACGTGACGTACAAGGGCTTCGACGCTGGCGAAGAGAAAGTGTTGGAGCCGAGCGTTGCCCCGTACATCAAGCTCGTCTTCGGCGAGGATGACCGCGAAGATTCTTCCCTCCAGACTGATCGCGTGATCGTGCTTGGCAACCTGCCGTTCCGCCTCCCGCTCACCAAGGGCGGGCACGGGCTGTTCTACACCGTTCTCGCCGAGGGGCTCGGCGGCAAGTCCGACCAGAAGCCGTACTTCATCGGCGATGAGCCGGATGGTCTGGTGACTGTCGCGGAACTGGCGAAGTATCTCGAAAAGGAGATTCCCAACGGTGCCCGCGAAGTCGGTAAGAACGACAAGGAAAAGGAACTATTCCCGTACATCATCGGGCAGAGTACGAGCCGGTTCTGGGTCAGTCACAACCCCGCCGAAACGGACAAGGTCACGAAACGGCTCGATACGATCGCCGCGTTGGTCAAAGATGGCAAGATGAACGAGGCTGACGGCAAGGAAGCAACGGGGCTGATCTTCCGCATGCCTCGGCTGAAGTGGCAGCAAGACCTTCGCAAAGCTTATCAGAATCTCGCCGACGGCAAGGTCACAGTTGATGAAGCACTGACCACTCGCAAGACGCTTCGCGACAGTCTGAAACTTCCGGCCGAGGACGCTGCCGCGTATGCGAAGAAGGTCGAGGACTGGACCAGCGAACTGAGCGCTCGGTACATCAAGCCGTTCACGACGGGCGAGTTGACCGCTGCCGCGATCAAGGGCATGTACAGCCGAGCCGAGGAACCGCTTCCCGTTGACCTTGAGGACGCCCTCAAGAAGCCGAAAGAACTGAGCCGCGAACAGCAGGACGAACTGCTGATGGACGCACGCATGCGGCTCGGTCGGCGTGAAGATCTCGACGGCGACAAGGCTGTCGATGTGTCGCTTGCGATGGCTTCGGGCAGTCTGGGCGACCGGTATTCGATCTACACCGACAAGGCCGGCGTGTTGAAGATGCAGAGCCAGCTTCAGGGTCGTTTCCCTGGCGTCGGCATCCAGATTCGTCGCGACGCAGTCCGTGATGGTTTGCTCGTCGCGACGCCGATCAAGGGCAGCCCGGCTTACAAGGCGGGCATTCAGGCCGGCGACCTCATCACCGAGATTCGCCTCGATGTGGACAAGTTCGGCAACCCGCTGCCAGCCGACGCACAGAAGGTTCACTCGACGAAGGGCATGAAGACCGAGGACGCGGTGAGCCTGATCCTCGGCGCTCCAGATTCGCCCGTGACCCTGATGGTTCAGCGTGAAGGTCTGAAGGATCTGAAGGAATTCAAGATCTTCCGCAACTTCGTGATGGTCGAAACCGTTCACGGTGTGCAGCGCGACAAGAACGCCGACTGGAACTTCTTCATCGACGAGAAGAACAAGATCGGTTACGTCCACATCACGCAGTTCATCGCGATCGACCTCGATGAAGATGGCCGCGAAGAGTTCGGCACGGTGACCGATCTGAAGAAGGCCATCGCTCAGATGAAGAAGACGGGGCTGAACGGCCTCATCATCGACCTGCGGGAGAATCCGGGCGGTTACCTCTCGTCGGCGTGGCACCTGTGCGAAATGTTCATCGACAAAGGCGAGAAGGTTGTGACGGTGAAGCCGCGAGCCGGCGCGATCCGCGAGTACAAGGCCGAGATTCAGGGCGATAAGAGTTTCGAGGTCGTAGTTCTGGTGAATGGCAACAGCGCGAGTGCGAGCGAGATTGTCGCTGCGTGCTTGCAAGACCATGGCCGCGCGACGATCGTTGGCGAACGCAGTTACGGCAAGGGCAGCGTGCAGGATGTGCGTGAGTTCAAGCCGACGGGCGGCCAGTTGAAGTACACGATTGCACGGTACTACCCGCCGACGGGTCGCAACATCGACAAGCTCGCGACGGAACAGGATCCGACGATCAAGGAGTGGGGCGTGAAACCCGATCCTGGGTTCGAGGTGAAGCTGAGTTCCGACGAGTTGAACGACTGGTACGAGTACGCTCAGAATTTGCTGGTGATTGAGCCGCCAGGTAAGGAGTCGCCGAAGGTGAACCCCGCGAAGGACAAGCAGCTCTTGAAGGGGCTGGAGCAACTCCGCGACATCCTTAAGTCCAACGGGAAAGCGCCGAAGGGCTGAGAAGAATTGAATTAACCACGAAGGACACAGAGAACACAAAGGAAAGCAAGTCCGAGCAGGAGACAAAGTTCATCTGAACCGTCTTCTCTCTGCTTTGTCTTCCTTTGTGTTCTCTGTGTCCTTTGTGGTTCATGTCTGAGTTCCCCATGCCTGAACGCGATGACAACCTGCCGCCGAACTTCCTCATTCCGGTCGGAACGCAGATCGTGCTGCGCTACGACCGTCGCGTGCCGGGCACCGACATCGAGAAGCCAGCCGGCACCGTCGGCGAAGTCATCGACGCACCCGATTCCAACGACCGCGGTTATCTCGTTCGCTTCCTCGACGGCACCGAGTTTCGCCTCAAGTTCGGCGAACTGCTCGTGCGTCGCGTCGATCACAGCGTCGAAGCGACGGGCACACCTGGCCCTGACGTGTCCGCGTTCGTCGTCTACCGCGTGATGGTCGGTTCGCGCGCGTTCGGCCTCTCCACGGAATCATCCGACGAAGACCGACGCGGCATTTACCTGCCGCCGGCCGACTGGCACTGGTCGCTCACGAAGCCGCCCGAACAAGTCGAGAGCTTCTCGCCAGGCATCGAAGAGGTTGATTGGGAGATTGAGAAGTTCGTGCGGTTGGCACTGCACGCGAACCCGAACCTGCTTGAAACGCTGTGGTCCCCGGTCGTGCTGTTCTCGGACGAAACCGGCGGCGCACTGCGAGCCATGCGAACGAGCTTCCTGTCGCGTCATCTGTATCGCACGTATTCGGGCTATGTGTTGTCGCAGTTTCGGCTGATGAAGCGAGGCTACGATGCGGACGGGCACTTCAAGGCGAAGCACGCGATGCACCTGATTCGGCTGCTGCATAGCGGCATTCACGCACTGACCGAAGGCGAGATTCGCGTGGACGTGCAGGAACACCGCGAGGAGTTGCTGGCGATTCGACGCGGTCAGGTTGCGTTCGAGGAAGTGTCGAAGCGGGCGTTGGAACTCGACCGCGTGTTTCAGGAAGCGTTCACCCGCACGACGTTGCCCGAGAAGCCGGACACGGAACGCGCGAACCGCTTTCTGATCGCGGCTCGCCGTCGCCGTGTGGGAATGTCGTAGGCGCACTCAGCTCAGAATCTCGACTTCATACTTCGCGCACAACGCCCGGATCGTTGCGGCGTCATGGTCGGGCACACGATCCACTTCGAGGAAGTAATCCGCGAATCGTCCCGGAATGACCGTCAGCAACAGTCGGCCGTCCTGCTCGCCGACGTTACGAAAGGTGTGCGGGATGTCTCGCGGGGCCACGACCATTGCACCCGTCGTTGCTGCGATTTTCTGCTCGCCGAGCGTGATCTCGAACTGACCTTCCAGAACGTAGAAGATCTCGGTTTCGCGTCGGTGAACGTGCAACGGCGGACCGTGACCCACAGGAATCCGCTGTTCGAGAACGGCATATGCCCCGCCGGTTTGTTCGCTCAGCACCTTGAAGACGCTCTCTCCACGAAGAACGCCGACCACGACCCCTTCGCCTGGGCCGCGGACGATGGGAACCGTCGTTTCCGTCCTGGGAAGGAAAGTGCTTTCTTCCGACATCACCGCTCCTGTCCGGGCGAGATTCGATCTACTTCGCCGCCACCGCTGACTTCTCGGGTCCGAGCAGTTCGAGGATCTTGTCGAGGTATGGCCCCACCGACGCGCAGATGATGCTGTTCACCTTCGCGAGCTTCACCACTGCCCGCACTTGCTCTCGAATCAGTTCGTTGCGGGCATCACGTTCGTGTTCCGCCTTGTCGAACGCGGCGATCTTCTCGGCCTGTGCCTGGTTGGTGGCCTGCAATTCGCGGCTTCGCTCTGCGGTCGGGCTGAATGCCCCGCTGACACCCGACACAATTGCGATGCCGAAGCACATGAGCATGTAGTTCCGCAGTGAGGCGTGCTTGTTGCGTTCCTGCTCGGCTGGCATCCGGGCCATGAACAGGCCCGTCCAAACGAGAGCGGCGACGCAGACGCCAGACGTGCCGAGGGCCGCGAGTTTCACGGCGGTATCGAGGAGTTCACTGTTCACGCGGCTTCTCCGTTGCCGATCATGTGATTCGGGTGCTTTGCGAGAATCTGGACGCGATCAGGCTTCCGGCTCGCCGCCGGTCATGCCAGCAACCCGCTGCACGATGGGCATGAGGTCGTTCAACTCCTCGATTCGCAGCATTCGGATATCGCGAACGGTCGCCGCGAACCACGGGAGTTGCGTCGTCAGGTCGATGACCGCAACCATGACTGTTGCCGCCGTGACCGCAGGGCCACCGAAGTACATGCTGCCTTGCGGCCACTGGAACTGATGCCGCTCCAACACGCGGCGAATTTCGAGGTAGGCGTTGTTGTACGGGTCGCCGTGATGGACGCGAAGCTGTTCGATGGCTAGGTCGAGGACGATAGCGTAGCCGGTGGTCTCCCGTTTGAAAGCATCCGGGAGCCCGTGCCGCAGTGAATTCGAACGGGCGTCTCGGATCGTGGCTACCGTCATAGCGAATCTCCCGAATCTTGAAAATCATGTCGCCCCGCTGTGGCGACCACTACGCCATTTCCAAATGTCAGTCCCCGACGCGGGTGCTGCGGCCGGCCTGCACGCGAACATTCTCCACCACTCGCTGCGGCTTCGCCCCGTTGTCCGGCACCACCCACACCGCATACTGCCCCGGCACAATCGCCATCTCCACACGATACTCCTTCGCCACCTGCAACGCGACATGCCCCTTCTCGCCGGGACCGTCATCCTTCAGGTCGGTCAGCACGACCTTCGACGCTCGCGGGAAGCTGTCGCCGAACACTTCCACCGAACCCAACACATCACCGACCTTCAGTTCGTGAGTAGCGCCAGGTTTCACGGTCAGCTTGTCGGCCACGCGAACCGGAATGCCGCCCTTCGGCTTCAAGAACACCTCATACGTCCCGTCGCCGGTCAGCACAATCGGCTTCTCGGAGAACTTCACCGTTTGCGGCTTCACCTTGCCATCTTTGGTCGTCTCCAGAAGCATCACCGACTCAACCGCGAACAACTTCGTCGGCACGATCGAGAGTTTTCGGTCTTCATCCGCCGCCAGCGCGACCGACGCCGCTATGAACAAGCCCGCACAGATTGCCGCGAACCGAGTAACCATGTGAAAACCTCGTTGGAGTGTCGTGTGTCGTTACGGTATATTCGACGATTTCCACAGGCTGCCGGATGGCACGGTCACGGTTGACGAGTCACTTTTAGAATCTTCCGCGAACAACTCCTCCTGCTCCAGAAGATTCGTCGTTGCCCCGTGGCACCGTCGTGTTTACACTCATCTCATCACCCACACCAGGCGTTCACCGCCTTCCATTCTCGTTTCGCAACCACGGAGACCTCTCTCATGGCTCGTCGGATTTCCCGTCGGCAGATGCTCGCCGCATCTGCTGCATCACTCGGTTATCTGCACCTTGCACCAGCCGTTTCGCAAGCTCGCATCTTCCGTGCGAACGAGAAGCTCCGCGTTGCTGGCATCGGCGTCGGCGGCAAGGGATCGAGCGACATCGACGACGCAGGCAACCTGATGCAAGTCGTCGCGCTGTGCGACATCGACGAAGGCAAACTCGCTCCGAAGGCCAAGAAGTGGGCCGATGCCAAGACGTTCAACGACTTCCGCAAACTCTTCGACGACACCGGGCTGCTCAAGAACATCGACGCATTCACCGTCAGCACCCCCGATCACAACCACGCTCTCGCCAGCATCCTGGCCATGCGAGCGGGCAAGCACGTGTACTGTCAGAAGCCACTGACGCACGATGTGTACGAAGCACACCTCATGCGAGCCGAAGCCAAGAAGAACAAAGTCTGCACGCAGATGGGCAACCAGGGCACAGCCGCGAACGGGCTGCGAAAGGCTGTCGAACTGGTTCGCGCCGGCACCCTCGGCGACGTGACTGAAGTTCACGTTTGGACGAACCGCCCGATTTGGCCGCAAGCCCCCGGCGTCACCGACAAGACCCCGCTGAAGACGGGCGACGCTCCGAAGACCGTGAACTGGGATGCGTTCCTCGGCGTCGCTCCGGAACGTCAGTATGCTTCGGGCATTCACCCGTTCGCATGGCGTGGCTTCTGGGATTACGGCACCGGCGCGATCGGCGACATGGCCTGCCACACGGCGAACATGGCATTCATGGGCCTGAACCTCGGCCACCCGACGAAACTGTCGGCCGAGGCTGGCGACGTGAACCCGCTAACCTGCCCAAGCTTCGCACACGTTACGATGCAGTTCCCGGCACGCGACAAGATGGTGCCGGTCACGCTGCACTGGTACGAAGGCAAGAAGGACGGCAAGAAGGTGTTGCCGCCTTCGGATCTGGTCGAGAAGGCCACGGGTCTCTCGAAGAAGGGGCTTGTCGATAGCGGTTCGATCCTCGTCGGCACGAAGGGCATTGCGTATTCGCCAAGCGATTACGGTTCCGATGTGTTCTTCAGTACTGGCGAAACGACCAACGGCAGCAGCAAGCCCGAAACGCTTCCGAGCAACGGCGGTGGCGACGGCGGACAGAAGAAGGAATGGGTCGAGGCGATCAAGGCCAACAAGCCCGAAATGGCTCTGTCGAACTTCGACTACGCCGGGCTGCTGACGGCCGCGTTCCTGCTCGGAAACGTCGCGATCCGCACCGGCAAGTCGTTCAACTGGGACGGCGAGAAGACCACGGCCGACATCAAGGAAGCCGGCCCGTTCATCCGCCGCGAATACCGCAAGGGGTGGGATTTGATCGGTTATAACGCCACAGTGTGAGTGAGTTTGCCGTAACTCGTTTAGCCGCGAGCCGAAGGGAAGCGTCACACCGAACACTTTGGTGTCACGCTCCTCTTCGAGTCGCGGCTAAACTGTGATATAATTCCCGCATGAAGCTCTCAACCATCTTGGGTGCCCTTGCGGAGAATCCGAATCACCCTGTGGATCTCGCTCGGGTCGCCTTGCTGATTGCCCGCGACGCTTACTCACAAATGAGTCCGCGGGCATACCTGCGCCGCATCGACCGACTCGCTGAACAACTCAGGCCCAGGCTTACGGGCTCACTGACCACTCGCACCGCTGAACTCTGCTCGTTCTTGTTCGAGGAAAGCGGATTCGCGGGCAACACCGAAAACTACTACGACCCACGGAACAGTTATCTGAACAAGGTGCTCGACCGTCAGGTTGGGCTGCCGATCTCGCTGTCGCTGCTGGCAGTCGCGGTCGGCAACCGTGCTGGGTTGAACGTTGTCGGCGTCGCATTGCCCGGTCACTTCGTGGCGAAATCCGTCGGTGAAGATGGCAACGAAGTGATCTTCGACCCGTTCAACGGCGGGCAGTTCCTCGATGTCGAAGCATGCGAAGCGGTCGTGACGGCGATCACTGGTCGTTCGTTCGATGTCACGCCGGAAGCACTCGCCGCAACGCCGCCGGGTGCGTTTGTGCTGCGAATGCTGAACAACCTGAAGACAGCGTATCTCGCGGATCGGTCGCATTTGCGGGCGGCGCGAGTGGCTCGTCGGCTCGTGCAGTTGTTGCCGTTCGACCCGGAACAACGCCGCGACCTCGGGTTGTTGCTCGTGCAAGCCGACCGAGCTGGCCCCGCGGTGAATCACCTGAAGCACTACGTTTCCGCGATGCCGGATGCCGAGGATGTGACCGAAGTACGGAAGGTGCTTTCGAGGGCGCTCGCAGAAGTGGCACGTTGGAATTAATGGTTGCCGCTTGCGGCGTCGCGCTCATCAGGCGGAGCGCCCCGCCGTAAGCGGCGAATTTTCACTTCGACAGGTCGAAATCCTTGGTTTGGGCGCCGGACTTGACGTCGTAACGCAGTTCGGTCTTCTGGTTGTATTTCTCCGGCAGCATCTCTGTGGAAGTTATCACCACGGGGCTTTTGGGGTCGTCGGGATACATCTTTTTCGACCCGGTCACCTTGGCACCCGAAATACTGACCTTGGCGGTTCCGAGGTGAACCTTTGGAGCGGTGTATTTCCCACTCTTGATCGACCCGCCAGCCGTCGGTCCATTTCCGTCTTCCGGCGTGAAGCTGATCGACCCTTCCTCGATTGGCTTTCCATCGTAGACCACAGTTCCCGACACGTCACCGGAGTCCGTTCCGCCCCCGCAGCCCACAAGGAACGCGGCGATTGCCAGAAACGCTCCCGCCGCACGAATACGCACAACAACCATGAGTCAATTCTCCTTGCATCAATCGAGAGGGAGAGTTTCGCCGCCGTTCATCGTTCCGGCTGCCTGCCAGACATTCTGCGGCAGGCCATTACGGCAGAAACGCACGCTCGCGTCGCCGAGAACGGCGTTGACTCCGCCCGTGTGCCGGCTCCGTGCCGCGTTCTGTGCGTTGCCCGAAGGGCTTGCCGGCATCAGAGGGTCAGTTGACGCGGTGTAGAAAACCATCGAATCGGGAACGCTGGTATTCGGTGTGTTATTCGTCGTGAAACTGAAGCACCCGCGGTCGTTGTTGATGAAGTCGCCCCGAATGTCGAAGACGGCGTTCCCTGCCATCAGCAATTCGGACATCAGCAGCGTGTTCGAGGTTCCATCGGTCATGTCGAGCATCTTGACGTTTCGCGGCTTCGTGGAGCCATCGGTGTACGAGAACGGAGCCACGATGGTTTGATTGGCCGGACCCGGATCGGTGGTGTTTCCCCAATTCACGACATAGTTGCCACGGGCACGGTAATACGGGTCACCTTGCCAGAACGCCGGTGCCCCGCGATCGGAGGGACACAAATAGGCGGGAACCTGCGCGCAGACGAGGTTCGTGATGGCACTCGTGGCACCGCCGTTGGGTGCTTGGTGGAATCCCATTGTGTAATCGTACTTGCCGGCGAGTGAGGTTTGCTCGATGTAGGGCCACAGGGGAGGAACCCAGGATGTTCGCGGACTCCAATTGCTACCCCAAGGAAAACGCCCAGTGATGTCGTGATAGCCGTGCATGGCGATGCCCCACTGCTTGAGGTTGTTCGAGCACTTCATGCGTGCGGCTGATTCCCGAACCTTCTGGACTGCTGGCAGCAACAGGCCAATCAGGATCGCGATAATTGTGATTACGACAAGTAACTCAATCAGCGTGAAACCACGCGGGGAACGAGAACGAGACATGAGAGTCTCCTGAGATGAGGGTATGATGAGCAATCACGGCACGAACACGAAACGATAAGCCATCTGGTACAGAGACATCATTCGAGAGACGATGTCAACCGCTTTCCACTCCAACTTCGCCCAAAAATCAACGAGAGGTCGAAGAATGCGGCACACTGTCGCAAATATATGATGATGATGTGATTTGATCTGGGTGTGCATCACGCAAATGCGTGATGCACCTTGTCAGTGAACGGCCTTCTTCGGTGTGATGAGTGGGATCGCGAAGTCGAGCGTGCCACCCCCCGTGGGAATCTCGACTGCGGTTTCGTATTCGCTAACGATCGGTGCGGGCATCATTCCAGACTCCGGACCGGAGTTCCAGCCGGTGATGCGAACAATGTGTGGACCACTCACCGGACCGAACCCCGGTGTTGTCGCATACCGGCCATCGCGAATTTCGGCGGACCCCTGTGGTCCTTTGTTCCCCTTCTTCGTGTCGGGGTCGAACTCGATCGTGCCGAACTTGAGCGGTTGACCGTTGTAGGTAACGGTGCCCGACATGGGGCCGCGGCCATCCGAAGCGCCGCACCCCACCGCGAATCCGCAGTAGACGAAAGCGAGAACGTGAAGTCGTTTCACGGCAACCAACTCCCTGTGGGACCGCCGTCGGCGCGACGACCCAGACTCCGATACGTTGTGAGGTCGATGTTCTGAGTGACGAACGTAACCGCTCCATCGCAAGTGACGAAGAAGCACCCGCCTTGATGCTTGCTGCCGAACGTGTGGGTGTAAACTTCGTGCATCACGCTCGTGGCTGGGTCGAGCGTGCTGGAGTTGATGCCCGACATGGTCAGCGCCAGGTTTTGGTGCATCGGTCCGCCAGCCCAGTAATACCCAGATGCCCACGTCCCACCGTAACTCGATCCGTAGCCCACGGCGTCGATCTGGAGGTACTTGCTCTCGCCGAGGAGAAACGTGTTCGAGCTTCCATCCGTGATGTCAGTGATTTTGACCTTGGAGTTATTGTAAAGGACGCCCGTATCCGAACCGCGCCGGGTGGTGACTCCGTCGGGGCTGTGGCAGATCCACGGATCGGCTGTGCTCGCTCCGCCGCCCATCACGCCGAAGTAATTGCAGTTCGCCGTATTTTGATTCGAGTTCGGATCGGAAGGACACTCGTACTTCACGTTCCGTAACCGCTGCTGAGTGATCTGTGTCGCGGAGCTGCCGCCACCACCGGGGTACAGCCCGAAGAAAACACCATTGACGATGTCGAACGTCTGGTATCGAGCACCATCTTCGATGAACGGCAGGATACGGACCGTCCAGGGAGCCCGGCTCGTTCCACCACCTGGACACGGTTCCGGCTTCGTCGTTTCGACGCCGGCCGGGAACGTGCCATAGGAATCGTGGAAGTTGTGCAGAGCAAGCCCGAGTTGCTTCATGTTGTTCTGGCACTTCGTGCGTGCGGCTGCCTCACGGACTTTCTGCACGGCAGGCAGCAGAAGCCCGATCAGGATCGCAATGATTGCAATGACAACAAGCAGTTCGATGAGCGTGAACGCTCGGCGGAGGGGGGACATGGGAGAGTGTGGGATGGAGTAGGTGGGATAATCAAGCACTTACGAATGCGATTCTACCAGCCCCCTCGAAACCGGGCAATTTGATTCAGTGGTGTGAAGATGGCTTTTTCATCCTGAGCACAGTTCCCCAGAAGTACGGGCCAAATCGAGGTAGGCAGCATGGCTGTGTGGAAATCATTGTGAGCGTCGAAGCGGAAGCTCGACGCTCACGAAATCCACCGTCGGCCTGACGGCTCGACGCTCACATGAACCCACTGTTTGTGTGCCACCAAAACCAATTGCGACAACAACAACGGGTTCATGTATGAGAGGCGGGGTCACAGACCCCGGCTACAACACTGTTCCCCGACGTCTGGGGACTTGTACTCAGCGTCGAAAGAATCGCGAACAAGAACCGCAGGAACCCGAAACTGCAGGCGGAGCCGTCGGCGAACCGCTGGGAGCCCTCGGCATCATCGTGTAGTAACCCATCGAGCGGGCGAGGCCATCGGTGCCACCCAGCAGGTAGACGCCCGTGTCGTAGGGGAAGTATCCGTTGCTGCCGACGAGGACACCACCGCTCTTGTAGAAACCATAGACGCCCGTGTTGGGGACGGGTGGGCCAGGGGAGGGAGTCGGTCCGGGAAGAACCGCTTGATGCGGGGTTGGCGGTGGTGGCCCAAACGCGAGTGGTGGCTGTGCGAAGGCAGGAACTCCGAGAACCGCCGCGAGAACGAGCGCGATCGCGTACTGCTTCATGGTGCGTACTCCGTGATCGAATGAGCCATCTTGAACCTTGCCCCGGCTTCGGTGTGGGTCAAAACGTTTTCCATTCGGACAGCGACCGGCGTCCGAGGGACAGCGGCGCATTCGTGCAACCCAGCATCATTCGTCATCAATTCGCCCGAAAGATACGGTTCCTTTGCCGGTATTTCCAATCATGCGGTAGGCACCCGATTTGCATCTCCCCCTTATTTTCGCCTACTATTGGGGTAGGCCTCCTCGGAACAGCCACCGTTGCCGGACACCTCACGATGCGCACGCTCACTGCGATTCCCGTTTACAACGAGGCGAAACACGTCCGGCAAGTGCTGGACGAAGTTCGCCGATACAGCCCCGACATTCTCGTCATCAACGACGGCTCGACAGACGGCACCGCCGAACTGCTTGATGCCGAACCGAACATACTTCGCGTCGATCATCCGCAGAATCGCGGGTATGGCGCTGCTCTCATTTCGGCGTTCGCGTTCGCTCTCGAACACGATTACGACGTACTCGTGACGATGGATTGCGACGGCCAGCACGAACCGTCTCGCATCCCCGTGTTGCTCGAAGCGAT
The DNA here is from genome assembly GCA_021413735.1 of Planctomycetota bacterium. GTDB lineage: Bacteria > Planctomycetota > Planctomycetia > Gemmatales > Gemmataceae > Gemmata. The sequence goes on from JAIOPV010000243.1 coordinate 44,594, forward strand.
TCACGATTGCGACATCGTTTCGGGGTCGCGTTACTTCCGCGACTTCCGCCAGGACACGCCTGCACCGACCGATCGGCGTTTCATCAACGCGAGCATCACCCGCGAGATCAACGAGCGATACGGCTTCGACCTGACAGATTCGTTCTGTGGGTTCAAGGCGTATCGTCGGGAGGCGATGGCGAGGCTGCACATCACGGAACGCGGCTGGGGAATGCCGTTGCAGTTGTGGGTGCAGGCCGCTCGACAGCGTTTGCGGGTGAAGGAAATCGGGGTGCCGCGGTTGTATCTCGACCCGAACCGGGCGTTCGGCGGCGTGATGAACGACCCCGAGCAACGGCTCGCTTACTATCGGGAAGTGCTGGCGTCGGCCGAGCGTGACGAGTTGCCGGGGGTGTCGGCGAAGACCACGGCGTGCGTTTGTCCGGAGCTTCGCTGATGTCGCGATTGCGGGTGCCCACCGCGAACGGTGACGTGCTGGCCGTTCCCGATTTCGACGCGATTCCGGCGTTGGTGGAAGAGAATCGCCGTCGGCTCCACCGCGACGATGTGCAGATTGGTGGCATGTCGTTGCGGGAACTGCGGACGCTGGCCCGTCGAGAAGTGTTGAAGCTGGCTGGCGGACAAGGCGACGGGCCGTTGCTGCTCGCGGGGCATCAGCCAGAGTTGTCGCATCCTGGCGTGTGGGCCAAGAATTTTGCTCTGAACGGTCTCGCCAAGAAAGCCGGCGGCACAGCTCTCAATCTGATCGTCGATAACGACACACTGAAAAGCACCTCGATACGCTTCCCGGTGGTCTCGGACAAGTGGCCTGTGCATCTCGAATCGGTCGCGTTCGACACATTTACAGGCGAAGTGCCATACGAAGATCGCAAGGTGATCGACCCCGCGTTTTTCGATTCCTTCGCCGAACGTGCTGCGCCGATGTGGGCGAACTGGGGTTTTGAGCCGTTGCTCGCGACCGCCTGGCACACGCCCGTTCACGCTGGACCCAAGGCCACAATCGGAGACCGGTTCACCACTCTCCGCCACGAGTATGAAGTGAAGTGGGGCTGTCACAACCGCGAACTGAGTGTCAGTCGGCTGTCACAGATGGAAGCGTTTCGCCGATTTGCACAGCACATCCTCGCCGATTTGCCAGGATTCCGAGGCGCGTACAACACCGCGATCCGAACTTACCGCGACGCAAACGGCATTCACAGCAAGAATCACCCCGCTCCGGAACTCGCTGACGGCGAAGCACCGTTCTGGATTCGCAGGTCTGCCTGTCGGCGCGAACGCGCGACATCAGCAAGCGATGTTTGCAACTTTCGTCCGCGTGCCCTCACCCTGACGCTGTTCGCCCGCGTGTGCCTCGGCGACTTCTTCATCCACGGCATCGGCGGCGGGAAGTACGACGAAGTCACCGACGACATCATCCGCAACTTCTTCGGCATCGAGCCGCCCGCGTATCAAGTGTTGTCCGCAACGTTGCACTTGCCGTTGCCGACGTTCCCCAGCACGCCGCACGATCTGAAACGAGCCGAGCGACTGGTGCGAGACCTGCACTGGAACCCACAACGATACCTGCCCGCAGGCACAGCGTCCGAGTTGCTCGTCCGCAAGGCCGCACTCGCCCGCAGCGAACCGTCAGTTGCCGATCACGCGGCACGAAAGACGTGGTTCCGCGAACTTCAGCAACTCACGGAACAACTCCGGGTACTGGTCGCGGGTCGGGTGCCGTTGGCGGAAGCAGAGTTGACGCGAATCCGAGCAGAAGTCGCGGCGAATGAAGTGTTGCAACGCCGCGATTATTCGTGGGTGCTGTATCCCGAAGAAACGCTTCGGCCATTCCTACAGCGGTTCCTCGCACTGTGATTCGCTGCTTGCGGCGGAGCGCCAGCTCTGAGCGCTACGCCGCAAGCGGCAAGTCCCATCAAAACACGGGTCCGGGGCCGGGTCGCTTGAACGGCTTTTTCGATGGCGGAATCAGCGGCGGAATCACGGGCGGTGGTTCCGGTGCCAGCATGGATTCATCCAGCGGGCTTCGTGGATTCGGCGGCGCCAGCAGATCGTCCTCGGCCAGCGGTTCACCTTCCAGAAGCATGGATTCCTCAAGCGGATTCCGCGGAGAGCCAGGAGTTCGCAGCATCGAATCGTCGTACAGGTCGCGATCGCGAGGCGCAAGCATCGACTCGTCCAGTGGGCTTCGCGGTGGCGCGAGCATGGATTCATCGAGCGGGCTTCGCGGTGCGTGCCTGGGCTCATCTAACGGACTGGACATACTGGGTGGCGCGAGCAAATCGTCGGCATTGAGGAAACCCGCGCCATCCCCAGGCGGGAGCATAGATTCGTCGAGCGGGTTGGTGTAGACCGGCATTCCAGCCGGCGGCGTTGGTGGCAGCGCTGCCGACTTGGGACGCGAACCCAGCCCCGGCGCTCTGCCTCGGCTGCCAGGCTTCAATCCGGGGCGTGGTCCCGGCGTCGGACTCAGCGATTCCGCCGACGCGCCATTCGCCCACGCGAGCACTCGCTTCGCTACCTCAGCCGCTTGCTTGCTCTGCGGTTGCACCGCACCGGATGGCAACCCGAGTTGCATTCCGAGAATGTTTTGCAGCACTGCCGCGATGCTGAGCGCGAGTTCGCGGTTCGGCTGACGAGCCAATCCCCGCAGCACGTCCACGCCGTCCGGATCGTTCGGGTTCAGCCTGAGCATCAGTTCAGCCGCGAACAGCCGCATCGGTGCCGGCTGGTTCATGTTCGTGAGCCGATCGAGCAGATCGGGCGTCAGCATGTGGTGGTCCCGCAACAGCCCCGCGAGTTCCACACGCAGAGCAGGGGGCGTCTCGTTGCTGAGCATCATCGTCGCGATTTCGTTCGCGAGTTCCGGTTTCTCAGCGTTCAGCAGGTCGCCGTGAAAATGCTCCACAACTGTGAGAATGGCTCGCCGGGCCAGCGGGGGGTGTTCGGCCGACCAGGTGATGAGGTCCGCGATGGCAGCAGCAGGCAACCGCCCAGCAGTGGTGAACATCGGCCCGTCGTTCACCAACTTGGGGTCGGCCATCGCTTCCTTGACCATCTCGCGGGCAAATGGCCAGCGAGATTCCGAGTTCCACATGAGAGCTTCGGCCGTTGCGAGCCGTACTTCCGCAGCGGGGTCGCGGAGGAATGTCGCCAGTTCGGTGATGAGTTCTGCCGTTTCGACTCCGGCGAGAGCGTACACGGCAGCCGCTCGAATTGCCGGTTCCGGGTTCTTGTGTGCGTGCCGCATCACCATCTCGGCCTCGCCCGACCGCCACTGCGGATGATGCTCCAGGGCGCCGAGCGCTGCCACCTGCACTTCCTGGCGTGCGTTCATGAGCAACGCCAGAGCGGGAGTTGGTTCGTTGTGCATCGCGTTACGCAGAGCGATCGCCTCGGGAACCGTGCGGCACTCGGCCAGCTCCGTCGGCCAGGCTCGACGGTTCGCGATCCGCCGGCTCCACTTGTTCGCTCGTCGCAGCGGCTCGGCTCCCGTGCGAATCAGATCGTGGTACGCGAACAGCCCCACGGCAACGATAAACAAGAACCCTTGTGCCAGGTGTGGAACAGGGTCGTTCGAGTTGCCAATGGGAGCCCAGGCCATCGCCAACGCGACCAGGTAGAGAACCACGATCGACCCGCTGACGGGTGGTTGCCAGACGGGGTTCGCTCGTCGGAAGATGACCATGAACACGAGTTGAACGACCGCTCCGCCCGCGATGAGCGGCGAACCCGTGTGAAACGCGAGCAAGCCCAGCACAACGGTCGGCAAAGCAAGCAGCAAGTAGCTGAGCGTTTGGGCCAGAACGCCGAGATCTCGTTCACGTGGATTCTTCAAGGCACGCATGTCCACCTGCCCATTTCAGTTCGCTCCCGAGGTTGAGTCGGGAGAATCCCCACGATAAGGGACTCCGGGGGCGGAACTTCCGGGATCGCGGGTTCTTTAACTGTAACGGAGGATTCGACCTGGGTCAAACCAACGTGCTGGAAGGATCACGCTGATTACGCGGAAAGCACATGAAGTTGGCACGTTTGCTATAATCCAAAAATCCGACGTGTTGACCGGTTACGAGAGTTTAGCCCGATGAAGATCGTGAAATACCCACATCCTGCCCTTCGCGTTCAGGCGAAGCCGGTGCTGGCCATCGACAAGGATATTCAGCTTGCCGCCGGTCGGATGCTGGAGTTGATGTACGCCAGCGAGGGTTTGGGGCTGGCCGCGCCGCAGGTTGCGCTCGAACATCGGCTGCTGGTGATGAACTTCGAGGGCGACCCGGAGAACAAGGAAGCGGAGTTCGTGGCGATCAATCCGGTGATCGTGGACAGCAAGGGAGCGATCAACGACCGCGAAGGCTGTTTGAGCTTCCCCGGACTGTATCAGAGCGTGCGGCGGTTCAAGACGGTGACGGTGCAGGCATACAACTTGAAGGGCGAACTCTACGAGATGTTGTGTCACGATTTGCCGGCGCGAGTCTGGCAGCACGAGATCGATCACCTCGA
>JAIOPV010000257.1 GCA_021413735.1 Planctomycetota bacterium
AGAACCCCTCCCCAACCCCTCCCCTAAAAGGAGAGGGGCTCAAAGCAAAACCAATTCATGCTCCCCCTTCCTTCTTAGGGAAGGGGGTTGGGGGGTTAGGTTCTTCGCTCTAAACTACTTTACACCTGACGATTCCGGAGATTCTAGTAGTGACGGTCCGATTCGTAATGGTCGGCGGCTTCCTCGGTGCTGGGAAAACGACCACACTGGGTCGGCTGGCGCGTATGTATGCAGCACAGGGCAAGCGAGTCGGCGTTGTAACGAACGATCAGGCACACGACCTTGTGGACACGAATACTTTCCGCAGTCAGGGGCTTGCTGTCGAGGAAGTTCCGGGCGCGTGCTTCTGCTGTCGTTTCGACGATCTCGTCTCGCGAGTGGGTTCGTTGCAGGATTCGGACCGCCCCGACGTGATTCTGGCGGAACCGGTCGGAAGCTGCACCGATCTCGTGGCAACGGTAATTCAACCGCTGAAGGATTTGTACAGCGGGCGGTTCGAGGTCGCGCCATATGCGGTGCTGTTCAAGCCGAGCCACGGCACACGCATCCTGAAGAATCAGCAGGCTGGCGGGTTCAGCCCGAAGGCCGCGTACATCTTCAAGAAGCAACTCGAAGAAGCCGACGCCATCATCATTAACCGAGCCGATGAACTGACCCCCGAGCAGCAAAGCGAACTGGTGAAACTGACCGGCGAGCAGTTCCCCGGGACGCCTGTGCTGAAGGTCAGTGCCACGACTGGCGAGGGCTTCGAGGCGTTCACGGAACTGCTGTCGCAAACGGGCGGCTTCGGTCGGAAGATTCTCGACATCGACTACGACACTTACGCGGAAGGCGAAGCCGAACTCGGCTGGCTGAACGCGACCGCTCGCCTCACTTCGGAGAAGCCGTTCGATCTCGATTCACTTCTCACGTCGATTCTGGGCGAGCTCGCGACCGTGTGCCGCTTGCTTGGCGGCGAAGTGGCTCACCTCAAGCTCATCGGAATGGACGACGCGGGTGCGTTCGCGGTGGGAAATGTCGTGAGCAATGACACCGCCGCGAAGCTGTCGTTGCCGTCGAACATCACGCCACGCGAAGCCGATCTGATCGTGAATGCGCGAGTGGCGATTGATCCGGGCGTGTTGGAAGCGGAAGTGCGGAAGGTGGTCGCGGCTGAGTGTGCGAAGGTGAAAGTGAACGCGGAGTTCCGGACGAGTCAGAGCTTGCGACCAGGGCGACCCGTGCCCACGCATCGGTACAAAGAAGCGAAGACATAGCCACGGATGAACACAGATGAAACACGGATAAAACCAAGACAAAGCAGAAAATCATTGTGTCAAAACCCACATCAGCATGGGTCTCGGGTTACCGTCTTTCCAACAATGTCTCTCTGCTTTGTCTTGGTATTATCCGTGTTTCATCTGTGTTCATCCGTGGCTATGTCTTCTGTCTTTTCCGGGTTCGGCAGCGGGTTGCGAGCGACGATCCATTCCTCGATTGGCTTCCCGTCAACGAGATGTTCCTGCACGAATCGCGGGATGCGGTCGGCGGTCATGCCCATGTACCACGTTCCCTCGGGATACACGACCAGGATCGGGCCGCCCGCACAGATCCGCAGGCAGCCCACCTTCGTCCGGTAGCACGACGATGGGCCGGTCGCCAGCGACAGGTTCCGTTCCTTCAGTTCGCCCTTGAGGGCATCCCACGCCGCTTGCCCGACGGCTCCCGTGCAACACGACTCACCCACGCACAGCAAGACATGCCGGTGAAACTGCCCGATGAGCAGTTTCTCCGCGATGGTGGCGAGCTTTTCCTTATCCATTGGTGTTTTGTGTTGGGTGTTTTGTGTTTAGTTACGACTGTTTGCAGTGAGGAACCGAGAGTGAGCAGGGGCGAAGCACGAAACACGAAACACGAAACACAAATCGTCATTGCTCCATCACTTCTTTTTCCTTCGAGTTCGCAAGCCCGTCGATCTTGTTCTCGTAGGTCTTCAGCAAGTCCTGCATCTTGATCTTGCCCTTGTCGCGGTCGTCCTCGGTCATCGTCTTCGCTTTCTCGGCGTCTTCGTAATGCTTGTTTCCATCACGACGAATGTTCCGGCACGACACCTTGGCCGCCTCCGCCGACTTCTTCACCTGCGCGACGATCTTCTTGCGTTGGTCGCCGCTCATCGCCGGAATGCTCAGGCGAATCACCTTGCCGTCGTTATTCGGAGCGAGGCCGAGATCGCTCGCACGAATCGCCTTCTCGATTTCCTTCAGGCTATCAGCCGTGTAAGGCTTAATCACGATGCTCGAGGCGTCGGGGCACGTCACGGATGCCATGTCGCGAATCGGGGACATGGTGCCGTAGTTGTCCACGCGGAGGGCGTCGAGCATTTGCGGAGACGCGCGACCGGTCCGAGCCGATTTCAGGTCGTTCTTGAATACGTCGAATGCCTTCTCCATCCGGTCTTCGGCATCCTTCTGGATCTGTTGAGCGTTCATGCTTCGTCAGGGGTTAGGGGATAAGGGCCAACGGTCACAGAAGATTCTAGCGACACTCACGGGAAGTCTCGACCTCAACCGCGAGGCGATTCATTCTGGGTGCCACGGGTTTCCGGAGCAACGTTTGTTGGGAGTCAAGCGTGACGTGTGTTGCAATTTGATTCCGGGCCACTTCCCCACCCCACCCCCGGAACCAACCATTTCAGACCCGGAACCAACCGTTTCAGACCAGGAACCACCACTCTCGTCCGGAAGAAACTCTATCAGAACGACGCCACTCGCCGCATCACATGACGACCAAATCGCTTGCGAATTTCCACTGCCATTCATGCCACACAGAACCAACGAACACGCTCCGGAATCAAATGGCACACCAGTTCATTCTATCCCCCGACTACGGTGCCGATCGAGTGCCCAGCGATCGCCTTCTCAATCGCGTTCTCTCGCTTGTAGTCGAACACAATGATCGGCAACTTCGCCTGCTTGCACATCTCGAACGCGCCGATGTCCATGACCCGTAAGCCGTCGCGGATCACCTGATCGTAGGTAAGGCGGTCATACTTCACCGCGTGGGCGTTCTTCTCGGGATCGACATCGTAAACGCCATCCACCTTGGTCGCCTTCAACACAACTTCGACTTCCAACTCGGTGCCTCGCAGCGCGGCGGCGGTGTCGGTGGTCACGAACGGATTGCCGGTGCCTCCCGCGAGGATCACGATGCGACCCTTTTCCAGATGCCGAATCGCCCTGCGACGAATGTACGGCTCCGCGACGGTTTCCATGCGAACCGCCGACTGAAGGCGAGTTTCGACGTTCATCGTTTCGAGCGTGTCTTGCAGGGCCAGCCCGTTCATGACCGTGGCGAGCATTCCCATGTAATCCGCGGTTGCGGGCTTGATCGTCTCACCGCCGGCCGTGAACTGTGCCCCGCGAAGGATGTTTCCGCCGCCGACGACGACCGCGAGCTGCACTCCGCGAGCGTGAACTCGCTTGAGTTGCTCCGCGATGGCTTTCGTCTCGTCGAGGCTGATTCCGGATTTGCCACCGTGCCCGAGCGATTCGCCGCTAATTTTCAGCAGGACGCGGCGGTATTTCGGTGCAAGCGGATCGGCTGATGTCTCGGGCATGCGTCTCTCCTTCGCGGTCAGCGGGTCGGGTACAGAGTACGGACCCGGCTTGGTGTCGTCTTCAAAACACAACCGCCCGGCCAATCAATTGGCCGGGCGGCAGCGTTTCAGCACAATTTCGGATCACCAAGTCGAATTCAGAATGTCACCACCCGATGGGGTACAGGCGGATGTCCAGGCTGAAACGTTGGCGAGCCCACCGTTGCTGACGCCCGAGCTGACGCCCCGAACGCTGCCATCGCACATCGAGACCAGGATGGAACCGGCCTGCTGCGATTCTGCGTAACCCACCTGGCACTGCGGCGTGCCTCCGATGGGCTTCACACCGATGTGGTAGTTCGAGGTGTAGGTCGCTTGTGTGGTTCCCCCGACGTAGAACAAAGCAGTCCCTGCTGGAGCCGAACCGAGAGTGTAGGCTGACAAGGTGAACGTGCAATTCGTGCCACAAATTGAGACTCGCTGGGCCTGCATGATCGTGTTGGACGTACCATCAGAGATGGTCGTGAGGTTCGTGAAACTCACGGTTGAGGTGGCAAACACAAGCGGGTTCCAGGCGTAGCTCGTGATACCGCCGGTACTCCCTGCTGTGGTATCCGTCGGGTCAATGAATGGCTTCACGACCGTCGAGGACCAAACGGCATTACCAGCCGTCAGGTTGTAGAGGTTGCCCTGTTCGATGTAGGGCAGAATCTGCACGTGGACACTCGTTGCGGTGCCGGCAGCGGCTGACCAAGGAGCACCTGTGACCAGGAACCCATTCGTCGGGAACTTCATGTTCGAGTCGTGATAGTTGTGGACGCCGACGCCCATTTGCTTGAGGTTATTGCTGCTCGTCATACGAGCGGCGGCCTCACGGACCTTCTGCACGGCTGGCAGAAGCAACCCGATGAGGATCGCGATAATCGCGATCACAACCAAGAGTTCGATGAGAGTGAAACCTGCCCGTTTGCGGGCAACCTGCGACTTCATACCTTGCTCCTCATTCAACATTGGACAAAATAGAGAAAAAGCCCAACCCACACTCCGAGTGCAGGAGGATCGCGTCATCACCACAGGGGCGGCGAACGAATCGCCTGCGTTCCAATGACAAGTGCCTGTCATCGGAGGGTCAACGTGCGGTGGAAGATTCAAGTTCGTCGTAAGTCTTCGTGACTCGGTCTGCATTCGGATTCGAATTGATCGAAGAGACACGAGTATGTTTTGGGAGGTTGAAAAAAGAGTGGTCAACCTCGTCTATAGCATTAAAACGCCGCTGGGCTCACTCAGCAAGCAAGAAATAGTGAAAAAACCATCACAAATCTGACGCGGCGATCCCCAACCAGTCAAAACTCGGACAGTGTCCGAGTTCTTGTCAGACCGCAACGACAAGGCTGCCATGCACGAGATTCCCATCGAGCGTCAGCACCGATCCGTGCCACTTTCCCGCGGCTTCGGCTCGATGCTCTTCCCCTGCACCTGCTGGGGGAACGGCTTGCCACGGACCTGCACGAAGCGCGTCCAGGGCGGCTCTCACGTCGCCAGCATTCGGCGCTGTCGTTTCGGTCTCTTCGAGGGCATCAAGAGCGACTCCGCCAACCAACTGGGGCCATAATTTCCGACACGTCGCGGGAGCGTCAAATAAATCCACAGCGACAACTTTTCCGCCCACAGCGACGACCAAACCGGCTGCACCCTCGGCATACTTCACTTCCGCAACGGCACGATCCGTGTGTGGTTTGTTCGCGGTCATCGTGTCGGCCATCGCCATCGTCGAGGACGTGGACTTCAGCGACGACATCTGCCGGCTCACCTCGGCCCACACCGCACCCTGATCGGAACCGTGCCCGCCACCGGATTGCGTCGCGCGTGTCACGGACCCCTTGAGAACCGAACGCATCTTGGGTGAACAGTGCGTGTCGGACGAAGAAAAGGTCTTGGAAACGTGCCGCCAACGCCCTTGTTCGACGCAACTCACCGGCAGCACGGTCTGGCAGTTCGCCCCAACAAGCACGCTCGTGTTCAGGACACGGTTTTGCTTCGCCCCGCGGAGTTCCTGCCCTTCGAGGAACAGGACAAGCGTGTCGTTCTGGTTCCGAACAGCAAGTTGAGGAACGCTTCCGCTCTCGCTCAGTTCTTCGACAACTGCGGTGCCATCCGCTAGTGCTTCGTCGGCGAGGCGATAGCTGACCGGCGTGGGGCTTTCGAGGAACAGCGGGAAGACGGTCAGGCGATCGTGCGTGATGGGATCACCAACGCGAACGGATGGGACTGCTACCATTGGAAAGACCTCGTGACGTGGAGTTCGGAATCCGGCAGAGAAATGGTCCGGCAACGTTGGACACGCGATGCTGGGCGATGGTTCGGACAGGCCCCGATTGCGTTAAGGAACAGGCCCGTAACAACGACGCGGTATTGCCTGTTGGTTTTGACCTCCCCCCTTGTGGGGGAGGTCGGCGAGTCTTCGAGCCGGGTGGGGGGTAAAGCTTCAACAGTTCTGA
>JAIOPV010000016.1 GCA_021413735.1 Planctomycetota bacterium
AGCATCTTCGAGTACATCGAGACGTTTTACAACCGCGTTCGGCGACACTCAACGCTGGGGTACGTTGCCCCGGCTGAGTATGAACGGACGCACAACCCGATTCACCGCTAAACGCTGTCCACTATCCGTGGGGAACTCCAAGATGAGGCCGCGACGGACCCACGCACGGAGCTGCTTGGGCTGAATCCTCAGTGACTCGCAGACGGCGGATGTGGTGGAAAACATTTGTTCCTCGCGTGAGGGTGTCGTTCAAGGCGACACATATTGCGATCACGGAGGCAAAAGTGCCAACTACGCGGGCAACATTTTGCGAATCGACGTGCCATAACCAGTTTTGAGACAATCGGTTGCAACCCAAGAAAAATACGACGCGGCTGGTATCCGTATGATTCCAGCCACGTTGTTTCGAGTCATTTGACTTGGCTGTCCTAGCCCCACATGCCGGCCGCCGAGCAACTGCCTGATGGTTTCACGGCTGCGAAATTGTCCTGGGCGTGCTGCTGTTCGTTCCACGGACAACACGGTTGGCGACGTGGGGCATTATCGCTCTGCTGATTGCGGTCTTCCCAGCGAGCATCCACGTTTACCAATACCAAGAGTTGTTTCCGATCTCGCCGGTCCTGCATCTACTCCGACTACCGTTGCAGGCGGTGTTTGTGCTGTGGGTGTTTCGGCACACGCGGCGAAGCGATCTGTCCGAAACTGCGGAACCTCGAAGGACGTGAGCCGATGGCAAGCTGTTTGACAGTTGATGTCGTCTTTGGCGTTGGTCGTGGGTTGGCTCGGAAGTCGAGATCGAGTAACATCGCAAACACTTCGGCAGGTCGTTCACGAAATGCGAGGTCCGTTATGTCACGGGTCGTGCTGTGCGTGGTCGTGTCGTGGCTGGTGTTAACTTCGCCGACTTCGGTTCGAGCCGACGATGCCGAGGACAAGGCCATCGCCTTTGTGGAGAAACTCGGGGGCAAGGTTTATCGAGATGAGAAGCTACCAGGGAAGCCGCTTGTCGAGGTTAACCTCTCCAGCACGATGGTCACGGATGAGCAGTTGAAGGAACTCTCACCACTGAAGAATCTCAGCACACTCATCCTGAATTACACGCAGATATCCGACAAAGGCTTGAAGGAACTCGTCTACTTCAACAACCTCACCACGCTTCTCCTCTGGAAGACGAAGGTGACAGGCGAGGGCTTCAAAGAACTCGTCCCGCTCAAAAGTCTTACTGCGATCTACCTGTCCAACTCACCGGTCACGGATGAGGGTCTCAAAGAACTCGCATTGCTCAAAAACCTCACCACCCTCAACGTGAGCGGTACAAAGGTGACGGCCACCGGCTTGAAAGAACTCGCACCGCTCGAACATCTCACCAAGTTGTACCTGTCGAAGACGAACGTGTCGGATGAAGGCTTGAAGGAACTCGCTCGCTTAAACAAGCTCTCCGACCTCAGTTTGGGCTACACGAAGGTGACTGGCGCGGGATTGAAGCACCTGACCGAATTGAAGAACCTCACGGTGCTGCACATGGCTCATTCGCAGGTGACGGACGCTGGTGTCACGCAACTCGCAAAACTCAAATCCCTCACTTCGCTTGATCTCAGTGACAACGCGGTTTCGGATGCTGGTGTCACGCAACTCGCGGAACTCAAAAACCTCACCGTCCTCAACCTCCGGGGCACGAAACTCACGGACGTTGGGGTGAAGCATCTTGCCAAACTCGACAAGCTCACGGACCTCGACTTGCTCGGGACTCAAGTCACGGATGACGGCGTGAAAGAACTTGCCAAACTCAAGAGCCTCACGGAACTCAACTTGGTTGAGACAAAGGTAACTGATGTGGGATTGAAAGAACTCGCACCCTTGAGCAATCTCACGAAACTGTACCTGAACTACACCAATGTGACGGACGCCGGTATGAAGGAACTCGCAGCCCTCAAGAATCTCACGGAACTCTGTCTTTACGGAACGAAGACGACGAAGCCAGCGTTGGGGGAACTCCAGAAGGCGTTGCCGAAATGCAAGATCGAACGGTGAATGCAAACCAGAGGATGGCTGTGTGGTTCGTTTCCATTGATGCGTCCTGCGTTCCTCTGGGGTTCGGACCCGCTCCGCCCTGCGACAGGGAACGCTCGATGAACCCAGACCAGGAGATGCCGGTTCACCTTCACCGGGCGATAACCCTCGCCGAGTACGAGCGAGACCTCGGGCTTCACCGAGTGCCGGGCTGGCCGTCGCCAGCTTGGTCTACACTTCGAGGGGAAGTCGAAGCCGAGCTTACAGCGGGCGGGGAGTTGTGGGAGTGGGAGTACCGGAGCGACTATGGGCTTACAGGGATAACGGGGCTGGCGGTGGTCAGGAACGGCGGGGTGGCCCGCAAGTGGCAACTCTGGAAGTCGTGAGCCGGGCAATCTTCTCGGTCTGCTGCAACGCACCGTCCGTCTGCGGCTGCCATCACTTCTCCATTTGGTGGCAGGTTCACAATCAACCGCTCCTCGGTCCGCGAACCCCTCCCCGCCACCCGTGTCTCTCCTCTCGCTCACGAAGCGGAGGAACACCAATGGCGGACATGCTGAACATCAACCTCGCGAAGGCACTCAAGCTGAAGAACCGGCTCGCGGGCCGCATCACCAAGCTCACGCAGACCGCTCAACTGTACAACTCGACCCAGGAAGGGGCCGAGCAGATCGACGTTCGCGCCGCGTACACCGAACGCGCTGATCTTGTTCGTCGGCTCACGGACCTCAAGCACGCCATTACACAGGCGAACGCTCCGATCCAAAAGGATATCTTCGCGCTGGCCGAGATGAAGGCTGAAGTCACGCTTCTCGCGGGCCTCAACACAAAGCACGGCACGGTGATCGAAGGTTACCCAACGTCGGGTGCGGTGTCGTACATCGCTCAGTTCCGCAAGGGTGAAGTGGACGCGATGACGACCGCCCTCGAAACTCGGATCGACGCCCTGCAAGACAAGCTCGACACGTTCAACGCCACGACCACCATCGCGGTTGACCGGGACACGGTCGCCGTCGCGGAGGCGAAGTAGCCCTTCCCTCTGCGGGTGAACGCACAGGCACGGCGTGTGGCGGATTGCAGCGGAAAGGTTGACCCTCGCGTTAGCACGCGAATTCCCCTGATAAGGGAACCGGCTGGGGATTCCGAACTTCAAGGTTCAAGGCTCAAGGACTCAAACCTCAGCCCGCAAACCGGAAACCTCATTCTTCCAACCGATTCGTTTGTCGATACGCCGGTTGCGAACGCAAACGCACGCGATCCGTTGTGCCACTTCGAGGGACCGACGATAATCGCCACTATGTGAGTGCTTTCAAAATCGCTCCTCGATACCCCTCCCAGTGATTCACAAACCTCGCGACGATCCTTCTTGGTGGAGGCGAAACACGCATGGCCGAAGCAATCTGGCACGACCTGAGCGAACAGTTGCGTGATCGTGGGGTCTCCTTCGCCGCTGGCTTGACGGACGCCGAAGTCGCGACCGCTGAATCCCGGTTCAGCTTCCGGTTCCCGCCGGACTTGCGGGCCTTTCTTCAAACCGCTCTCCCCTCCGGCGAGTCGTTCCCGGACTGGCGAAACGGGGACGAATTCTCGCTGCGAGAGTGGATGGACGTGCCACTGCGTGGCGTCTTATTCGATGTGCGACACGGCTTCTGGCTGGAAGAGTGGGGCACGCGACCGAACACATGGGCCGAAACCGAGCAAAGTGTGCGTGCGCTCGTCGCCGATGCACCGAAGCTGATTCCCGTTTGCCAACACCGCATGATGCCTGCTGAACCCAATGAGGTCGGCAACCCAGTGTTCTCCGTTCACCAGACGGACATCATCTGGTACGGGTTCGACCTGCAAGACTACCTCCAGAACGAATGGAATCTCCATGGGCGTCGGACGTTTCAGACGTGCCGCCCGATCCGGTTCTGGGGTATCGAGCGTTTTCAGAGTGTCCGGTGGGCGGAGGGGAGTTGGCCTTACGACAACAGCGACGGCTTGCTCCCGAAGTGAGGTCCACCATCTTGGTACACTCGGTCGTCGCGGTGGTTGGCTGTTCGGTCGCACAAGAGGAGATCGCGTATGGGACTCGGCGACTGGCTGCGAAAGACATTCGGCGGCAAGCAAACACCGCAACAACAAGAGATGGTTCCGTTCCTTGACGCAGAAGCCGGTCGGGTCGTCCGCATTCCAGTTTCGGAGTTGCGACCAGGTGTCGTTCAGATTCGCTTGCAGGGAAGTGATGAAATTATCTGGGCGTTGCCCGAGCAACTGCACCAAGGCGATGTCAAGCATCCGGAGTTCGACGAAGGCATCCGCGATTACATCCGGCAGATTCAAGCCGCGTTCGCCGAGCAGCGTCCGTTGTCGTTCGAGGAATGGGAAGACGGGTTTCGACGCGACACAAATCCGGAACCGGAGATCGCGCTGTGGTTGCACGCTGCGAAGGTCTACAACGCCTTCACAGCAGAAGAGCCGTCCGCTGAACGCCGGCATGATGTGTATCGGTGTATCGTGACATGCATGACGACCGGACCCGATGCAGTGTGGAAGGTGCTGCGGCCAGAAGTGTTGAGCCGAACGGAAGCTGAGCAGGTGGTGAATCGGTTTTTCGGCAAGACCGGGTCATAATCGCGGCAAAGGTCGCCGGTTCATTTGTGGTTTTCAGCGGACCTGTGTTCTTCCTCTTCGGTTGGCGTCCGGGGTACACGAACTGGCTAACTGTGGTAAGGCTGCGGAGGGTTTTAACGATGGGACTGCTCGATAAGCGAAATCCACGAGCCACTCGCCGGAGTGTCATTGCGTGGGCAACCGGCGGCGGAATCGTAGGCTTCCTTGCGGGATTGCTCGGGTGGTATCGGTCAGACATGCCAGACGCGGCGGTGTTCTTTCTGGTGCCGTGGATGATGGTTTTCTGTGCAGTCGCTGGCGGAGCAATGGAGTGGCAGATGTCGCCGGAGTCGGATGAGGACGCACCTTGAAACGCGGCGACAGGAACTTGGCCGTCACAGTACCGAGGAAGGTTAGAGGACGCTCATGGACGACGAGCCACTGAGCTTCGAGGAGCATCGGCGGCGGCGAGACGAGAACGCCAGTACGGTCCGATGCGCCCGGTGCGGCGAATGGATCGTCGCTACCGCGACCCGATGCCCCGAGTGTGGAATTCACTTCCAGGGCGAGGCCCAAGATTTCGCCCACCCTTCTGAATCGCCGACCGGCCAAAACGGACAGCCCCGGTGGGTGATTGGGATCGCGGTGCTACTGCTCGTGGCGATGGCAGTCGGTTTCCTGGCGATGAGGTGATACTGCCTGAGATGAATTCAGGTGGATGAGGCGCAGTTGCAAGACGCTGAACTCACTAATCCGGTGGGCGACCTTGCGGACGCGGAATGAAGTCGGGTTTGTCGGCCTTCGTCTGTCCTTCGGTAACCGCGTCGAGGTCTGTTCGCGGGAGTGCCGGACGGCGGCGGGCGTAGTAAGGGATCAGGACTGTGTCGGCCACAGCAGAGAACGGAATATCAGCAACCATCAGGGTCTTCGAGCCGCCTTCTTTGGCTGCCTGAAAGTCGAGCCGCACTCCCCGGTAAAACACGTGGTCGTCGATGGGGCCGCACATGGCGTCAGAGAACGTTCCGCAGCCGCTTAGAAAGACGCATGTGGCTGCAAACATAACGGTGACTGATCGCGGCATTTCATTCTCTCGAATGGCGAGTCGGGAATGTACAACGCCTGCGTGAGCGGTCAATGCCAACTGCCACAGTGAGGGACCAGATGACGTTGATGCTCGGCCCGATGCCCGAAACGGTACGAGCCACAGTTCGTCGGCTCATTGAGTCGGCAGGTGAGCCGTTCGTGGAATCGGACAGGCGGTTCGTCGGGTTCGTGTTGTGGGGCGGTCCGGGCGGCTGCGACATCATCGACGCCGACGGAGAGGTGTGGTCATCTTGTGCGTGGTCTGGCACAACCGAGCATGTCCCCGACGGACCACGCAAGGTTGGCGCGGTTGCAATCGCGGCGGATCGAGAACCCGGCTTAGCCCTCTGGCTTCCACAGCGACCGCCGAGTGCAAGCGATTGCGGTGTCTGTGGCGGTGTTGGTTCGTGGCCGCAGATGAACGGGGTTCAGTGCCCGGAGTGCGTCGGGTTGGGTTGGCTTCCCGAGCTTCCCGTGCAATGCCCAGGCGGATGATGCACGACACACTCGGAGGGTTGCTGATGACACGACGACTCTGTCTTGCGGCGACCGTCCTTCTTCTGGTTGGCGGATTAGTCTTCTGGTTTCACGTCGTCGAACCCATCCTACGACACAAAGAATTCTGTCGTAACGTGCGTGCCGACCTGAAATCTCTGGCCACGAAAAGGCCACCGAACATCAGCCGAAAGCAGTGGGAGAACGTCGTCGCCTGGACGCTCAACGCTGAAGCCAACTGCTTGACGGGGCACGGAGAGTTCGCCGGTTGCCCCGGCCAGCATGGGCAGGCCGAGCCGGTTTTATCGTGGGGCGGTGACCTGGGCACGGACCACGGGTCCACGGTCGGTGACATCGTTTGTCACGCCGAGCATCTGTCCGGGCCTGTGCGAGGCGGGAGCTGGCACTGCCAAGTTTCTCGCGGGGGCGAGCAGTTGTTCCATACGGCTGAGTCAGGTGTCCAGCCCCGAAATGGCAAGGCTGCTTGGTGGGTGTGCGAGGTCGTCGTGTGTGCGGCGCGGACGAACGCCTGGGTGCCAAGCGCAGCAAGCTATCCTGGTGCAGGCTGAATCGACTCGGATAGCCCTCAATTGCTCCTTCCGTTGCGGAACGACTCGGACGATCATGTGAGGCGTAGCTAGCGTTCAGGTGGCAGCGGCAGACAACCGATCTGGGAACGCGTTGTTCACCGTTCCGACCGAACAACTCGGATGCAATTTCACGAGACACAAGAATGGCGTCGATCTTTAGTCATATTGTCCAGAAGCGATTGTCGCAAGAAAAGGAGAACGTCGCCACGGAAGCCTTGACCTTCATCTTGCGTTCCAAAGAGCAAGCGCGTGCTGGTTTGATGAAACTTCTTCGCGGAATCGCGCCCGAGCTACCCACGCTTCAGTTTCGCACTCAACTCGCCGAAGGCATTGCGCGTCCGGATATGTGGGGTTTTGACGCCACCGCAACCCCGAGGGTGTTCATTGAGAACAAGTTTTGGGCTGGTCTGACAGAGAATCAACCGGTGCAGTATCTCAAACTTCTATCGGCGCACGCTGCTCCCACGCTGTTGCTGGTCGTCGTACCGGCAGGTCGCCTGGAAACCGTGTGGAGAGAACTCCGGCGACGGCTCACCGAAGCCAATTTTCCACTCTCTACCTGTTCTCCCTCACAGGGAGTGTATCGCACTGGTTCCGTGAACTTCGGTTCAGAAGCGGGGACCGCACCCTGGCTCGCGATCACCTCCTGGTCGAACGTGCTGTCTGCTGTCGAAGCTGGATTGGCTGATGAACCACAGGCCAGGAATGACCTCTTTCAACTGCTTGATCTCTGTGATGCTGCCGACAATGATGGGGCGGCACCATTTGCCTCCACGCAACTGACTGACCAGAGTACCCCTTCGTTCATCCTCCGACTAAGTTCAGTGATCCAACAAGCAGTGAATTTGGGTGTGTCAGAGGGTGTCCTCAGTATTGATGGTCTGCGACCAACTTCAAGTTGGGACCGAATCGGAAGGTACATCCGATTTCCGAATGGCGGCAAGGTCGAACCGTGGATCGGGACCGACCTGCGTAAATGGAGAGATCGCGGAACAACACCGTTGTGGCTCGTCTTTTCCACAACCAAGTACGGGCGGGGGGCAGAAGTCCGGGCGGCGTTGGAATCTTGGGTTGAGCAGAACCAAATTGTGATCTGCGATGACGACGATGGCAGCTTTGCAGTCGGAATCGAAGTGGTTGCCGGTGAAGAGCCTGACCACGTCGTCAGAGCCATCGTGAACCGCCTTCGGGAAATCGTTGTGGAATTGTCTCGCCTTCCGGTAAGGGCGACGGGTGAACTCTGAAAGACGCAGGAATGAGCAGCGGGGATATGGGCGCAACCAACCGGATGCGGCTGAAGATCGGATTCCAACAAGGAGATGATGCGATATTCGTATCTGATTGACTGGATCGCGATCAAGAAGTGATTTCTCGTCGCCTCCCAATGAAGAGAGCAAAAGAGTGGAGATTATCTACGATTCCGGCGACTGGTCGCAAGTTACCATCACTGCTTCGTCGGCGGAGTTCTGTGTGATGGCCAGTCGAATCGCCGAGTTGATCGGAATGGGTTCCGGCGAGATCATGTTCCCCGCATCGAACGAACTCACAGCCGATCTGGCAACCGGCTCGCTGTCTTCCCTTGTGGTTCGTATCGGGTCGGGCCTTGCGTTAGTAACTATTCGTGGAGATGGCGTCCTGACCGTGTGCGGTCGGACTGCCTCAATCGGTCTGTTAGGCCAGAACATGCCGGTTGAGACAACGCTCCCAGCGGGATACCACGTTCACTTTGAGTCCGCCGGTCGTGAGTGGTTCGTCGCAGCCGAGTCGGTCCCACTCGTCATGATGGTCGGCTCGTAAGCAGACGCTGCACGCGTATGGACTGCGATTCGATTCCACGCTCACAACCCGATAGCACAACAAGCATGGCAATTGTTTCTGTGGCCTGAATTCACGTTCTGGCGGCATATCGCCCGCAAACCATCTTCTCCCACAGTCAATCCGTTCGATGCGATTCCAGAGCTACTGAGTCGCCAAGAAACCCATCGGTTTTCGGGAAGCCGTCGGACGGCATCCGGAACGCGAGAACCATCCACTTACTTGCCTGTGTGTTGGTGGATTGCCGATTCTCCGCCCGGAGCGTTCCAAACGTCTATATAAGTCTTCTTCTATGTATTCTCTTGTGAGAACAGACGGTAATAGAGGTTTGGAACGCTCCGGGCGGAGAATCGGCAATGTGGTCGCGTTCGAGCCACGGCGGCAACCAGAACTCCGCCACCGCGAACCACTCCAACGAACTTCGTCGCGTGCATTCGTGGGAATGCCACTGGCTTTCACCGTGCGATCTTCTCGCCCTTTGTTGCGGCTCCGATGAAGTTCGCCACCGCTGAAGACACAGAGTCGGCTGCGCTCAGCGAGGAACTTCGCGGTCACGCGATTTAGAATTTCACGAGACTATGTCCGATGTTGACACGGCGAGCCTCACGTCGCCGTCTCCACGAACGTCCCCTGACGCACCGTGGCTCCGTTCAACTGCACCGAGACAATGGACCCGACGTGGACCTCAGGGAACCCGCTCGGCACCGCCACGTTGCCGTTGTGGCCCGAATCGAAAGAGCCGCCCAACTTGAACTTGCCGGCACCGACGCTGTCGAGAGCGATGGTTCCCACCGACTGGCCGTCCACGAGTACGCTGGCGGTGGCGTTCGGTGACAAGCCTTCGACTTCGACCTCGAACTCCCTCTCAACGCCACCGTCTTCCGGTCCGAACTTGAACGACGCGTTCCCCGCACCACCCGTGAAGACTGCGCTCAATTGCGTGTCGAGATTCACCGCGTTGGTGACGTTATCGGTTCCGCCTCCGCCCTGACCCACGTCGCGGCCGCTGCCGCCGTCAATCGAGTCGTCGCCGAGTTCGCCGTTACCGCGGTCGTCGCCGAGTTCGCCGAACAGGTGGTCGTTACCGCTTCGACCGCTCAGGTCATCGTTGCCATCGCCGCCGTGGAGGTCGTCGTTGCCGCCGTGCCCGTCGTCCGCCATCGCATCCCCGATCAGGCGGTCGTCACCCAACTCGCCGAACAGGTGGTCGTTCCCCGCCTGCCCGACAACCGTGTCGTTGCCGCCTCGCCCGTTCACGGTATCGTCGCCGCCGCCGCCGAGCAGCGTGTCGTCGCCACCGCCGCCGAGGATGTTGTCGTTCCCGGACCACCCGCGAACCTCTGCGTGCGTGAGGATGCTCGGCCCCACCACGACGACATCGTCTCCTGCTCTCGGGCGAATCAGAATGCTCGTCACTTGCGAGCGATCAAAGGTCAGGTCCTCCCCGGTGCCACTCACAGTGACGTGGATCGAAGTGGGAGACGATAGGGTTACCCGAATGATATCCGATCCGGTCGTCCCCACGACATCGAGCAACCCGCTCGTCAGTGTCGCGGACGGAAGGGAACGATCACCCAACAACTCACAACCAAGCCGAAATTTTCGCGATGCTGCCATGATGGTACTCTCAAAACGATAAGGAAAATTGATTCAAAACCGAACGCAATGCAAACCGGGGATCACACATCCTCTGCAATGCTGTCAATGGCGTGAGACCTTGCACAATCATTGAGGTGAACCGGTCGGCAAAGGATTCACCTCTTTGAGATCACTTCGCTTTCCCGCCACCGCCTCCGCCAGTGGAGCCAGCCTTGACGCTGACCGCCACGCTCGCCACAAGAGGCGGGCTTGCAGCATCCACAACGGAGATGGTCTGGTTGCCGGTCGTGTTCAGCGTGATCGTGAAACTCTGAACGCCCGAGTCGAGACCGGTGAAGGTGTAGTCCGCAGGCAGGCCGGCAATCCCCGCCGTGTTGCCGAAATGGACCGTCCCGAAGTAGTTCTTCACTTTGTTTCCGTAGGCGTCGAGGACCGTCACCTTCAGTGAGAAGGGCGATCCGGCGGTGATATTCGACGGCACAGCCAGCACGAACTTGGATGCCGCCGCGTTAGTGACTTCAAAGTTGGTCAGCGTCCCTAGCGTGGCAGCATTCGAAGCATCCACCACACTGAACGACCACACAGTGGCGTTGGGAGTCGTGGTCTTGAGTGCGACCGTGAAGGTGTGAACGCCCGCGTCGGCTGCCGTGAAGTTGTAATCGGCTGGGAGCGCCGCCAAGATGTCGGTGCTGCTGAACTTCGCCTTACCCTTGTAGCCGACAACGGTGTTGCCGAACGCGTCGGTGGCACGCACGGTCAACGCGATGGAGTCGCCCGCCGTCACGAGGATGTGGCCCTTACTGTCCGCACCGTTCGGGACCGAAAGTCGGAAGCCCGCGAAGGCGGCCGGGCTAACGGCGATGCCGACTTCGGTTCCTGTGAGCGTGCCGGTCGCGTCGCGTGCAGTGATCGACTGCGTACCAGCCGTTCGCAGGGTCGCCGTGAACGTGTGAACGCCCGCGTCGGCTGCGGTGAAGGTGTAACTGGCCGGCAAGCCCGCCTGGGCGTCGGAACTGGAGAAGTAGACCGTACCGGTGTAGCCGGTGGCGATCTGGCCGATGGTGTCGCGCACAGTGACCGTGACCGCGTTCGCAACCCCCGCCGTGGTCGCCGGGAATCCAGTGATCGCGAAGAGGCTCGCGACGGGTGGTGTAGCATCGCTCGACATCGTGCCAGTGATCGCTGGCGTGGCGATAGCGGTGGCAGTGATCGTCTGCGAACCGACGGTCATGAGTGTCACGGGCACGTTTACCGACCCATTCACCAACGTGATGTCCGCTGGCAACATCGCGGCCAAGTCGGAACTCGTGACATGGACCGTGCCGGTGTAGCTTGTTGTGAGATTGCCGTAGTCATCGCGAGCGATGACCGTGATCGGACGAGCGACCCCAATCGCGCCTCCGCCACCCGCAAGTGTGAAGTTCGTCGTTGCTGCCGCCGCGACATCGACGAAGGAACCGCCGCTAATTGTCCCGCCGACCTCATTGGCTGCAAGCCAATCCGCACCGGCCGATTTCATCGTCACCGTGAAGGTGTGGACACCTGCATCGTCGGGGGTGAATGTGTAATCCGCAGGCAATCCCGCCAGCAGGTCCGAACTGGAGAAATGCACGGAACTCGTGTAGCCCGTTCCGACATTGCCGAGCGAGTCGAGGGCGGTAACGGTCACGGTAAGCGTGTCGCCCGCCGTCGCCGCGGCCGGTACACCGAGTGCGAACCGCGTCACGGCCGGCGTGACCGTGACGGTGCTGGTTGCCGCGGTCATGAACGGGGCTGCCACCGTGACCGATTGGTCGCCAGCCGTGACCAGTCGAACCGAGCCGCCGAAGGCGTGCGTCCCTGCGTCCGCTGCTGTGAATGTGTAAGCCACCGCCGAGGGGGACGCCGGGTCGTTGCTCGTGACGTACACCGTCCCGCGGAACCCGGGGACCACATTTCCGCTCGCGTCCACGGCACTCACGGTCATCGGTAGGGCTGTGCCCGAGGTGGTGGAAACTGGCACGTTGACGCTGAACCCGACGGCTCCCGCAAGGTTTGACACGTCGTCGGCCGCGTTCAGGACGACCGACACGCCGGTCGTGCTGGGGTAAGCGAAATCGACAGACCCGTCGCCGTTGAAGTCGCCCTGCGTGCCCATTTCAAAGCGACCAGGCGGCGTGGCGTAGTTCACGACCGGGTAGAACGTGCCGTCGCCCTTGCCGAGTTGAACGCTGTACTTGGACGACCCCCGCACCGCGAAGTCGTCGTTCCCGTCGTGGTTGAAGTCCGCGACTTCGATCTCGTAGCCGGTCTCGGGAATGCTGTAAGTGTGTGGTGCGGCGTAAGTGCCGTCGCCGTTATTGAGGATGACGCTCATTGATGTGGCCGCATACGAATTGGCGACGGCGAAATCCTCGTAGCCGTCGTTGTTGAAGTCGCCCGCCCCAACGTAGACCGGAGCCGAGTAAGCGTAGACGTTCGACGCCGGATCGAACGACCCGTCGCCGTGCCCCTTCAGAATCGTGATCGTGCCGACGCTCACCGTGTTCGACGTTGCCAGGTCGAGTGTGCCGTCGCGGTTGAAGTCGCCGACGACTGTGTTCGTCGAGTTGCCCGGAATCACCATGTCGCGGCTGGCCTGGAAGGTGCCGTCGCCCTTGCCGAGCAGCACGCTCGCGGTGCCGGAATTCATGGTGGCCACGTCGAGAGAACCGTCGCCGTTGAAGTCGCCTGTGTTGATCGAGTGCGAACCGACCCCCACAACGTAGGCGACGGGCACTGCGAACGAACCGTCACCGTTCCCTAGCAGAATGCTCACGCTCCCTTGAGTGCCCACGACCGCGAGATCGGCTTTCCCGTCCGCGTTGAAGTCGCCCGCCTTGGCATCCACCGCGTAGCTGCCTGCTGCGTAATCGACTTTCGGCTGAAACGTGCCGTCGCCGTTGCCAAGAAGAATCCCAACCGTGCCTGACGCCATCTGACTCACAACGGCCATGTCCGGACGGCCGTCGTTGTTGAAGTCGCCCAACGCCACCCCGCCAGGGTTGGCACCTGCCGCGAATGACGCGGGCGTCAGGAAGGTGGGAACGTCCCGGCATTCGAGCGACTCGAACCCGAGCCTTGCACGAGTTGCCCGGCGTACCCGGCGGCTCGGCTTCACCAACTGACCGAAGAGCTTCCGATACCACGACTTGAACATCACCGTCTCCTGGGACATGAGCAAACATTGATGTGGGTGTAGGCGAAACCGCGACTCGGCCGCAGTAACCATCAGCAACCGCGACGGGAGAGGACATCGTTTGCGGAAAAGAATTCCCGCCACCGACGCCGCGAAAAATCCAGAAAGTTTCTGTCCCACAGCCGTGCGGATGCTGATGAGCCTGATGAAGACACTGTCGCGTGACATTGCGGGAGGTCGGAAAGCTGTTAAAGTGGAGTGCGCAGTCCGAAATTCAACACGGAGGCTTTGGAGTGGGTGAACGGCAGGTATTCCGTGACCTGATTCAGCGTGTTCGCAACCGTGATCCGGAAGCAGCTCGCGATCTGGTTGCACGCTACGAGAACGCCATCCGCCGCGTGATCCGAATCCGCCTGCGTGATCCCGGCATGCGACGCCTCCTCGATTCGACCGACATCTGCCAGTCGGTCCTCGCCAGCTTCTTCATCCGCACTGCTCTCGGGCAATACGAACTCGACACGCCAGAACAACTGCTGAACTTGCTCGCTGCAATCGCCCGCAACAAGCTTACGAATCAGGCGAATCGTTTGCGTGCGAGCCGGCGGGATATTCGCCGCGACAATGCCGACAACGATCAATCTCCGCCGGTGCCTGACGACGCTTCGGACCCCAGCGAACAAGCGTCGGCGAGAGAGTTGTTGGTGAAGGTACGCGACCGCCTGGACCCTAAAGAACGATACTTGGCCGAGCAGCGTTCCCTTGGACGAAACTGGCAAGAACTCGCGGACGAACTGGGTGGGACCGACGTGGCTCTGCGGAAGAAACTGACCCGTGCACTGGACCGCGTGATGGCCGACCTCGGCCTCGGGGGCGATGGCGATGCCTGAGCGTATGCAAGACCTCCTCGAACCGATCCTTGACCGCCAGAGTCAGGCATGGCTCACGGGCAGTTCTCCCTCAATTGAGGAACTTCTCGAAGGGTCGCCCCTCCGCCACGATCCGGAAGCTCAACTCGATGTGATTTACAACGAGATTGTGTTGCGTGAGGAACGTGGCGAGCAGCCGACGGTCGATGAGTACGCTCATCGCTACCCCCACCTGCGGCGTGAACTCGAACAGCACCTGGAAGTCCACCGCGCCCTCGGTGAAGAGATGCTGACCCAAACCACTCCCCTGCAAGGGCCGGAGACGCTGCCGGATGCGAAAGCCGCGCAACACGGGGGGCTAAAACAACCCCCGGGTTACGAACTGCTTCATCTGCTGGGCCGCGGCGGGATGGGGGTTGTTTACAAGGCCCGTCAACGGACACTCCGTCGGCACGTCGCGCTGAAGATGTTCGAGCCAGGTCGTGTGCCGTCGTCGCGGGAGATCATGCGATTCCGGTCTGAAGCCGAGGCCATCGCCAGGCTCCAGCACCCGAACATCGTCCAGATATTTGAGATCAGCGAATGGAACGACCTTCCCTTCCTGGCACTTGAACTTGCGGAGGGCGGGACGCTCGCGCAGCGACTCCAGAAACTTCCGTTCACGCCGCGAGCCGCCGCCGAGTTGGTCGAAACCCTGGCCCGGGCTGTCCACCACGCACACGAAAACGACATCGTTCACCGCGACCTGAAACCCGCTAACGTCCTCTTCGCCGCCGATGGTACGCCCAAGGTCACTGACTTCGGTCTGGCGAAGATTCTTCAAGACCCTGACGGTGACGACACGCCCCGCGATGCGACCCGCACGGGCGAGCCAATCGGCACCCCGCGATATATGTCACCCGAGCAAGCGGCAGGCCAGCACGAACTCGTCAGCGTTTCCTCCGATGTCTATGCCCTGGGCACGCTGCTGTACGAATGCTTGACGGGACAGGTTCCGTTTGTCGCAGCGAGTGTGATCGAAACGTTGCAACGGATTCGCCACGAAGAGCCACTATCGCCGCGTCGCTTCCAGACCACCATCCCTCGCGACCTGGAAACAATCTGCCTGAACTGTCTGCACAAGGAACCATCACGACGGTATCTCTCGGCTCTGGCTCTTGCCGGCGACCTCCGGCGGTTCATCGACGGGAAGCCGATCACAGCACGACCGACACCGACCTGGGAACGCGGCTGGAAGTGGTGTCGTCGTCGCCCGACGCACGCAGCGTTGATTGCGGTCTCGCTTCTCTTGATGATCTCCGGTGTCGCGGGGGCCGCGATCTGGGAACGGCGTGAACAACAACGAGTCGCGACCACTCGCTCCGAGGTTGAAGCCTTGATGACAGAGGGTCAGCAAGCGTTGATTCGCCAGGACGACGACATCGCCGAAGCGAAGTTTCGGGATGCGTGGATCAAGGTGCAAGGCGAGCCTGCTCTGCGGGACTACCAAACGGGCGTCGCTGGCTGGCTCGACCACAGTCGGCGGGCAGCGAACCGGCAACGCTGGAAGCAGCGTGTTCCGCCGCGGGAGTACGACGAACTGCGCGATGAGGCAATGTTTCAAAGTGTGCTGCTCGACCCGCGGCGGCCCGAGTCGGTGCGGGCCGCACGAGAGGCCGTCGCCGCGGCATTGCAGCTTACCCTGCCGGACGATCCGGCGTGGCGTCAGGAGCGCGAGCGACTCATACTTCTGGATGCCGATTTGCTCCACTTTGAAGCAGGTGCTGCTCCGGCGCTCGCTCGGTTGGAAGTAACGGCCGACTTCTCTTCGCGGCTCTACCACACCCGGAAGGCGTCGTTCCTCGATCAACTCGGTCGTAAGGCTGAAGCGGCCAGGGAGCGGGAGCGGGCTGAACGCTTTCCGCCAGACGAGAACACGACGCGATTCCTTGAGGGAATGGACCGGATTCGCAAGCGAGACTTCGCAGGCGCGGCAGTTGCGTTTGAGACGATTCTCGATGTCGAACCGGAACACTTCACAGCGCGGTTGTTTCAGGCGCTCTGCTCGCTGAACCAGAATCGACCGTCGGAAGCCCGCGTCGGGTTGACGGCGTGCATCGCGCAGCGGCCCCGTTTCGCGTGGTGCTATCTGTTTCGTGGCCAGTGCGCAGAGAAACTCGCGAACCCCGCGGCCGCGAAGCGTGACTTCGAGCGGGCGGCGGAACTGCGGCCCCTTGACCCGGGTCGTTAAGATGGTTTCCGCCCAGCGCCGCAGGAACACATGGTGATGTCTCCATTCCGCCCCTTGCATAACGCCTGCCGTCCCGGTCGTCACCGAGGAAGGGATCGGTCGCGTGCGTTCACGCTGGTGGAACTGCTTGTGGTCATCGCCATCATCGCGGTGCTGATTGGGTTACTGTTGCCAGCCGTGCAGAAGGTGCGTGCTTCGGTCGTCAACGTTCAATGTCAGAACAACATGCGAAACATCGGTCTCGCGTGCCACAATTTCCAGAATGCCCACGGCGCATACCCCCGAAACACCATTCGACCGCGTGGCACGACTGCGGTGTACGGCGAGCCGGCGGGCAACCTCAGCAAGTGGAACAGCGGCACCTACGAGTCGTGGATTCGCGAGGTCACACCATTCATCGAGTCGCCGAACTCGCGGGTGCAGGATGCGATCCGCGTGCTGGGGTGCCCTGCCGATCCTCGCGGCGTGAATTACACGGTGCCGGCCTACGGTTTCACATGGTACGTTGGCGTTTACTCGAACCCAACGACTGTGAACAACGGGATCATTGTGGACGATTCCAACCTGAAGTCGGCGTTCAAAGTGAACATCGAATCCGTCACCGATGGCACGAGCCAGACCATCCTGCTCGCGGAGCGGCCGCCTCCGGCAGACGGTCAGTGGGGGTGGTGGGATTCCGCGTGTTGCAACGTGGACACGGTCTCGCCGGTTCGGGGTGAACGTAAGGTCTACAGTTCGGGCGTGCATGGGAATTGCCCGGACCCGGCCCCCTACCGGCCCGGCAGCGTCGAGGACAACTGTGCCTTCAACTCGGTCTGGGCGTTTCATCGGGCCGGCGGCAACTTCTGCATGGGCGACGGGAGTGTTCGCACAATCACCTACGCGGTCGGGAATCAATCGGTTGGTGGCGTGAGTTTGTTGGAGGCTCTCTCTTCGAGAAGCGGGGGCGAAAGTGCAATTCAAGAGTATTGAGAGGCCCGATCACAATTCGGATTGAGAGAACGGGCGTTGGCCGGAGCTTGTCATCAGAAGTATCGGCAATGGGTCGCGTCTACACCAACGTCGGCGATTGATGTGAAAGTTCGTGGTAGGGAATTCAGCCCCCCCGCCGCTGAAAAACATGATTGGTGTTACGATCACGGACACGGATGCAGTCGGGGCGGAATCGTCAGCGTTTCATTTCCGACTCGGTCATCACCTGAACACCCGTCGAATCTAATGCCCCGCCAAAATCGCGTGACACCGCTCGGCGAAATTGTTGCCGTCCCCGAACGGGGAACGTTCATGGGCAACCGTGGCGTGCTGCACGACAGCACCAAAACAATTCGTCGCTCCTGGCAGTTGAAGCGATGGATTCTGTGCGTGACGGAGTTCAAGCACCGCAAGCGAACGATCATGACTCCGGGCCGATACACCGAGCTGTTCTTCCTTGACGAAGCAACCGGACTCGCCGCTGGTCACCGTCCGTGCGCCGAGTGCCAGCGGCAGCGGTTCCTCGAATTCCGAGATGCATGGCTCGCAGGAAATCCACAACTCGCAGGCGGGAAGGCACCCACTGCCATCGAGATCGACGAACAATTGCACGCTGAGCGGTTGAACGCGGGTGGCGAACAGATGCAGTTCGAGGCCGCACTCGATGGGCTACCGGACGGGGTGTTAGTGACTCTCGATGCCGAGCCAGATAGGGCATTCTTGGTGTGGCGAGAAGAGCTATTCGCGTGGTCACCGAGCGGATATCGGCATCGTCGTCCTCGACCGACTGGAACGATGGTATCCGTCATCACGCCACTCTCGACGGTCACCGCGATTCGGGCCGGTTACGTCCCAGCGATCCACAAATCCGTCAGTGGCTGATCGACCACCTGAAACAAATCGCAGCGTTGGTCGTTCGGTCCTCGATCACGGAAGTTCGCACTCTCCATATTCGGCGGCGTGCTTTCCCAGTTCGGTAAGTGAATACGTTGCCGCGAACGGATCACGCTCGGTGCCGGTCACACGAGTCAGCAAACCCGTCTTCACCAACTCCGTCAAAAATGTACCGTCCTTGGTCGCGCGTGTCGGGGTGAGCCGAAGCTCGCGACCCACCGCCGGCTTGCGGCTGCGTTTGACGGCACGAAGAATTTGCCACTGGGCGTGCGAGACTGGAAACACAGCCACATTGAGATGCAAATCAACTGGCCCCTGCCGTTTCCTCGCCAATGATGTCATCATCTGTGCCGCTGACCCCGTCCGGCCCGCATGACCAAACCCGCATCCGCCCATCCCGAACGCCATAACGAAGGGCATTGCCCCACCCGTCGATCTGGCTAGCCGTTTGCAGGTAAGGTCCGGACCACCCTTTGACACCGGGGTTCTCGCACAACGCCCTCAAACCCTGATCTTCCGTCGGTGCCGATCCGCAATCACGCATGGAGTTCCTGAGGGCGTGGTGGACCATCGAAACCCGTTCAAGCGTGACGGTCTGTGGTCCGGGAAACCGGACATAGGCCACAAATGTGTGGAAGAACATGAGTGTTCCGCTAGTTCCAACCCAGACGAATACCATGCCGAGTGCCGTTCGATACTTCCACGCTCGCTTCTTCGCAGGTGGGGCAGGGAGGCGGGCCAGAAGGTAGGCACTGGCGAACAGTACACCAACGGCGACATCCACTTTCCGCCCCAGGGACAACTCCTTGTCCGAATCAGCACGGAACATCAAAGCGAAGAAACCGAGCATCGCCGCCAAGAGCCAGAAAACAAGACTGCATGCTTTGAGGTGCATGGACCCTCCCGGCGAATGGCAAAAGCCGATGCTGTCGAGTCGAGGGAACCAATCCAAGCAGCATAACGGGAGTGTGCCACATCTCGCAACATACGGCACCCTCCTGCATCTGGCGGCGACAACTCATTGGTTGCTCGTCGCTGAACCCATTCCAAACTGCAAAAGTGCGGCGGTGCGTATTGCGAACGAAGCGATCTGGTAGGTTGGAGCTTTGCGGGATGTTGCCGGGAATCCATACCGTCCCATCGCCGTTGATCCCGCGTGGCTCGCGTCCACCTACTTTGCAATTGCTCACAGCATCTACCTATGAAGAACATGCCTTTAACCGGATGTCGATTCACGCCGACGCGCTACAGGATGCAGGCTGCGACAATGAAGCCATGCTGAAGCACCGCCGTAGCAACAGGTCTCACGTTCGAGGTTGCTTCGTGGTAGATTTGATCCTTGGCAAGAAGTAAACTTCCGCACCTGCACCGCGTGCAACACGTCTGTCTGAGTGATTCCTGCCCAGTGGGTGCATGATGTCCGAACTTGAAGCGTTACTCGCCGGAATCGTCTCGGAACCGCTGGAGGAAACACGTTGGCTCGTTCTGGCGGACTGGCTCGAAGAGAACGACGACCCGCGACGCGGCGAACTGTTGCGACTGCACCGCAAACTGCTGGCGACTTGCTGCGAGCCGGAAGCCCATCCAGAACGGCAGGCATGGCAGGCACGCGTCGTGGAGTTGATCGGGGCGGGAGTCAAACCGTGCGTGCCGCAGCGTGTCGTGCAGTTGCCGGGTGGCGTGCCGATGGCGTTCTCGTTCATTCCACCGGGTTCGTTTCTGATGGGTGGAACTGTCAACGACAACGAGCGGCCCGTTCACAAAGTGACGCTGACGAAAGGTTTTTTCATTGGCGTTCACGCTGTGACGCAAGCACAGTGGGATGCCGTCATGGGCATCAACACAAGCTCCTTCAAGGGGCCGAACCGACCGGTGGAAGAAATCTCGTGGAATGATTGCCAGGAGTTTTGCAAGAAGATGACCACCGACTTGAAGAGACGTGTGACCGTGCGGTTGCCTACGGAAGCCGAGTGGGAGAGGGCATGTCGGTCTGGCACCACGACGGAGTATCACTTCAGCGATGTCCTGAATACCGATCTGGCGAACTACAACGGCGACTCTTCGTGGAACGACTTGCCGAAAGGGAAGAATAGGCAAGAAACGACGGATGTTGGCTCGTTCCCGTCGAACGCTTGGGGTCTGTGCGACGTTCACGGGAACGTCTGGGAGTGGTGTTCGGACGGGTATGGCGAGTATTCTCCGGGCAATCAAAGTGATCCGCAAGGACAATCAGACGGGCAATCTCGCGTCTTGCGTGGCGGTGCCTGGGACAACGATCCGGTGCTTTGCCGCGCTGCGTTCCGCGTCACAGTCGAGCCTGCGTACCGTAGCGGTCGAACCGGATTTCGGATTTGCTTCTGCCTGGAATGAATCATCCTTTCAATGACCCAAGAGATCGCATTTCTCAATGCTTCGGCAGCCTAATCTCGATTCCGTACTTCGGCGCGACTGCCAGTAGCTTCTCAATCTCACCCTTCGTGGGCGGCGCAGCCGTCGTAGTTCCCGGTTCAACCGGCACCCCAACCTCGAAGAACATCTTCTCCAGCCCGGCGGGCGCAACCGAAATCAGCATCTTCGCAGGCAGGTCCGACTCGTTCTTGAACGAGTGCGGTGTACCGACTGGCATGTTGGCGAACATCCCTGCCGTCGCCACCATTCGCTCGCCGTTGACCGTGAACGTGATCGCGCCTTCGAGGACGTAAAACCCTTCCTCTTCCCGGCTGTGAACATGCGGGGGTGGGCCACCACCTGGAGGCACGATGGCTTCCCACATTGCGTACTTCCCGTTCGTGTCTTCGCCCGTGACCAGAAAGCGGTACACGTCGCCGACGACAGCGATGGTGCGGCCTTCCGTTGGTGGTCGTAGCGTCGGAGTCATGTGTTGCCTCTTCACTTCACCGGGAGTGTGCTGACGAATTTCACCGCTCGCCGAATCCAATCGTGTAATTGTTCATCATCTTCGACGCCTTCCGTGTCCACGACAACCCATCCTTTCATCGCACCCCGGCCGGGAATCTTGAACTCGCTGACGTGATCTTCCAGGATCACTTCATCCTTCTGGTCGGGGCCGAGTCGGACGAGGAGCGTGTCCTTCACCACGCCGACAAGCAACTTGCCATTCAGCAGGAAGCAGAGTCCGCCGAACATCTTCTTCTCTGCGACATTCTTTGTGCATGTGAGCATTGCCCGAACGCGTGTCGCCAGTTCGTCGTCGAAGGCCATTGAAGACTCCGTTCTTGTGCATTCGGCGAGCGTTCAGTGAATCGCGTGGCACGAAGCGACCAGTGCCCTGGGCTAGAATAGTCTCCCTCCAAGCGGCACGTCGTGATCGGGTCGCAGCAAGACGACGTTGCCCCGCTCATCGGGCACGCCCAGGGTCAGCACCTCCGATTGGTGCTTGCCGATCTGACGTGTTGGGAAATTGACGACGCAGAGAACTTGCCTGCCGACCAGTTCACCCGTCGTGTAATTGGGGGCCAACTTCGCGAGCGACTTCTTCGCACCGAGTTCCGGGCCGAAGTCGATCATCAGGATGTGCGTCGAATGCTTACCCTCAGGAAAGGGCAACGCTTCGAGGACGATGCCGACCCGAATGTCGATCTTCTCGAAATCACCGAACGTTGTCCCGGCAGTCATCCTTTCGCCTTCCCCAACTCTCGGAATTGATCTTGCAAGAAGGGATTCATTGTCGGCCCGGCGGCTATTCTACCGGGAGTACCCGATAACCTGTTGGACCCAACAGGACGAAGGATGGGTGATATGGCAAAACAGGAATCAAAACTTACGCTCGGAAAGGGCACAGCGTTCGTCAAGAGTCGGCTCAAGCGGCTTCGTCAGGATGATGTCACCTGGGAAGCCGACTTCCAGGCGTTGCCGAAGCCGATGATGCAGAACGAAACGCATTACCTGGGGATGGTCGTCACGAAGGCCGATGGACTCTTCTTGGCCGACACGCAGACTCCTGGGCGTCCCACGGTCAACGACCTTGCCACGCTCTTGGCTCACGCCATGCGACGACCGCTCGATGGAGAGTCGCACCGACCCCAACGCATCCACATTCGGGGGCACTCACAGTGGCGGGAACTGATTCCACACCTGAACGAGATCGGCATCGAGGTATCCGTCCAACAACAACTGCCCAAGGTGAAGAAAGCTTTCAAGGATTACTTGCAGCAGGCTCAGAAGGCTGCTCGTGCCAAGATGGTGAAGCCGACCATAGAGCAAGCGGCTGTCGAGAAACTCTTCCCCGCCATCGCCAAGTGGGTTGATGGTTGTGGTCACATCGAGATTGGCGACCAACAGGGTTTCGGTTTCGTGGTGCGTGCGTTGGATTACGGCGGGTTGGTGTTCGAGGATGAGAAGGCCGAATCGCTTGCCGAGGCAATGGTGGCTTTGGAGAAAGGTTTGGCGGAATGGTTCAAGGAGCAAGAAAGTTGAAGCGGCGGTTGGAGGCTGTATCACGAACCCTTGAGGCGAACCTTGAGCCACTGGGCAACTTTATCGACCTGCTCCCGCTTCATCCCCGACATTCGTCATGTTCCTTGCCGATTGCCACTGCGCGGCCTGGGTACTCGTATGCGGACGTTGCAATCGCACCCGACCAAGGCGACCCGGTGTTACCTAACCTTACGGCTGTGTGTCCACCTGTTTCGTCGAGCCGTTCTCGCGAGGAACATCGGATTCGAGTCCTCGCGGAAGTGATGAAAGAACAGCGTCGCTGTGGCTGGGTTCATAGACGCAGCGGAAACCGAACAACCGCCGGTCGTAGGCGAGAGTGTAAGGCAACGTGATCGTGTCACCGATGGCGCACAACGGCAAGTCGATCAGACATAAGGCGATTGTCACCGGATACAACATCCGTGGGTTTGAAGAGTCTGAATTGTATTTGATGTTCTCGCAATTGTCCTCTACACCGCCGTAAACCCGCTTCTTCGGGTCACCGGCAATGCTCTCGCTCGGCGGATGAAGATTCCGAACCGTCCCGCACCCGCTCGACAGGAGTGCGGTAGTGGCCAATCCCACCCAGGTTATCCAGGGTGCCATGCCTTCGTCCTCGATTGGAAGATCACGAGAATAACGACAACTCTGTGAGGGTCAAGAGGAGGAAAAGGGAGCGTTCCGTTCGGCCTCTTAAGTTGTCGCTTGAGCCACACTGGCAAATCCGCGAGTTCTTTCAGACAACATGAGCGATCAAGCAATAGCCCGACTATCCATAATCCCCACCAGTGCAGCCTCCAGCAAATCCTTCCTCGCCAAGCCCGCCCGCAACGACTCCGGAATGCCCGATTCGCCCCAGAACGCACCGGCCAACTGCCCGCAGACCGCTCCCGTCGTGTCGGCATCGTCGCCCAGGTTGACGGCCCGCAGCACAGCCTCCTCGAACGTGCCCGCGTCGTGGAACGCCCACAACGCCGCCTCCAGACTCTTGACCACCCAGCCCGAACCTTCAATCGCCGGAGGCTTCTTCTTGCGGAAACTGCCCTGAGCAACTTCCTGAATCAACGGATGCAATGGCTTGAGGTCGTTGAGTTGCGTCAACGGCTTCCAGTCCGGGTTCAACACCTCATCGCGGTCCACGCCGTAGATCAGGGCGGCAAGCACGGCAGCCAGATACCGGCACGCCGACACGCACGGGTCGCTGGCGTGCGTCGGCAAACTGGATTCCTCGGCCAGCCGCGAAAGTTCATCCAGGTTGTCCGGGTACAGGTGCGCGAACCGGATCGGCACCGGGGCGAGCCGCATGATCGACCCGTTGCCGCTGGCCCTGGCCGAGCGGTCGCCCGATGTCATCGCGTTCTTCGTGGCGACGAATTTCTCCAACGCGCGGCTCGTGGTAATGCCGATGTCGAAGCAGCGCCCGCTCACCGAATACTTGCCGGAGTCCCACCACTGAACGTACCGTTCGGCCTGATCGTTCAAATCCCAGCCCACCTTGGCAATGCTGTCGGCAAGAGCCAGGGCAAGGCTCGTGTCGTCTGTCCACTCGCCCGCGTTGAGGCGGTGTGGCCCGCCGTTGCGGTAGCCCGTGACAGGAGTGAAGCTTCCAGGTGGCTTAAACTCGACGGCGGCACCGAGTGCGTCGCCAACAGCCAGACCGATCAGGGTTCCACGTTTGCGGTCGTTCATGATTAACTCCGTTTCGTCTACGTCGCGTTTTAGGGCGGGTAGGCATGAAGCCTACTCTTGGGCACATGAAGGCGTGATTTGCGATTCCAGGGCCATTGGAGGGCCGGGAAACGGTATTTAGTGTGCGTCAGGATTAGAATTGCGAAGCAGGATTATGAGGCGAGAATTCGACGAGCAATCTTACGGTCATTGATACGATGCGATCCGCGATGGAAGTGGTTGCCGATTCTACCTCCGCGGCGTTCGTTTTCTCTATTAGCATCACTTCAAGCGTGGAGTAAGTACAGTAATACAAGTATAGAGAAAGTGAACGCCATCGCGGTCGAATCGGCAACGTTCCAACCCCCGAGTCAGCGACAGCCCGCTCCACTCGATACACGCCATCGCACCCGCACTGGCTGATATGCAGAACTGCGGCGGGCACCTCCCGCCGCAGTTCCATTCACACCGTGGGCAGGTACTCAGTATTGACCGTCAACCCGGAAGGCCGAATCATTTTGACTGGCTTGTTCCACGGAGGCGGAGAAGCCACGAATGAAGGCGCTGGCACCACAAAACTCACATCACCTTCAAAGTTCACGAGAGTCGGATCGAGTTCGGGGTCGTCCACTGCTCTTGCCGCCATGACTTCACCAATTCCGTAATCGGGGTGGACAATCTTCGTATGTTCTGGCGAATTCCAGATTTCAGAAAGACTGTAGACCTTCCCTTCCGGCGGCTCCTCCTTGACATCAGCCAACATGTGGCCGTGTTTTGAATCAGACGCCGCGATCACCTCGCCGTGCCCCGAAACCACATACGCCATGTCGTACCCGAACTCCGCGAACAACGCGCGATCCAGTTCTCGCAACTTTATCGCCAGTCCCAAACTCACAGGTGCCTTGCTGATCTCGGGCACGGGCGGCTCGACGCTCTTCGGCTTCGCGACTTTGCTTTTCCGAGTTTTGGCGGGCATCGCATAACCTCCGTTAGGAATACTCATGTCAGCACATGGGCGGGCGAGTTATTGCGGGCACTGAACCCAGCACTCTCCGCCATTTCCCCCACACTGATATTATACGATATTTTGGGGTATGAATCACGCGATCAAATACTGATTGTGATCGCCGTATTTATCAGAGGTGTGTATTTAGAACATATTTGGTGTCGCAGGAATTCCCTGAGCGTGTGAGCATAGTTATTGCAACGAAATGCTGGAACTGATTGGAGAACGCACCTGGAGGGCGGAGAGTGAGTGGGGAAAGTCACAGCCGTGTGGTGTGAGGTTTGGCGAACTGATGTGACCTTCGACACGCGAGTGCATGTAGGCCGCTTGCATCGTCGGGCTACAGCACCTCATCTTGCCTCCGCATCCAATCGCGTTCTGCACGACAGCGTTTCCGCCCCGCCCAACAGCGGGTAGGACTCGCGCACGGGTGCGGGTTCAGTGTCATCATCGAGAACCTCTCCCATCTCGCCGGTGTCTTCGCGTGTGACCTCCAGCACAGTCGAGCAACCGGCTGCGTCCTTGCACTCGACGGCGGATCGGTCATGCTGAGAGGACCAAACGGAGGGGAATAGTTGCCGGGAGTGGTGTCACGATACCGAAGCCTGCGATGGCGAAGTTCCACAAACACCGCATGGATGTGGGCAACGGCGACACCGTTCTCAACTGGCCGCAAAAAGCGCCTTGCAGTTGTGGCATCATGCCGAGCGATTCGGAGCAACCTGGAAGGTGTGTGTCGCTACTTCTCCGCCTTGGGACCAGACTACGCAATCGAAGTGGATGAACTATTGTCGCTCGCCGAGTCTCAAGCAGATGAAACTGCCCAAGATGTCAGCCAAGTCGAGGTTCAACGCACGTTGTGGAATGCTCTGGAGTTCTGCGCTTGTGGTGCGCAAGAGGTCGCGATGTTTCGTGGCTTTCGAGACGCACTGACGTTACTCGATTCCACTACCAACCCTCCGATCTTGTTTGCGACGAGTGTCACAAACCGTTTCAAACTATGCGGTCCGTTCCGCGAAGTGTTTGGCAATCCCTTTTGGCCGGTGACATTCGATCCGGCTTGGCTCACGTCAACGGTCGTCTCGCTCGCCCAAAGCATGTATGAGTCCCGCGACTTTTCAGCGATGCCGATTCTGGCGGACGCACTCCAAGACGCGGGCTGCGACAACGACGACATCCTCGACCACTGCCGCGACGAGAAGCAGGTTCACGTTCGCGGATGTTGGGTGGTTGATGCCATTCTCGGCAAGGAATAGGGCCACAGAGGGTGTGAGATGGAACTCGTCGAGCACACTTTCGAGGAGTTGGGGAACCTTCAGTATCGCATGTTCACCTGCCCGCTCGCAGGGAACAGTACGCGACCGCCCTGGCGAAGTAACGCGAGGTGGTGAGCGGCCGCCCCATCGGGCGGCGCGTTAGTTCTGCTTGCGTCGCGGCCAGCGTCCATCTTGTCGCTGCTCCCGCAACCGATCATGGGGATGCCCACGGCCAAGCGCGGCGCGGCAGATGTCTCCCCAAACATCAGGATCCGGGTCCAGATCCGACACCGCTTCCGACTCCAGAAAGGTTGCGTAGTCCGCCAGAAACTCAGCCCACCCGGATGCCAGAACGCACTTGCGCTTTTCGTCCCGGCCGAAGATGATGACCTGTCCGACCGTGCCCTTTAAACCGGGTGCTAGGTCAACTCCAATGTGGTTGGCGCCTCCGCCCTTTGTCAATGGGATCCAACCTGCGTTGGTGTAATCGAGGTTGACCGCCAACTCTGGGAACGACTCCGCGCCCTCACGCAACTCTTCGTTGTACCCCTCAACATCTCTCCACGTCTGCCAATTCGCAATGACGGACCCTGTCGAGAGCAGTTCCAATCCAAAGAGGAAGCCACTATTCGCCCCGTTATGGATCGCGAGAGATTCGCGAACATCTGCGGGGAGAGGCTGCCCGATAGCTCGTTCGACTGTTTCGATCTCTTCCGCAGAGGCACCGGGATTAAGAACGCTGAGCAACGCCGGGTGATGTTGCTGGCACCACCCTTCCAGACGAGCCCAGGCATTTTGGGCTGATGCGGTCAGCCCGGCTTGCCCCATGTGCCGACTGACAGCCGCACACCACCCCTCGGGAAACCCCTCACAGGTCTTCCGCAGTTTCGCGAAAACTTCATGCCACTGTGTGTCGCCCAAGGGAAGGGTGGCGAGTTCGCATTCGGTGCGAAGGAGCTCGCCTCCAGGCCGGTCATGTTCATCCAGCCAGTCCGCATACACCAAGCGAGCAGTGTTGTCGTTTGGAGCAGTCGCGAGCGCTGCCAAGAATGCGGCCTCGTCGCTCATACGCCCTCCGGCTTTTCGATTTCTAACTCGGTCCGTTGCCCGTGTGGCCGCGAGACAACTGACCCTGAGAGTATGGCCCCACAACGGATAGCCTGCAATGCGGCTTGAGGGTTCGGCGTGGTAGACTGGCTGAGGATGCTGGGTGGTCGATCTGGTGCGATCCGTTGACTGACAACTGCATTCGCAAGAGTGCAGGTATCAGTCGCAGGGTTCAGGGAAGAACTCGTGACAACTCGATAACCGTGTGGGTGCGATTCCCACCCAGGAGATGAACCTGTGAAAGCGTGTCCCACTCCAAAAGGCTTGACCAGCCCCGCGGAGCGGTGCCCCATTCACCTCTTGAACCGATCTCGCTGCGGCGTTTCCGGCCAGATGAGCCGCCGCCAGTTCGGATTCGGTGGCCAACCCGTCTGCAAATCGCTCTGCAACCTCAACCGCGTGTCGGGGCCGCTCATCAAGGAGCAGATACCACACGGCCCGACAGCAGGCGCAGGCAAACAGCCGCAACTTGCGGTCGCTCGCCTTGCCCCGAAGAAAACGCAGCATCTTCCAAGGCTCTGCGCATGCTCGCCATTCGGCTTCGCTCACCCGCCACTCGGCTTCAGTCATCGGTCGCCCTCGAAATGTCATTCATCCCGATGATACTCGCCACGGGATCCGTTGGCTGACATCTGCATTCGCAAGAGTGCAGGTATCAGTCGCAGGGTTCTCCGGGAGGAGAAGTCGGTCAGACGCAAGGGGTGGAGGTGTAGGATGAACCGAGAAGCGAAAGCCCACGGGAAAGCGGTGGGCTATGCTGACGGGTTCACGAGCTGACGAAGGACAGAGACATCTCAAGACGGAATCTTCTGAACACACCGGAAACGGGAGGGTGGCGAGGGGAAGGTCTTGAACCTTCACGTTCGAGGGGTGGGGTTGTCGAGCTACTGCGGTTGCAAAGCCGCAGGAGTGCCTTGACAGAGGTCGTTCGCCGGGGAGCTGTATGAGTGCGAA
Organism: Planctomycetota bacterium; assembly: GCA_021413735.1. Classification (GTDB taxonomy): domain Bacteria; phylum Planctomycetota; class Planctomycetia; order Gemmatales; family Gemmataceae; genus Gemmata. The sequence goes on from JAIOPV010000016.1 coordinate 28,735, forward strand.
AGTCTCATGTACAGTTCTGAGGACGGGCACGGAGGGCGACCTCCGTGTCTAGTCCGCCCTGCTTGGCAAATCGTGATCGCGGGTATGATCGGGTATCGCCGGCCGAAAGCGGGAGAGGGCAACCGATGACTGAGCGTGAGTGGCTGGCGGCGACCGATCCGACGCCGATGCTGGAGTTCCTGCGAGGCAAGGCGAGCGACCGGAAGTTGCGACTATTTGGGTGTGCCTGTTGCTTCCGCATCTGGGAATACTTGAAGGACGAATGCCGTGCGGCGGTGTTGGTTGCCGAGCAGTACGGAGACGGAGCGGCCGACGACACCGAGCGATGGGCTGCCCGTGCTGCGGCTGAAATTGCGACGGACAACTCCGAATGTGAGGCGACGATCTCTTTGAATAACACGAGCGTGCCATTCGACACGGCTGATTATGTTTCCGTTACAACGGCTGGTCAGGGGTATGTTTTCGGTCAACCGGGAAGAAATGAGAACGACGAGAAGCAGTTTCTAACCGAACGAATCGTGCATACGGGCTTTCTACGGGACATCTTCGGCAACCCCTTCCACCCCGTTGCCCTCGACCCCTCCTGGCTCACGCCCACCGTCGTTCGACTTGCCGAACACATCTACCACAAGCGTGCTTTCGACCAGATGCCGATCTTGGCCGATGCCCTTCAGGATGCCGGGTGCGACAACGCCGACCTGCTGAACCACTGCCGACAACCCGGTGAACACGTTCGGGGATGCTGGGTGGTGGACATGCTGACCGGACGCAAGTAAGCGGCGGTGGTCACGTCTGAATGCCTTGCATCAGTACAGAAGGATGGTGATCGGCTAAACTCGTGTTGGGCCGACCGAAGTGGAGTACACCGTGAACGAACAGGAATGGTTGGCCTGTACCAACCCGTCACCGATGCTGGAGCATCTCCGGGCGAAGGCCAGCGACCGGAAACTGCGGGTATTTGCTGTCGTTTGCTGTCAGCGTATCCGACACCTGATGAGTGATGACAATAGCGAGCGGTACGAGGTAGCTGAACTCGTTGCGGATGGTACAGGATCGACAAGTGAGTTGCTGTCCGCTCGGAGCGTAGGCCAACGACTCACGAGCTACACAATCAACAACTTCCCGCTTGCCTGGACCGCTGAAAACTATGCTGATGCTGCTGCTGGCGATGCGGCTCATACCGACCCGTATTTCGCTGCCTGTTCCGTCTGCGAGTTGGCTCAGCTTGCCCAAAACCCTGTCGAAAACGAATACGGGAACGCGGACGTGGGAGAAGAACATCACGCTCAGGCGGCACTCCTCCGTGACATCTTTGGCAACCCGTTTCGCCCTGTGTCCCTTGATCCTTCGTGGCTAACGACCACCGTCCTTGCCCTTGCTCAGCAGATGTACGAGTCGAGAGACTTCTCAACGATGCCGATTCTTGCCGATGCGTTACAGGACGCCGAATGCGACAACGCCGAGATTCTCGATCATTGTCGAAGTGGCGGGTCACACGTTCGTGGTTGCTGGTTGATCGACCTGATGCTCGGGAAGTCGTAGCCTTCAGGCTGCCACGCCCCAGAACACGGACAGAAGGTCTGCGTGTGGTATGCCTTTGTACCCAACTACTCCTTCTGATATCGAAATGGCTGCCTCGGGTCGTCGGCCTGGGCAACCGGCGGTGCTGGAGGATCGGTCACGGCATCGTGGTCGTCCCCGAGTTTCGTGAACCAAGTCTTGATCTCCTCCCACTCCCCGTAGCCGGCCGCACCAAGTTCGTCGCGGGCCGCTTGCTCGGTGTCGAACCCGAGCAGGCCGAGGCCGGGACACCAAGCGTCCGCAGTCCCGTCAGTAAAAATGCGTAACCGGCCCTGCCGTCCCTTCGTCCAGCGTTTGCGTTTGCCATCCCAGGCCCGCCAGTCAACGAGCCACTCCTCGTGGTAGAGGGTCTTGCCAGCATAGAACTGCTCCCGCCCGACAGCCAAGCACCGCAGCCAGTCCTCGACAAGCCAGTACTTCTCATCTCGCAGCATCGGCCGGCCCACGAGCGTCGGGTAGCCTTCCTCGCCTTGGTCCCAACCGGCCCAGAAATCTTGGATAGCTTTGCGGTGTTGAGCCAGGTCCGCCCCGACGAGCGGCATCATCGACGTGGGAATCGTCCCATCAACCACAAAGGCGACCAGATCCTCGAAGGGCGGTCGCGGGTGCGGTGCGAGGAATGACCTGAAGGCCCACGCGATGTCGAAGAAGGCGTCGAAGGCTCCATTCTGAAGGTACAGCGTTCGCCCCGGCCCCGGTGCGGGCCTCTCGACCTGCCGCCTCTGTTCTCCAGTCTGCGGGTCGATTTCGAACCAACACCACATCGTAACCCTCCCGCAACGGCAAGAGAGGCGGGACTGCCTTCCCGTGGCCCAACTCGGTGCTGATTGCGGGGATTCCGCCTTCATGTGCCACGGTAATCCAGACATAGGCCGTCGTTCGGCCCGCACCGCCGTAACTCCTGCCAGCGTAACCGAACCCAGGCGAGACTCAAGCGTAACCCATTCCGTGGTCGTTTACACTATCGTGTCACCCGACCCGGCCCGCCTGGCTCGGGCGTGCTCAAGGGTGGAGTCCGCCATCCCTTGGTTTCGCTGGCGAGGGGAACGGGGTATCATCGGGGCACAGCGGTTCCAAGGGCGAGCGACGACGGAAGTGGAATGATTCAGGCTGCGAGACGCCGAAACACGAGCAGCAGTGGAAAAGGCGTGAGTACAGAAAACGCCCTCGACCACGGTATCTACGGCATGAAGTGTCCGGCATCGTTGACCGGCGAGGCCCGCAAGTTCTTCAACCGACACCCGCCCTGGTGCGAATCTGACGGCACGCTCACCGACGCCACGCTCGACAGCTTCGTCTTGCTGTGCCGGACGTGGGCGATGGTTGTGAACCTCGACCCGGACGACGACACGCCACGAATCACGGTGCGGTTCACGAGCGACGGAAGGCTGATGGGCATCGAGGTAGACGACGCCCTGGCGGACTGGCTTTGGCCGTGTGAACAAGACGGAGCTTCGCAGTAAGGCCCGCGGGCGGGTAAGATCGGGAGTGGAAGTTGTTCTGCGGCCTACGGGATCGAGGGGTATAGGATTTTGCCCGAACTTGGAGTCTTGCATACGAGAGGGTACGCAATGGACAATTATCCAATAATCCCCGACCTATTGGTGATTCAAACGTTGAAGGACGGAAGCGATTCGGAGCGGATGGCAGCAGCGAAAGAGTTGGGCAATAGAAACGCTGTGGAGGCGATACCGGCTTTGGTGGAGAGGCTAAGTGATTACAATGAGAGGGTAGCTGTCGCTTCGGCCGAGGCACTCGCAGTAATCGGTGGGCCAATTGCTTTTCAATCGGTGCTTGAAACGTACCGAACGGTTAAAATTGATATGCAACTCCCTGGGACACATTGGGTGGAAAACCGATTTTCCGGTATTGTTTCTGCCTTGGTCACATTCCTGACGAACCAGCAATTGATTGAGTGGCTTCAGAGCGGCGATGATGCGGACAAACGAGTCTCAGCAATCACTCTAGGAATGAGGCGAGCAGAGGAGGCGACAGTGCCACTTCGACAGGCCCTTTGCGATCCAAACCAAACAGTACGGTCCTGTGCCGATTGGGCATTAGCAGAATTGAATAAAGGTTGACTTATAGAGCTTCGCACGGTCGTACATCTGCGAACGGCCTGAGTCTTTGCTCGTCGGCTTAAAGGATGTACCAGGACCGTGCTTTCGACTAAATGCCACTCCTTGCCGACGCCCTCAAAGACGCCGATTGCGACAACGCCGAGGTTCTCGACCACTGTCGAGGGCCAGGGCCGCATGTTCGAGGATGTTTCGTTGTGGACTTGCTGCTCGGCAAGGAGTGAACCAATGTCCGAAGCCGAATGGCTTGCGGCGACCGACCCGAAGCCGATGGTCGAATTCCTGGTCGAGACGGCAAGCAACCGGAAGTTGCTGCTTTTCTGTCTGGCCTGTTGTCGTAGAGTGGAACGACTTATCCTGAACTGGCCGTCTGCCTCATTGGTGGATGTGCTGGAACAACTTGCGGACGGCCGGGCAAATCCGGCGTCTGTGCCCGAGCGTGTCCACTCCAAGTGGGAACCCGAACCGTACACGAATCAACTCGGGCCAACCCTTTTCGACTGTGCCGATGCAGTGTTGGAAGCGGCATTCCGCCCGTGTACAGACCGGTTAGAAGAAACGAGCGACGGGAGCATGCGAAAGGCAGGTGGGCCAACGGCCGTTGTGCATTACTTCGAGGTTTTGGGATTCGAGCAATCTGCCACTGTCTCCCCACTGGTTCACGACCTCCACGACATCTTCGGCAACCCGTTCCAACCTATCGTTCTCGATCCCAACTGGCTCACGTCCACCGTCGTGGCACTCGCCAATGGCATCTATGACGAGAATGCGTTCGACCAAATGCCGATCTTGGCCGACGCCCTTCAGGATGCCGGGTGCGACAATGAGGATGTTCTTGGTCACTGCCGAAGTGAAGGACCGCACGTCAGGGGCTGTTGGGTGATTGACCAGTTACTTCGGAAGCACTGATCTGAACCCGATTCGTCGGCCACGGAACAGGGAGCAGAAACATGGAGTCACCGCAGCAACTCCGTCTCGGGGAAATCGAGCAGCGAGTCTGTGACCTGGCTGTGGAACACATGGCTATCCCCAGGCGACAAATCTCTCCGTCGAGCCGGTTGATCGAGGACCTTCACTGCGACAGCCTCGACCTCATGGAGTTCGTGATGGCCCTGGAACAAGCGTTCGGCGTCACTTTCCCTGACAATTCCTCGTCGGAGCCGATTTGCAAATCCATCTTCACTCGCCAGCCATTCCGCCTCTCCGATCTCGCAGAAATCGTTTATGTGCAGCAGGGCACGGGAACTCCACAACGGAACCGCCGGAAGGGCAAAACCCACAAAACCATCATCCCGATGGTGCCGTTCAGCCAACTTGATGGCCGGTGGCGACCAAGCGGCGAACAACCATTCGAGCCGATGAACGCCAATGGACCGGTTCGGCAATTCCGGCGGCGTTCGGACGGGATGAGGTGCGTGTTGATCCCAGAAGCAGCCGTGGAGATTGGCTCCGACGTGCCCGATGGCCTCCCGGATGAACGACCGCCGCACATCGTCGAGGTGGATTCGTTTGTAATTGACGCCGAGCCGGTATCCACGACGGCGTACTGCCGATTCCTCAACTCCATCGCAACCGTGAGTTCGGAAACACTCTCGGATTGGTTCGCCCTCGACCCGAAAGATGACCGCAACCAGCATGCGGTCATCACGAAGTCTGGAAATGAGTGGCGACCAACCCTTGGGGCCGAACGGTGGCCGATGGTTCTCGTCTCGTGGTTCGGGGCAAATGCGTACTCGTTGTGGGCCAACGGGCGAGACTGGAACGACTACCGTGATGAAGCGGGGGTGAACAGTTTCCTGCCAACGGAGGCTCAGTGGGAATACGCTGCCCGAGGAACTGACCGTCGGCAGTTTCCTTGGGGAAATGATCCACCATCACCAGACCGAATGCGATTCGGCCGTCATGATCCAGGCGACACTTACACGGCCAATTCACTTCCGCTGGCTGGAGTCAACGAAGCCCTTGGGTTATCGCCATTCGGGCTTCATCACATGGCCGGGAACGTGTGGCAATGGTGTCGGGATTGGTATTCTGAGGACTTCTACCAACAGCCCGCTGCTCATCGTCCGAACCCCCTGAACCGTTTGGTGAGTGGCGTTCGGAGCGAGCGGGGTGGGAGTTGGGTCGGACCAGCCGAGTTGTGTCGCAGTTCGTACCGCCGAGGACGCTCGCCGTGTGCCCGTGGGCGTTGCCTCGGGTTCCGCTGCGTCAGCCCACCTGAGAATGCTCGCTGACGAAACGGCGATTCCAGGGACGCAGCCGCACTGACGACCGAGGCGACTCAAGGTGATGTGGTGGCCAGGGGCCACACCCACCCGTTTCTCCGTGCTTCCGAACCGCTATCATGCATCGTGAATCCGATTCGATGGCGAATCACGGCTGATCCAAGGTGAGAAGTGATGTCGAAGAATCCGAGGCAGGCGGTCCGTCAACCGGCCACGAAATTCGCCCACCTGCAAAAGAAGATGTAGAAGCAGAAGCCCCCGAAAAGAGCAGGCAAGAAGAAGTGAAGGTCCACCACACTGATCCGCCGAGGAATTCGGCTTCAAGGTGCGACTGATTCCGGAACAATCATACCGATAAGCGATCGTCCGTTCGGAGGTCCGATATGTCCAGAGTTCAGGTTCGTCTGGTGGCACTCGTCGTGGCGTGTCTCTTCGTCGTTACGGCCAACGGGTGCGGTCGGGGAACTCCAACCACTGGAGCATCGCTTGGAAAGGTACAAATCGGGCCGGAAAGTGAAACCGCTGAAGTCTTCATTAAGCGAGGCAGTGCTTGGGGACACAAGGGTAACTGGGACAAGGCGATCAAAGAGTTTGACGAGGCCATTCGGCTCGATCCGAAATCTGCCGTGGCTTTCGAAAACCGGGGCATTTCACTTGCCCATCTGGGGCAGTTGGATGCAGCGATCAAGGATTATGACGAAGCCATTCGCCTCAACCCAATCTTCGCATCGGCCTTCACAAATCGTGGCACCGCTTGGAATCTGAAGAAAGACAACGACAAAGCGATCAAGGATTTCGATCAGGCCATCCGACTCGATCCGAACCTTGCCTTTGCTGTTGGTGCCCGAGGCCGCTTGCATGAGGAGAATGGTGAATGGGACGAGGCGATCAGAGATTACAACGAAGCCATCCGACTCGACCCGAAAGACGCTTACGCCTTCGCAAACCGAGGCAGTACTTGGCTGCATAAGAACGAGGATGACAAAGCGATCAAGGATTTCGATCAGGCTATTCGGCTTGATCCGAAAGATGCCACCACCTTGAACAACCGGGGATTTGTGCGTGCACGGAAAAAGGAGTACGACGAAGCGATTAAGGATTACGACGAGGCCATCCGACTGGTCCCCAAGTTGGCCTCAGCGTTCGAAAACAGGGGTTCCGCCTGGGGTCGGAAAGGAGATTTCGCCAAAGAGTTGAACGACTACGACGAGGCCCTCCGGCTCAACCCCAATCTCGTTACAGCGTTGCTGAACCGGGCTTGGCTTCGAGCAACCTGTCGTGATTCTCGGTACAGAGATGGGCCGAAAGCTGTCGAGGATGCAAAGCGAGCCTGCGAACTGACAGGATGGAAAGAAGCATCCCATCTGGCCCACCTCGCTGTCGCTCATGCCGAGAACGGGGAGTTCGAGGAAGCCGTGAAGTGGCAGGCGAAAGCATTGGAAGATGCCCAGTACCGACAGCGGGCGGGAGACTTTGCCCAGATGTTGCTGAAGCTCTATGAAGCGAAAAAACCATTCCGGGGGGATAAGTGAGCCTTGGGGAAGTAAATGGATGCAATCCAGGACACGGCGGCGGCAATGTTTCTCATCTTCGGGGCGATGCGTATTAGAACATCAGCATCGGATCGGACGACATGCGGAAAGTGAAGAAATCTGGGGTCCACGAATCGAAGTGTCCACGGTTTGACAGCTACTACCTCTCCGGATTGCTCCGGCTTGAGCGTTGGCGTGGTAAACTGACCTGCACAAGACAGAGGCGGACATGACCGAACTGGACTGGCTGAAAGGTAGGAACCCTGTCCTGTTGTTTCGACACCTCCAGGGCCGCATTACTGAGCGTAAGTTGCGATTATTTGCTGCTGCCGCCTTGAACACGATGAAAGAGCGAGATCAGGATTCTATCGCCCGCTATGAAGTCGCAGAACGCTTCGCAGACGGGTTGTTGACGGTGAGCGAGCTTCGTAAGGCGTGGCCGGCCATGCGGACCGACAACCCTGCCACAGCACCCGAACTCGCATACGATTGGGCCGAAGTGGTCGTGATGGCAAAAGACCGAGGGTACTACGGCGGCTCCTTCCCCATCCTTTCGCAACCACTGGTCAGCCATCTCCTCCGAGAGGTTGTAGGTAACCCCTTTCAACCTGTGACGCTCTTACCGTCATGGCGTACTGACACTGCGTTGGCTCTGGGCCGTCAGAGGTACGAGTCTCGTGACTTCTCTGCGATGCCGATCCTCGCCGATGCCCTTCAAGATGCCGGCTGCGACAACACCGATATTCTCGATCATTGCCGCAGTGATCGACCGCACGTTCGAGGATGCTGGGTAATCGATTTACTCCTCGGGAAGGAGTAAGCCGTGACCGAACAAGAGTGGCTTACGGCGACCGACCCGACGCCGATGCTTCGTTTCATAAAAGGGAAGACAAGCAACCGGAAATTGCGGTTATTTGCAGTGGCTTGCTGCCGCCGGATCGAGCGGTTCATCTACCCGCCCTGGCATGGGGTGTTGGAAGCCGCCGAGCAAGTCGCCGATGGGGTAATCCGACACGATGAACTCCTGGCCATTCGTGTCGGTGCAGACCCGGTTCATGATGGGACGATGGCAGTCGAGGCCGCCGCCATGACCGACCATTTCCCGATTAACAATGCTGATGATGCGGCGGGGTACGCTGCCCAAGCTGTTGCCAGAGAGGTAGTGCCGGGATATCCAGAGAACCTCGCTGCCTGGCAGGCGGCACGAGGATGTGAGGAAGGGGCTCAGTCCACTGTACTCCGTGACATCCTCGGCAACCCGTTCCACCCCGTCATCGTCGTTCCCATGTGGCTTACCTCAACCGTCGTGGTGCTTGCCCGCCAGATGTACGAATCTCGTGACTTCTCTGCGATGCCGATTCTCGCTGACGCACTTCAGGACGCCGGTTGCGACAACGACGACGTACTGAACCACTGTCGAAATCCGGGATCGCATGTTCGGGGATGTTGGGTAATCGATTTACTCCTCGGGAAGGAATAGCCATGACTGAACCAGAATGGCTTGCAGCGATCAACCCGACGCCGATGCTTGAGTTTCTGAAGGGGACAACAAGCGAGAGGAAGTTGCGTCTCTTTGCCTGTGCGTGCTGCCGCCGCATTTGGTCTGCACTGAAGAGAGGTGGTAGTCGAAAGGCGGTTGAGGTCTGTGAGGTGTACGCTGACAACCTGACCACAAGCGAGAAGTTGCAATCGGCTCACGAAAATGCCCATGATGCGTTTGCCCGTGTTCAGTGGGCGGCAGAGAGCGATGAGGAAACAACTCCGGCGAGAGCAGCTATCTACTTGGGCGAAGGAGCAGAGTTTCATCCTGGACTAGTTGCGGACGAAGCTGCGGCGACATTCGGAGTGAAGGCCAGAGAACGGGATTTCAAACGTCGCAAAAGGGCTGCCGACGCTAAGGGGCAGGAAGCACCGATCTGGGACCAGTACGACGCTATCTATCGTGCGGCACAGGCAGAAGAAGCACGAGTACAATCTAACCTGTTACGCTGCGTCATCGGCAATCCGTTTCGCCCCATCCTCGTTAATCCTTCGTGGCTCACGTCCACCGTTGTCTCACTCGCCCGTGGCATCTACGACGAGAAGGCCTTCGACCGGATGCCCATACTAGCCGACGCCCTCCAGGACGCCGGTTGCGACAACACCGCCATCCTCGATCACTGTCGGGCACCGGGACCGCATGTCCGGGGTTGTTGCGTCCTCGACCTGATCCTCGGCAATTCGTAACCTTCAGTCTGCCACGCCCCGGAACACGAGCAGGAGCAGCCGTCGCAAATGGAATAGGCGTGAGTACGGAAAGGATCACGACCGGTTGACTCAGGTTAGGCGTTTCAGCGGTGTCAGCACAAGCATGAAGTCGGGGCCAAAAGGTGTTGCAATGCACGACAGGTGGGATACGTTCTTCAGTTCGATTACTTGCTTGCCAGCTGACGGTGTCTCGCATGCTCCCGGTCAGAAAGATTTTCAGCGGTTTGAAGCAAAGTACGGCATGGTTCTGCCGCAAAGCTACAGATCGTTTGTCAGCCGATCCGGTCCAGGAGTGTTGGGGGATTTGTTCCGCATCGCTGCCCCAGGCTACGGCGGCATGGGCCACTGGTTCGATCTTGACAGATTGAATAGAGAGAGCATTCGGACCGCCCCACCCGAGTACATCGCTGAGGTTCACTGCCGTGGCTTGGATAGCGACGAGTCTGCGGACATTGTGAAGCAGTTGCAACGGATGGTGTTCTTTTGCACGCTTGAAGCCGAGGAGTTTATTGGTTGGGACACCCTTGACGAGAGCGATGCCGGACCGAACGAATACGGGATATGCATTGTCCCTCGTATGGGGCCTCCAGTTTACTGCTGTTGTTCCTTTTATTCCTTTATCTACGACATCTGCATGGGCAGCGGGTTCAAAGAGTTTTTTCACGACGACGAATCGTCCGAGGCAGCATTCAAGAGAAGTCACACCTTCCGTTTGATCTGAGTCGCACCTCAGCGATGCGTTGCCTCAGAACCGGCCACTTGTGACGCTCACGCCGCAACGCCCCGGAACACGAGCAGGAGCAGCCTTCGCAAATGGGATAGGCGTGAGTACGAAAAGGATCGTGGTCGGCTAAAATCAGGGTGGGCAGGCCGCAGCGGAGCACATCGTGACCGAACAAGAGTGGTTGATGTGTACCGACCCAACCCTGATGCTGGAGTTTCTTCGAGGTCGTCTAGGTGACCGTCAGAGTCGGCTCCTGATGTTCCAATTCGCCCACGAACTACTGGCCTGGCATCACGATGCCCCCACTCGGGAGGTCGTCACGATTCTGGATCGTTATGCCGAGGGGGGCTTTGCGGGTGGGGAATTACACGACGCACTCCGGCCGTTTGCAGCATCGTGTCAGGTGCTGGCCGACGAAGGGTACCCCTGGCCCGTTCAGGATGCTCATCCTCTTCATGCCCACGTCGAGTCTGCCGCCCTGTGGCTCATCCGGCGGTTCCTCCCGCCCGAGATGACCGTCTCCAGCCTCTCCGACCTGAGTGGGCTGCGGCTGTCCCCAAAAGACGCTGACACGCTCGACTACTTCCGGTGGCTTGTCTGCACAAGACCCTTCGGGACGTAGTGGGGATCGCCACGTTCCGCCACGTCCCCTTCGAGGCAGCGTGGCGAACGTCCACGGTCGCCGCCACTGCCGAAGGCATCTACGCTGACCGTGCCTTTGACCGGCTGCCGATCATGGCAGACGCCCTTCAGGATGCGGGATGCGACAACGCCGACATCCTGAACCACAGTCGGAGCGGGGGGCTGCACGTCCGTGGCTGCTGGGTGATCGACCTGATCCTCGGGAAGTCTTAACTTTCGGCGGCCACCCCCCGAAACACCACGAGAAAGAGCGTGCTAACAGGGGCTATCGCCCTTGACGGTCGAACAGATGTAATAGCCACCCTATCGGAACTTTCTCACCTGCACCGGGTTCGGCGTGTGGTAGTATCGGAAGAATTTCGAGAGTTCACGCAATGCGAGGGCAACAATGTCACGGTTGATGCTCTGCGGGCTGATGTCGTGGCTGATCCTGGGTTCGCCAGCAGTGGGACATGGTGACGACGCCGAAGAGAAGGCAGTCGCTAACGTCGAGAAGTTCGGAGTGAGTATTATCCGGAAAGAGAAACTGCCGGGTAAACCCGTAATTTCGTTGAACTTCAACACGAACAAGGTGACTAACGGAGGATTAACTGATGAGCGGTTGAAAGAACTGGCCCCGTTGAAGAACCTTGAGTACCTGCTTCTTGGAGGGAATCCAGTCACAGACGGAGGACTGAAGGAACTCGCCCCCCTCAAGAAGCTGAGGGTACTCAATTTAGCACGAACGAAGGTGACAGACGGAGGGCTGAAGGAACTCGCCACACTCGACAATCTGGAGGAACTCCTGCTGGATGACACCAAGGTAACGGATGTGGGATTGAAGGAACTTGCCCCTCTGAAAAAGCTCACCTCGCTCCACCTCAGCGGCCCACAGATGACAGACCGAGCCCTTGCAGTCTTGCACGAAATCAATTTGCTTCATGCTTTCACGGGTGCAAAGACTGTGACCAGTCAGCGTCCTTCCAAAATCGAAGATGTAATTATCGTTTCCCTCAGTGGAACTCAGGTCACCGATGCAGGTTTGAAGGAACTCGTAGCCTTCAAGAATTTCACCGCTCTTTACTTGAGCGAGACTAACGTGACGGATGCGGGTTTAAAGAACCTTGCCTTGCTCAAAAAGCTCACCTACCTCGAACTGAAACGCACTAAGGCAACCAACACCGGCGTGAAGGAACTCCAAATGGCGTTGCCAAAGTGCGAAATCGTAACGGAATAAGGCGAATTCGGACACATTCCCATCTCAGAGGTTCCCCCTACTCCACTACACGTCTTGGTTTCGCCTGCTCGGGTTGCTCGCTTTGTTCGTGCCGGTCGCCACGTCGCCTCGAACGTCTTGATCTTCTTGGTGAGTTTTTCCCCGTACTGCACGCACTCCACCTGCTCCCAACCGCTCTCGTGTCCTGCCGGTTTCGCTTGCACGGCACATGTACGAGTCACGGGACTTCTCCACGATGCCGATTCTCGCAGATGCCTTTCAGGACGCCGGGTGTGATGAACCGGCTGTCCTCGAGCACTGTCGTTGTGGAGGACCGCATGTGCGGGGCTGTTTCGTTGTCGATCTGCTGTTGGGGAAGGAATGAGCCATGACAAAGGAGGAATGGCTTGCTGAGACTTTTCCTAATTCTCTGCTCGCCATGCTCCCGCTCTCTGCAAGTGACCGCAAGTGCAGATTGTTGGCATGTGCGTGTATACGGAAAGAATGCCCGGTACCCAGAGAGTTGGGCTGCGAATTGGCAGTGAATTCTGGAGAAAAGATGGCTGACGGGCAACTAGCCCTTAAACAAGCGAATCGTCTCTGATCGCGGTTGGACTTCCTCGCCCAGACCCGTGCCAACGGAATCGCGTGACGGTGCCCTCGGTGGCCCGTCTGTTGTGCTCGCGGCTCTCGTTGTTCACGCTCACCTCCTTTCTGCGAACTTGCTCTCGGTGCTTTCATGGATCGGGACATCCAGATCCCGACTTCAGTTTCGCGATTCTCACTGACGCAGCAGCGACACCAGACGAAAGAACGTCATCAGGTACGGGTTCCAGCCCAGCACACGCAACACCAGTCGGCGACCACTCTGAATCACCTCGCACGGGATTGTCACAAACTCACTCACAAATGCCTTGAACTCCAGTCGCAACACACGACGTTTCTCCTCGCGATGTTGTTCCTGCCAGCGGCCCGGCGACACCGGCAGCATCAACGCCCACCACGCCTTCAGATTCCACGCCAACGCCGTCATCACCATCCACGCCCCGTTGCTCTCCAAGGTGTTCACCGGAGCTTGCAACGCCCCAACACCAGCATGCAACTGGGCCAACAAGTTCTCCTGGTTGCAACGATCGTTCGCCTCAAACACGATCTCCTCGGCCGTCCGGTTCCGATCATTGGTGATGTAGAAGAAGAAGCGTTCCTTGGGGAACAACACCTGCTCGCCCTTCTCCTTTGAGATGTTCTTGCGGATCACCACCATGCGATACGTCTTCGCACACGCGGTTGGCCGGTAGTCGAACTCGGCCACTTCCTCCGACTTCAACCGCAGCACGTCGAACTTTCGCTCGCGAACGATCCGGTCCTTCACCTTCTCTGGCCGCTCGCGAGGTTGCGTCTTCACTTCGTATCGGGCCGGGCGTTGCAATGGCTTCCAGGCAGTTGCTGGCAAGGCTTCCGCCACTTCGGTGAGGTTCGATCTGGCGTCGTAGCCGAAGATGAACTGCACGCCCGGCAAGCCATCCCAGAGGTCGAGGTGCTGCGTCTGGGAGAAGTCGGTGTCGCCCCGCAGAACGATGCTGCGAAACCCCGCTTGCAGGCACAGCCAGATCGCCTGATTGACCTGTCCAGAGGCTCCTTCGTGTGAAGGGCGATTGCCCGGTCGATTCAGCAGACGCAACACTTCGCCGGTCTCGGCCAGACTGACGATCAGAGGATGGTAGCCCCAGGTGCCGTCGTAAGCGATGTCCATGCCCGCCTTGCACTCGCCGTTGGTTGCGACGAGTGTGCCGTCCATGTCGATGGTAGCCCGGTTGAAAAACGAGCGAGGTTGCTTGGCCCAGACTTTGCGTCGTGTCTCGTCAATGGCGTCCTGGAGAGAGTCGATGTGCGTTTGGCTGAATCGTCGGCAGAAATCACCAGCAGTGGTGGGATCGGGGATGCGGCGTGCCCCGAGAGCATCGAGGAAGGCTTCATCGTTGCGACGCAGTTCGATGTCTTGAAGGCAGGTGCCGTGGCAAAGTGCGTTGTAAGCGATGTTGAGAACGTGGTCGGACTCGTGATAAGGCAAATGGATCTTGAGGAGGTGAAGTCGCTGGTCGATGGCCTGTGGCAACCCGAGTTGATGTGCGAGCATGTGGATGACCCCGATGCCGCCGTGAGCGATGGCTCGGTGCCGGTGCGAGACATCGTAGTCAATGGGTCGACCGGAGAGGACGGGTCGAAACGTGGCCGTGTCGTGTGTGTTGTCGAGTCGTCGCTGGATTCGGGACTTGCGTGTGCGGAACCAGGAGCGGAAAATCGTTTTCACTCGAAATCCTTGGTTGGGTCTGGTGGTGTGGGATGCGTCTACATCCACAAACCCCAGAAACCGCTGAGGATTTCGAGCTTTTTTGGGATCGCGTCAAAGAATCAGCCTGAGATCACGCTTGGTTTAGGAGCGAGTCAAGGAGGGGAAACAGTAAAACTAGAGGTATACGGACAAAAAGACTTAGCTGTACAGACCCAGTTTGACCTCGAAGAAGACATATAACTCCTTACCAATTATGGACTTGCGTCATGGATTGTAAGTTCACAGCTGTGTCGACGCCCAGGGACGCTCGATCCTTGGCCCAGAGGTCGTCCGTGCTAAAGCGTCTCTTCCCGAAGAGCGAGCTCGTCAAGGATGCTGATGTCGGGGAGACAGTGTTTCAGGTTCTCAATCTGTGGCGGCGGCGTCTCAATGTTCTGAAGCAGGCCGGCTGGTCGATGGGCGAGAAGAAGAAGTACGGCTACATGCGGAACTGCCTGCCGTCGTCCGTCGTGATGGAGGCGTCCCGCGTCGTCTACAAGCCCCGCTTCTGCTGCGTGTCACTGATCTGCCCGTGGTGCTGGATGCGCGAGACGGTGAACAAGACTTGGAACACTGTCGTGGGTGCCATGCAGGCCAACAGCTCGATGTTCGACAAGGACCAGGTCGGGCCCTATCCGTACAAGCTGCTGGTCGGTACGAGGAACGTGAGCTTCGAGGAGAGTGACAACCAGCCCGCAGCGTGTCTGGACCGGGCAGACCGGCTGCTCACCCAGATGAGGAGGAGGTGGTCGGACAACCTGGTCGGTGCGATCTACTTCGGGGTCGTGTCCCCGAGCAAGAACGGCTGGACCGTGAGCAATCGTCTTCTCGGACTCGCACACTCTGACTTCAAGGTGCCCGACACGGTCAAGGTGATCGAGCACCCGACCCGGCGGAACGTGGCGGCAGCCGTGGCCAAGTTCAGTGCGTATCCAGTTGGGATGATGCGGCACGATCCCGAGAGGGTCATCCGCCTTCTCGACGCTCGCTCTTCCTACCGCCTGTACCGGACCGTCGGGGTGTTTCGCGCCGGCGGGCGTGTCGTAGGTGACCCAGAGCCCGAAGAGGGGGACCGTGCCATTGATCTGTCGTGAAATGCTTGCCGACAAAGGTCGCAGTTTTCTCGTCGAGTACAAGACCCTGAGGAATCATGCGTAATGCACGGCTGGCTGCAATACTGGAAGACAATAAGGCGATCCAGACCATGTTGCCGCAGATCGTGATGTACCCTCTGGCGGAGTGAGGTGGGAAGCTGAAATTGCAGGATTGGGCCGACCTGCCCAAGAAGCACGCGCCTCAACGTGTGAGGAAGACACGCAGTGGTTGTCGACGGAGAGGTTCGTCAAGGAACTCCCTCACATGCTGGCTGACATGCCCGCGCTGTTGGGGTGAATTCCCGACCATTTCGAGTTCAGCGGCGAATACACCAGCCGTGTTGATGATGCCTGCATGTCTTGTCATCCCCATCCGTCGCCTGGGACATGTCGCCCACGTCCGGATTCCTGCTCTCCTCGACCCTTGTCCGGTTGCTCGCGAAAACGCCGTTCCCCGTCCAGTGTTCAGCCAGCGGCCCACACGTCCGCCGCTGCGGGCCCTCCGGCACGCAAGACGATGAGGCGGATCGGTGCAACTCTGCCAAGATTCGTTGCTGACAGGCACTGAGCCGAGCAGCAGGTGTCCCGGTGTGCTTTGTCGAGCCTTTTAGCAGCCTCGACGAGGTCATTCGAGGAGCCTGTCCCGGAACGTTCGGAACATCCCTCCCGTGTGGCAAAGCGGAGTTCCTGACGTCTGCTTGATAGATGTTTGAGTGATAGTCTTTGAGTGGGGCGCCCTGAGAGAGGGCGCCACTCCACTTCCCCAACATGCAAGGGCTACCCATTTTGACGCAAACCATCAGGCCGCTCTGTATTTGTCGAGTGCTGAACGAGGATTCTTTCACCGCTTTCCCCTCTCTGGCTGCCGTCCAACCGGCTTTTGGCTACCTCCTGCCTCGAAATGGCTCCCCGCAACTGGCTTCCAGCCAAGCCGTGTCGCGGCTACCGGTTGCGGGAGGTTACCGTGTCGCTCACGGCCATAGATCGGAGGTTCGGCGTTCGGCCCAAGCTGAGTGCGGAGTGAGAGGCCGGATCAAAGGCGTGGACGTGATTCCGTTCGTCGGCTGCGCTGCCCGCCGCGAAGACCTGGGAACTGGTTAATTGGTTACGGTCACCGAACAGGCCCCGTACCCGGGCTCTCCATACTACGCTTACTTGCCCGAGTGGCCTCCAAGGGCGGGTATTGGGTGCTCAGCCACTAGAACGGAGACGAAGCTCGTCCGTCAGTTCGGCAGAAAGGAACAGGGACTTCGTCGTAGGTTGAACTTCGAGTTCTCAATGAGTTCGGCGACGATTGGGGCGAGGTTGGGAAACAGAAGTGTACTCGACAGATCCCGGGAATTCCGGGACCCTTTACCTCTCCCTACCACAGTCCGATGAAGTCGGGTGGTCCCGGGCTTACCCACATTTGCGATTCACTTCAGACCGCTGCTTCCGGGCGGCGGAGCAGACGCGAGAGGGCGCTCTTCGAGGCGAGTGGATCTTGAGCGGGCGGGAGATTATGACCATCTTGGGGTCGATTCCGAGGGCCGAAACCTGCTTCCGAGCCTGGGCCGGCGTCCGCACATCCGGGTGTCGCATCATCGGGCTCAGCCCGGGAAACTCCACCAACCAACCGTTCGCCGAGAGCACGGTCAGAATTTGGGCCGCCCGGTGGTAGGCGTCTCCCGCTCGCCGCATGTAGTCGATCTCGCCCTGTGGCGAATCAGAGCCAGGCTGGATGATATCGACATCTGTGTTCACGGTAACCATGACTGCCACGTTACATCTCCTCATGTCGTCGTTCTGGGTTTGGTCACTCACTTCCACGGCGAAACTTCGCCTCTCGCACAGTGCTCACATCGGTGAGCATTCAGACGGTTTCCACCAGCACACTTCCGTATCGCTGGCGAAACAGCATGCCCATCTGTCGAGACGAGTTGGTCGACTTATCTCTCGCGTCGAGCGTGCCGTTCGACGCACCGTGCAATGAACTCCTCTGCGTCGGAAGCGAACACGGCGTCGAGACTGGCCCGCCAGTGCAACCTCGGCTGGCCACGGTGATCCGGAGCCATCCCGTCCGCATCCTCTCTCACGAAATGGAATGAGGGGTGGGGCATCTCCTCGATGCGATCCTGTGCAGACCAGATGATGTCAGTCAACTCCCAGGCAGGATCAATAGCAACAAGTGCCGGGTGCCGAATCACCACCTCTCGGCCATCCCCCTCATGCCCATCCCACTGGGCGCAGGCGCCGAACAGGACCAGGTGGTGGCAGGGGCCGACGGGCAAGCGATCGGGTTCAAACACCACGTAATCAACGCCTTCCGGCAAGCATCGGACGCACCCTGCCCGAGCGGGGGCGACTACCCCGAGTGGGTCGATGGCGACGACACTCACGCAGTACGGGCATTTCGTCACCGTCACGAGGCTCATGGCGGTTTGCTCCATTCGGATCGGGGGGAATTCCGTCCACCCGGCTCGACAACTGTAGAGGCGCCTTTACGGTGTTGAGTATACCCGGGGAAGACTCGGGCCACAACCGGTTTTCTCAGCTTGGCATCGCCTGGAACAACCCGACCGACAGTCCGCACTCCACCGTAACGACCAGAGGAAATGGAAATTCGTGGCGCACCGTCGGTCGCTCGATAAATTGGGATCAAACCTGTCGCTGTGTTGTCCGGCAATCCATCCTGAGACGTGACCCGATTCCATGCACACCCCCACGCCGAAGCCGGATGCGTTCCTCGATTCCCTCGACGGGATGCAAACGAAGGCCTTCAACCAACTCGTCGAGCGACTTCGCGGGCCAAACCGCACCTTGTCCGATTGCAGGGCCTGTGGTGAACTTATCGCGGCGCTCCGGCCCGCGGATGCGGCCTACGGGGCAGGGTGGGTGAAGGCGATTTGCAAGGCTCTTGCACAGCGAGAAGTGCCGATCTCGCTGACGCTCGCCTACCGGTTTGTCAAGTTCGCAGAACAATTCCCCGGGGCCAAGGGCGAGGCACAGGTGCGACGGTTGGAGGGGAAGACCTCGTGGGAGGTCGTCATGCGTGTCCTCCACATCGAGGACGCCGAGTTGCTCACCGCGATCCTGCAACGTGCTGCCAATGAAGGGCTGTCAAGTCGTGCGGTCATCGACCTGATTCGGGAGCAAACCGTTTACCGGCGGGCCCGGGGCGGCAGGCCAAAGCCGAAGCCATCGAGCCATCCGAATCGCGCCCTGAAAGATCTTCGGGTTCTGACGACAAAGTGGCAGGCGGTTTACACCTCGTGGGCGGGGGAGGGGAACAACGCGCTCATGAGGGCAGCCAAGCTGAAGCCCGCGAAGGTCACCGATGCGTTCGTCGACGACCTGAAGGCGGTCGCCTCACTCGTCGAGGAGATGGCACGGGCGGCAGGGCCGCTTGCGAAGGAGTTGGCCGGGCTGCACAGGGCGCTGAGCGAGAAACGGGGCAAGCAGAAGTGACCCGTGCTCGGCCGATATTGTGAATCGAGAATCCTCCTGATTCTTACCTTCTTGTGCGCCTCCCGCGACCACTGCGCAACCGTGTGCAATATGAGGTTGCGTTCCACTCGAACTGAGCAATCGCAAGCTGTGAGTCCGGTCGGATCAAGGGGTGAGCGGACTCACCATCCGCTTCGTTCGCCTATTGCGAGCAGAGCGAGTTTCTTAGGACGACACTCTGGCGGATGAACCGTGCGACATCTTCGGCGTAGAGCCCGCGAGCGATCGCCGACCAATCACCATGCTGATCAGGATCGTGCGAGTAATTGACCAGCCCCTCCGCATCGCTCCGGACGAACCGGAACGACGTGATCCGGCGATCGACCTCGTCAGGCGATTCTGGAAGTATTTGTCGCAGGATCTCAACGAGTTCGTGGTCCGGGTCCGCAGCCATGAGTGCGGGGTGGGGGTAGATGTAGCCGTCGTACTCTCCTTCACTCTTCTGCGCCCGCATGTCACCGTCGCGCTGCCAGCATTCCACCTCAAGATGGACCAAGTGGGTACATGGCTCGTGCGTCACGATGTGGCTGCAAAATTGAACGATCGGCCCATCTGAGGGGCAGTCTGGATTGGAGAAGTAGTCGTGTTGCTTGTCGGCGAACACGACCACCTGTTCGTGACAGCAGAACGGACAATCCTTCAGCCTGATGATCATCGAGTCCATCGACGTCCTCTCGTTTGGGGTGTGGCGCGCTCTTGTGACAGAGAATTTCAAACACATTCAGACGCTGGGGCAGAACCACCTTGGTTAGCTGGAGGAGTTACTCACAGCGTCGACCGTCTCGCCAGTATTCTATTCTTCGACACTGTAGCGGCGCCTCTAGTTTGTGCTAATTTCCCAGAAGAGGCACATAGTATGCGATGCAGTATTCCCTCTTCGGCTCGAAGACTTCGACGTGATGAAGCATGCCGACGATGACCTTGCCCTGGTGACATGCGGCGCAGTCCGTCGACGACAGTCCTCATCAGATGTCTGCGTCGGGATCGGCTGCGCAAGCGCGTCGAGGTGAGAAGCAGATCACCCACACTCGGTTGAGTTGATTTCTGTGATCAGTTAATGTGCCAGGCTACTTCGACGAATGCAGAGTTCTGGAACGTTACCTACATATTGGCGCATGAGATCAGGGATTGATGTTTTCAACTCTTCATTCCTGAGGGTGTTTTGCTTTCCATTCAGCAAAACCCATGGCGGATTGGGTCTTGGGGTGTGGGTGGGGGGCGCAGCCCTCACACCCATCCACACCCCTGTGGGGGTGGTGAGTTTAGTGGGCGCTAAAAAGTTCATGTTTTGAGGGGAAATTTCACATTTCGACGCAGTGCTCAGTGAGTTTCTGGTCCATACTCGCCGATGAAAGTGAGTTTTGGGTCCACATATGCGAACCGACGGTGAGTTGTCGGTCCGCGCTCAGTCAGGTTTGCCCTGGGCTCCGTGTCTGTGCAAAAGCCGATTGAATGGTCCGCGAGGCTCTTTCGGCTTCGTCGCTATTCCACGGGTCAGCCCCTGCCATCAATAGCGGTTCGGCTTCGTCGAAGCTGTAGCCACGCCCGGCCAGATCGCACGCAGCCTCGAAAAGGCGGTCGTTCCATTTCGGCCCGTTCGCGTACGTGCCCGCCAAGAACTGCGCTGTCGACGGGCTAAACGCACCCGTGACTGGCATAGTCGCCTGACTCCGCCTGGCCGGCCGAGGCGCCGGTTTTGAGGGAGCCAGCGCCTCCCGCAAGATCGCAGGCACAGCAGGGAGCGGGAGGTCGTCGGGTGATCGCCCCGGGCTCCACTCGTAACGGTGCCCCGACGGGTGCAGGGAAGGGGGCAGGACGACCAGGCCACCCTGCCCACGGAACTCTAACTTCTCGTGCCAGGGGGTCGCCTTGGCTCGCGTTGCCACGCCCGGGTCGGTAAAGAGCAGGTGGTAGCGACTCGGCTTGCGGCTGCCCGAGAGGGTCTTCGGCGCGACCGGCTCGGAGCCCAGTCGTTTGACGAGGGCGGCATGTGCCTCGGGCCCGTCGACGTCGATTGCGAACACGTTCGACACCGGCCCGAGGACGAGTGCCAAGCCCGCGTCCGGCCATCGCCGGAACCAGTCGGTCAGTTCGGTTTCAGTGGCGACCCTTGTCTGGAACTCTTTCCAGCGGATCGGGGGACGCTTGGTTGCCGAGATGATCGGGACGATCGACCAACCGCGTGCGCGATTCGCCAAGGCGGTGGCCAAGACTTGCGGTGGTCCGGGTATGGTGACAGTTTCTGAGTGTGGCGGCGCCTCTACTGATGGGTGGCGCAGCGTGCTGAGCCAGCCCAGGGCCCGCTCAGCCAACCCCGCAGGCCAAGGTTTCTTGCCCGCCAGGACTTTACTGAAGAAGGACGGATCAGCCCCAACTCCCTTGGCAACAGCCCGTCGACTCACCCCGGCGTCTGCCATTGCCCTGGCAACAGTAGCGGACGGGCCCTCGGTCGCAACGGGCGTGTCAGTGCTCCATTCAAAAATCGCATTCCAACGCTCGATGTAGTCGGCCGAGCCGTACACCCGGAGGTGGACGCGATCGAGGACACGGCGACCGGGAATATGGCCGGCCATGGCGCGGAGGGAGGGCAGATCGTGCCAACGGTTGTTGGCGTCAATGCCCACCACCGTCAGCCCGAGTGTGGCGGCGAGCGTGGAAAGGTCCGAGAGGAACTCTGCGATGGCCCCGGCCGCATACCCTGCCTTCGCCAGCCATCCCCCTGGCGAAGTGAGCCTGTAACCCTGTCCCTTCCTCACGCCATTCCCGCCAAACGCGACGTAACGCGAGGTTGACGTTAACAGGGGACAGGCTGCATTTCGACGCCCAGCATAGTCGGGGACCGCACCTCCGATGACTGGCTGCGCCTCGCCCGGTTCCGGGTTCTTCTTGTGCGCGCGAGTCAGTTCGCGGACGGCGGCCCGCATCACTCGCCTCTGCGCGGCGGTGAGCTGGGGGGCGGATGCGGGGGCGAGTTCAGCAGGCAAGTACACCGAGACGAGTCTCCCCGTCTTGCCGACTCGTTTGAGGCTGGGGCAGCCCTTCGGGCTGTTGATCGGGAAGGAGTACGTCCTCACCCCGGGCTCGTCGTCGGCTGCGGCGAACTGCTCCAGCACCCCGAGAAATCCACGGCCGACATTCACGAGAATGTGGTGGTGTCGTCCGTGCCCCTCACAGCAATCGCCACATGTGCCGTCCTCCGCGTTACGGAGATCCTCGACGTGGTGCAGGAGGACCGACTCCGCCCCGAGTTGGAGCGGTGAACCTTCTTGCGTCTCGAACACGTGCACCCACGTTAGCGACTCCAGCAGAGAGAGGATGGTGGCCCGCCAGTTTTTGGGCCACCCCGATCGTTTCGCCCCCCATACGGCCGATGCCAGGCTTACGTCGGGGGCAGCAATGACCGAAGAGCGGCTGGTGAGAACGAGACGATGTAACGCCCAGAGGAGCCGCGTGGACCGCTCCCCCAGGACCAGTCGACGTGCAACAGCAGCGAGTTCTCGGTCGTGTCGTTCACCATTGGCCCCGACCATCGCCGCTCGACGTTTGTCGAGACCGTTAACTACGCCGTGTGCCTCCGCTACAGGGTCGAACACGGCACCAGGGCCCAGCCAAGTTACCGCCAAGCCCACATCACCAACCTGCTTAATTGCCCAGGCGACACCGGTTCCATCGACGTACGTCTCGGCATCTTCGAGGATACTGCGCCCACGGCCGAGCAAGGTGAACTGCTCGACCCGGCGTGAGTCCACGAGAGTGAATGGTGATCTCGTCATTGTGTAGCCCTCTTTGGGCCGTATGCTGCCCGACCACGACCCGACTTCGGCGATGGCTTCGGTCGCGTGGAACTGCTGCCTTGGGGCACTCGCGGGGTCTGAACCTCCCGGAAGACGTAGTCGCGGTAGTTGAAGTCGAGGGGCAGCCGACCACGTGTCGCACCGTCCCGGCACTTGGCGATGTTAATGGTGACGGGAGCGATGCCAGCACCCGGGGCGGGTCGTTCTATGTCAGGCTCGATAAACAGGACCGTCGAAGCCCTTGACGCGAGATCGGAGTCGCCATGTAAATCATCCGGTGCCAGATTGGTGGGGCCCCGACCCTTCGGGATTTTCGAGAGGCACAGGATTGGCATCCCGCTCGGGTGGAGTTCGGAAGCTGTCAGGGACTGGACCCGCGCGAGCATATTAAGGCGGAGGACGTCACGTTCCAGGTCGCTCGCGACGTCCGGAATGTCGAGACGCTGGAAATTATCCACGATTATCAGAACGGTGTCAGCCTTGGCGATGCTCTGGAGGCTTTCGACGTTCGTCACGAACCAGTCCGCCATGTCAATTACCCATTCGGCAGGGCGACTCATGGGGGGGAGATTCCGTCGTTCCAGAATCCTGAGTTGCCCAAGATATGGTGGTCTCGGATCGTCCGCGTTGGCGGTCGGGCTGACCATCGTGGCTGGTGCCGGCTTCCCTCCACTCGCACGCTCCGCAGCATGGATCTGCTCGTAAATATCATCTTTCGTCATGTCGAGTTGCAAGTAGAGCGCAGCGACCTTCGGGTTGCTTCCCAAGGCAGCTCGCAATGCGAATGTCGCGAACGAACTCTTCCCAATTCCAGTTTGGCCGCCGAGGAATGTCAGGCCACGCAGACCGCCGCCCAGCATTGCGTTGAGCCCTACTAAGCCGGTTGTAACAGCCCGAGCCGGATCTGCAACGCGCACGTGTCTGCGATCGAGGTAGACTTTCCAATCTTCTGCCGCAGTCGCGTTGGTGCCGTTCGCGAACGCCCTCACGGCGAGCTCTGCCTTCGCGTCTTCAACGAAAACTGCCGGGATAAGATCCCCGAGCAGGCTGCTGTACTCGTCGGGGTGGACCAAGTAGGCATTCCACGCTGGTTCCTGCCACCGATCGTATGCCTCACGCGAACGAGCCTGGATTGCCAGCACCATGCGTAGAACCGGATCGGAAGAACTCACCGACATCACATTCCCAATCAGAGAGTCTGCGAATCGCGCGACCTCGGAATTCTGAACCGTGGAACTCGATGATTGCGAACTTCGGCACCCAGCTGCGATGCTCTTGAGATCGAGATGAATTTTGCGGAACAGCGCGGTATCTGCATTTCCCGGCCGATCTCTTTCCGTGAACAATGCGACCAATTTGTCCAACACTTCGAGGCCGGGGTTCGTGGATGGTTTGGGTGGTTCATCACTGCGGTAAGAAGGTGCTCTGGGGCTATTCTCGCTCCGACCGCGACCGTCTGGAGCAATAGGGCTTGACCCGGTCGGCTTCACCAGAGTCTGATGGCTCCGCTGCCGCGGCTTCTTCGAGAGGGTGGGGTTCGGACTTACAGATTCGTGCGACATTTGGCTTTCCTCACTTGCGGGATAATTGAAGTCGGTCGGGAAAACGATTTCCTGGCGATTCGGCCTCCAATGTGGTTCGGTCAAACGATTTCCTGGAAGCAAGATGGGTTCATATTGCTGTCCCTCCTGGTGAGGATGAGACGCTCAAACTGGCCGTGTGGCCCGCAGTCGTCGTTCGGATGGCATTCATCCGAAACTCGGTTATACACAAACG
This sequence comes from Planctomycetota bacterium, assembly GCA_021413735.1. GTDB lineage: Bacteria > Planctomycetota > Planctomycetia > Gemmatales > Gemmataceae > Gemmata. The sequence goes on from JAIOPV010000016.1 coordinate 53,441, forward strand.
AATGTAAGCACTGATTTTCCGCCGTGATGGCGAACCCAGGGCAGATAGACGACTCCCTTGTATTTGCAAACAACTCGTTACTCTCTGAAGCCACTCGCTCCAAATCTCCGCCAACAAACTATTCCTTTAGCCCTCCACGTTGTTGGGCCTGATAGGTAGGCGAGAGTGAAGCGGCATTCGGGCCAAAGAATTTTGAGATTACCCTGCGAGACGTGGTGGGCTGGCGGAGCGCAACATCCCGGCAAGACTCGGGGCCGCTAGATGTTGGTCGGCAGACAAGGGGCACCCAACCAGACTTTGGTCGCATTGCACGAACCACTCAATACGAATTTCTTGCCTTGCGGAATTGCTAGGCCAGATGACGGTCGTTCGATTTGCATGCCGAGTGAGTTGCACTCGTTGGAGCAATGCCGACAATGAGCAGGCAATGTGAATCCAGTTATTCAACGTGACAGATACACTGAGCCCAGACACCCCCAAGAACCCACCGGCAGAGGAATCGAGAATGGCGCGCGAGCATCCGGACGACCCTCTGCAATCACTCATCGCCCGCCTCCAAACCGGCGATCCGGCCGCTTTGGAGGCCGTCATTGGGCATTCCGTCGAGCGATTGCGGCGGCTCGCACGAAAGATGTTGAAGTCTTACCCACAGGTCCGGCGTTGGAACGAAACCGACGATGTGCTTCAGAACTCACTCGTCCGTCTCCACCGGGCGTTACAGGAGACGAAGCCCGAGACGCTGGCCGGTTTCTTCGGCCTGGCCGCGACCCAGATCCGCCGCGAACTGATCGACCTTGCCCGGCACCACTACGGCCCCGAAGGCGACGGCGCCCACCACGCCTCCGACCCGAGAATCGTCGACGGTGATGGCAACGTCACGCCTCGCGTCGATGCCGAAGCAGACCCGGCCACCGGCCCTGCGACTCAGGCTCAGTGGCAAGAGTTCCACGAACTGGTCGCCAAGCTCCCTGACGAGGAACGTCAAGTCTTCGACCTGATCTTCTACCAGGGGTTGTCCCAGGAGGATGCGGGGAAGGTTCTTGGCATCTCGGAGAGAACTGTGAAACGACGGTGGCGAGAGGCCAGACTCTCGCTGCAAGAGTTGACCAAGACCGGCCTCCCCGGGGAGTGACCCGGGAAGTCACGGGAGTTTTGACAAATCCCAAGGTTCCGGCTCGATCAAGAGCCCGCTGTCCTTGAGAACGACGGCAGAGCCGCCCGATTGCTTGACGAGTATTCCCAGTGAGGGAATACGTTCCTTTCCGGCGTAGTACAGCCTCACCTTGCCGTTCAACGCCTTCTGGATTAGCGTCATCTGCTGCTCTGATATTGCCAGTTTTTTGCTGAGGCTGACGACACAAATTGAACCCTCCCCGCCCCCCTCTTGGGGCCACTCCTTGAGCGCGTTGAGTAATTCTGCGACCAAATCGGTTTGCTTCTTCGCCATGGCGACCTGTGGCCCGGCTTTGAGACCGGCGAGGAAGTTCTGGGCCTGGCGCCGGCCCTCAACGTCCAGAGCCTTCGGTTCGGTGAACATGGCTCGTTTGACTTCGGGAGGGAGGTCGCCATACAGTCGAACGTTGAGCTGTTGATTTGAAGGGAGATCCAGCACCAAGTCGGATAGCTGCTTGGAGACATACCGGCCCTGCCGATTCAAGATGTCGTAGTCAAGATCGCAGAGCACAGTGACGGGAGATCCCTTCAGTTCCAGGGAGCAAAAACGGGGGGAGGGGCGTTGCGGTTGGTCGGCCTTCGGCGGGGGGTCGGCGGTGTCGCCGGAGTTTATTTTGGCCTGTCGGGCGTACCGGACGAGCAACTCGTCGGCGCGCCTGCGGACGGCGTCATCCCCGGCGGACTTCGCGACCGCATCAAGGGCAACGACCGCTTCACGGACAACATCATGTGGCCATTTGTAAGGATCTTTGAAATCCAGACGCACGAGGATTTGCTTGTACAATTCGCCGAGGTCTTGATGCGCGTCGGCCGGCATGACCGCTGAGGCGTAGTATCGTGCGATTGTGAACTGCAAGGTGAGTGCCTCAACCGGGCCAACTTCACCACCTTGGCGGTACGAACGCTCGATCAGTTTCCGGACGTAGTGGTGTGGGAGTCGGGGCAATTGCTTCTCGAAGTCGCCCGGATCAGCTTTGATTCCGAATTTTTTGTTTACACCAAAGAATTTCATCCGCAGGTAAGTGTCAAACGGCCAGAGGGCTGAGAACATTGGCCAGCGAAAGCTGTCGCGGAGTTCGGGCTTGAGATACTTCTCTGGCTTCTCAAGACCTTCCATGAAGACTGTGTCATTGCCCCCGTCCAACTGCTCCTGGAAAAATTTCCCGTCCAGGGTGAGGATTTTGTTCATCTCCGCCCCGACCGCGAGGGCCTGATCGGCAGGGACGTGATCCGTGAACGCCCGCCAGTAGAGCAAGAGCAGCTTTCGCTCACGGTCAGCATCCCCCCGTAATCCCGCGTGGGCGGAGAGGGAGATCAGTGCGGCAAAGTAGGCCGCGTCTCGCTTGCCGGTCGTAATGACTATTTGGAGGTTTTCCTGGTGGGTGGCCATCGCCTTGCCGACCTTGCCCGCACGGGCCATGCGTTCCCGTTCGCCCTCACCAAGGCGGATCAAGGCCAGAGTCTCCAGGCGACCCAGCTCCTGCCGGGCCAGCCGAAACTCCGGGTCTCGGGCCATCGCCTGCCGCAGTCGGGCCTCCGCCTCGGCCTGTTGGTTGAGTTGCAAGGCCGCCAGGGCGTCACTGTAGAGTCGGAACGCCTCGAAATCCTTGATGGCCGACTGCCCCAGGAGGTGGCGATCGGCATCGGTCAGACGCACCTTGAGGCCGTCGACGATCTTCGAGGTTAACGCCCGTTGCACCGCGAGGAAGTCCGCCTTGCTGCCGGTCACCGAATCAGCGAATACGATCGCACCCGTCTCGACTGCGATCACCCGGATGTTCACGCGAACCTGTTCACCGGTGATCAGGTAAGACCCCGCGAGCAGTCGCTGGGCGGCCAGGCCCTTGCCCAGTCGCGAGGCTGTTGCCGGGTCGATGAAGTCGCCCTTCGCGAGTTTGTGTTCGTTGAGTACGGTCGAAAGGCGGGATCGTTCCACCACCGCCAGTGCGGAAACCTTGGCGAGGTCGGTCACAAGCATGTCCCGCAGTCCTTGCCGGAACCCGTCGAGAGATGCGTCCTGAGAGTGATTCTCGAAGTCGAGGACGGCGAGGGTCGTGGGGAGCGGCGCAGCGGGTAATGAAGCGACGTCGCCCGGTTGGTTCTGGCTCACGCTCGCAATGGGCGAAAGGTTGCGGGGCGGGAGCGTCAGACCGACAATCAGCGCGAGGATCGCCGCACCACTGATGACCATCACCGCCAAGCGGCGTTTCCATGTGCGAGATACGGCCGGCGGGATGGAGACGCCAGGAGCCTTCGCGTGCCCCAGTGCCTCAACGAACGCCGCACACGACGGCCACCGGTCGGCGGGATTCTTGGCGAGCGCCCGCTTGACGACTTCCCTCTCCTCGGCGGGGAGCATCGCCAGGTCGGGTGCCTGTTCGAGGTGGGCCCTCATCAACTGTGCGGCTGTGCCCGCGAAGGGGAGCCTCCCGCCGCGAAGCTCGCAATACGTGACGGCGAGCGAATACTGGTCCGACTGATTCGACGTTCGATCCGCGAAGAACTCGGGTGCCGCGTAGGCGTACGTCATGCTCCCGCTGTGGGCCGTCATCGCGTGCCTGAGGATGCGGACCAACCCGAAGTCGCCCACTTTCACGCCGCCTCCCGAGAGGAGCAGGTTGTGCGGCTTGACGTCCCGGTGCTGGAGCCCGACGGGCTCCGGTTCGCCGGGGAACAGGTGCGGCGTGTGCAGGTGGTCGAGCCCCCGGGCGGCATCCGCCATGTAGCCGAGCAACTCGTCGCGGGGAATGCCGGACAGCCCTTCCGCCTTCGCCTCCTTCAGGCGATTGAGAAGAGATCTGTCGGCCAACTCCATCGCGATGATTAAATGGCTGTCTATCTCCCAGGAGCCCACGACGGCCAGGAGGTTCGGGTGCCGGACCTCCTTCATGATGGTGAGGGCGTGCCGTTCGGTGTCTCCGACCCGGTGCCCCAACCTCACAAACTTGAGGGCAACAGGTAAGCCGCCCGGTGCCTTCGCCTTCCAGACCTCGCCGAAGCCTCCCGCCCCCAGCCGGGTCTCCAGGCGATAGCCAGGCACCGGCTCTTCACCGGGACCAAAACGGAAAATTCGTTCTGCGGACCCACCCGTATCTGCGTCGAGGCTGTTGGCTGTGGATGGGGCTGCGGCGTCGAGTCGAGCATCCATTGCTTGCAACCGAGACACGGTCGCTCGAAATGCCGCGATTAGTTCTTGAGGGGCGGGCCCTTGCAGGACGATAAACTCATCGACGGAGCGTGGTCGGCCATCCTCGTGAAGTTCCTCCCAACGGTCCAGCCAGTTGTCGAGGGCTGTACGTTCAGACATCGGAGCCGTTCGTGGTGGCAGTACGTTGGAATGAATCGATGCCAGGCCAGTCTAACGCTCTTTGATCTAGTCCGCCATCGGTTACTTGCCGCAGACGACATCCGGTTCAGGACGCGAGGTAGAGCGCAACTGACGACGCATACGCATTCGGCGGTTCGTGCCGAGTCCATTCAATTCGACATGAAGCAAACTTCAGTCGAGCCATCTCTACTTGTGAGCGGATCGTGCTTGGTGTGCGGTAGTCATTCCCTGTCGGTCGAGAGGCAGATCAACGAACTTCACGAACTTCTCGCTGACAGTTGAGACGGTGCTGTCGCTGCTGGCGAGTGCGGAGGTGACCTCCCTGGCTAAAAATATGGCCGTCTCGATGCCTTCGCAACACCCGTTGCCATCCGGCCATCGAAGGAACCTCCTTCGCAACCGAATGGCAACAGTGAGTGTCGATGGATGTGCTGTTCGGACGGGCCTGTCGTGGACCGGACTTTTCGTGGAGTACGGGTCTTCAAGCCGGCCATTTCACCGCTTCACTTCATTTCACGAGATCACGTTCAACGGGAAACGGCCCACGGGCAATTCCTGCACGACCCGGCCATCGAGCAGTGGCTTCTCGCAGGGAACGCCGCGTTCCTCAATGTAAGCCTGCTTGAAGAAGTGGAGCTTCCCTGCATCCTTGCACTGCTGATCGATATCACGCACCCAGTCGATGTCCATCACGTCCCGTTTCTCCTTCGCTGCTCGTTCGCAACCGGTGATGATCCAATCGAGCCAGGGCAGGTACGGCCGAAAGTCCATGCGTTCCAGCAGCGGTTCGGCCGAGACGAACTTCACGACGGACGGCAACTTTTGCAGATGCTTCAGTCGCGACAGTGATTTCCGAACGCCACACGTCACACCCAACCACACATTGGGGTAACCCGCGCCCCAATCTGCGGGCAATCGCTTTGCTGCCAGTTCGGGCCGCTTCGTGAGGACGAGCCAGTCGAGATTTTGGCACGCCTTGATGATCTCCCACACTTTCGGTCTCCACTCGTCAGCCCCGGGGTGGAAGAAATCGCTGAGAGAGCAAGTGAACACTCTCTCACGGACGCGAGAAGCCCCAGCCTGCCGATTCCACTTTGCCGGGTCTGACCAGTCCACTCTTCGTATCGGCCCGCCAAAGGGCACCCGGCCGCCGCGTTTCATGATCGCCTCGATGTAGCAGAATTTGCACTCGCGAGAAACCTTGTTACAGCCCTGCCAGAAGTTCATGGTGTGGTGGGTCCATCCGATCTTGCTGTTCTTTCCCATAGCGGTCACCTGTGTGAGGAATTGGTTCGTTGCAAATAGATAGTTGGGCACCCCGATCCGCCGTCGCGCGAGAGCACGGTCGAGTAAACGGGGTGCCGAATTACGGAGTTCGGGTTCGCCCGCGTTCGCAACCCAACCCTGGCTCGCCAACACGTCGCCTGGGTGAGGTTTGTCAGTGGCAAGCCGACGACACCTGAGGGTGTCGCCTCCCTCGGCGGTCACTCCAGTGCCGATGGTGAAAACTTGGCGGCAAGCAGACCTGCGAGCACGTCGGCGTGGCACGCCTTCGGCGCACACCAGCAAGCCAGTGGGCGTTCCCCGTTCCTCGTCTCCGCCCGGAGCACTTCGAGTTGCTCGGCCAAGTCGGACCGAGCCAGGAGCCATTCTCGATACTTTGCGATGCAGTCAACTCGCTCGCAGTCCGTGGCATTCGGCTTCAGTTTGAACGGGTTGGCCAGAGGGTGCCCACGGCCGGCGCGGCCCTTCCGGCCAACGTAGACGCTCGGTCCTTCGTGCCGATTAACATGAACGACGCGGTAACAGGCCATCGACCGTGTTGGTGACTCTGCCCCCTCGCCTTCGTGCTGTACCGGATCGCCACGGCTTTGGTCACGGGATGCTCGACGTGCCGTCATCTCCAACTCCATGTGCTGAGAAATAAGGCGAACCAAGACTGCCTTGGTCCGCTGAACAGTTCGTCCGGCAACTGGGGTAAGGTTTCGAGCCACGATTCGTACGCGACTTCGGCAGCCGACGGTTCGACGAACCGGATGAGGTTGGCGTAGATAAAACGTCTCCACCCCAGCACGATCCAGTCAGCTCGCTTTTCCGGACCTTCAACTTCACGACGGACCTCTCCCGTGATGAGATGGTCATGCGGATCGGGACCGAGTCCGCCTCATGCGTTTCCGTCTCGGCCGGCGTGGCGATCGGCCTGCAGGTGACCAACGCCTGCGGCGTCCCCGCCACATTTGGTTCACGTTCGCCGTCAGCATTGAAAACCCCTTGAATCGTCTTCTCGACTCGCTTTGTTGTTTCGCCCACCGAAGTTGATGGGCCTGACAGGGAGGCGAGTGCGGAACGTTACGGGGGCCAAGGATTATTTGAGAAAGCCGTCGAAGGAAGTTGCCGTTTTCGCCGAACGGGTGCGAATGTGACTTTGCCGACGGTGCGACACCAATCAATCAGGGCCAGTTCGGCGGAGGCTATCCGCTCCCCCTCCTGTCGTGGCGAGGCCCCATGATATAAAGTGTCGCGGCGCCTCTAATAATGACGTGAGTGCTGGTTGCCGTCGAGATTATCAAAGACGAGTCATGAGAACCGTTTGCGAGGCTGGTCACCGCGCGATTGTGCTCTCTGATTCCGGCACGCAAGTGATGCGCCTGCGACGAGCATTCGAGATTTGAGGCAACGGTAGGGGCAGAAGGGCCATTGTGGGGATGATGGAACGAACTGTGTGTTCGACGCGATTTAAGGCTATCCGTTGCGTGCTTCACGCTTCAGTCTCGCCCGCTTGATCGCCTTGACGACCACCTCCCGTGTCACCTTGGCGTCCGGGTGAAGGCCATTCCAGCGGTCCCGAATCCCGGCCGCGCTATGGTCTGTCGGCTCGCCCTTGGCTTCGTACCATTCGAGGAACTGTCGATCACGGTCGTGACACGGCGTGGCAGGCGTACTCGTCGCTGTTTGGTTCCCTAACCTGAGCAGCCCATATTCCAGAACGGCCCAACCGGGGGAGTAGGAAATCTCCGGCAACCCATCAGCAAAACTCCCTTCGACGTTAATCGTTTCGTCATCGCAGAACAACATTTCCCGCGTCACCTTCAATTGGGCCATCAGCGAGCGGAGAGCATCTGGATGTTCCCATCGCCACGCTGCACGATTCGCTGCCACGTCCTGCGATCTGGGTTCGTCGTCCACGACGATCTTGCGTCGTGCCGGGACGTATTGAACACTCGCGATCTCCAAGCCGAGGCGGAGCCACGCACCGTACAACGCGAGTCCGGAGGGCCGAGTTCTGGCCCATTCCAGGCAAGCGCTTTCCAACGCTCGGAACTGATCCGCGAGTCGGCTTGGCTCGGCAATCGAGTCGTGAGCAGGTGCAGACACAAGTTGCGTTCCCACCGAGGTCAGGATCTCCGCGCCGAGTTGACCCAGTACACCGACACCGGCAAGTCGAACCCATTCGTCGAACGCGACCACGAGATGCCCGAGGACATGTTTTGCCGAATCGCGGTCCCCTGGCCCGGACGATTGGTCTGCGTGTTTTTGTGTGAGAACTGCCTGTCGGAGACGGAGCCCCAACCGGTAACACGCCAGCGAGTGGTCGTCCACGAGTACCCTTCCTGCGGCGTTACCGCAAATCCGCACCGACGCTCAGGTCCTGCAAATAGGGGACTGAAAAATCTTTGTGTTCCACGGCCATTTACCCGGTGTTCCCCCTCTTGATCGTTCTACAGGGGGGCCCCTTATCATGCCACAGTCACACGGTTTACACACTTTGTGATGACCGGAGTAACGGCATATTCCGAGAGAACATGACGGTTGTGCTCCGGTGCGGGAGAGTTCGGAACCGTGATATGACCTCTCGACGAATCAACAGGAGGTGGAGAGTGACTGTCGCCGAGGCCGCGTTGCACGCGGGTGTGAGCCAAAGTTTGATCTACGCCTGGTGTGGGGATAAGTCGCTCGCCCACACGAGGGTTGGCCGTGTGGGCAAGCGAGGGCACATCAGGATCGCGATCGAAGACTTGGATGGTGTCTTGGCGGCGCTCAAGGTTACGAAGACGGCATCCGTGCCGTCAGTCACTGTGAGATACGCACCGCCACTTCGGCTGAAGCACGTTCGGGTGAAGCCCTGAGGAGCGCAGCTCGAAGGTGATCGGTTGCCTGGCCCATGTGCGAGTAGACCCGCGAGACCATCACCGAATCGACGTGCCCCATCAGGGTGGCCACGGTAACGGAATCGACGCCGGCTTCGAGGAGTCGCTGGCAGTAGGAATGCCGTATGGCGGTCAGGGCGTACTTCGTTCCGAGTTTCGCAGCATGCTTGATCGTGAGCTTCTTCCGTGCCTCGCGGAGCAACTCCTTGTCGCTCTTCGGAACGGTTTTACTCCGGACCTTCTTCGTCAGGGTAAGTGTCTTGGCAAACCGCTGCACAACGTCGGGGTCCAAAGTGAAGCCCTGCCGTACGAGTTCTTCCCGACCCATGCGGTGTTGGAGGCGACAGAAGCGATTGTTGAAGTTTTGGGCTTCCCAGGGTTCGCCGGCTGCGTTCCTGAAGAGCAGACCGCTTGGCCGGCGTTCGATCAACCGGCGGACGATGTCCTCGGCAATCGGGGTCAAGTAGATCATACGCCACCGTTTCTTCCCCTTCGCCTGCTGCGGAGGGAGTTCGATGCGGCCGCGGTCGAAACGGACGTGCTGACTTTCGATCAGGCGAACCTCCTGAACTCGGCTACCGGTCTCCCAGCAGAATTCGAGGACATCACGAAATGCGGGTTCCTTGATTCTTGTCAGGAGGGACTGGAACTCGGGAAGTGTGAGTACCTGCTCCCGGCGTTTTGCGGGCGGTTTTTCGATCCCCCGGATTGGGCTCCTGGTGATGTGACCCTCTCGCTCGGCCCAGGTAAACGCACGCTGGACGGCGGTGATGGCCCCGCGGCGGTGGTTCGCTCCCCAGGTGCCGTGGGCATCGACCCAGTTGGTGACGTGGTGTCTCTTGAGTTGGTCCGCTGTCAGGGTCGCGGCATCGGGCAGGGAATCGAGGAATGACTGAAGGTGTTTCTGATACCACTGGGCGGTGCGGCCGGGGCGGTGGGTGAGGGACCAACCGACGAACAGGTCAATCACGCGGCAGACGAGTACGCCGCTTGGGGAGGGATTGATGTTGGTGGGAGTGGCGGGAGTCCCCGCCATGATTTGGTGCCAGCGAATACGAGCTTGAGACTCGTCAGGGCCGAGATTGACGTGTTTGCCGTCGATCTCGACGTACCAGCGGTTCTTCTTCGGACGGAAAAAAGGCTCTGGACCGTTCTTCTTCGACATTTTCGCGACCCTCCGGGAGCACGGGTGTGCCGGAAGGCCGCTCGGCCCTCGGGGTAGCTGGCGGGCTCCCCGAGGGTTTTTCTCTGGCACTGCCAGACTTTGACGTGTGTCAGAGAATGTCGAATGGCTGCAAACGCCTTGTTTTCTAGTGGGCAGTCCCGGGGTTGAACCGGGGACCTAGCGATTTTCAGTCGCTCGCTCTACCAACTGAGCTAACTGCCCCAAGCTATGTGTTTATAAAACCGTGCGCCTCCAACGTCAACCAGTCCCAACACGTTTCACTCGCCGCCTCGCCGCCAACCCCACCCAACCGTTCAGTGCTGGCACTTGGGCGCACGGCAATCGAGGTTTGTCGAAAACTCTCGGCTGCCTGTATGATGCGCACTCCGTTTGCACTCGCTCTCCACGGAGATGAGCCATGTCTGCGTCATGCTGTGGGTCTGATCGCAAAACAGCGCTGCTGATTTCGGTTTCGGCGCTGCTCGTGATCGCTGTCGTCGGGTGGGTGCGAGAAGCGAACAAAGAACCCCGAACCGTTGAACAGCCTGTCGAAGTGGTTGCTGTCCTGGTTGCCACCAAGGATCTCACGACGGGAACTGCCTTCACCAAAGACAATGTCGATGAACTGACGCAGATCACTTTCATCCCCAGAGCCTCGGTGCCTCCAGATGCGAAGCTCATCAAGACCAAGGATGAACTGATTGGGAAACGACTTGGCCGCGAGTTTCGCGAAGGGGAATTCTTCAACGTCGCTGACATCGCCACCCGATCGATCGGTCCCTTTCTCGCAGGCAAAGACATCATGAGCCTGCCGTTCCCAGTTCGTGGCAACGGATTCATCGGTCCTGGCTCTCGGATCGATATCTTGGGGAGTTACATCGAAGGAAATCGGCGAGAAATGTTCACGCTGTTGCCAGACTTGGATGTACTCGCCGTGAATGGAATAACGGATCGCGGGCCAGCCGGGCAGTTTCCGGACATGGGGGTAGTGTCGTTTGCAGTGGATGAACGAGAAGCGAAACTTATCGCTTTGGCGAACCATCTCAACTGTCGCCTGGAAATCCTCCTTCGGCATCCCGACGCCCCGAAACGCGATTACGACTTCGACAAGACGCTCGCACTCCTCCAATCGTTCCAGAAGCAACAAGAAGAACTAAAACTGGAAGTTGCTCCCATGCCGCGAGCCAAAAGTGTAAGCTAGAATCGCATATCCCGCTCCGCACAGAGATAGCCTCATGGCCGCGTCACCCGCTGGGTTCGCTCGCACGAATACGGTCGTTCTCACTTTGTCGTTTCTGCTGGCTGGTGCTGCCGTCGCGTGGGTGTTTGAAACGGTCACGCCGGTTCGAGCACGTGCCGTCAAAACGGTTGAAGTCGTCGTTGCCGCCAAAGACCTTAACCTCGGCACCGCCTTCACCAAAGACAACATCGACGAACTCACCACCACGAGGCAGGTTCCCAAGAGCGAATTGCCAAAAGATTACGTGACATCCAAGAACGACCTGATCGACAAACGCCTCTACAGGGCTGCCCATCAGGGCGAGTCGTTCAAAGCCGGAGATGTGAAGGGGAATGCTCATGTAGCATTCTTCCAGGCGGACAAGGACATCATGACCATCGCCTTCCCGAAGTTGCAACACATTCATGTCGGCCCCGGATGTCGCGTCGATCTCATCGCCATCTTCAACGAAGGAAACCAGCGAGAAGTTTTCACCCTCCTCCCGGACATGCAGGTGCTCCAAGTCAATCCAACCAGCGATTACGGTCGCGACGTCGATGGGATGTCATTCGCGGCGGATGAGAAGCAGGCTCGTCTCGTCGCACTCGCCAACCAATACAATTGCAGTTTTGAACTGATGTTGCGGCACCCGGACTCGCCGAAACGCGATTTCGACTACGATGCGACGTTCGCACGGGTCAAGGGCTTGGTGAAGGTACCGGAACCGAAGCCGACACCCAAGCAGAAGCCGGAACTGATCGTTGCGCCAGCTCCGCGTCTCAAGCAAATCATCACGATTCCGAAGCCGTTTTGGGGCGGGTTCGTGATGCCGGGAAGTCGGGTCGATATTCTCGCGGTGCATGGCGAAGGGAAGAAGCGAGAGGTTTTCACGCTGCTCCCCGAGATGCAGGTGTTCGCCGTGAAAGAACAGCAAGACCCCACGGCGAAAAGCGGCTTCCTCGACGTGACGCTCGTGTCGTTCGCGATGTCCGACAAGCAGGCGTTGCTGATTGCGCTTGCCACGGAACACGATTGCTATCTGGAGTTGGTGCTGCGCAAACCAGATGTCCCGACACGCGGGTTCGACTATGAGCAGACGCTCGCGAAACTCAACAGTTTCGCCAAGAAGCCCGAACCGACACCGGCGTTGCCCGTCGCACCAGCTCCACGGGTCAAGAAGTAGGTTGTGTTGAGACAGGGACCGGGGCACCGGCATTCCTGCCGATGATTCCCTGCGCAACAAAGTTGAACTGCCTGTGTTTCTGTGATCGGCATTCTTGCCGGTTTCCAGGCAGAACAGACAAGAGATCCCCTCATGTCCACCGTACGCGCTCGGTGGATCACGTAATTGACGTGTAGTTTATCGTGGATGGCATTCGTTCCTTTCTCGGAGGATGCCATCGTGCCCGACGTGATCACTCGTTCCCGACCTGACGTGGACGTCGCCCAAACCTGGGCACAAC
>JAIOPV010000246.1 GCA_021413735.1 Planctomycetota bacterium
GCCCCTCAGACTTCGCCGCCTGCCACATTGCCGGTGGTAACTCGCTCGACATCCGGAAGAGGAGTTTCGAGAAGTTATCGGCGAACATTTCCTCACTCGCCGGGAAATACTCAGCGGTGACTGGCTTGCTGGAGATCAGCAGGTTGAACAGCAGCACCGGCCCATCGCTTGTAGAGAGGTTCCGAATCTTTCGGGCGTTCTCCTGCGGCGTGCCGTCGGTGGGAATGCCGTCCGTGAGGTTCATGACGATCGGCGGGTATGCGTCGGGGAATTCCTCGATGAATCCTTTCACCGCGAGGCCGGCGGTCGCGAGTGCTTCGCACATCGGGGTCTTGCCGCCAGTCTCCGGGTCGAACCACACTGGGAACCTGATTGGGTGTGAGATGAGCCCGCCGACACTGTTCGGAATGAGTTTCGTGCGAGTTTCCACGCGCAGCGGGTGAGCACCAAGTCGGCTAATTGGGATCAGGATATCGAACGGGATACTCCCGCCGAGCCCGGCCTTGATCTCCTTACCGTAGCCGATGACCCCCACGCGGAAGTAATCTCGGACGCCGTCTGCCTTGGCCGAGCGGAGTACCACATTCTGAAGCAGACGGTTGACCGCGTCCGCCACAACGACCGCCTTCGTTTGTCCGAGTCCACCCGCGAACGGCTCGTTCATCGAACCAGATTGGTCAATTAAGAGCAACAGGCAGGCGGGGTTGGCCCTGGTGATCTGCGCAGAGTATGTCCGCAACGAATCCGGGATCGGTTTGGGGAATGAACCGGAATCCTGCGGGGCGGTGACGCTGTGCGTCGGCGGTTGACGCGGGCCAACTGCGGGAGGAGCACCCCATCCGCTGGCTGCGTGATCAATCAGCGAGACGATGTGTGGCGGCACGTGCCCACCCAGCACCGGCGAAGACCGGGCCAGGTTGAATGTGTCGAGGACGATGCCCCGCGACGCGAGACCTGGGTCGAGCGCCGCTGATGGACCCGGGTAAGTGCCAACGACGTGGGCAAGCTCGAAGTCTTTCAGATTACGCTGGGCCGGCTCGTAGGTGGAAAAGGTGAGGTCCGCAGTTGCCTCTTCCGGCAGAAGGCGAATCGCGCCGTAGAGCAACAGGGCGATCAGCCCCGGTTCGGCGTTGATGTAGAGTCGTGGCCCCAACTCCTCGATGGCGAACCCGACCGCCTGGAGAAAGCGTGCGAACAGGTATCGTCGCTCGGCGGACGACAGCCGGAGCCGCAGAGGGCAAACCGTGAGCCCCAGTTCAACTGGGCTGGGCGGGTCATCGACGAGGAAACCAGTTAGGGCCTCATTGTTCACGAGGTTTCCGATGGGCAGTTGTGGGTCGTGCGGCAGCGATTTTGGGGCACCCTGCGGGTATTCCGTTTTCCACTCATCGGCAGCCCAGGATCGCAATACGGAAGCAGGATCGGCCTCCGGCAAGCGGAGCAAGTGTGAGAAGTACGAACGGTCTCGCCCCACGGTGTCTTTCGGGCGATGAGCCGTGTTGACGACCCAGACGAACCCGCTGGGATCGCGCGTGCGGGCGAGCCGACGGGGGGCACGAATCGCGGCCGGCTTCTCCTTCCACATCTCCAGTGGAAGTTCGTAGGGAGGGTATTCGAGGGCACGCTTGAGCAAGAATGGGTCGAGGGTGGTCGAGGCCCGCACGCTGTACCCTGGTGCATTCAGGACACTGTCGGCGCTGGTGCAGTGGGTAACGTAGAATTGATCTCCACCCACAATTGTCCGCCCAAGTTGACATGGATCACCCCAACTTATGGAAGGGAGTGTCCGCGAGTCGCGACGAAGTTTTACCTTCGCATCGTACCGCTTGAAAACCGATGAGGCAATGACTCGATGCTGACAGGCCGCAACAAAAAGCCGTTGGTATCCCACTCACATTACTCGGACCGACCATCAGAACGAGGGAACACTGGATGCCGATCGTGCACCAACACTCTGCTTCCCTCTTCGACTTCGATTTTTTCGAGCCGCTGCCCATTCAGGTCGAGGTGTCCGACGCACCGATCACCTCCGATGCCGGCCTCTTGCCCCTGCGGCAATTCGACCAGCGCATCGGACTCACGCAGCAGTTCGCCGCTGCCCTCCACGATCCACGCGATCCCGGACGCATCGACCATACCTTTCCGGAGATGGTCCGGTCCCGCGTCTTCGGCATCCTCGCCGGGTACGCGGACCAGAACGATCACGACACCCTGTGCACCGACCCCGTCTTCAAGCTCATCGCCGATCGATCGCCCGACGACGCGGACTTGGCCAGCCAACCGACACTGTCCCGGTTCGAGAACCTGATCGACATTCCCTCCCTGTTCCGCCTCCGCGATGTGCTCATCGACCAGTTCATCGCCTCGTTCGCGCTGCCACCCATCACGCTGACCTTCGACCTTGATGCCGTGGACGACTCGACTCACGGTTCGCAGCAACTCACCTTTTTCCACGCCTTCTACGAGCAGTACCAGTACCTCCCCCTCGTCATCACCTGTGCCCAGAACGATCAGATCGTGATGCTCAGCTTGCGTCATGGGACGGCTACCGTTTCGTTGGGAGCCGACGACGATCTGGAGTACCTGGTGACGCGGATTCGCATGGTCTGGCCCAACGTGCGGATTCGCGTGCGTGGCGACGGCGGGTTCGGCAACCCGACCATGTACGAGGTGAGCGAGCGATTGGAGATCATCTACACCTACGGCATCTCGACCAACCCGGTCCTCCAACGAGTCAGTGAGACGTTGCTGGCCGAAGCGGTCCGGCGTTGGGATGAGACGCACGTGTCGCAGCGGTTGTTCGCGGGGTTCTGGTATCAAGCCGGAACATGGCCGCATCCTCGCTGGGTGGTAGTGAAGGCTGAGGCGAACTCGCAAGGAACGAACCGCCGCTTCGTGACCACGAACCGACCGGGTGCGCAGGCGTACCCGGAAGCGACGTACGACGAGTATGTGATGCGTGGGGAGAGCGAGAACCGCAATAAAGAGTTCAAATGCGGGATGGCGATGGATCGACTGAGCGACCATCGATTCCTGGCGAACTACTTCCGACTGTACCTGCACGCAGCGGCGTTGAACCTGTTGGTGCGGTTACGTCGGGAGATCGCTGACCCGCCGCCCGCACCTGCCGCAGACGTGCCCGTGGCAGCGTTGCCGGAACCCGCCCGGAAGCGATACCAGAACGCGCGTCGTCGCCGCGACCCGTTGGGTGAAGGTCACCCGGCAACCTGGCGATTGCTCTTGATCAAGGTCGCAGCATCGGTGGTGGTGAGTTGTCGTCGCATCGTCGTGCGGCTCAGCGGCAGTTGGCCAAACCGGCAATTCTTCGAGCAAGTTGCTCAGCACGTCTGTCAGCGTCCGGCTGTGCCTCACTTCTGGACCGGATGAAACCAGGGCAACTCGCAAAGTGGGATGGGGGTAAGGGGGCGGTGCGCCTTGAACGACGGCACCGGCACTTCTGATGCTCGCAACACACTAATATCAACGAGAAACTACTGTCCGATACCCGCTACTGCATAATTCGGGCTAGAGCTTGGTCGAAGCCATCCCGTTGCCATGCTTACTTCTTCGGCTCGAACGCTTCCTGCCCCTTGAAGAGCGGTCCGAGACCGTGCAACTGCTTGTCCGTGGCACGGCCAGCGAGCCCAACGATCGGCGTACCGTCGCCACCGAGTTTCGCCGTCTTCTTGATACCGACATACCCCACCCACTCGCTCTCGTAACTGTCCTTCGGATCGAGTTTGCCGTCCACCACCTTCATGAATGTGAGCGAGCATCCGTCGAAGTTCAGCCCGAACCTGTACGTGACAGCGCCGACCGCATAACCGTCCTTCGCTTTGAGAATGGTCACTCGGGTCAGGTTCGTTCCGCGTTGCTCCCCCAGTGTTTCCTTGCCGCCGGTCCGGTAAATCGGGCGTGCAGCCTGGATCACGTCGTCTTTCCCGAACTTCCCCACCCCTATCTCCAACCCGATCAAAAGCCCGCCTTCGGGTGCGATGTCCTTGAATAGCGGGTTATTTCCGCCAGCGATCACAGTTGGCTCCTTACCTGGCGTGACCACCTCATTCGGTACCTTCGCAACCGCGCCCGGAAGGCGAAAGGCGGAGAGAATCGTTTCCCCGTCCGGCCCAGCCGCTTGGTCAACCGCCCCGGTCACCTGAACTATGAACACCCGTGCGCCAGACACGAAGATGCGTGCGCGGGTGATGACGTTACCGGACTCGATCACGGCTTCAACTCCGGGCAGCATACCCATTTGGGCCTCTTTCGATTCCGTCAGACGTCCTTTCATCTCGGCTACGATCGCCTTGCGGAACATGTCGTACAGGTCTTTCGGCGGCACACGCGCGAGCGCCGGCGACAGGATGATCGACTGGGCCTCGTAGGACAACCCATCGTCAGTCCGCCCGATGACGGTGCTGATGTGGATACGCTGACCATTGACGGTGATGGCACGTGCTTCGTCGGCTTGGCGAACCGGCTTCTCGGGCAACCAGGCGACAAACGTCTTGTCCGCCGGAGTGTATTCCTTCCATCCAGCCGGCGGTGGGCCGCTGAGGTCCACCTTCAATGTCAGCGGGTGGACTCGCACGCGGCTCGTAGTGGTTTTGCCGCCCGCGTCGGCCATCACTTGAACCAGAACCTCACCCTCGGCAACCGGCACCGTGAACTCACCAGACCCGGTCCCCTTCTCGATCTTCAACACGAGGGCTTTGCTCCCGGGATGTTTGTCCAGAGCGTCCGCCTCGGGCCGTTTGGTCTTCGGAGCGACGAGGACGTAGTGCGCGGTAGCACCTCGCAGGTTGTTTACCGGGTCGACCAGATCGGCCTCGATGCGAACGGTGACAGGGGCGTCTTTCTTCTCCGAACCGTCCGCTTTCTTCTGGAGGATCACCCGCACGCGGCCGATCCGCCCTTGCATCATGCGGCCGAGTTCCGCTGCCGGCACGGTAAGTCCGATCCCCTGTCCGTCCCGGATGGTTGCCACTGCGACCCCCACCAGCCGACCCTTGGCGTCTACCACCGGGCCGCCGCTGTTGCCCGGGTTCAAGTTCCCATCGATCTGTACTACGGACAACTCCCCGTCGGCACCGGTGCGGAGGCTGGAGATGGACGCCTTGCCCACGGTGACAGCCGGGTTCCCCTTGTCGGTTGCGAGTGCTTTTCCGAACGGGAACCCGAAGGTGTACACCTGCATGGTCTCGACTAGCTTCGGGGGGTCAACGAATGCAATCGGTGCGGGCGGATCCTTGACCTCCGCGACGCGGAGTACGGCAAGGTCCCGAACCGTGTCGGAGCCAGCGATCACGGCGGTGTAAGCGCGTTCGGTCTTGGTCCCACTGTCGAACACGACGGTGATGGTCGGCTGCTTCGCCCCAGCGGATGTGGGGATTGCGACGTGGTGGTTGGTGGCGATGAGCGCACCCCTGGCATCGGCGGCGATCACGAATCCGGACCCGGACGTGGCCCACCCGTTGCCCTCAACCCGGATGAACACGGTCGCCGCTTTCACAGCGACGACAGTTTCGGGCGCGATGGCGTCATCAGCGCGGGCTAGGGTCGGATTTGCAGGAGCCGCAAGGGCTGCGCACGAGATAAAAAATACAAGCATGCGACTAGGCATGAGGTTGGCAGCTCCGGCATGAAGTAGGCGAGCTCTTGGGTGAGAGTGAGTTTCGGTGAACCGATCCATGCTGTCAACTACATTCACCATCTGCCAGCTTTGCAAACTCTGCTGGAGTTGGACGACGGACGGGAATAGTTCGAGGGTTGGAGCGACTTCGAGTAGCCTGGTTCGCCAAGAACGCGATGTGATCCGCACAGGTAGCAAAGTCTCACACGTGGAGGTAGCATGAGCGGGCGCGAAGTTGCCGCCTCTTCGTGTTGGAGCGATGCCCGTTCGGCGGAGGACACAGCCGATGAGATGGGGGTTGATCGGGGCGGGCGTGGCCCTGCTGTTACTCGGGCCAGTCGGCCTCTATGTGGTGCTGACCTACGCTTATCAGGGCGAACCGCCGTGGGTCGGACCTCTCTTCTACGCCTCGATCGGGGCACCCATCCTTGGCTTGGCTCTGGTGGTCGCTGGGCTAATGGTTAGGCGGCGAGGTTGAGGGTAAGACCGAACAAGGCGTTGCACCGCCCCATCTCGCTCACCACATTTCCGTAACCCGCACCTCGGACCATGCTGGCACGATCAGCCCGTTCATCACGTCGTCCTTGTGGTAAATCACTCGTAGCACGCAGCACCACCACGCGCTCACCTTCCTTCACGTCGAACCGCTTGCCCAGAAGCACCGCACCGCGTTCCACATCGTCATTGCGATCGGCAGCACCGACCCTCGTTCGCCCGAGGAGCGTGTACGTTGGTCTTCCCACGATGAAGGACACCGTGACCGGCTTCCCGTCCAGGATGCGGGCACGGTCAAGCGTCATCCCGCCCAGGTCGAGCGGGCGAAGGTCGGCAGCACAGACGGCGAGGAGGATTGGGAGGAACATGGGCTACCCGTTCTTTTTGCCCAGAATGACGACACCGGCAATCGCCATCAGGACCGCCATCGCCATCATTGCGACGAGGCACCCGTAATCGCCGAATGCCCACCTCGACCACGTTTCCGGTTCCTGCTCAGCGTCTGACATCGTTTACCTCACGTCGCCTTATGTGTTCGTCGTCGGTGTCGTTCACTTCTTCGGCTTACCCTTCTTCGGATCGATCGCCCGGCGGGCCGCCGCATACGCCGACCCACACACAATCAAACCTAGTGCGGCGGTAAGGACGCCCCGCGGGTAATCGACCCGGACCAACTCCCACCGCGGCGAGCTGCCACCGGTCATGGGGTGCCATAGTTGGTAGTAAGCGTACGGGAAGAGCCCCACGGCCCTGTCCCACTCGTGCGTGCCGCCGCGCATCTCGCCGCCGCCCGCCGCGTCCCGTATCGCGCCGTTCGTGGTGACGAACCCGCCGTAGCTGCGGACCCAGCCGAACAAGGCGAGGGACACCGCGGCGGCCGGGTGAGTCCGTCGAAGAAGATGACGGCTCGCGAATGGTGGCGGGCGATGCCAGATTTTGCCACAACCGCCAATCCCGTCATGCAACTGTTCACACACTCATCGGCCGCCGCAACTCACTACTTCCCTACTTCCCCTTCTTCAGGGCTTCTGATTCGACGCCGTGCCCGTTGGCTGCCAAGACGCTGTTAAGGTATGTCCGGCGTTTGGTTCCTGGCCGGAGTTCGGCGATATGACTTCGGATTGTGGCAGCGAGGTCGGCAGCGAGAAGTGCGGTAATGGTTGGTCCCGCGTCGGTCGGAGTCACCACGTCCCATCCTTGCTGCCAGACGTCGGAAACCAGTCGGCGCACGATGGCGATTTGCATGATGGGCCGACTCGGCGAGGGTGGCCACTTCCATTGCCGCAATCGCTTGTTCGCTGCGGAGTTCAATAACCCACGGAACCGAGATGCTCGCTCCTGTGGCGTGTCTCCCGGAACGAGCACGGGATTCGCTGACACAACGGCCGAAGCGGATTCCGCGACGAACGCGGCGATCAGTTTCAACACGGCAGATTGCATCCCCGGCGACAATTGAGCGAAGTTGCTGAGTAGTTCGGTGGATGGGTCGGCCATCACTTTCTCCAGGCTTTCATTTTTGCCGCTTTCCTTCCCGACTGGTTTGTTCTGGGTCGATTCTTCTCCTGCTTGCCATTGGCGCCATTGGCGGAAGTAAAAGAGATTTGAGATTTGTTCTTCGCGAAGATGCAGCGTTTGCAAATCAAGACGCACTCGCACAATTTCAGGCGGTCCTGAAAACGTCGCGATCCAAATGGTTTGCTATTCAAGTAATCGAGATCGCGATCGGGAATGTGTCAGGCATTTCTGATGATTTGACGAGACTGAAACACTCAGTGTTCCCAGTCACGATGTCGGAATCACGACTTCGAGCGTCAACTCTGGCCAGCAACCAGTTGTTGCCAGTCTTCGGAGGAAGCCTCGAACCTCGGCTGCGTATTCGCCCCCGTTGGCCGACGGGATTGTGTTGTGGCTCCAGGCGGGTGCTCGACCCGTCGCGTATCGAGGCTGCCCAGAGAACGTCCAGAGTTGCGGACCGTCCTTGATGAGTTAGCCCCCGACAATCAGGGCTGACACAGTAAAAGCTCCGGCGAGGAAACCAGAGATTCTTTTCCCGACTCTCGACGTTGAGACGCTCCTTCATGCCGCCTCGCTGACGCACTTCAAGGAAGAGGCACATTCAGAAGGTCGAATGCGAACCGTCGAGTTTGTTGAGAGCCCGACGATCCTGCGTTCTGTTCCAGGCCCCTCACCGCATTCTGACAGCACCCGCACGCCCACGGTTCCGTGCCGAATTTTCCACCGGCCACTCGCAAGCCCTTGTCTTCGCGACCGCGCGATCATCCGCTCGTCAGCAGTTGGCCGGTCAAGCTCTGTGCCCACAATTGTCGAGGCGCCGCCATCTTTATCAGTTTGCCGTACCCAAACTCAACCGTTCGTCGGTGTCACTTGTGACAAGTGAGTTCCCACTCGGTTCACACCCAGCGGCGCCCGATTCAGGCCAAGGCGCCTGGAACCGGCAAACCAGCCCCTCCGTGGCTCAGGCCACAACCCCACCAAATACCGCACCGATCCACATCCTCCCAATCATCGTGACACCCGTGTCCGATTTCAGCAGCGTGTTCGCCAACGTCGTGCTCGTCAACGCGGTCGTTGGCGCCGCTCATGGGGTTGGCAGATGACGCGGGACACGTGATCGACGTGCAGGAATACCGTCGCTGACTGAACAAGAAAAAGTGCCATAAATAGATCGAGAACCGCGACCAATTCGTGTCAACTTTTTCCAAAATTGCTGAAAAAGTGTGGCCTATGAAGCGGTCGCCACATGGTCGGCCATCGGCTTGACCGTTTCCTGTGATGATCTCGCGAAAAATCCTCATTCACGGCGGATCGAATCTTGACACGTCGGCGAAAACTCAGATGCTGATTCGCATTCAACTGTTGTTCGCCATTGAGCGGTCCTCTCCCAACTGAAGGATTCTCGTGAGCCGTCTTGCCCAGACTGCCCGCATCTTGACACAGGGGCTGAGCCGATCCCGGTTAGTCGCCAACGACACGACGATCTCCGTGTTTCCTTCTCCGACATGGTCCGATAGCGAAATCTTGATTTCTGAACTTGCGTACACTATAGTCGTGACGCATAGTAATCTTTGCCAGTCTCGCAGATTGCAATAGCTCGCAGTGGCGACCGCAGAACAATCGCTCGTTCGCGTGTCACCCCGAACCAAATTCTCAGCACAACGCTCCTTCAGCACTCAGAACCAAGACAACACGAGGCTCTCCCATGTCATCGCCCAAACGCTGGTCGATTCAAAGCATCACTCGGTCTATTCGCGTTTTCCGGCACAAAGTTTGGGATTACCTGTTCCGGGTGACCTTGCCAAAACGAGGGTCGGCTCGGCTCGCGGTCGAGACACTGGAAGGTCGCGATCTGCTGACGACGCTGCCGGTCACACTGTTCGACACCGGCGTCTCTTCGCCCGGGACCGCACTCGGCGACAACCAGACCGATTCCCACTACTCACTCGTCAGTCCCGGCCTGATGCCAGGCGCCACACGAACGCTCACCGCCGACGGATTCCCCATCGGGCCGTGGGTCGGGAACTCCAGCGGTTCTCGGTGGGTCGTGCCGGCTGCCACGGACGGGAACGGCGACGCTGCCGCTGGCAAATTCGACTACCAGACCACCTTCGACCTCACCGGCATCGACCCCTCCACCGTCACCATCTCTGGCAACTGGGCCGCCGACGACGCGGCTACCGTGTACCTCAACGGCGTCAACACGGGCGTCACAATCGCCTCACCCGGCTATGGTTCCCTGGTTTCGTTCAGCCTGACGACGGGGTTCCGGGCCGGGGTCAACGACCTCGACTTCGTCGTCACCAACGGCGGCGGACCCACCGGCCTGCGGGTGTCCGGACTCACCGGGTCAGGCGAGTCCGCGGCGGACACGACCATCGCGGGCCTGTTCAACACCGGCGTCGACAACTCCGGCAACCCACTCACGGGCCTGAGCACGGACTCGCACTGGACCGTTGTGTCCGCGCCCACCAGTTCCCTGAACGGATCCACCAAGGCCATGCCGGGGAACGCCTACCCGTTCCCGCGTTGGGTCGCCAACGACTCGAACTCCGAGTGGGTCGCGCCGACCAGCACGGCCACGGACGCCTCGGGACCGGTCGGCGCCTACAAGTTCCAGACGACATTCGACCTCACGGGGTACGACCCATCGACCGTGGTGCTGAGCGGTCGGTGGTCGGCGGACAACGAGGGAGTCCAGGCGTATCTCAACGGCGTACCGCTGGACCTGAATGTCACCGGCCCCAACCCCGGCAGCGGGGTCGAAGCCTACGGGGCATTCTCCAGTTTCTACATCACCAACGGTTTCAACGGTGCCACGTTCCAAACGGGCCAGAACACCCTGGAGTTCGTGGTCCGCAACGACCCGCTTTCCTCCGGAAGCACGACGTACAACCCGATCGGGCTGCGGGTCGACGACCTCCACCTGTCCGGCACCACACCACCCGTCCCGCCAGTCCCGCCCTCACCGCCCACGACGCTCACCTACAGCGACACGCAGCTCACACCCGGCAGTCCCATCGTGGGCCAGGCCGACGAATCGTTCGCGGAGGCCACGGTCGCCACGTTCACGGACAACGACGCCACCCGCACGGCTGACGATTACTCAGCGACCGTGGACTGGGGCAACGGGACCGTCACGAACGCAACCGTGACCGGCGGCTCGGGGAGCTTCGAGGTTCAGGACACGCCGCCCTACGACCTGCCCAGCGTGTACGGGGTCACCGTCACCATCACCGCCAACTACCGATCCGATCCCGCCAACCACAGTTCCTCGATCGTCGCCACACGCGAAGTTCACACGCACCTGACCGCCACCGTCGAGGCACCACCCGTCACGGTCACGGACGAGCCGATGGACGCAACCAAGTGCGAGCCCACCGAGAATGGCGTTGCGATCGCCTCGTTTGAACTCCCGGAAGGGTACGACCTGTCCCGGTACACGGCCGAGGTGCGGATGGGTGATGGGTCCGGGATCATTTCCGGAGTTCAACTGGAAATCGGTACGTCCGGAGCCGTCGAGGTTCTCGTTCCGAGTCACACGTACAACACTCCCGGCACCTACGATGCCCACGTCCTGATCCGCGACACCAAATCCAATCTGGAGACGGGTGGCGAAGTCGTTGGTGCAGGCGTCACCAAGGTCACCGTCACCGATCCGGACAGTTCCAACATTGCCGGTTTGGAGTCGTTCCCGGTCACGGTCACCGAAGCCGCTTCGTCGGAGAAGACCGTGGCGTCGTTCCCGGTCCCGTCCGGTGAGTCCGCGAGCAACTATTCCGCTGCTATCGACTGGGGTGACGGCAGTCCGATCGTATTCGTTCATGGCGAAGGTGGAGGCGAGTTCAAGGCCACTCCCCCGGCGACTAACCCGATCGTCTCCGGGGTGCGGATCTCGGTCTATCACGATGGCACGGAAACCGGCCAACTCGGTGGAACGCTGGTCGGTGTGATCGGCGCGACTCTGACCGTTGAAGATGCCGTCCTGACGACCGACACGAGCGTGGCACCAGCCGACATTAAGCGCAACGCGAACGACGAGGTGAGCGAGTTCCTGTTGGCCGCGTTCACCTCGGACGATTCCACGGACACCGCCGACCGTTACCGGGCCCTCATCAACTGGGGTGACGGCACACAGTCGGTGGCCGACGTGCTGGGCACGGGCGGCAAGTTCTGGGTGGGGGGAACTCACCCCTTCGCCGAGACGGGAACTTATTCGGTCACCATCCGAATCCAGGACGAGGTCCTCGCGGGCAAGCAAGTCTGGGAGGCTCAGGACACAATCCAGGTTCTCGACATCCGGCAGGGCGCGGACTTCGTGGGCTCGCTGGGCATGGCCGAGGTTCAACCGGCCGATGCGTCTGGGGGAGCCGTTGAGGGTCAGGTCACCTGGAACGATCCGGCCAGCGAAGAGGGTGATGCACGGATCGAGTCGCAGGGGCCGGGCTACTACGAGGTACTCACTCCCGACTCGACGCCGAGCACGCCGCCCGCGAGTCCACCGGGCTACCTGCTGCCGGACGACTACTCGCCCAGCATCGAGGTGACCAAGGATGCTCTGTCCGCAGGGGATTCGTGGACCGTCCGCGCCGGTGATGCGGCCCTCAGTGTGGCTGGCGATTCGCCCACGGGGACCATTGACGCCCAGATCAATGTCCCGACACCAGTCACCGAGGTTCTGTCGTTCACAGACCCGGCGACTTCAGGCGCGGGTTACACGGCTACCGTTGATTGGGGTGATGGCACCCAAGACGTCGCCACCGTCGTGGAGGTGAGCGACACGGAGTTCCGGGTGGACGCGCCCGCCCATACGTACACGGCCGTGGGAAACTATCCCGTCAGCGTCCTCGTGAGCAGTCTGGAAGTGACCGGGGGTGGTGCGGCCACGCTCCTGGCGAAACGGGTCGTGAAGGTTGACGACCCCGATGTGTTCCTCGCGGACCAGCGCCGGGACGAGCGGGACAATGCGACGTGGGTGTCGGCGGGTCCGATGAGCCAGGTGTCGGAGAACACCGGTGCCGTTCGCGTGTCCCACCAACTTGACTTCGACCAAAATCCCGGAACCACCGTGGGTCGCGACCCGCACCTGGTTTACAACTCCGCAACCGTCAACCCACGCCCGGTGATCGAGGGCACCATCCCGATGACCGCGACGCCCGGTGCGATCGCGGTCGTAACCCTGACCTGGGACGGCGTCGACCAGACCCCGAAGACACTGGTCGTGCCGGCGGACTACACGGGTCAGTGGGTGGTGTCGGCACAGCCGGACGAGCCCGCCAGCGAGGGGGTCCATGCCTGGACGATGTCGGTTTCGGTCTATGCGGCTGGTGCCAACCCGGCCACCGACGAGGCACTGAACTCCTGGACGACATCGGGCCAGGCCCAGGTGGTGGACAACACTGCCAGTCAGTTCGGGGCGGGTTGGAACCTGGACCTGAACTGGAGGATCGTGCCAGACGCGGATGGCGTCGGTGGTGCGATGCTGGTCTACGGCACGGGCGAGAGCCGGTACTTCCCGTCGCAGGGACTCGGCTTCGCCAACCCGCCCGAGGAGTTCGGGACGCTGACGTCCTCGTGCGATGGGTTCGAGTATCGGTCGAAGTTCGGTGAAATCTGGGACTTTGATCCCTTGGGCCGGCTGACAACGATCACGGACCGCAACGGTTTACAGACCGTGTTCACCCGCGATTCGGGCACCGGCAACATCACCGCCGTCACGGCGATCGACGGCAACACCGTGGACATCGACAGCGGTTCCGGGTCGGTCACGTTCAACGAATCGGGTAGCCGAACCGTTGTGGAAGCCTTGTCGGGTTCAGACGTCGGCTCGATCACCGATCCCGGCGGTGTTCGTGTGTTCGGTTACTCCGATGACCTGTTGACGAGCGACACCTGGGGCACGCGGCATACGGATTACGACTACGATGCCAACGGGATGGCCCGCGACTTTTCGCTGGGTACGCACACGTACGACGTCGACCCCGCTGCCGAGTGGGGTCTCGGTGGGATCGACATCACCACCTCCCCCGTTCAGGCCCCGGGAACCGGAGCGGTCACAGACGCCCGGACAGACGCGACGACGGTGACGCTGAGCTTGCTGGGCCGGTCGAAGAAGACCACGTTCGCGAATGAGACGTTCACCACGGGGGTTACGCTTACGATTCGGTCGGAGACCTCATCGCGGTCCAGAACCCGAACGGCACTTCCGAAAGCTACTTGTATGACCCGGTCTATCACAATGTGCTTGCGTCGACCGACGAGGACAACAACGTCACGGTCAACACGTACGACCCGTTCGGGAATGTGCTGAGCATGACCACGGGGTACGGCACCCTGGATGCGGCAACGACCACGAGTACGTGGTCGAACGGCCTGATGACGAGTGCCACCGACCCGGACCTGAACACGACGGACTACACGTACAACTCGCAGCGTCAACTCACGGCTCAGGTGACGACCGATTTCACGAGCACCATCGTTGATAACGAGGCGTTCACCTACGACGGAGCGGGCAACGTCGCGAGCACCACGGTCGGCGTGGGCGGACCTGACCCGGTGACCACCCTGACGACCTACGACGGGAACAATGAACTCCTCAGCCAGACCAACCCGGCCGGTGACACCTGGTCGGCCACGTTTTCGCCGGCAGGGGAGATGCTGACGAGCACGGACGGACGGGGTGTGGAGACCGACGACGTGTTCGACGCCGCGGGTGAACTGACGGAGGAGACCGACGACGCCAACCAGTCGATGCCCGAACCGAACGACGAGTCGTTCGACGAGGCGGGCAACGAGACGACTTCGACGGACGCCGACGGGAACGTGACAGTCCGCACCTACGATCCCAACAACCGACTGCTGACGGCGATCACCTACGACCTCGACGACATGGTGCTGAGGTCGATGACTTACACCTATGACAACGACGGGAATGTGCTGACGGAGACCGACGGCGACGACAACGAGACCGAGAACATCTGGGACAACGAGAACCGGTTGGAGAGCACCACCAAGTACGATAGCCACGGGCTTGTGGTGAGCGGCATGGCTTACACGTACGACGACGTCGGGAACGTGCTGACGGAGACCGATGCCGACGGGACCGTGACCACGAACAAGTACGACCACAACGAACGGATGGTCAGCACGGAGACTCGCGCGAGCAATGGCACCCTGATCCGTGCCCTGTACACGACGTATGACGGCAACGGAAACGTGGTAACGACCACTGACGGTGATTTGACGAAGACGGTGGACACGGTGAACGTGTGGGGTGAGGTGACCAGTCAGAATGTGTTCGACCGCTTTGGCGTGTTGATCTCGTCGATGTCGAGTACGTTCGACCTCAAGGGCAATGAGACAAGCAGCACCGACGGGGACAACAACGTCACGACGGACACGGTTGACGGGGACGGTCGGGTGACGGGTGCGGTGGTGAAGACTTCGGCGGGCGTGGTGATCAGTTCCTGGAGTGAGACGCTCGATGGTGACGGCAATGCCACGGAATCGATTGATGGCGACAACAACGTCACGACGTATACGTACGACGGGAGCAGCAACCTGCTGACGGAGGTGGTTCGAGATTCGCTCGGCAACCTCATCAGTTCGCAGACCAACACTTACGACCGCGACAACAATCTGCAGACCAGCACCGACGGCGACAACAACGTGACCACGTACACCTACGACGGCAACCGGTTGGTCTCGACCGTCGTGCGAGCCAATGGCCTGAGCGGTCCAGGCACCGGACCAATCATCAGCAGCGAGGGCGAACAGTACGACGAGAACGGCAACGTCACGCAATCGGTCGATGGCGACAACAATGTCATCACCGACACCTACGATGGCGATCGGTTGATGTCGTCGGTGAAGACGGATCAGGATGGCAATGTCCTCGACTCGATGACCTACACCTATGACCAGAACGACAACGTCACCACGATCACGGACGGCGACAACAACGTCACCACCTACGCCTACCAGGGCAACGAACTGATCTCAACCGTCGTGCGTGCCAACGGCACGGGCGGTCCAGGCACCGGACCGATCATCAGCAGTTCGGGTGAGACGTACGACAAGAACGGCAACGTCACGCAATCGGTCGATGGCGATAACAACGTGACGGTGAACATCTACGACGGTGATCGGCGGATGTCGACCGTGACGACGTCCCCCGCGGGCACCGTCGTGTACTCGATGACTTACACCTACGATCTCAACGGCAATGTGCTGACTTCGACGGATGGCGACCGGAACGTTGCGACCTACACGTACCAGGGCAGCGAGCTGGTCTCGACAGTCGTGCGTGCCGATGGCGTCGGCGGCCCAGGGTCCGGTCCAATCGTGAGCAGTTCGGGCGAGGAACACGACAAGGACGGCAATGTCACGGAGTCAGTGGACGGCCTCGGCAATGTCACCACCGACACGTATGACGGCAATCGGTTGATGTCGACCGTGACGACCGACATCGACGACAACGTCATCGACTCAACGTCCTACACCTACGACCTCAACGGCAACGTCACCACGATCACGGACGGCGACAATAACGTCACCACCTACGCCTACCAGGGCAACGAACTGATCTCAACCGTCGTACGTGCCAACGGCACGGGCGGTCCTGGGACCGGCGCGATCGTGAGCAGTTCGGGCGCGACGTACGACAAGAACGGCAACGTCACCACGAGCACGGACGGTGACAACAACGTCACCACGAACACCTACGACGGTGATCGGCTGATGTCGACGGTGAAGACCGACTCGCTGGGCAACGTGATCAGCTCGATGGCTTACACCTACGACAGGAATGGCAACACCCTCACGATCACGGATGGGGACAACAACGTCACCACCAACACCTACCAGGGCGACGAACTGGTATCGACGGTGGTTCGAGCCAATGGCACAGGTGGCGCGGGCACGGGTCCGATCGTGAGCAGTTCGGGTGAGCAGCACGACAAGGACGGCAACGTCACGCAATCGGTCGATGGCGTTGGCAACCTCATCACGAACACGTACGACGGTGATCGGTTGAAATCGTCCGTGACGACGGATCTGGGCGGCAAGGTCATCGACTCGATGATCTACACCTATGACAAGAACGGCAACGTCCTCACCGTCACCGATGGCGACCGGAACGTGACGACCAACACGTACCAGGGCAACGAACTCATCTCAACCGTCGTGCGTGCCAACGGCACGGGTGGTCCTGGGACTGGCGCGGTCGTGAGTCGTTCCGGTGAGACGTACGACACGAACGGCAACGTCACGACTTACACGGATGGCGACAACAATGTGACGACGAACACATATGACGGGAACAGCAACTTGCTGACGCGGGTGGCCCGTGATTCGCTCGGCGACATTATCAGCTCGCAGACCAACACCTACGACCGCGACAACAACCTGCTGACCAGTACCGACGGCAACGGCAATGTCACCACCAACACCTACGAGGGCAACCGACTGGTCTCAACGGTCGTGCGAGCCAACGGCACCGGTGGCGCGGGCACGGGTCCGATCGTGAGTAGTTCGGGTGAAACGTATGACAAGAACAACAACATCACCACGAGCACGGATGGTGACAACAACGTCACCACGAACACTTACGACGGCGACCGTTTGATGTCGACTGTGAAGACGGACCCACTGGGCACCGTGATCACGTCGATGGCCTACACCTACGACAGGAATGGCAACACCCTCACGATCACGGATGGGGACAACAACGTCACCACCAACACCTACCAGGGCGACGAACTGGTATCGACGGTGGTTCGAGCCAACGGTTCGGGCGGTCCTGGGACCGGCGCGATCGTGAACAGTTCGGGCGCGACGTACGACAAGAACGGCAACGTCACCACGAGCACGGATGGCGTCGGGAATGTGACCACGAACACGTATGACGGCAACCGCCTGATGTCGACCGTGACGAGAGACCCCGCGAACCACGTCATCAGCTCGATGGCTTACACTTATGATCGCAACGGTAACGTCTTGACGACCACCGACGGCGACCAGAACGTAACGGTGAACACCTACGACGGCAACGGGAGTGTGCTGACCACGAAGCGGTACGATGCCGGCGGCACGCTTCTCGATTCCTCGACCAACACCTACGACCTCGACGGCAACGTGCTGACCAGCACGGACGCTTTGGGCAACGTGACGGTGAACACCTATGACGGCAACCGCCTCGTCACGAAGACGGTGGAGTTCGGCACGTCGGCGGCAGCCACCACATCGTACACCTACGATCAGAACGGCAACACCGCCTCGGCCACCGATCCCGATCTCAACGTCACGTCGATGACCTACGACGCCAACGGGAGCGTGCTGACGACGACCACGGCGCTGGGAACGACCACCACCACCTACGACACGGCGGGCAACCTCCTCTCCACGACCGACACAGCGGGTCGCACCATCACGCGAACCTACGACGGCAACCGCGTGGAAACCGAAGTGTGGCGTGATGCCTCGGGCACGGTCACCGACACCCGCAGTTTCACCTACGATGCGGCCAGCAACGTGCTGACGGCGAGCAACGACGCTGGCACCGTCACCATGACGTATTCCGGCAACCGCTTGCTCACCCGCACTGACCCGAACGGTCTGACGCTGACCTACACTTACAACGCCGCCGGCAATGTGCTGACATGCACCGATTCCCAAGGCGGCGTCACGTCCTACACCTACGACGGCGGGCAAGTTGCGACCAAGACCTTCACCGATGGCACGAATGAGTTGCGAGTCGATTACACCTACGACAAGGATGGTAACGTCCTCACCGAGACGCGATTCGCCGACCTGGCGGGCACCGTGCCGGCTGGTGGAGCAACGTACACCTATGACGGCAACCGCCTCGTGAGCATCGAGCAAACCAATGGCTCGGGTGCGGTGGTGTCGAATTCGAGTTACAGTTACAACGCCGGGGACCAGTTGACCTCGAAGACCGAAACTGGCGTGACGACGGCTTTCAGTTACGACGCAACGGGCCAACTGACGCAGGACGGTGCGACGACGCATTCCTACGACGCTAACGGCAACCCGAACGGCGCGGGCACCACGATCGGGCCAGCGAACGAGTTGCTCAGCGACGCGAACGGAACCTACACTTACGACGGCGTCGGCAATCTCGCGTCGTGGACGAAGCCGGACGGCACGGTCTGGACGTACACCTACAACAACGCGAACCAACGGCTCTCGGCCACCGAAACGCTGTCGGGCGGCACAGTAGCACAGTCGGTGACATACGCTTATGATGTGTTCGGCAACCGCACCAAGGAAACGATCACGGCTGGCTCGACGACCACGGTGCAGGAGTTCGCTTACGACGGTGCTGGCACGCTGGTCGGCACTCAGGACGGCTCCGGCACGATGCAGACGCGGTATGTGTCGGATGTGATGGGGCCGAACACCTGGCTGGCTCAGGTGGCGACTGGATCGAGCGGAACGCAGTGGTTGCTGACGGACCGACAGGGTTCGGTGCAGACGGTCCTTGACAACTCGGGCAGCGTGTCAAACCAGATCACCTACGACGCCTTCGGCAACATCACCTCCGCGACTGTGCCGACAGCGTTGCCAAGTGTGGGCTTCCAGGGTGGTCTGTATGACGCGGCGACGGGCGAGGTGCGGTTCGGGGCACGCGATTACAACCCGCTGACGCAGCGATGGGACGAGCAAGACCCGCTGGGGTTGGGTGGCGGCGACACGAACTTGTTTAGGTTCGTGGGGAATGGGCCGACCGATGGGACTGACCCGAGTGGGAAGTCACTCATCGTGAAAGGGAAGGATGCTCTGGATCAGGTTTTGAGCCTCCTCAAGAACGATGTGGGGATGAATGGTGCAGGAAGTGACCCCGTGTACGATGATCTTGGAAACGGGACATTCCTTGTGCGTCCAGGGGTCAACTTTCAAAAGGCTTCGCTAGGTAACAAGGATCGAGGGCAAGCGTGGGCTCCTCAGGCCGAGCAATCAGCGAACAGCCCCCACCAACTCGTCAGGGAGCTATTTTGGGCAATTGGCGAGGGAGCGACTCACGACCTCAATGTATCGCTCGTGGACCGCAATGATGGCGTGAAGAGAGACGGCATTTTCTATAACTCAGGGAATGGGAAGTGGCTATATGGCGAAAAGACACTCACCGAGTCTGAAAATCCCCAACTCCAAGCCAAGATCAACATCGCCTACGGATTGGCCAACCTCGACCTGTTCCTGAGCAAACTCAATGATCTCGGACCTGGATTTCAGCCCTCTGCCGCTCAGCTCGCGGCGATGGCAGCATCGGTCGGCAACTATCAGACATGGCGGCCACCGGTCGCCACATATGTGCACCCTGTGATGAGTGCGATGACCCCTCGGGATATCGAGTTCAGCAGAAAATTACGGGAGCAACAGGGGCAGTTGGAGCAGCAGGAGAATGGTCGTGCTTTCGTCCAGAGATCTATATCCCAAGCCAACCCTCTCTATCAGCCTGACTGGCAGTTGCTGGAAAGGGTCGATCAACGGTACGCTCAAGAGGAGCAGGAACGGTGGTGGCGGCTCAGCCCCGAGGAGCAGTATGCACGCACGCTGATAAAGCAAACCGCTTACTTCTTGGCTACCGGGCCAGTGGGCGAGTACTCGCTTTTCATGTCCGCGGCCAGACGAGAGGCTTCTCTCGCAGCAGCACGCCATTACTATTTGAACGCTGCACCGAGTGTTGCAGAAGCGAGGCTGTATCGCCTGACGGCGGAATATGAGGCTGCAAGGTTTAGGGTGGGGCCAGGACTTGCCCCAAACGCAGCGACAGACTTCGTAGGGGGTGTTCGGATCGGTCAGTCCGACCTAAACGGACTCCACAATGCCCAAAATCTCACGAACGGTAGGCTGCAAGGACAGAACAGCACTTGCGGCTTGAATGCCTCGCTCTCGGTGATCGATAGCGTTAATCCGGGGCGTGGAGCTCTGGACGTATCGTTGGTGCGAGGTCAGATCCGGGCGAACGGTGGAGGCGGCCTGAATCAATCTGAGGTGATGGGCTTCCTCGGCAGGAACTTGCCTGACGCGGCAGTTGTTCCGGCTTATGGCATAAACGAGGCTCAGATCGTGGACTACGTTCGCAGGGGTGAAGTTATCGCTGCTGTCGATGGGAATCACTGGGTCCGGGTAACGGGAACCTTTCAGGAAGGGAACGCGACTTGGGTGAGGGTCTACGATCCGGCGAGAGGGAACTACGAACAACTACTGACGAGTTTTACGACACGCATGTATCAGTCTGGTCAACCCGTTGGCTACCACAACGTGATCATTTCGATTCGCCCCTAAGAGGTACGGTAATGTCGTCATTCATGCCAGGACAGCAGCCCGAAGACGTCACCTGGGTTCGCTACTGCGAAAAGCTCGGACGTCAGGTTCAGAGTGACCGAGTTACATTTACGGAGTACGCCCACGGGGTCACATTAGGGGCCATCTCGGCCCCGGAAGAGCAGTTGCAACAGTGTGTTGATGCCATCCCCGTCGCTGTCCTCCCACAGTACGTGGACTTCTTGAAATCTTGGCTCGTTCCCGCCGACTTCATGCCCAGCCCAAGGCCATTCCTCGTCCGGAATGACTCTGAGACCGATGCTGAAGCGGCACAGGCCCGGCTCAAACCTAAGTACGTTCGACTATACCGTCTCGTCCAAGATCGCATGGCTCTAACGTTGTGAACTGTGCCGTCGCCCGTTAGCCCCAAACCGCTCCCCGCCCAACGCTCCCACACACCCAGACCCGCCCACTTCGGGCATCCGGCTCCTCTGCTGATCGGTTCGCTGCGACGCGGAACTGTGGCGCACCAAATTGTTATCGCAGTCGTTGCCGAATTGTGCCGAGCCGAATTGTTATCGCAGTCGTTCCCGAATTGTGACTGTAAGAATCTGGCTGCATAAACGGGCCGTTTACCGCGCTCTTGCGAATTCTGGAGGAAGGCCGCGCACGGGATCGGACGGCT
>JAIOPV010000247.1 GCA_021413735.1 Planctomycetota bacterium
AACGCGGTTGTGGTTCAAGAACATGCTGTTCGAGTTGGATTGGACTCAGGGCACAACGAAGCTGAAATCGCTTGTGTCGATGAAGTATTGGGAAGCGAGCGTGTGGGGCGGCGAGTCATCGTTCCGCACGGACTGGGTGCCGATCAAGTACAAGGATCGCACCTACCTCGTCACGGCTCCAATCAGTTATCAGGCGACGATGCCGGTCGGTGCGGTCTATCTCTTCGACGAGAAGACATCGACGGTACGACTCGTTGCGGCGATGGGTGCAGTGGAGTCGTTCCCGTATGTCCGCACGGTCGAGGCCCAGGAGAAACTCGGCGGCAAACCGTTCGGCGGGTTCAATTTCTTGTGGATCGACCGCAACGGCGACGGCGAAGTGCAGTTGAACGAAGTGGAGTTCACGCCGCGGCCCAAGGAAGCCGTGAACCTCGGGCCGTTCGACCGCGAACTGAGCGTGCAAGCCGGCAACACTCGCTACGAAGTGAAAGAATTGCTTGCGGATGGAACACCCGTGTTCGAGGCGAAGCAGATGCCATTCGCGGCACATTTGAGGCTCAACAACGGCAACTTCTTCCGCTTCGGCGACAAGGGGCAGGTGAACGAAGTCGTGTCACCGCAGGGCGAACGGCTGTGGTCTTATAAGGCTCAGCTCGGAATGAACGGTTTGTACGTGCCGCCGTGGAGCCCGGGGTTGGTCGATCTGCAGTTTGGCATTTCGGGCCAAGCGGTCGCGGGCACCGGCGATCTCGGCGAGTTCTTCGTCATCCACGCCAACAACGGGCAGATGAACATCTGGACGGCGGATGGGATGCTCGCGGGTCACATCACGCATCACACGCTCGACCCGCGTGCCAAGGGCTGGCCGAATGCCCACGCTCGCGGCACCCGACTCGACGGAGCCACACTTGGCCAAGAGCATTTCCATCACCATTTCTGCCGCACGGAGCAGGACAACAAATACTACATCGTCGGCGACAGCACGGCGGTCATCGAGGTCAAGGGAATCGAGAAGTTCAAACGCGGCAACGGGGTGTTCACCGTAACCCCGGCGATGTTGGAGAAAACGCAACAGTGGGACGCAGCTCGTATTCAGAAGGTGAACTTCGCGAAGCCGCCGATTATTGACTGCACGCTCGGAGCGATCACGGAGTCGTCGCCTGCCAGCGAACTCAAGGATCTCGCCAAGTTCCGCATGGGCTACGACCCGAACAACCTGTACCTGAAGTGGTCGCTGCGAACCGAGGCATCGGGGCCATTCCGCAACGGCGGCGACGACTTCCGTCGTGCGTTCAAGACGGGAACCGCCGTGGACTTCCAGATGGGCACCGACGCAGCCGCCGACGCCGATCGTGGGCAGCCGGTTGCGGGTGATATCCGTGTGGTGGTGGCAGTCTTGAATGGCAAACCGGTCGCGGTGCTTTACCGAGCGGTGGCACCGCAGGCCCCGAAGGAACAGGCTTGGTCGACCACGACGCCTGCCGGGGGAACGACGAGTTTCGATCAGGTTGCGATCTTGAAGGACGCGGTCATCACGGTGTTATCAGCGAACGGCGAGACGGTCGTGAATGCCGCGTTGCCCTTCAAGGAACTGGGCTTCAAACCGGTAGTGGGTGCAACGCACCGCATGGATTGGGGAGTTTTGTCGTCACGCGATGGCAACCTGACCACGGCCCGCAAGTACTGGGCGAACGCAACAGCCGGTGGCACCACGGACGAGCCGACCGAAGCGCGACTGACGCCGAATCTCTGGGGCTTCGTGCGATTCCAGTTGACCCGCGAGGAGATGAGACCCAAGCTCCCCAGCGGGAAAGAAGACATCGACGATCTGCTCGATACCAAGCCGAAGAAGTGATCCGTTGACAGACAACCGCCGAGGTTCTCGGCGGTTGTTCCAGTTTGTGTCACGATCCGCTCACGCCTTCGGCTTCGTCCACGTTTCCGACCACGCCAGGCAGCAACTCGACGCGGGCTTCCCGAAGCGATCCAACAGGACAACCTGCCCAGGGGCCGTTTCATCGTTCACTGCGATCTGTGCCGCACGGGCCGGCAAGAATGTACTGTAAACACCGAGCGGCCGGTTCATTGCTCCAGGCGGCATCGTGAGCACGAACGGAGCCATCAGATCCCACCACGACAAGATGATCTCGTCACTCGCTGAGACGACTCGTTCTTCGCATGTGCTCAACGAGTGCCCGGTTCGCTCGAATCTCGCATCCGTGATGGGCAGCGATTCGTCGGCGAACGGCGCGTAAAGCATCACCTCGATCGTGCGCTGAAGAAAGCGAGCGACGCCCGCATTGTCGGCGTAGATACGCGGTGAGCCACCGGTGAGAGCGCTTTCGATGAACAGTGCGTGCCCTTGCCCGGCTGGCGACCAGAGCACACGCCAATGACTTGTTCGGTGTGGGTAGGTCTTGCCGCCGTCGCTCGAGAGGCGAACGAACGAATTCTCTCCGGTCATCACGGGATCGTGCGGATCGACCATCTGTGGGTCTGGCATGGGAACGCTCCGGTTGACATCAGGATCGCTGTGCCCTTCATGATATGTAGGTGTCTTCCTCAAGGTCTCAGATCCTTCCGCCGTTCGAGGCGATGGCCAGCGAAATGGCGAGTTCGCTTCCTTGTGCAGTTTCCCATCGACGCCCCACATCCGCACGGCACGGTCACGATCGACCGAAATCAACTGCTGCCCGTTCGCCGAGAACGCGAGGGTGGGGAGAGCCGTCGCATGTCCCCGGAGAATCGTTGGGTTGGCCGTTCGGTCGCGATCCGAGACCTTCACCGCCCCGTCGCCACAGCAAGACACAACCGTGTTGCCATCGCCAGACCCCAACAAACCGTGAACTGACCTCCCCAGCGACTGGGTGACTCAGTTCGAGGCGGTTGCGCTGTGGGCCGGCCGCTCATCCGACTTTGGCCGATTCGGAATCACCCTCGCCGATGAGTTCGTGTAACTTTTTGGCGATGGGTGAGAGTTTCATCGTTCCGAAGGAGCCTTCATAACGCTGTGCTTTTGCCAGCAGCGTCGCGAACGCCAAGTGAACGATCAGCACCGCCCCAACGTGGGCACAGAACCGACGCGAACCCACCACGTTTCCATCATCCAACCCCCACCACACCTTCAGCCGGTCATTCACACGGGATCGACGGGAAGCGACGCAGGGTCGATCTCCTGCGGCACTCGCACTGTCAAACCATACGACTTCCCCGCGTTGCACTTCTTCGCACTCGCACAGCGGAAGCCATCCACCTTCGCCGGGCAACGGTACTTCAACGTGCCACGGCTCGACTCGTGACCCGCATAACTCATCGCTCGACGCACCGGCACTTTGCTCAGCGTGTCGTAACAGTACACCGTGCCCGCCTCGTCGTGAACTACATGCAACGGCACACGACCACCGATCACCTTCTCTTGTTCGCCGTCCTTGGGCCAACACGCTCGGTTCTGAATCAACGGCTTGATTCCCGCTTCGTGGAGTGTTTCGTGAACCTTCACATCGTCGGCTGCCTTGTCGTAGGCCAGCGTCTCGATGCGATCCTCGGGCAGGTTCGCTTGGGCCTGTTCCACGAGCGTTCCAACACACTCGTTATCGCCGGCCTTGGTGTCGGTGATGTGGTAACTGAGCACCACTTCGTGTTTGACATCGACCAGCAGATGCAACTTGCAGCCGAACCACTCGACGACCTTGGAGACCTTGCCGTCATCGTCCTTGTACTCCTTGCGTCCACCGCTGGCTTGCGGCAAGCCGCCGTCAATTTCGGATTTCACGCGAGTGGCATTGGGTTCGCGGCGACCGCACAGTCCGGTGGAATCGCCAGCGGTGTGCTGACCGAGATCGGGCACGCAAACGCCGAGGCGTTGCACCATCGCGTTGAAGATGTCGCGAAGCAGTGTGAGGTAAGGAGCCTGGCCGAGGACGGGGAGAAAGCGAGTGATGTTCCAACCGTTGGGGACAGCATCTTCGCTCTCGATGCCGATGAGCAAACGCAGAGGTGCGTTTCGTCGGAGTTCTTCGAGGCAGGCTTCGGAGGTGTTGTGTCGAAGGATGATGGCCAACAAGAGAACGCCCCAGAGAACGGAAACAGGATAGGTGTCGCATCCGTTGTGTCATCGTTGTCAGAGTGCGTCGAGCAGATGTGCGTCGGGAATGGCTTGGAGTGCATCTTTGAGGGCGGCGAGCGTGGGTGAGATGTCGAGTTCGTCCCAGGGGAACAGGGGAACAGGGGTTTGGTGGCTTGGATGAGCATGGGATCCTCCGGTGAATGCAGGTGTTCGGAGGAGTGACGCGCAAGGCTTACCCGCGCAACGGGATTGCTGGGGTAGAAATCCTAAAAAGTGATCGGCACAACGAAATAAACGGCTTGAGTTGCGAGAAGGCTGGGGTAACGCAATTTTGCGACTGGCAGCAACACCTACGATTCCCGCCACGGGCGAAACGCGCAAGAGCCTCACTCAGTTCACCTTGGCGTTGACAATTGGTTTGGGCGGAATACGATAAGTTTCGAGTTTGAGAACGGGCTGTAGCTCAGCTTGGTAGAGCGCTTGGTTCGGGACCAAGAGGTCGCAGGTTCGAATCCTGTCAGCCCGACTTGACGTAAACCCTTTCGCCGAAGCAGTTTCTGCTTACCCCGGAGTTCTCTGGGTGCGGCTTCCGAACGACGCGAACTGTGGAATCGTTCCACAGTTCGCTGCGAGGAACCCGCAACGTGAGCACACGCCGCAAACCCACACCGTCGTATCTCCCACACAAACAATCCGGTCGCGCCCGGGCTGTCTGGACCGATTCCGCCGGCACGCGACACCAAAAACTCCTCCCTGGTCACTTCGATAGTTCGGAATCCCGAGCCGCTTTCGGTACTCTTCAACTCGAACTTGAAGCCGCACCGCATTCCATCCAGACCACCGATCGCAAAAGCATCTCACTTGCCGAACTTCTCCTCGCCTACGATGATCACGCACAGCAACATTACCGAACCCCGGACGGCAGACCCACCAGTGAAATTCACGAGGTCAGGATTGTTGTCCGTGCTCTCCGCACGCTTTACGGGGACACAATAGTCTCGGAGTTCGGACCGTTGTGCGTGAAGGCTGCCCGACAAAAGTGGGTCAACGAGAAGCGAAGCCGGACCGAATGCAACCGGCGCGTCGCCCTTGTGAAGCGGATCTTCAAGTGGGCGGTGGCCGAAGAACTCGTGCCGCCTGCTGTCCATCAAGCCATTGCGGCCGTCACGGGGCTCCAGAAGGGCCGAACGACAGCCCACGAGACAGAGCCAGTTGGCCCGGTAGATGACGCCGTTGTGGACGCAACGGTGGCTTGCCTCCAAAATCGGCACGTTCGCGGGCTGGTCGAATTCCAGCGGTTGACCGGCTGTCGACCCGGTGAAGCGTGCATGATTCGGCGATGCGACATCGACATTGCCGGGCCGATCTGGCTCTACAAGCCGCCGCACCACAAGAACTCGCATCGCGGCAAAAATCGGATCATCGCTGTCGGACCCAAAGCCCAGGAACTGCTGCGAGACTTCTTCACGCCGGCCATCACAGATTACCTTTTCTCCCCTGAGCGGGCTTTTGAAGAGTGGCTTGCGGATCGCTCTGCGAATCGCAAGACTCCTCGCTCACCTACTCACTTGGCCGAGAACGCAGCGAAGATGGGGAGGAAGCTGAAACGATCACTGGCCGATCACTACGATCGCGGAAGTTACGGGCTCGCTATCGACCGTTCATGCGACAAAGCGTTCCCACCGCCGGGTGACCTCGCACGACGCGAGAAGGAATCGCGTGCGAAATGGTGGGCACGCCTCACCCCCGAACAGCGTGCCGAGGTCAAGGCGTGGCAACGAGAACACCGCTGGCATCCCAACCAACTGCGGCATAGTTACGCCACGAAGGTACGCAAGCAACACGGACTCGAAGCCGCGCAGGTTCTACTCGGCCATTCCCGGGCGGACGTGACGCAAATCTACGCCGAACGAAACGAGGAACT
The DNA here is from genome assembly GCA_021413735.1 of Planctomycetota bacterium. Taxonomy (GTDB): domain Bacteria; phylum Planctomycetota; class Planctomycetia; order Gemmatales; family Gemmataceae; genus Gemmata. The sequence continues at coordinate 5,991 of JAIOPV010000247.1, forward strand.
TGCCGCGACTGTCGCTGCGAAAATCGGGTGAAATGAACCGACTTGAGCCCAGTCACCCTGACTTTAGAGACCGACATGGCCAAAGATAAATTTGTTAAACGAAAAAGCGAGGTTCGGTTTTACAACGATTACAATTGGGCTCGAATCGAGTTTCTTCGTGCGATTGCGCGGGTCGCTCCCGGGGTCGTGAGAGATCTGCGTAATCGGCTTCTCCCAAAGCACAACCATTTGGTTCCTCAGACGCTGGAGGGTCGTCTTGGAGTATTGGTCGATTACGAGGAGATCGACCAACTTCTCATTCCCCTTTCCCCAGCCATTGAAGAATGGGCGAAGAACTATCGATTGGATGGACCTGACGGACCATTGGCAGGACCGATGGCGGTGAGTCCGTTGCCGAAGTGGATGGGGCGGATCATCGTGAAGTGTTTATTTGAATGGGTCACACAAGGGTCGCCGGAGCCATCTGATTGGCCGTTTCGAGATGAGGACGTGACGGTGTCTTGGTTACACCCTCCAGCTTGTCAATTCGCATGCGAGGGTTGGGATCCCCGGCTCGAGTCGGAGAAAACATTTCGAGAACGTGCCCGAGCGAGTTTCGAGGACGCTGTCGAGGAGTACATCCAGAGACAACGAGCCGGGTATCTCGACCGGACAGGTGAGCAAATCTCCTTCTATGTGCAGACACCGAGACGGTGCACGGTCGCGCACTTCGACTGGCTAGTCATGTATCAGGTTCAGAGTCTGTCAACACAGGATATCGCCGATCAGGTCACCGAAAGCAGAACTGGGGGGCCACCAACCTCGCGTCAAACTGTTCAGGCAGGCATCAAGGATGCTGCGGAGCACATACACGGTTCACACTCCGTGAAATGGTTGCGCAGTCCGTCGCCTGGAGGTCGGCCACCCATGTCGTCTCGAAACGAGTAACCCGCAAATCTCAGCGATCAAGTGAGAGTTACGTATAAGGTTTTTGCGGTCCGGATAGCTTTCTATCGTCGGCAATCACCGACACCGGCCCGGCAGCCGAGCGAACTACTCCGAGCATCGCCCTTCAGGGCGATACCCGACCCCACGAGGACCCTGCCGGGCCGCCTCGTGGGGTCATTCTTTTTTTGGTGGATGTATGATCGCGCTCCTGATGACCCTGTCGATGGTTGCGATCACCTGCTGCGTCCTCCCGAGCGGGAGTGCTGATGCGGGGCGGGCGACTGAAGCACTGCTCACCATTTCCCAGGTGTGCGACCGAGTCCCCGGCGCTCGCCGCAACAGGCGGATCAGTCCGTCGACCGCGACGAGGTGGATTCTCTTTGGGTGTCCAGCCCGCAATGGCCAGCGTGTTCGACTCGCAGCGACCCGAGTTGGTGGGCGCTGGCTCGTGCATCCGGCTGCACTGGAGGAGTTTTTCGTGGCGCTCGCGAACACTGATCCGGTGTCGCAGTCGCCCACCCAGCAACGACCGCCTCGATCCGAGGCACAGCGGAGTGCCGCCAGCGAGGCCGCCGCACGAGAACTGAAACGCCGTGGGGCATGACCTGGATTTGGCGATCCTCGTGAAAGAGGACCGCATGTGGAGTAGTTCGGGAGCGGGTTGTGTCGTGACGCAACCCGCTCTCAGGCTTGTTGCGATTGAGAGACTCGAAGGTTGAATCAGCAGTGCACGGCAACGACGTGCATCAAACCACAAGGAGTGACAAACGTGGCGATTCGGAAACTCGCGACGAAGGTGTCGGCCGAGCAGGATCGACTGAATATGAGCGTGTTGAACGCGACACTGTTTAGTGCGATGACACGCACCTTTACGGAGGTTCGCGTTACCAGCCCGGGTGAGCCGTTCGAGGCACGCCCGGGTACTCCATTTACTGAGAGGCGCGCAAAGAATGTTAAACTTTTGGACGTGTACAATGGTGCATGGAGACCCCAGAAGTTTCCTCCAGCAACTGGCGAGAATGGCGACGGTTTCGGGCCTGGTCACTTAAACAGCAAGGCTGGTTCCAA
>JAIOPV010000248.1 GCA_021413735.1 Planctomycetota bacterium
TGAGTATGCGAGGTTTCCCAACCCGTCGCCCCCACCGTGTTGAATCGGAATGATTTGCTCGACCTCGAACGGGCCAGGATTCAGCGATTCTGGCAGGTGACAAAATTCGCAGATGGCACCCGCACGACCTCGGACTGCTGCAACAATTGCCTCATCCATGTGCGGCCCGCGGATGCGTTGACCGTTTCAAGGCCTTCCGAGCCTTCGATTGCAGGATGGCGAGAAGGTCACCAACCTTGACGAAGTTATCGAGTTCCTCAAGCTCAATGGCGGTCAGCGTTGCCTCGCGGTTTCGTTCCAGCAGCTCTTGCATTCGCCGCTTGTCGTCAGAACCAAATCCCAGCTTCAAGATGTGACGGGCAACCGTGGCCGAGAGGTTTCCGCTTGCGCCTTCCCAGACTCGTGCGAAGATGGCTGCGGTGCTGTTGGTTGTGTCGATGTGAGGGGTTGCCATCCTCGATTCTCCGCTTTCCTGCAAGCAAATCGCTCCCAACATCATATCCGAAGTTGGACGCAATCCCTATCATTGTTCTGGTTTGGCCTGCCGTCTTCGACTTTACGACTTGAGGACCTGAAGACCTGATGACTACCTCCATTGCAAAGCTGGCCCTGGCGGATGGCACCGTGTACACCGGTCGCGGTTTCGGTGCCCACGGCGAAATGTGCGGCGAAGTCGTGTTCAACACCTCCATGCTGGGCTATCAGGAAGTGCTGACCGATCCGTCGTACACCGGCCAGATCGTGACCATGACCTACCCGTTGATCGGCAACTACGGCACCACGCCCCTTGATCTCGAATCGAGCCGTGTGCAGGTTGCCGGCTTCATCGTGCGAGAACTCACGCAGATTCCGAGCAACTTCCGCAGCGATTGCGATCTCGACTCTTACCTGAAAAAGAGCAACGTCACCGGCATCGAAGGCATCGACACACGCTCGCTCGTGCGTCGGCTTCGCGTTCGCGGTTCCATGAACGGCGTTCTCAGCACAGTTGATCTCGATGACGCTTCGTTGGTGGCGAAGGCTCGCAAGTTTCCGGGCATGGAAGGCCGCGACCTCGTGAGCGAAGTGGTGCCGAAGAAGTCGTTCGAGTGGAGCGAGGGTTTCGGGCAGTTCTCGGAGCAGGTGCTGCCGGCACGACCGGCCACGAAACACGTCGTCGCGGTGGACTACGGCATGAAGTGGAACATCCTGCGCTGCCTGACTCAAGTTGGGTGCAAGGTGACGGTGGTTCCGGGCACGTCGACCGCAGAGCAGATTCTCGCACACAAGCCCGACGGCGTGTTTCTGTCGAACGGTCCCGGCGACCCCGCCGCGGTGGGTTACGCGATTGAAGCAGTGAAGGGACTCGTCGGTAAGAAGCCGTTGTTTGGCATCTGTTTGGGGCACCAACTCCTTGGGTTGGCGGTGGGCGCAAAGACATTCAAGTTGAAGTTCGGTCACCGTGGCGCGAATCAGCCGGTGCTGGATCAGCGAACGGGCAAGGTCGAGATCACGACGCAGAATCACGGCTTCACGGTCGATCCGGCGACGTTGCCGTCGGACATGGAGGCGACGCACATCAATCTGAACGATCGGACGTTGGAGGGGATGCGTCACAAGAAGCTGCCGGTGTTTAGCGTGCAGTATCACCCGGAAGCGGCCGCGGGCCCGCACGATTCGAGTTATCTCTTCGAGGAGTTCCGCACGCTGATGGGGTAGAATGAGTGAGCGGAGTCGCCCGTGAAGATTTATCGCTCGATGACACCCGATGTCGATGGTATGCCCGTGGTTGGTCGCTCTGCTCGGGCACTCGGAATCCGCACACCGATCGAGGCTGGATCTGGAGATCCAGACGTGACGGCAATCGCGAGCGATGAGATAATTCAACCAGGGATGGGTGGGATGTCCGTCGCTCCGGATGATCCGGCGAACTTGCCTCCGTTCCGTCGTCCGGCGGTGTTGGGTGGTCGCGGGAAAGACCCAGTCTTGGTGATTGACACCAGCGATTTGGGACCAGATTTACAATTTAGGCAGGACAGTGCGAAACACGGATTGATTGAGCCTGCCCGTCCGATGACGCTGACTGAGTTTGAACTCGCTTTAGCATCGACTCGGGCAAAGTGGGTGCGTTACGCAGGGTGAGTGATTTGGAGGATAAAGATATGGCCACGCCATTCGAGAGAATACAAGCGGCTTGGAGCTCGACGGATCGTCGGGACCAATTGAATCATATCGTTGAAATTATGGCGTCCGAGGGCGTGACTCGTGAGGCTCTTGATGAGGCGCTGGGGAAGTTGTTAGACGAGGTTCGCGAGTCTGGTGTGGATGATTCAACTGAAGAGATCATTAACAGTGTTGGTGATCGTCTTCACGGTTGGTGTCACGAAAGTCGACACATCAAGACACAGATTACCACACCGTCCATCTCGGCGAATGAAATCTCGACACATCTGGCCCAAGTCACGCCGATCCAGCCGAGCCCTGGATGATGGCGAAGGGTGATTCGGTCATGGACACGTTTCCGATCAACCCAGTTTCGAACCCAGCGTTCGGCGGCCTTCGACACTTGGCGTTGATGTTTTCAGGTGTCGGGAAGGCAGGGGCACAAGCGTTGGAGGAGTCACCATATCTTCGCAAAACGAGCCTGGCGATTCCTGAGATTCCGAAATAGCGGGTCTCGCTTCCCTTGAAGTGAGACCCTTGCGTTGCGGTTGCCCTCACATCACGGGCTGGTTGGTGTTCCCGTGGTGCCCGTGCCTGTCCCGGTGGTGCCCGGTGTCGTCAGGCCTGGAATCGTCGGGGCGCTGCTTGTGCCGCCTGCGAGTGCTCCTTGCACCGCCGCGGCATACTTCGACTCGTACACGTAAAACAATAGAAACAGAATCTCGACCTCACTGCTCGCCTGGAACTGGCCGCTGTCCAGAATCGCTTCCACCGTGGTCAGCGTGTCCATCAGAACCGCCAACTCCTGATCCGGAGTCAGCACCTGCTGACCACCAAGAAAACCACCCCCGCCAGTTCGCTTACCGTGAGTCTTTCCGCCTGTCGAGCTGCCCGTTGTTGACGTGCCGCCGGTTGTCGTCGTGCTGCCAGTCTGGGCGCTGGCCGAGCCCATGCTTCCCAGCAGCATGACCACGGCTGACAGCCACGCGAAACGGGCTATGCGCTTGGTCACGAGTTGTCTCCAAGTCCAGCTCCACAACGACATGGCATTGGTAACCGCGAGGGAGCCGTGAACGCGATCTGTTCAACTTCTACACACACAGTCGTGAGATCAGCGTGAGTACAAAATAAAGAATCGCTGAGAAGGTCAGGACGTCGCAAATGTTCGGCTTGGTCGAGCGTCGCATGGTCGAATGCAACACCTTGTCGGGGTTGGGACTTTTCAACGTCGCACGTCCGGTTATGATGTTCCGATGAGCGACGAAACCGCACTCCTCAAAGCGATCGTGGCGCATCCCGACGAGGACATGCCACGACTCGCCTACGCCGACTGGCTCGATGAAAACAAACCCGACTCCGTGCCGTCACCAGCAGTCGGGCCGTCGGCACGCGCCGAGTTCATTCGGACGCAGTGTCGCCTTGCGGTGGGTGCGTTCGACGATCCCAATTACCCCGAACTGCGAGAACGCGAAAAAGACCTCGCCGACTGGCTCGCCACACATGACCCGGAACGCGATCTCCAGTTGAGTGGATTCGACCAGTACGGTGAAACCGACGGCGAATGGGCCGACCGTCGCCGGGGATTCCACGAAGTGTTCTACTTCGACGACTACGGCGAGTCAGCCGAGGACACCATCGAGACACTCACCGACTGTTTGAAGGAGGGGTTCCTCAAGTCACCGGCTCGCAGTCTCGTTCTCGACGATGCGACGACCGAAGAAATCGTGCTGCTCACGCAACACAAGTTCTTCAAGCAACTCCGTGGGTTGCACCTCGATTACATCTCTGGCGAAGAAACTGCGGCCATCGCTGCCATTGCCGATTCGCCACAGTCAACGGGGTTGCGGAGGCTGTTTTTCGATCTGGAACTGAATGAGGGAGAATGCCGGGCGCTCGCGGAGTCGCCGCACCTCGGAAATCTGGAATCACTCATCATCGACTATCCCATATCAGCACGGGCACTGAAACGCTTTCATGGCGTGAAGTGGTTCCGCAATCTGCGTCGGCTGCACCTGTGGGGCGGTGCCGGCGACATCCTTGGAACGCTTGGCGAGCTTCCACGTATGCCCCGATTGATTTCGCTGACGCTGAATGGCGGCTGGAACCAGAGTCGGGCAGCGGTTCGACGGTTCGTGACAAGTGATTCGTTTCCGAATCTCGCGTATCTGGAACTGTCGAGCACGCTCCTGGGACCAGATCATGTTGCGCTACTTGCAACGGCGAAGTGGCCACTTCGACATCTTGTTGTGGAGCAGGCACAGATTCGCAAGGCTGGCTGCGAGACGATTGCGGCAGCGCCGTTCGCGAAGAAGCTGCGTGTGCTGAGTTTGCGAGGTTCCGAAGTGACCGCGGGAGGGGTGCAAGCTCTGGCCGATTCGCCGAACCTTGCAGGGTTGCGACATCTCGATCTGGGTGGCAATCCGATTGGTCCGGGTGGGCTTGCGGCTCTTGCTGGCAGCAAGCATCTCCGTGGGCTGCGGTCGCTGAACTTGGGGCACACCAATCACGCACGCAATCCGCTCGCAGCGCGGCACATTGTCGAGTTTCTGTCGTCGCTCGACATGCCCAACTTGCGACATCTCAACTTGAATGCGTTGCCGGTGGCGGTGCGAGGGGCACGGCTACTGGCCACGTTGCCGACGTTCACCAACCTGACGCGGCTCGAACTCGATCAGTGTTCGCTTGGGAACGCGGGCACGACGGCGCTGGCCGAATCCACGACGCTGGCGAATCTCGTGCATCTGGATTTGTACGGCAACAAGGTTGGTTCCGCGGCTGGAAAGTTCGGCAACCCGAAGGTATTCCCGAAGCTTGGGATGTGCCGGCTGGGTCATGGCATTCCGAAGAATGCGATTCGACGGCTGAATCGTCGCCCCGGCATCCTGGTGTGAGCCCGAGAGGATGAGGATTCACGTCCATGACCGACCGTGAAGCGCTGTATCGGGCGATCATTGTGAATCCGAGCGAGGACACGCCGCGACTGGTGTACGCCGACTGGCTTCAAGAGAATGATCGCCCCGAAGAAGCTGAGTTCATTCGGCTTGGCTGTCGTCTTGAAGCTTCGTCGCCGGATCATCCCGAGTACGTCGAGTGGCTCGCCAGGCACGGGGAACTCACGATCTGGCTCGCGGCGCATTCCCCTGGTCCGAAGCTGAAGTTTCCGGCTGGGTTGGAGGTATCGGGCGAGGCAGATTGGTGGCGAATCAGTCGCCGAGGCTTTCCTCGCTACATCGAGTTCGACGGAAACCACCATCCGAGTGGGAAGGCGATTCGATCGCTGGCCGCGAGTTTGGAAACGGCGTTCGATACACTCCCGACTCGTTGGTTGGTGGTGCGGTTCATCACGAATGAACAGCTTGCCGAATTGCTTCGCCAGCCGATCATCGGTCAACTCGACACGCTGACTCTGCAACTCTACTCGCAGGGCGAGCCGAACGTGGAAGCAGCGCGCCTGCTTGCCAACTGTTCGCACCTCAAGAATCTCCGCGGGTTAGTGCTGGCGTTCGACATTGGGATCGACGGAGCCGAAGTTCTTGGCCAATCCGAGAATCTGCGTGGGCTTGAGCGGCTGACAATTTCAGGCCCAACTGTGACGCCAATTTCAATTCGATCGTTGGGTGCCGCAGCCTGGTTCAGAAACCTTTGCATCCTCGCTGTTGACGACTTGCCAGATGGCAGTTTTGAAGAGTTGTGTGGGCTTGTACCATTCCGTCGTTTACACACCCTTCGTGTCAACAAACACGAACTCGCCGTGCTCGCGTGGGAAACGTTTGCGACCTCGAAGACTTTTCCCTCGCTTGCGAGCCTCGAATTCGAGCGGGTCAACATGAGTGGCGGGGGCATCGAGGCACTGGCTGGTGCGAAGTGGTTTCGCCCGTGTCGTCTCGACCTCAACTATTGCTCGATTGGGAATGAAGGAGCAGAGGCTCTTTCGGGTGCGTCGTGGCTTGCATCGCTGCGATGGCTTGGGATGCGGGGCAACCTGCTGAGTCCGAGTGGTGTTGTGGCAATCACTCGCAATCGGACGCTCACGGAACTGAAGTATCTCGATCTCTCGAACAATGAGGTGGGTGTGAGTGGCCTTCATGCCATTGCGAGCAATCCTGCGTTACGGGGTTTGATTGCTTTGGACCTGACGGGGCACGGCCACTACAAGGGCCAACTTACTCAGGAACACGTCCGGGCGTTCCTCGCGCAACTCAAAATGCCTCAGTTGAGGCATCTCTTGCTCGGAGGGCGTCCCGTTGGAGCGAAGGCCGCTCGGGGACTCGCGAATGAGAAATTCGCATCCTTGACGCGACTCGCTCTTGAGGACTGCCAACTCACAGATTCTGCAGTGCGGGCGTTGCTTGAAGCACCTGCGTTGCAGGGGCTCATCGAATTGCGTTTGAATGATAACAAATTGAAGGTTGGGGTGGAACCGTTGACGAATCCGCGGATCATGCCACGGCTCGGGAGTTGCGATATCAGCGGAGCGAAGATCAGCGATAATCTCGAAGGGAAACTGCGCAAGCGCCCAGGGGTGGTGATTGAATGATGGGCATTCGCCGCTTGCGGCGGAGCGATAAACACGTTCACCCTCGTTTGCGGCACACCGCACCGGGGGTGTTTGCCGTTGAGGGAAGGCAATGAGCGGGCGTGAATGGTTGGAGTCAGTCGAACCACTTGCCATGCTCCGAGTGTTACCAAAAGCTTCGGCTTCTGACCGAAAACTCATTCTGTTCGCCGCTGCGTGCTGCCGATCTATTTGGCAACAGTTGATCGACGAACGGAGTCGGATGGCCGTCATCACAGCCGAAGACGCAGTTGATGATTTGGTCAGTGAGGAACGAGTGACGGCGGTTCGACGTCATTCTCACCAAGCACGAATGGCGAAGGGGATTTCAGGTGCAGCCGAAGCAACCCACCGATTGGTTATTCCGGGTACAAACTGGTATCTCAATGGAGCAGCTGACGTTTCGTTACATGTTCGATGTGCTGAGGACGGAAACGATAATGGTTTCGGTCGATATGTTCTGAAAGAGACTCCGGGTTATTCACCGACACATCCCCTCCAAGCCGCCCTCATCCGCGACATCTTCAACCCGTTTCGTCCCGTTACCTTCGATCCAGCTTGGCAGAGTGACACCGCGGTGTCACTGGCGAAGCATATGTACGAGTCCCGCGACTTCAGTGTGATGCCGATACTCGCGGACGCCCTCCAAGACGTAGGCTGCGACCACGACGACATCCTCAACCACTGCCGCAATGAGAAACTGACTCACGTTCGCGGCTGCTGGGTCGTCGATCTGGTTCTCGGCAAGAGCTGACGGTATCCTGCTGGTGGAGGAACACTCATGTCCGCAATCGCAACACTGCCAGCTTCCGTTGCAGCTCCAACTCCCTCGACAACGGCGAACGGCCTGCATCGGTGGAAGTGGACCCGCGAGCAATACTACAAGCTCGGCGAACTCGGCTTCTTTCAAGACAAGCGAGTCGAACTGATCTTCGGGGAGATCATCGAGATGAGCCCGATCAACTGGCCGCACGTTGTCGGTTGCCGAAAGACGGCCGTGCTGCTGGAACGAGCGTTCGCGGGAATCGGTTGGGTGGGGCGAGCGGAACCGATTGATCTGGGGGAGAGCGACCCGCAACCCGATGTGGCAGTCTTGGCGGGTCGATTCGAGGATTACACCGACCACCCGAAGACAGCACTTCTCATCGTGGAGGTTTCGCACACGACATTCGACACCGACAGCACGATCAAGGCAGAGTTGTACGCCACAGCGAACATCCTCGAGTACTGGGTACTCGATCTGGAACATCGGCAACTGCATGTCTTCCGCGATCCACAACCGCTCCCCGCTCGCCTCGGAGCGACCGCGTATCGCACGCACACCATCCTTGAACCAACTGACTGCGTCACGCCACTCGCCGCACCAACGATGTCAATGCTGGTGAGCGAGTTGCTGCCGTAGCTTGCTCACGCGGCACGGTTACCCGACTCGAACGGCAGCACTTCCGCAGGCTGATCGCTCTCCTCGATCGCCCACGGAATCTCGCTCTCCGGCAAGTCAATCTCCAACACGATCGTCGCCAGCCGTTCCACCTCCGCCCGCAACGCCGTAAGCTCCGCCGATGGTGCCGACACAATCGGATGCGGTCCCGGATGCGCAACCGAACCCATCGCTTCGAGAATCGCCGTGCGCTCCGCGACGGTTTGCCGCGAATTCGCCGCGGCCTCCCGCTCGCCCACTTTCGTCAGCCGGTCGTGAAGATCACGGTAGCGGTCATCGAGAATAGCACGCTCCTTGGCGACGTCGGATCGGTAAGCAATGAGCGCCCGAGCGTGACGCGAGAAGACCCGCTCCCAACGCTTCCGCAACACCCGCAACCGACGCACAACGCGATTCGAGCCAGAATCCTGAATCGCTTCCGCCAGGAGCTGTTCCGCCGCGAGTGCCTCCGACGCATGGCGGGTCAACTCGCCCAGAATCTCTTGCCGCAAGCGGTCGAACTGAGCGGTCGCTTGTGTGAGCCGTTCCCGATCCGCGACCCAATACTTCAGCTCTTCACGAAGGCGCGTGTGATCCGCCGAACGGGCCTGCTCCCACCGAGCAAACGTCGCTGCGTGGGCCGCTTCCCGACGAGCGCACGTCGCGATTCGACGCTCAAGATGGGCTTCGAGTTGTTCGCGTTCCGTGTGCCAACGCAACTCGAACGCGGTCAGCTTCGATTGCCACGCTTCAAGCTTCAGACGCAGTTGCCAGAGGTCATACGCCTCCGAGCGACGCCGTGCGTCAGCGCGAATGAGCCGTTGTTCGCGAGCGTCGAGTTCCTGTTCCTTGTGCCTCAACGAGCGCGCCAGCTCTTCCATCTCAAGAACCGTTTGCCGTTCGGCTTTCTGCCAGCGTGAACGGGCGTCGGAGAGCTGTCCGAGTTGCTCCGCGACCAGTCGCCGGCGATCCTCGACATCCGCCGATTCGCGTTCCAATGATGCACGCAATGCCGCGACCGCCGCACGCTCGCGGTTCAGAATCTCGCGCTGCGTGAGATCATCCGAAGACGCATTCTGGAACAGGTTCGCGGGCAGATCGGATTGCAGTAACTCGGCACGAATGAGGTCGCGTCGACGTTCCAGTTCGGACAGCGCAACGCGGGCGTTCTGCACTCGCTGCTCAAGCGCCGACGCCTCTTCTTGAAGCCCGGCGGTGTCGGCTTCGGCACGCGCAAGTCGATCGGCAGCGAGCTTCTCGCGCTGTTCCACTTCGGCAGCGCGAACGTCGATGGCTGCGTTCTGTTCGGTGAAATAGCGGTTAGCTTCGGCCCATTCCCCGGCAGCGCGTTTCTGCTGACATTCGACAGTCGCCCAGGCGGCGGCAATGCGATCACGAGCCGCCGCAGCGGATTCGTGGAACTCGCTGCGAATCGTATTCAACTGCTCGACGTTTGCCGTGAGGCGTTCGCGTTCCGCAGCCAGCTCCGCAGCGCGTTCATCGAGCTTCTGCCGTGCCGCTGCCATGCGCTCTTCAAGCTGGGTCGCGAAGCGACCAGCGAGCCGCCTCGCACGACTTCTCGCCTGGGAGGCTTCGCGGTGAGCGGTCTGCGTCTTGGCAAGGAGTCGATCGGCCTCGGCGCGGTCAGCGTTGATCTGCTCGCGGCTGGCACGCAGTTCGGCCCGTGCGTTCGTGATCGCTGATTCGCGCTCGGCGATGAGCTGTTCCTGATCCGTGGAACTATCCATGTCCCGTCTCCTGCCCGCACGGAAAGATGCACAGTCTGTTATCGGCTGGAGACGTGGCGGGAGTTGGGCGAAAATCCGGTTTGCAGGGGAGGAAGGGGGTTGAAGGACTGTGGGGGGTCTGATGGTGAAACAATGCTTCGCGCGAGTTTGGGGAGCTTTTGTCGTCGGCCGCCCTTACCGACCTCGCGGTCGGCAGAGAGCACGAGCCGCTTCTCTCGGAGAGACAAGCGGATCTATCGCTGTGCTGGGTCGCCCCAGGGTCGCTACCTTAGGACCGTCATAGTACAGGCACCGAAGTGCCTGACGAGTTTGTATGCTCCCATTGTGGGGCGCGAAGCAGAAGAAAGACACTCACATCACCCGCAGGTTCGCGCCAGACGGGGACTGCAACGCCGCACACGGCAAGTCGCTTCTCACCAGCCGATACCCATTTCCGCGAAGTGCAAGCGAAGTGCTTCGATGTTCCAACTGTGAACAGCGGATTCACGCTCTCGCAACACAAGCAATCGACCCTGAGGCGTGAACGCTACCTGCTTCACAGCAGACGCACCAACCGGAGCAAGAGTCACAAGAAGCTCGAAACCGTTCGGGCCGCGTCGCCACAAACAGACTCGCTTGTCCTGGCCACCCGTGGCAAGCAAAGTCCCATCCTTGCTGAACGCAACCGACGCAACACGATTCGTATGTGCGTCCAACTCCGCGATCACATTCCCACCCGGCACTGAGCGAATCGTAACTTTGCCGTTGTGAGTTCCTGCAGCGACCAGCGACTCATCGGAATTCAGCGCGATGGCCGAAACGGCGCCATCATCACCAGACCATACTGAAGTCAGCTCGATTCGTGCTGGCTGTTTGTCTTCGTTAAGCCGCACGAGTCGAACCGCTCCATCTCGACACCCAAGCACGGCCCACTGTTTCACCGTGTCAACACATTCCAGGCCCGCCAACCCGCTGGTGACCCCGGCCAGACTATTCCACATTTCCGCAATGGATTTCCGAGTGGGAATGTCGAAAACCGTTAGCTTGTCCTGATAGGTCAACCATAACCGTCTTCCCGCACGATCCGCCTGGAACGAGTACACATCGCCTTGCTTGGCTCCAAAGTTGATGCCGACACTCCCGAACGCTCCATCCTTCTCCCAGTCAATCCATCCGTTCCCATCAGTGAAGACGAGCCCATCAGTGTGAGGAGCCACGATATAGGTCGAGGAGAAAGCGAAAACATAGTGTTCCCAGAGCGTGCGGGGCGTCGTACCACGCACTGGCCATTCGAGGAACAGGTTCCGAGTTTTATTTGCATCATCAGACTGGAGCGTGGTTGCGATCGTGACAATCCGCCCATCGGGTCGAACCCCAAACGCACGAATTCGGAGAGCCTGCGTGAGTGTCTCGCATACGGGAGTACGATGGACTTCGTAGATGATCGTTTTTCGATTTGCGACCACCGCGAGCCGGCTCGAATCTGGACTGAACGCAACCGACTGCGTATCGCCCAGGAAAAGTTGCAACGCGATTCGCCCACTGCTCAGATCCCACAACCGAAGGGTTCCGTCGGACTCGCCGGTTGACGCAGCGAGTGAACCATCGTGCGAGATGGCCCCACGGACCAGTCCCCGGTGAGCCTCTCCATCGAGATCGGGATCGGTAAAGTTGCGACCGAGTTGGCGAGTCTGGCGATCCCACACGGCGAGCTTGGTCGGGCCGCCGGTCAGAAATTGACGGCCCGTCGCGCTCGCCGAGACGAACCTATCGGGGCCAACGATTCGCTCCTCGGGCATGAGCGTGAGAGTGTCGAGTGACGCCGATTCGAGCCCGTGCCGCACAATCAGCAATCGGGGCGGGTCGCCGGGAACAACGGTCAAACCTCCGACTGTGGCGTTCCCTTCTGCGGCAACCTGAGCCAATACATTGCCGGTTCCATCAACCGCCCACCGCTTCACGGTCCCATCACTCGACGAGGTGTAAAGGGATTTCGATTCGGGATCGAACGCAACTCCCGTGATCGGTTTTTTGTGTGCGTTCCATCCGGCCTCAAGGGGAGGATCCTGGGAGAGATCCCATCGACGGAGTTGACCGCTTCGGCATCCCAGAACCAACCAGCGTCCATCCGGACTGAATGACATCGCTCGTCCGCCGTCTTGTGCAAGACCACCTCCCTGGGCCAAAACCGGAATAGCACCGTAGGTAAGTGTGCGAACAGTGCTTCCCGTTGCGGGATCAACGAGCTGCACCCGGCAGGCCACCCACGACTTGGCCTCGGCAATTGCAAGCAACTTCCCATCGGGACGATACGCGATGGCTCCCGCCGGCATTCCGTGGGCGGCGCTCGTCACCTCTCGAAGATCCGGAGAGGCCAAACAGATAGCAGCAGCGGATCGGAGTTCCACCGGATCACGCGCCGCGAGGTCGGTGTAGCCGCCTGCTTTGGCAATGTCACGGATCCCGTCCCAGGTCCATCCGGAGTGGGGTTCGGCTGATCTTCGCTGAACTCTCGCGAGCAAGTTGAAGTAGTCTTTCGTCGCGGCAGCCTGCCTGGCTTCCGTTTCAGCGCGTCGGGCTTCGATTTCGGCGTGGCGAGCTTCGCCTGTCGCGCGGCTCTCGGCGTCTGCCAGTTTCTCGGCTGCCGTCAGCCGACTCTGATACAGGAACGCTGCGGGTGGCACCACGAGCAGCGTCAGCACCACGAACACGACCAAAGAGGCGACGACGGGATTCCGCCGCACCCAGCGGGCCGTGCGAGTGACCAAGCCAATGGGGCGAACGCTGATCGGTTTGCCAGCCTGGAAGCGTTCGAGATCGTCGGCCAGTTCCTCGGCCGTGGGGTAACGATCGGCTGGCTCTTTCTCCAGACACTTGCGACAGATAAGTTCCAGTTCCTGCGGCAGTTCGCGGAGCGTTCGCGGAAACGGGGTCGGTTCGGAGGTCAAGATTTTCGCGAGGATTTCTCGGGCATCGGGAGCCACGAACGGCCGCGTTCCCACCAGGCACTCGTAGAGAATGACACCCAAACTCCACACGTCCGCCGCTGGCCCGACGAACTTCGTTCTTCCGTCGGCCTGCTCGGGGGCCATGTATGCGGGCGTTCCCATGATCGCCTGCGTTGCGGTCAAATCGGAGGCGGCTCGCTTCGCGAGACCGAAGTCGGTGACTTTCGGAAGGCCGTCTGCGTCGAGAAGAATGTTCCCTGGCTTCAGATCGCGGTGCACGATTCCAAGCGAGTGCGCCGCGGCGATCCCGCGAGCAGTCTGTCCGAGGAGCTTGGCCGCCGCGAGGGGTTGCAACCGCTGGCCGTCGGTCAGTCGTTCCGACAGAGCGCCGCCCGATAGGTACTCCAGCACCAAGTACGGACTGTGATCGTGTTCGCCTGACTCGTAGACCTGCACGACATGCGGATGCCGGATCGCAGCCATTGCCTCGGCTTCGATGAGGAACCGAGCAACAGCGCGAGGATCGTGTGCGCCAGCACCACGAACCATCTTGAGGGCCACGGTACGGTTCAGTCGAAGATGCCGAGCCTGATAGACGACGCCCATTCCGCCGCGGCCCAGCTCTCCGATGATTTCGTAACCCGGAATTTCGGGCAATACACGGGTTGTAGTGGGTGCCTGTCCAGGATCGGGCGTGAGGACAGATGATTCTGTGGTTCGCGTTGGGCTCTCGCTTGCGCCAAGGACCGAACTCAACTTGGGGCTGTCTCCGGTTTCGTTGGGATCGTGAGCAGACATGGCGGCTCAATCTGGGCGGATGGTGGGCGTGTTCTGCGATGATACCCAAAGCGTTGCCGGCCGCCAACCGGGTGGAAGGTGCGGCACAAAACGATTCTGCGGGGGATCTCGATCGCGGTTCCGCGTTTCTCGGCGAGTTTGACGCGACGGGAGTCTTCGCGGTCGGTTACGGTAATGCGTGCAGGTAGTTTGTCCTGAATGTTCCGATTTTCCGGATTCAGGTGTTAGGTCCGACAAACCGGCTCGCAATAAATGACTCCGGGCTCACTGCAAACGCCCGCTCCGTTATCCTCTTCTGATTCTTGGAGACGCCCGCGATGCTACTTCCTTTCATGCCCCGCAAGTCCAAGTCTCGCCCCCAGCCACGGCGACTCCACGTTGAACAACTCGAAGACCGCAGCGTTCCCGCCACGTTCACGGTGTCGAACCTCAGTGACTCCGGCGCAGGTTCGTTGCGTCAGGCAATACTGAGCGCGAACAGCACTCCTGGGTCCGACCTCATCAACTTCTCGATCGCGGGAAGCATTCGTCTTGCGAGTGCGTTGCCGGCGATCACTGACACCGTGGATCTCGCCGGGCGGACTGCTCCAGGCTTCACGTCGTCGCCGGTCGTTCAGATTGACATGGCAGGCTTCGCGGGTCTCACGTTCAACGCGGGCGCGACGGGTTCGACACTGCGCTCGCTCGGAATCATTGATGCTGGCGGAGCGGGCGTCACGGTGAACGCGAGCAAAATGAACATCTACGGCAACTTCATCGGGTTGCAACTCAACGGCCAAACGGCGGGCAGCAACGGCGGCAACGGCATCACCATTAACGCATCGTCGGTCGGCAACACAATCGGCGGTCTGAATGAGTTCCCGAACGTGATCTCCGGCAACGGCGGCAACGGCATCTTCCTTAACGGGTCGTCGCGGAATGTGATCCAGGCGAACTTCATCGGAACCGACGTCACGGGCCTCAAGCAGCGCAGCAATCAATCCAACGGCATCCAGATCGGCAACGGCGCACACGACAACCAGATCGGTGGGTTCACCCCAGCGAACCCACCCGGCACCAAGCCTGACGACTTCTCAGGGGCGCGTCCACCGGAAGGGAACATCATCTCCGGGAACGCGGGCAACGGCGTGCTCATCAACGGAGGAGCCACGCACAACGCACTGAACGGCAACTTCATCGGCACCAACGCGACCGGCGTCGCGGCTCAGGGCAATCTCAAGGACGGCGTCGCCATTGTGAACGCGAACGCCAACTCGCTCGTCGGCACGCAGGTCAATCTCGATCCGTTCATCTTTTACAACGTCGTGAGCGGCAACCACGGTAACGGTCTGCGAGTCAAGGATTCCAACAACACGATCATCCAGGCCAACTTCTTCGGCCTCGGCAGCGACGACAACACAGGCGTCGGGAACCATCTGAACGGTGTGCTCATCGAAGGGTCGTCGCGGAGCACGGTGCTCGGCGGCATCATCCCGCTGGGTAACGTGATCGACGCGAACGGGCAGAATGGGGTCGTCGTTCAGGACACCGCCAGCGGATTCTATTCGGAGAACTCCTTCGTCGGAACCGCCGCGTTCAATGAGGACGCGAACCTTGGGAATGCTCAGGACGGATTCCACATTACCTCGACGGGCGGCAACATCCTCGTCCGCATCAACGTGATCTCACGCAACGGCGACGACGGCATCGAAGTCTCCGGCGAAGCTCGCGGCGTGCAACTCGTTCAGAACATCATCGGCTTGAACACCGACGGCGCAATCGCACGGCCAAACGGCGACAACGGCGTCGAGATCGGCGGCAACGCTCACGACATCGAAGTCGGCGGACTCATCGGCGGGTTCTCGATCATTCCGGTGTCAACGATCTCCTCGAACGGTGGCTACGGCGTCGCGTTCGTCGGGAATGCTCACAACGTCGTCCTGAACGGCGCACGCATCGGCACCGACTCGCAGGGACTTGCCATTGCTGACGGTCCGCAGGCGCTGGGCAACCAGAAGGGCGGCGTGTTCATCGGGTCGGGTGCGCACTCGATCACCGTCGGCTCGACAGACAGCAGTCTCGAGACCATCATCGCGGGCAACCTCGGCAATGGCATCACGCTGCAAGACACCAGCGACAATAACGTGATCGGCACAACCATCGGTCTGGACAAGACGGGTTTCGCGATGTCCAACACCGGCGACGGCATCCGGCTCACGAACAGCCCGCACAACTACATCGGCGGCAGCGGCACCGGCCAGACGAACACCATTTCCGAGAACAACGGCAACGGCATCACGCTTACTGGGTTCGCGACGGTCAACAACATCGTGCAGGGGAACTTCATCGGCACCGACCCGGCAGGTTTGCTCGACCGAGGCAACAGCGGCAACGGCATTCAGATTGCCAACGGCGCGAACTACAACACGCTCGGCGGCGAGATCTCCGGCAACCCGCCCGACACGACGCCCGACAAGTTCTCAGGGGCGCGGCCGCCGGCCGGCAACCTCGTCTCGGGTAACGATGGCAACGGCATCCTCATCAACGGTGCTTCGCCGAACAACATGCTGTATGGCAACTTCGTCGGCACCGATGCAACGGGTATCGCCCCGCTCGGCAACTCGAAAGACGGCGTCGCCATTGTTAGCTCGAACTTCACCGTCATGGCGGGCACGCTCGCGACGCAGGATCCGTTCGTCTATTACAACGTCGTCGGTGGAAACCTGGGCAACGGCCTGCGGGTCAACAACTCCAACAACACGATCGTTCAGGCCAATTTCTTCGGCCTCGGCAGCGACGACAAGACTCCGGTTGGGAACCTCCTCAACGGGGTTGTGTTCGAGGGGTCGTCGCGACGCACGACGTTCGGCGGTCCGATTCCGCTGGGCAACGTCATCGACGCCAACGGTGCCAACGGCGTGGTATTGCAAGACACGGTCGGCGGCTTCGTGGCGTCAAACAACTTCACGGGTGTCGCGGCGTTCAGCACGAATGCCACGCTGGGGAATGGGCTCGACGGCTGGCACATCACCGCGACCGGTGGCGGCATCGTCCTGAAAATTGGGAACATCATCGCGGAAAACGGCGACGACGGCATCGAGGTGTCTGGCAACGCTTCCGGTATCCAGCTTGTTCAAGACATCATCGGGCTGAACACCGACGGCAAACTGGCTCGGCCGAACGGCGACAACGGCATCGAGATTGGTGGCAACGCGCACGGCATCGTGATCGGTGGGCCTCAGACCGATTTCTCCGTTGTGCCAACCGCAACGGTCTCGGCGAACAAGGGCTACGGCATCGCGGTGATCGGCAACGCTCACGACAACGCGATCAACTTCGTGCACGTCGGCACCAACTCGGGCGGCATCGCGGAAGACCCAGTCAACCCGCAATCGTTGGGGAATCAGAAGGGCGGCATTTATGTCGGCCCTGGGACGAAGAACACGACGATCGGCTCGACGGATGCGAACTTCCCGACGACGATCAGCGGCAACGTGGGGAACGGCATCACGATTGACGGGTCGAGCGGGAACACGGTGATCGGTAGCCTGATTGGCCTTGGTCGCACTGGCCTGGCAGTGCCGAACACGGGCAACGGCATCGCGATTCTGTCTGGGGTCAGCAACCTCATCAGCCAGAACTCGATCTCGGCGAACGCGCTGCTGGGTATCGACCTGGTGGGTTCGGCGAACAACGGTCAGGCCGCGCCGGTGTTGACGCAAGCGAGCGAACTTCCGGGCGGGATTGATATATCGGGCACTCTGACAAGCACACCGAACACGACGTTCACGCTGCAATTCTTCGGCGACACGGCAGCCACGGTTGGCCAGGCTCAGGGCCGTTACTACCTCGGTTCCACGACAGTGACGACGAACGCTGCCGGCCTGGGCACATTCACCTTCAACGGAACGCAGCCACCGAGCGGTTCAACCTTCGTCACGGCAACGGCAACCGATCCGCTGAACAACACCTCTGAGTTCTCGGTTGGCGTCGCGTTGGTGTGATGTCCTGAGTCGCTTGCGGCTTCGCATGCGAAGTCGCAAGCGGACTTCACTTGGGGTTCTGCCCGAAGTATTCCGGTCGTAGCGGGTGACTATCTTGCGGAGCGGCCGGCACTTTCCCCATCGTTTTCACGGACGCTTGCTTGATGGGTTGCGATGAAGCAGGCATCACTCCGCCCGCGGGATGCACCGCATTCGGGCCACGCAACGCATCGACCGCATTCTTCATCTGCATCGGGGCCGGCAGCAACGGTGGCTGTGGCACCGCACACGCCGGACCTTCGCAGCCAATCTTGCGAATCTCCCAGCCGCCACCCATCGCCTTGTAGGTCTGGATCAGTCCGAGTGCGATCTCGCCCTGTGCCTGTGCAAGTTGGTTCTGTTGCGACACCAGGTTCTCTTGCAACAGATCGACGCGGTTGTAGTCGATCAATCCGTTCGAGTACTGCACAACCGCTGCCTTCACGGCCTTCTCGGCAGCCTTCACGCTCTCAATGAGTGCCTTCACTCGTTCATGTGCTTTCAGGAACGTGATGAGCCCATCTTCAACTTCGGCATTCGCCTTCAACACGGACTGCTGATAACGCGCCACACGTTCCAGGAATGCCGCATCCTGCACGCGAACGTTGTTTAGAATGCGGCCGTAGTTCAGCACGTTCCACTGGAAAGATGGCCCAATGCTTCCGGTCATCGCCTGAGATACAAACAGATGCGAGATGTCCTGCGACCCTGCTCCAATTGCACCGACGATTGAGATTGCCGGATAGAAATCTGCCTCTGCGATTCCAATTTGAGCCGCTCGACTCGCGGCTTCCCGTTCATTTCGGCGAACATCGGGACGCCGACGCAGCAGATCGGCCGGCGTGTTTGCCACGACTTCGGGCGGAGCCGTTGGAATGGCTCCAGCCCCGAGCCGCTTCTGCAAATCCTCTGGGGGAATACCGAGCAAGACGCAGAGCCGGTTCGTCGTCTGACGAATCTGGATTTCCTGTTGAGGTACCTGCGACTCCGTTTGCGACAGCGTGCTCTGCGACTGATCCGGGTCGAGTTCGGAAACCTGGCCGCCCTTGAATTGAGCCTTGGCAATCGAAAGCGTGTCCCGCTGCAACTTCACGTTGGTCTTCAGGTATTCGAGTTGCTGTTCCTGCGTTCGCAGTTGCACGTAAGCTGTTGCGATATCGCCAAGCAGCGTGACCAACACATCGTCATACTCCGCAACTGAAGCATCGAGTTGAGCAGCGGAAGACTCGATGGCCCGGCGGAAGCGACCCCAGAAGTCGAGTTCCCAGTTCAGGCCGAAGCCGTAGGCCCAGGTTGCGAAGAAGCGGTCGGGGGTCGCGTTGCGGTTGGCGACCTCGACACTGACGGCCCGTTGGTTGAAGCTGCCGGTGGCGACCTGTGTTTGCGGGAAGAATTCGCCGCGTGCGATTCCGAGTTGTGCTCGCGCCTGGAGAACCCGGAACCCAGCTTCACGCAGCGTGAGGTTTTGCCGGTAGGCGTCACAGACCAGTGCGTTCAGCACCGGATCGTTGAACACCGTCCACCAGCGGCTCAGTTCTTCCGGATCTTTGCTGACGCGAATGTCTGCTGCGTCGATCCAGTCCGGTGCAACCGGTGCCGCCGGTCGCTGATAGTTCGGCCCAACCTTGAAGCCGTTGTGAACGTACTCTTTCAACGGCGTGCAGCCAGCGAGCAGAAACGTCGCGCCGCAAGCGGCCTTGCGGATCGTGCTGCCGATCCGCGAACGCCCCTTCGGGCTAGCTGGCAATCGCGGGTGCATGGTTGACATATCACAACCTTGGTCGGCGAGCTGAGGGTACAGTCAATGGAAATATCGGCATAATCACTACAACCCATCAACTCAAAACCTGCCTATATTCCGGAATGGCTTTCGCCGCTTGCGGCGTTGCCTTAAGACAGGCTTCGTAGCCTGTGAATCTTCTCAAAGTTGCCACGGGGACATTCCACCGAAGGTCATTCTTCGGTATCGTGTTGCAAACGGGTTCAAGGCTTTGCGAGGCAGCTCGCCGTACACGGATCACCGCCTGAGGTTCCGCGATGCATGTTGTGTGGATGCGTTCCGTCGCACCTCTTTTCCTGCTTGTCGCTCTGCTCATCGGCTGTCGTGGGAATCACACTCCACCCGTTGCGACCC
Organism: Planctomycetota bacterium; assembly: GCA_021413735.1. Lineage (GTDB taxonomy): Bacteria > Planctomycetota > Planctomycetia > Gemmatales > Gemmataceae > Gemmata. The sequence goes on from JAIOPV010000248.1 coordinate 19,726, forward strand.
CCACGCCCATCGTCGAAGTCGCCCGCCCCATCGAGCAAGATGTGACGGACTATGAAACCTTCACCGCCCGCACTCAGGCTGTGCAGTCCATCGACATCAAGGCTCGTGTTACGGGCTTCGTGACCGGGCTTGGGTTCAAGGATGGTGGCGACGTCACGGTCGATCAGGTGTTGTTCGAGATCGACGACCGACCCTACAAGGCCGCTCTCGACAAGGCCAAGGGCGACGTGGAGGTTGCCAAGGCGAACCTCATCAAGCAGCAAGCGTATTACGACATCGGCATCGGCGTGCAGAAACAGAACCCGGCGGCCATCAGCGAGCAAGAACTCGAACGTCGAAAAGGCGGTCGCGATGAGGCTCTGGGTAGTGTGAAGCAAGCCCTTGCTTCGCAGGCGACCGCACAACTGAACTTCGACTGGTGCAAGGTGAAGTCGCCGATCGCGGGGCGCATCAATCGGCACTTCGTGGATGTCGGCGACCTCATCTCGGAGAACATCACGCTGCTCACGAACGTGGTGTCGCTGAAGCCGATGTGGGCGTACTTCGACGTGGATCAAAATTCGATGGAGAGTTACGAAACGGTGCTGCGGGAAGGCAAGGTCGTCAGTCCGCGAACGGGTCAACTCCCGATTGCGTTGGCCCTCGGCTCGAATCCGGCGTTCAGCTACTCGGGCACCGTTGACTTCGTGAGCAACCAACTCGACCCTGGCACCGGCTCGATCAGGCTTCGCGGCGTGTTCCCGAACGAAGACGGCAAGCTCGTCGCGGGGTTGTTCACTCGCGTTCGTGTGCCGTCGAGTTCGCCGCACTCGGCATTGCTGGTGAGTGACCGGGCGATTGGCACCGGGCAGGGGCAGCGGTTCGTGCTGGTGGTGAACGACAAGAACGAGGTGGAATACCGGGTGGTGCAGGTCGGTCAGATGCACGGCGAGTTGCGAGAGGTTTACCGGAAACGCCGGATTGTGGAAGCCGAGGGGGGCGTTACCGACACGGTGAAGGAAGTGGAAGTGTTGAAGGCGACCGACCGGCTGATCGTAAATGGCTTGCAGCGAGTGCGGCCCGGCGACAAGGTTGAGCCAAAACTCGTGGACATGAACACGCTGCTCGATGCGGACAAAACCCCGGCACCGGCGAAGCCCAAGAAGTGAGCATGTTTTGCGAGCCACGGGGTTTATCCCCGTGGTTGTGAGACAAATGAAAAGACCACGGGGATAAACCCCGTGGCTCGCAAAGACTTTCAACAACGTACACGGACATCATGTCACGGTTCTTCATCGACCGACCGATCTTCGCGTGGGTGCTCTCCATTGTCATGGTGATGACGGGTGGCATTGCCGTCTTCACCTTGCCGATCGCGCAGTACCCGCCCATCGTGCCGCCCACGATTCAGGTCACCACGAGCTTTCCAGGCGCAAGCGCGACCACAATCGCAGACGCTGTCGGACAGCCCATTGAAGCACAAGTGAACGGCACCGAAGGCATGATCTACATGTCTTCGACTTGCACCAACAACGGGATGTACACGCTGACCGTGAGCTTCAAGGTCGGCACCGACATCCACACCGCCCTCATGCTCGTGCAGACCCGCGTGCAGTTGGCGATGCCGCAGTTGCCCACCAGCGTTCAGGCCCAGGGCGTGAACGTCAAGATTCAGTCGCCGAACATCCTGCTCACGGTCAACCTCCTCTCGCCCGACGGCAGGCACGACCCGCTATTCATGAGCAACTATGCCCAGATCAACATCTTCGACGATCTCTCGCGGCTCCCCGGCGTCGGGCTTGTGAACTTCCTCGGCCAGCGCCAGTACAGCATCCGCGCCTGGATCGACCCACAAAAGGTCGCTGCCCGCGACATGACGGTGAGTGAAGTTATCAAGGCGATTCAGAATCAGAACGTCGTGGTGGCACCGGGTAACGTCGGTCAGCAACCGGTGCCGAAGGGGCAGGATTACCAACTCGTGCTGAACACCCTCGGGCGGCTCACCACGACCGAGCAGTTCGGTGAGATCGTCGTGAAGAGCGGTAACGACGGTCGGCTTGTGTACCTTCGCGATGTGGCGAGGCTCGAACTCGGTTCGCAGAACTCCGACTTGAATTGCAACGTCGGCCAGATGGTGAATGGCAAGCCGACGCGGTTCCCGTCGCTGGCGCTTGCGATCTTTCAGCTCCCGTCGGCCAACGCCCTCGACACGGCCGACGGCGTGAAGGCGAAGATGGAACAGCTCAAGAAGAAGTTCCCCGCCGGGCTGGAATACGAGGTCGTCTACGACACGACGCCGTTCATCAAGCACTCCGTCGACGACGTGTTCCACACGATCTTCATCGCGGCGTTGCTGGTCATCGTCGTGGTGTTGGTGTTCATTCAGGACTGGCACGCGATGCTGCTGCCGATCATGGACATCACAGTTGCGCTCATCGGCACGTTTGTCGTGATGACTGCGCTCGGCTTCTCGCTCAACAACCTCTCGCTCTTTGGACTGGTGCTCGCTGTCGGCATCGTGGTCGACGACTCAATTGTCGTCGTCGAGAACATCGAGCGGTGGATGGAGTCCGGGTTGCCGGCTCGCGAAGCAACCATCAAGGCCATGGACGAAATCACCGGCCCGGTGATCGGCATTACCCTGGTGCTGGTATCGGTCTTCGTGCCGACCGCGTTCATCCCCGGACTCAGTGGCGAGTTCTTCCGCCAGTTCGCTCTCACGATCGCGGCCTCCGCGGTGATCTCCGCGTCGAACGCCCTGACGCTCGCTCCTGCTCGTGCGGCAGCCTGGATCAAGCCACACGGCCACGGGCCAAACGCAGCGCCTCGCGAGGCCATGCCGCGAGTCGCGTATGTCGTGCTGTTCGGTGCCCTCACTTACTTCCTGCTGAGTAAGTTCGCGGGTCCGGCTCTCGTCAAAGCTCTTCACGCTCCGGCCGGAGGCTACGCCGCAACGTGGGCACCGCGAGTGATCTTCTTCCTGCCGGGAGCCATCGCAGGCTGGTTCATCGGGCCGGCGGTCAATCGCGGGCTGAACTGGTTCTTCGGACTCTTCAACAAGGCGTTCGACGCCACTACCAACGGCTACGTCCGCATCGTACGCGGGATGATTCGCGTCGGATTCGTCGTGATGATTGGGTACGTCGGCCTGCTCGCACTCACAGGCTACGGCTTCGCGACATCGCCCACCGGCTTCATCCCCGAGCAGGATCAGGGCTATGTGCTCGTGAATGTCGAGCTGCCGGATGCGGCGTCGGTTCAACGCACCGACGAGATCCTGAACCAGCTCAACGAGATCGCGTTGAAGACGCCCGGTGTCAAGAAGACGATGGCCGTTGCCGGATACTCGGCGTTTTTCCAGTGCGATTCGTCGAACTGGGGAACGGTCTTCGTGATCCTCGACGAGTTCGAGAATCGCACGACTCGCGAGACGCAGGCAGCCGCGATCATCAACAAACTGAACCGGGAATACTACGGCAAGGTTCTTGGCTGTCGGGCGGCGGTGTTCGGTGCGCCGCCGGTGCCCGGGTTGGGTCAGGGGGGTGGGTTCCAGTTGCAGCTTGTCGATCACGGGGGCCTCGGGCCACAGGCACTTGCGGAGGTAACCGAGACGATCGTTCAGAAGGCGAACGCGCAGCCCGGCCTCGACCGCGTGTTCACGACGTTCCGTGCCAGCACGCCGCAACTGTATCTCGACATCGACCGCGAAAACGCTGCCGCGATGGGCGTCTCGCTCTCGGATGTGTTCGACACGCTCAACGCGAACATGGGTTCGGTGTACATCAACCAGTTCAACCGTTTCGGCCGAATCTGGCAGGTGAACATCCAGGCCGAGGGTGAGTTCCGCAAGAATGTCGACAACCTGAAATTGCTTCAGGTGCGGAACCGGCAGGGGCAGATGGTGCCGCTTGGTGCGCTGGTGACGGTCCGCAACGATAACGGACCGACATTCCTGATGCGTTACAACAACCTCAGCTCGGCCGCCATCAACGGCGGCAATAAGCCGGGGTTCAGTTCGGGTCAGGCGATTTCGTTGATGGAGCAACTGAGCGATCAGAACCTTCCCACGGGCATGGGTTACGAGTGGACGAACATCAGCTATCAGGAAGTGACCGCTGGCAACACGGGTATTTATGTCTTCGCGCTGGCAGTGGCGCTCGTGTTCTTGATCTTGGCAGCGCTCTACGAAAGTTGGGGTTTGCCGCTGGCGATCATCCTCGTGGTGCCGATGTGCTTGCTGAGTTCGATCATCGGCCTCGTCTGGATCGCCCGAATGCCGATCGACATTTTCAGTCAGATTGGGTTCGTGGTGTTGGTGGCGATGGCCGCGAAGAACGCCATCTTGATCGTGGAGTATGCGACGCAGAAACGCAAAGAGGGCATGGAGCGGCAAGCGGCAATTCTGGAGGCGAGCAAACTGCGACTGCGACCGATCTTGATGACGAGCTTCGCGTTTATCTTCGGTGTGTATCCGCTGATGGTGGCGACCGGTGCGGGCTGGGAGATGCGTCGGTCGCTGGGCACGGCAGTGACGAGCGGCATGATTGGCGTGACGCTGTTCGGCATCTTCCTGACGCCGGTGTTCTACTCGGTGGTGACGAGACTGACCGAAGGGAAGAATCCACCTCCGACGCCAGCACCAGCAGAACCGACTCCGCACGATGCGCTACACGAGCCAACTCCGCCACCACACGAGTGAGCCAAAATCCGCTGATTCCCATTCCGAGCCCGAGCGCCAGCGAGGATTCCGTAGCTTCCTCGCTGGCGCTCGGGCTCGGACGGATACGGTCAATACTGCTTCTCGCTGACCACCTCTGACCCAAAGCGTTCGCGGAGTTGATCCACACCGCGTTTGGTCAAGTGGTTGAAGCCGACGCTCAGTTTCAACTGCGCCGGAAGTGTTGTCGACAGCGACAGCAACCGCGCCCCCGCATCGGTGAACCGATTCCAGTCGAGATGAAGCTCCCGCAATTCGCTCAACTGCGGGCACTCGGCAACCACGCGAGCACTCACATCATTCAGGCTGTTCTCGTTCAAGTGCAACCGCTGCAGCCTTGGCAATGTCGCAGCGGTGAGCAACGGCTCGATCACATCGTCATCCAAGGCCGCCGTCTCGAAGATGAGCCAGTCGAGTTTCGCGAAGCCCGCCCATTTCACCATCACCGGCGCTGACGCGGGCATCAGGCCCCAGAAACCGAAACCTCGCAGTTGCGGGAGTTTCAGCTTCGACATTTCGCGCAGACTCGGCGCTTGTGCGGCCTCCTGGCCAACGTGCGAGGGGGCATTGTCTCGCAGGAAATACCCATACTCCAGATCGAGCCGGCGGGCTGCGACCACGAGCGGAGCCTCGGCGAGCCCCGTCAAGTTTTCGGCTTCGCTTTTGAACTCGAAGCCGAGATGCAAGCGATCGAGTTGACCCCACGCGGGGTAGTTGCGGAACTGGCGATACGATGGCATATCGAGCCAATCGAGCGTCAGTTCGCGGACTCGACGCAGCAACGGCAGATCGAGGACTTTGCTGGCATGTTCGTTCGTTCGGGTGGTGTGCAGTGACCGCAGGCACGGCGCAAGGCGTTCGATGTCCGCCGCGTGTTTGACGATGTCTTCTGTGGTGCCCTTCAAACTGGTGATGAAGCCGCGTTCGATGTGGCAGTGCGACACGGCTGGCTTGGTGCTGTGGAACTTCTTCCACACGATGCCGCCCCACTCGGCCTTGTTCGCCTTGAACAGCGCCTCCGCTTTCTTTTCGAGCTTCTTGCGTTCCTTGTCGCCCAACGGCAGTCGGAACGCCTGGCACTGTGCGCGAATGAACTCGGCACGGTTGGCGTCGCGGTGTTCCTGAAGCCAGTCGGCGTATGCCAGTCGCGGCGTGTCTTCGTCGGGGTTGTCGCGGATCGCAGCGAGCAATGCGGCTTCGTCAGACATGTCGGTTCCTCTGAACGGTCGCAAACTATGAGACCTTGGCAGCTTCGCCAACACCGACAAGCATGTGGCCCGAATCGGCCATCCAGGTGCGGTTCTGGAAGAAGCGTTCGAGTCTGCGAGACAGCGGACTCAACTTGAAGCGATAAGGCAATGGGAATCCGGCTCCGGTCACTCGCACGTCAGTCAACGCGGTCGCCAGCAACCCACCGAACTCACGATGATCGTGGCGATAGATGTACTGCACTGACCCCGAAGCCCCACCAGACGAACCCTCTTTGCGCCACTTCTGACGACGCTTC
>JAIOPV010000249.1 GCA_021413735.1 Planctomycetota bacterium
TCGCAGAAAGGAAGTGAGCATGAACAACGAGAACCACGAGCACAACAGATGGGCCGCCGATGGCACCGTCCCGAGATCACGTCGCCTCCGTTCCGGGTATGAAATTCCAATAGCGATCAGAAGCTATTCGCTTGTTTAAGGCCTAATGTGCGAGTCAATCCCCGGGAAACAGAAGCTTGCCTGGCTTCTTGCCGAGGCGATAGCGTGGCCGGCAACTCGCGTCCACATGGCTCTGCGCAGTTGAAGAACTGATGGCTCGTCTCGACAGCGCGGTGCAGGTCTGGGCAAGGGAAGCGAGTTCGCCCTTCGGTTGCCTCACCTTTATGGCGAGTAATTCCAATGACGGCTCGATAAATGCAAGATGAGTGCAAGCGATTTTAACCACCGCACCACCCGTGCAGCGGGTCTGGCGGATCAAGCCATTGGAACCTTCCCATGACTCCTATGGCTCCGATTTTGAATCCCACCCGTGTCCTTTGCGTTGATGACAACCAAGACACTGCCGATTCCGAAGCGGCCCTCCTCCAACTCGCTGGCTACGAGACTGTTGCTTGCTACAGCGGGCAAAGCGCGATCATTGAGGCCGCCAACTTCCTCCCTGATATTTGTCTGATCGACATGAATATGCCGGGCATGGATGGCGACGAGTTGGCCGTGCGGTTGCGAAACCCAGATCGGCCTATCGTGATGATGGCTGTGACGGCGATGAACGATGCTGAGGGCTGTCAGCGGATCAAGGCGGCTGGCTTCGACAGACACCTTCTCAAGCCCGTGGCCCCGCAAGACCTGCTCGCCGCTGTCCGCGAACTACTCGCGACGTAGCGTGCAATCCTTCATCAGTTCAGATCCACCTTTCAGATCCACCTTCCACGAGATTTCCATGCCCCGCTATTCGCTCGAAACGATCGTCCTAATCTTGGTCCTGCTCTGGTTATTGGGGGCATTCATCACCCCATTTGGTGGCGACATTATCCACCTGCTGCTCGTCGTCATCCTTGTCGTAGTCGTCATCCGGGTGCTCGACGGCCGACGAATCCGCTGACCCTGCGATCGTCCGTATCGCTCCGGTTGCGCCTGCGACTGCACATCAGCCCGCTGCATGACGCAATTCGAGCGACCGTCGTTGTCCCATCGCCGAAGAACAATTGGAGCCCGGTCAGAAACTCACATTGTCTGGCACACATGGCATCGGTCTAATACCCCCATTCCCCAAGGAGCGGTTGCGATGCTGACACAAATCATGCGGGTGGTGTACGTGGTGTGCGTGGTGTGCGCGCATGGCACTGGAGTACGCGCCGACGAGGCGACGGCGGTCAAAGTGGTCGAAGATGCGGGCGGCAAGCTCACCTTCTGGAAGAACTCGAACCCACGCATGATTACGCTTGACCTGAGCGGGTGCGCGCGGGCAGACGAGGTGCTCGGGAAGATTGACACGCTCGCCGAAAGCGTGGTCTACCTGCATCTCGGTAAGAGCGCCCTCACCGACGCCGGGCTAAAACTGCTGGCCAATAGCCCGCGGCTGAAAGAGCTTGACGTGTCGGGCACTGCGATTACCAACGCGGGGCTTCCACTGCTCAAGGAGCTGGCGAAACTCAGCGAACTGGACTTACGTAACACCAAGGTGACGGCCGATGGCCTGAAAGGGCTCGACGGGCTCGCGGCCCTCCACAACCTCAAGGTGAGCGGCGCGGCCGTGACCGACGAGGGCGTGAAGCACATTGCCTCACTTAATGTCGGCCTGCTGATTCTTGCCGACAGCACAGCCCTCACCGATGCAGGGATCGCGCATCTGTACCGAACCAAGGGGCGGCTGTCCGGTGTGGACTTCTCCAATTGCCAGGTATCACCCGAGGCAATCAAAGGGTTCGACGGGGGGCACCTTTTCGGGATTGGCTACACAAACCAGAAGGTGACGCCAGAACATATCGCCGCAATAAAGGGCATCAAGCGGCTTCGCGCCATCAACCTCTCTGGTACCGGGTATTCGTTCTCGGGAGCCGAGGGCTTCGAGGAAATCGTGTCGCTCACGTTTCGAGATAACAAGGTCACGCCCGAGTGCGCCAAAGCTATTGGGGCAATGCCAAAGATGCAGACCTTATACCTCGACGGATGCGATCTCGGCGATGACGCGCTCCCGCACCTGGCCGGGCTGAAGGGGCTGAAAGTGTTGCACCTGTCAGGAACGAAAACGAAAGTGACCGACAAAGGCCTGTCAGTATTGAACGACTCGAAAAACATCTCGTTCCTTTACCTTCGCAAGACCGCTATCACTGGCGAAGGCGCGCGCGAACTGAAGAGGCATCTCGACCAAACCCACATCATCACGGACTAGTTGGAGTGACTTGCCAACGATTCGTCGGTGGCCCTGTCCGTAGCGAGATTTACCCCACCTTGAGCACCCGCTGCACATCAGGGTTGCCATACTTCGCACCACCTGTCAGCACGCGGAGGTTCGGCAGGATCTGCGCCTCTCCGCCGCCGTGAGTATGGCTGCACAGCCCCGTCATCTTCCGATCTGGTGCGACGGTCATTGCCTCGGCAAGCGTGTCCCCAACCGCCTTGCATGCGAAGAACGGCAGCCAGTCATCCCTAGAGACTTTCCCCTTGTGCCAGCACGCCTCGCGAAACGGTGGAACGTGCGTCACTGCGATAACGTGACGAAACCGCCGCAGAACGTCTGGAAGAACCGAACGAAAGTGAGCCGCCGCCTCGTCGCCGAGTGCGTGCAGTTTTGCGAGTCGCTCTTCCGGGGCTTCGTCGAACCCGCCGAATTCCTCGATCAACCCGAAGTCGTTCAGCATCACTTCGGAGCCGTGATAATCCCCGAGCCTGCCGTCACCCCAACCGTCATGACCGATCAGGCAGGCATCTTCGCTCAGCGGCACGACACCCACGTCGGGCAGGTAATGCAGGTTCGGTGAGGCCACGCAGAGTGCCCGCACCTTCTCTCGAACTCCAGCGATGCTGCCCTTGTAGAAATCGTGGTTGCCCAGCACGAAGTACACCGGACGCCGGACCTTCTCCGCGATGGCCTCGAGGTACTCAATCACATCGTCGGCTTCACCGATGTCGCCCGAGATGACGAAGGCGTCAGCCACGGTCTCCGCGAGCATGTCGAGGAACGCATCCACACGGGAGGGCGGAGGAAGTTGAGGTGGATGTCGGGGTGGATGTCGGTGAGCCAAGCGAGTTTCATGTAAAAGTTATGGCATGGGCGAGGGAACGAAGTCAACCCGCAGACTGCTGAGAACGCTGAGATCGGTAGCGGGGAGTTGGAGTAGAAGAAGGCCGAGCGGAGGAAGAGCGTGGTGAGGCGATTGCCCTCGCTTGGACGGAAGGTCTCCTACAATCTCCAACCTGCCTGTAAGCGCGGTTCCGTACAAAGATAAGTATCTCTTAGCCCCTCGCCATGCCGGCAGGGGTACGCCGATGTCTGCCCTCTCCGTCCTGCTGGTCGATGACTACGCCGACGGAGCCGATACACTGGCCGAACTTCTTCGCCTGCACGGGCATTGCGTTCGGGTCGCTTACAGCCCAGAAGCCGCACTCGACGCTCTCCCTGCTGATGTCGTCATTTTGGAACTCAAGCTGCACGGCACAGATGGATGGTCGCTCGTCCGCCAGATGCAACATCGGGCCGTGGAGAAGTTGCCACTATTCGTCGCTGTAACGACGTGCGGATCGCCGAAAGACCGCCAGCGGTCGGAAGAGGCTGGCATCGATCTACACCTCATCAAGCCCGTTGAGCCTGCGATTCTCGTTGGCCTGCTACGACGATTCTCGGATGTGCTTATAAGTTTCGCGTGAATGCCTGAAATGACGATCCCACGTCGTACGATCACTCGTCGAACGGAGGCCAATCCGCTTCCAGCCCCTCCTTCTCGATCTTCTCAACCGTTTTTGCGGTGAGTGCGAACTGTGCAGCAACTTGTTTGCGGGAGGCGGCCACGTCGAGTCCCGTGTCCTGAGCGGCGACCAGGGCGGCAAACACCTCACGTCTGCGTCCAACGGGGATCGTGGTGGCCATTGGTATTCTCCGTTGGGGTGCTACGGTCACATTAAGCTGCCGTGGTTGCACGTCACGGAGAAGGCCGAGGTCGTGAGGCGGTAGAAGATGGTGCATCGGGGTCACATCACTCCAATGCCGGAGCCGGAAATGGACTATTCCTTCTCATCCTCGATCTCCTCCTCCACCACCGGCAGCACCGCCTGCATCTGCTCCCACACCTCCCGCCCCACGTGCAACTGCTCGCCGCGGGGCGGCAGGCTCTCGTCGAGCAGCACGTCCAGACCGGCGAGTTGCATCTCGGCCAGTGTCCGCGCCTGACGGGCCTTGAGCTTATCCATGATGGCCTTCTTTTCGTCAGACATTCGGTCATCTCCCCTGTAATCGAACCCGAACCGCTGTGATGAGACCATACTCCCCAAATGAGAAACGGCCCAGGAATTCCCAGGCCGCCCCGACTTCGTTCGACAACCTTGCGTCTTCGAAGGCATCCAAGGATAATCCGAACGGCTCAGGCCGCAATGCGGGCGGCGGTCGGCGACGGAACCTTCAGGTCCGTCTTAAACACCCACCGCCCGGCGTCCGGAGAGCCGGACCACTGCTGCATTTGGATGGCGCTGGAGTGGCTACGCTCCTCGTCGTCGAGCAGTTCCATGAACGAGTCGATGTACTCCTGCCGCACGTGGGTGGAGGAGCGACCGACGAAGATGAGCGCGTCGGGGCGGTCGTCGAACACGACCACGGCACGCCAGTTCTGAGCTTTGGATTCGGTGGTGACGAGCATCGGGAAACCTTCCTTGGTTTGGTCGGGGTGTGATCGGCGTTGCCGTCCTGGCGACGTGGGTAAAGATGGCAGGTCGGGCGGTCACCTTCAAGGACGATCCGGGGATTCTGGGCGGATTTGTTCAAGGGTCCCTGGGTGCAGTTTCCGGTCCAAGAACGGGATTGTGCGATCAGACGTGAGGGCCAATGCACCATCAAATAGAAAACCGCCCGGAAGCGATCCGGGCGGAGGGCGAGTTTCGTGCTGCTTAGCGATACAACCGGCGCCCCAGAATGACGCCGGGATTGAGGGAATAGCCGCCGTAGTTCGAGTACGGGGAATAGTAACCGGAGTTCAGGCCGTACCCGCCGAGCCCGTAACCTCCCAGACCGTAGCCGCCGTACCCGCCGAAACCGAGGCCGCCGTAGCTCCCGTACCCTCCGGAGTAGCCACGGTTGTAACCACCCCCGTAGCCGCTGTTGTACCCGCCATGGTAAGAGCTACCACCGTGATAGCCTCCGTGACCGCCGCCACTGTGACCACCGCCGCCGTGTCCTCCGCCGTGCGCGGCCGAGGCAGTGCCAGCGACGCCGAACATTGCGATGCCCACGCCGAGGGCGAGAATGAGGCTTTTCATGATGCTTCTCTTGGTGTTGGGCGATTCACCTTACTAACGGTGTGAGTGGGCTGTCTTGCGCGAAGTGACGGAGATGGCCATCATCCCTCACATCTTCCTAATTCTTTTCGAAAATGAGGCCGTGGTTACTTCTTCTCCTCCGGCTCCTCAACCCTCGTCGCTACCGCACTCAGAACTATAGACTGGCCATGCGAGGAGGCGTGAGGCATATGTCGCGAAGCTAGAGAGTCGCCTTCAGCGGGAATCGAGTGAGCTTGAATATCTGACGGACTTTCACCATGTCGCCCAGCATTTGATAGGCACAGTTTCGCTGGCATTGAAAGATGGTGACGTGATACGCGCCGTGTCGCGGTTGGAGCATTACAAGGCGATGTTGCCCAAGCACCCGTCCGAAATTCTGTTATCCCGAATAGAAGTCTCAGCCACATCCTGACCGCTGCGGAGCGGCAAAAAGAACGAGCCGCCAGGGAACGCCCTGACGGCTCGCTTCGTATCTTTGTGGTTCAGCCTCATACAGTTCCGGTCTTGCGGCTTCCGGCAAACACCAAGGCGATGCCCGCGATCATCGCGACGGCTCCGACGATTGGGTTCAGAATGAGCGTGTGGGGCTTCTGATAGTCGATCTTCAGGAAGCTGGTGTCAACCGCCCGCTCGGAAGTGAAAAAGGTGATGCTCGGGACGGCCAGAGCGATGATTCCGGCGATGATGAGGACGATGCCGATGGCACGCATGGGATTCTTCCTTGTTGGATGTTTGATGCTGGGTACCGGCTGCCCCCACGGGTCAGTGGTTCAGACACGTTCACATTCCGAGCAAACACGGTGCCGTGAATTGCCGCACTTCAAGAATGCTCGTCATGGCTTCCTGAGGTATTGACGCAAAACAGCCGCTACTTTCCCCGCCCGAACCCCGTCAACTCGGTCACGCTCTTCTTCCCGTCCGCATCGGTCTCCGTTCGCACCGGCCCGCCCAGTGGAACTTCGGGGCTGGTCCAACCCTTGATGACCGTCACGGTGGTGGTTGTCTTCCCCTCGAACGTGACGCTGATCGTGGTCTTGGTTTTCTTCCACTCGCACTCGTACTTCTTTCCCGCGACCTCCAGCGTCTCCTTACCCTTTTCCAAATCCTCCGTCATCGTCTTCACGTCCGGGTTTGGTTTACTCGGGGGCGGCCACGGCTTGTTCAGATCGACCGTGTACTCGATCGGCTCTCCCTTCTTGCCGCCGACAGTCTGGTCGATGCGAAGAGTCAGCTTGTCATCGTCCTTCTTGACGGCGGTCTGTCGCATCACCACATCGTTCGTTTTGATCTCGAACCAGTTGCCCTGTTTGGCGGCGCGGTAGAAGTTCTCTCCCTCGGGCGGGGCGAAGGCCAGCAGAAGCATGGCGGTGAACATTGACGTCCTCAAGTAATGGGTGTGCTCAGGGTACGCGGACGGGAGGGACGCCGCCATTTACTCTCTTGCTTTTGCACGATTTGCAGCAGCTACTTCAACGGTAACGAAGGGATTGCCGGCCGAGTGGGTCGCCGAAACCGAGCAGATGGTACCCAACTTACCCATCTCTGGGAAGCCGAAGACCACGTCGGCGCAACCGACATCGTGACTTGAGGGAAAACGGGTATCACTTTGAAAGGATTGGTGTCGCGAACCGGCATCAATCAGTAGGAATCGTGCTTTCGTCTGCGAGCTCGGCAAACTTTAGCGGCTACGGTCCGGCGATTGCAACGACTCCATCAGATCACAAATCACCACCCTCAAGGAAGAGACAAACATGCTCGTACTCACCCGCAAGACTGGCGAAGAGATCATCATCGGTGACGACATCCGAATCACCGTCACGTCCATCGGCGAAGGCCGGGTGAAGATCGGGATCTCGGCCCCTCCATACATCAAGGTCAACCGGGCCGAGATTGCTGCACGCATCGCGGCAGAGGATGCTGAAGCCTGTGTTCTGGAATTCGCCTGCCGTTGACACTCCCGCACATCCCGCGTACCTTCCCGCCCACTCGAACGCGCGCCATGACGGCGCACAGCGTTGCGTGGGCATGGATGTCTTCGCTCGAGTGGACTCCCCGTCGTTGGGCCTTCATTGGTCTGCCGGCGGGGTTGTCATTTGTAGGGCTGATTTCTCCGCAGTACCGTTAAGCTTTTTTCTTTCGCGGCTTGGGCAGTGGTAGTACCTCGAACGTGGCCCTCACGACTTGACGCAGCATTTCTCGATCATTCCAAAGTTCGCGTTCTAGAATCAGGTGCGGCTTTGCTCCTGGATACGACGACTCCTCTGCCGCGTCCGGGAGAAGTTCACGACCCGCAGCCGTTGGCTTGAGATAAAGCTGGTCATCGCAGACAAGGGCAACTGGCTTGTCGTTCAGGTAGATGCAGTATTCTCCGAACATCTTCTTGGCGGTCACCCGGCCGGCTCCAGCGAGGCGTTCCAAAAGGTCGTCAACGGTCGATTGCTGCGATGCCATCGCCAAAACTCCGAGTCTCGTGTCATACAAAAAGTGCATTCTGCGGGGCGTGGCTTCGCCTTTACCCGCGGTCCTGCCCCTCCACAACGCGAGTCATGACTTTGCACGCATCGACGACGTGGCATGCGTGGCAAATGATCTTGCGGCGATGTGAAGCGGATCGTGGGTCTGACCATCACTCGGCCACGAGCGGGACAATCGACCGTAGCTTGCGGTCTCGGAGGTAAAGCCCGAGCCACGCGACGACCCCGACGATCACCGGCACGAAGAACTTGCCGTCGTTGGCGTGGATGTGGGTCGCCACCGCCCCGCCGAGGTAAGCCAGCATGAGAAGGCCGCCGAGGTAGCGGGTCTTGGGCACGAGGTAGAGCACGAATGTCGCCAGCTCGATCACCCCGAGCGGGAAGGCCGCGTTCGCTGGGTACGTTTTCGACCACTCCTCGATGAAGCCCTCGGGCTGGGCGATCTTGAAGAAAGCACTGGGCAGGAACACGACGGTGAGGAGGCCCGAGAGCACCCACCCGGTCACGCGCTGCCACTTCGGAATCGGTTCCATCCACATCTCTCCAGTTGTTACAGGCGCTCGAGACTACGGTTACCCTTTCGGCACGTACCGCATCGCGACCATGCCCGAGCCGAACTCTCTCCGGTCCACGAGCTTCAAATCAACGTGCTTCGAGAGGCCCGATAACAGCGTCGGGCCGTGGCCTGCGATGCGGGGATGCACGACGAACTCGTACTCGTCGATCAGCCCCAGTTCCGCCAGTGCGAGCGGGAGTGTTACGCCGCCCACGCTGATTCCTTTGCCGGGTTGCTGTTTGAGCCGCTGAACGGCCTCCCGCAGATCCCCACGCACCAACTCTGCGTTCCAATCGACCCGTTCCAGCGTTCCAGACACGACGTACTTCTTCGCCGCGTGGATCGTGTGGGCGAACGGCTCCATCCACGCAGGCATCCAATCGGGTCGTTTTCCCGTTTCCGCGACCGGCCGCCACGCTTCTTCCATCATCTGGTACGTCACCCGACCGAGGAGGAGCGCATCGGCCTGCTCGATGTTCCTGCCGTGGTGACGGTGCATCTCTTCGTCCGGGACGCCTGCCCGGTGGTCGACGCAGCCGTCCAGGGTGATGTTGATGGAATACCGAAGGGGTTGCATTCCTTGCTCCTTGGGCTCGCTCAGGCCCCACGCCGGTATGTGTTGATCAGGGTGCAGCCGTTTCCAGACAGCTATCCGGCCATCGCGAAATCGCATACCAACGGGTCGCTACACCGGACCTGCACAACCTCATACATGACCAGACGCTTCTGATACTGCTCGTCACTCCAGGCAATGAACATCTCCCAG
>JAIOPV010000250.1 GCA_021413735.1 Planctomycetota bacterium
GTGACGTCAAACCGTCGGGCTTACGCCTCGACGCTCACAAATGTGGTGAGATGTTCATGTCCCCACTTTCCATCGTTATCCCATCTCACAAGCGGGTCGATCTCCTCAGGCTGTGCCTTCGCAACGTTCTGCAATTCGCACCACCCAACACCGAAGTCATTGTTGTCGATGACGGCTCTCCCAATTCCATTGTGTCTCGCGCTGCTGCGGAGTTTGCGGGCGTGAAGATCGTTCGGCGTGCGAAGGCAGGCGGCTTCTGCGTCGCGGCGAATGCGGGGATTGCTGCCGCGACCGCTCCGGTTGTCGAACTGCTCAACGACGATGCCGAGGTTACCGCAGGCTGGGCCGACGCTGCTCTGCGATGGTTCGCGGATGCTCGTGTGGTTGCGGTTGCGCCGCTCGTGCTTCAGAACGACCCCGAGCGCATTGCCTACGGGTTGCCGCCGCTGATCGACACAGCCGGCGACGAATACGACATGGGCGGCTTCGCCCAGAAACGCCGCACCGGAAGCATCGCGACCCCGGAACTCGCGGGAAGCGTGTGGGGTGCCTCCGCTGCGGCTGCGTTCTATCGTCGTGATGCGCTCCTGAAAGCGGGCGGCTTCCCCGAACACTTCAAGGCGTACTTCGAGGACGTTGATCTGTCGTTCCGATTACGGCGACTCGGCGGCGAGATCATTTACGATCCCGCGTCGGTGGTCTGGCATCGCGTGTCGAGCAGCTACGGGAAGCGTCCATCGCGGCGAACGCTCGAACTGCAGTCGTGCAACGAGGAGCGTGTCTTCTGGCGGAATGTTCGCGGTCGTGAGCGTGTTCGCTGGCTTCCGCGACACGCTGCCGTGCTTGGTGCGAAGGCTGTGAGGCGATTTCAGGAAGGAACGCTGTTGCCGTGGCTGATGGGCCGCGTGCGGGCCGCGATGTCGTAATCGACCACATGTTGCTGGTTTTGTCTTCGGGCTTTGTCCTCCCCCCTTGTGGGGGAGGTGGCGAGGCTTTGCGAGACGGTGGGGGGTAAAGCCGTAATATCTCGGCAGGCTTTCCCCCACCCGCCGCTTCGCGGCGACCTCCCCCACAAGGGGGGAGGTCAAAACAGAAATGCTTGCCGACTCACGGTTTCAGGCCGAAAATCCGTTCGCCTTGGAACAGTTCTTTCTGCCAGCCGTCATTGTGTTGGCACACTTCTGGCAGGTTCCTTCAAATTTGAACTCGAAACGCCCCAGGCGAATTGGGTAAACTGCGCTCAATGTGGTCTGACAGCGGGGCATCGCAACATGGGCGGGTTGGTGTTACTGGCGCAAGCGAAGGGCGATCCACTCCGTGAACCCGAAGTGATTTTGGGCACGGCAGGCATCGCCGTTGCGCTTTTGCTGGGTGCGTTCGCGATCTGGCTCGTTGACCGCTGGCGCAAAAACGCGGCAGCCCAACGGGACGCAGCTGAGGAACTCACCGATTTCCGGGGAATGTTTCAACGCGGCGAGATCACCGAAGACGAATACGCCAAGCTCCGTAGTAAGGTGGCAAAACGAGTGCAGGAAGCCGCAGTCAAGGCTCGCGAGGGCATTGTGGATCTGGCAACCGGTGAAATTGTTTCACCCGGTGGAACTCCACCACCGCAACCACCGCCAGAAACGACTGGGGACGGGTCGCGCAGCCCACCCGTCTGATTCCCCCACACTGCCCCGAATGCAGAACCCGCACTCTCAGCCCGCGAACTCGGTCGGGTTGCGCCTGTTCTCCGGAACCCGTGTCGCGCGACTGTTACTTGCGGGTATGATTAGCCTGAAGACGGGCAATGAACCCGTCACCAAACAACGACCCCGCCCACCGCACAGCCCGCTATAGAAAGCCCAGGAAGACAATGGCTGACAAAACCGGTGATACGACTGGCATTCGCAAACCTCCCGGCACGGCCGGCAGGAACCGCAACGCCTACTGCTCCTTCTGCCGACGATCGCATCGCGATGTCGGCCCGCTTGTGGAAGGACCGGGTGACGTCTACATCTGCGGTGAGTGCATCGAGCTTTGCCAGTCGATCATCGACCAGGAAAAGAAGCGACGCACGACACCGAAGGGTTCCACCTCGAACATCCCGTCGCCACGCTCCATCAAGGAGAAGCTCGATGGGTATGTGATCGGTCAGGGCCGTGCGAAGAAGGTGCTGTCGGTCGCGGTTCACAATCACTACAAGCGGTTGAGCATCGGCGACGCTCGCGATGTCGAAATCGAAAAGAGCAACATCCTGTTCGTCGGCCCAACTGGCAGCGGCAAGACGCTCCTGGCCCGCACGCTGGCGAAGATCCTCGATGTGCCGTTCGCGATCGGCGACGCCACCACGCTGACCGAAGCAGGCTACGTCGGTGAGGATGTCGAGAACTTACTACTGAAGCTGCTGCACGCGGCGGACTTCGACATCGAAGCGGCACAACGCGGCATCATCTACATCGACGAAATCGACAAGATCGCGAAGACCTCGCAGAACGTGTCGATCACTCGCGACGTGTCGGGTGAAGGCGTTCAGCAAGCTCTGCTGAAGATGCTCGAAGGTACGGTGTCGAATGTGCCTCCGCAGGGTGGCCGCAAGCATCCGGAGCAGCAGTACATTCAGGTCGATACGTCGAACATCCTGTTCATCTGCGGCGGGACGTTCGTCGGCATCGAGGACATCATCAGCCGTCGGCTCGGTCGCAAGAGCATCGGTTTCGGTGCGGTGAACGAAGCTCAGAAGGAGCGTTCGCTGGGTGACCTGTTGAATCAGGTGACGGCTGACGACCTGATTGAGTTCGGCATGATCCCGGAGTTCGTGGGTCGCTTGCCGGTGCTGGCACCGCTCGATCCGCTGGACGAAGACGCGATGATGCGAATCCTGACGGAGCCGAAGAACGCTTTGGTGCGTCAGTATCAGAAGCTGTTCGAGATGGAGGGTTCGGAGGTCGAGTTCGAGGCGTCGGCCTTGAAGGAGATCGCGAAGCTGGCGAAGTTGCGTGACACGGGTGCTCGCGGTCTGCGTGCGATCGTGGAAGACGTGATGCTCGACGTGATGTATGACTTGCCGGAGATGGAGCACAAGGGCAAGCACGTGATCACGGCTGAGGTTGTTCGCGGCGAACGCAAACTCGGCGAGAAGAAGCAGGGCAAGAAGAGCGCGTAAGACAAGGGAAAGTTCTGGGGGGAACCGCACGACCTGGCGAAAGCCGGGTCGTGTGCGTTTAGAAGTGGTCGTACTGAGATGCAACCCAATGGCCGAATGGCGCCGAGAATGAGATGTCCCACGAATAGGAAATGTGAACGCGCAATCCTAGGCTTGTCCAACAGGTACAGTTCGGCAGATCGCACTTGATATCGCCGATGTAGAGTTTCCCGTTACGTCTTTCGATTGGAGCATCTGGCTTGCACAAATCTGCTTCCGCGAGAGCGGCACGAGCTTGCCAGCGAGTCGGCGTAAATGGCGGGACACCCTGAACGTAAGCGAAGATGACAAAAACGAACAGCATGGGCGCAATCAAGGTGATGCGTCGCCGCATGAGCTTTTGGTGGGTGATGGGCATCGTTGCCTCCGCGTGAGATTCACGAAGCCACGACCACAAGGGAGCGTAGCCACGGCGAAAGCTGCGGGTTATCTGCCTTTACGTCACGAAATCACTGCACCAAGCCTCGGCGGTGTCCAAGTTGCCCACCGCCCAAATGGTGCTGAGAGGGAGATCTCCCAGGAGTATGTGAAAGTGGATGCACCCCTCCCCCAGAATGAAGTACGGACGCTCGACGAGACAAACCTCCAGTTTCTGTTTGGCAAATCGCACTCGCAGTCACCAATGAAGAGTTTCCCATCACGTTTTTCGATTGGGGCATCAGGCTGACACCAACCCGCTTCGGCGAGGGCGGCACGAGCCTGCCAGCGAGTCGGTGCGAAGGGTGGGAAGCCGAGAAGATACGCGGTTCCGGCGAAAACGATTATCGCCACGAGCGCAATTCCAGCCCAACTTTGGCGTATGCTGAATTTGGGCATCGCGACCTCCGCGTAAGTGCCAGCGGAACCGTAGTGCGCATTTTCGAGAAACGAACGGGTTCAAGCCCGAGCGCCGGTTTTGAAGTGGCGATTTCTCGGATTTAGCCCTGGAAGGGCGTTGGATGGTAGCCAGGGGTGCAGTGCCGGCTTTGCGGCACAAACCCCTGGTACGCTCGTGGTGTCCGTCGCCCCTCCGGGGCTTCATTTCACGGTACGCCTCGGACCAGGGGTTGCGCTCGCGTTGCTCGCTTCACCCCTGGCTACCATCCGACGCCCTTCCAGGGCTAAAACCAAACAACACCTCGATTGTGCGATTCACGACCGTGGCTCAAAACGTGGTCAACACGAGCCGGTAAGCTAGAAATATCCCTCTACCCAAACACCGGGACGACCCGGCGTTCTCTTCAAACGGTCGGGACGACCCACCAACAACACCAGAGTGATCTCATGGCGTGGGTCTACTTGATGGCTGCTGTCGTTTCCGAAATCATCTGGGCCATTAGCCTGAAGTACGCCGACGGCTTCAAGAACTTCTGGCCAAGCGTGGTCGCTGTGGTCACCACGGTGACCAGCATGCTTCTCCTGATGCTGGCCATGCGGTCAATCCCGGTCGGCACCACCTACGCCATCTGGACCGGTCTCGGGGCAGTCGGGACAGTCGCCCTCGGGATTATCCTGTTCAACGAACCCCTGAACACGCCGCGAATACTGTGCGTCGTGCTGATCTTCAGCGGGGTCATCGGGCTCAAACTGACAGCCGGACACGCCGAAGAGAATCACGAGGTGAAAGCGCCTGACAACGCCTCGGGCGGGGCTGCCCCACCGTTTTAGTTCACATCCATTCGATCAGCGATTGCGTTTTGATCAGCGCGAACTCGTCCGGAAATGTGTGAAACGCCGTCACGCTCAGGCCAGTGGGCAACGTCGTCGCGATCACCACACCCAACGGCGACAACCCCAACCGGTTACTCGTCTTGCAGTGGAAGACCAGCCCCTTCCGCATGCCATCCAAAGCCAGTTCCTCGTGAACATGCACGAACTGCTCCGGCTGCAAGATCTCGAGTTGTGAACTGAGTTGATACCGCACGCCCGCGAATTCACAGCGACCATTGCGACCCGTTCCGAACGGATGTGCCAGCAGCCGACCAGTTTCCGGCAATTCCATCGCGGTCGTCGCGGTTACTTCTTCGAGATGAACACGGCCATCGGTCCAACTCAGAACGTGACCGGTTCGCGTCAGCCGCACAGACAATGTGTGCCCATCCCGCGACACCGTGCGGCAGAGCAAAACGTCGAAGAGTTCCGGGTGCAGCGGTCTGTCATACAACCGAAACACCAGTTCCGCCACCTTCGGACGGATGAATGGCACATGCATGCCTCAATTCTACACAGACCTAAAACGAAAAACGGAGGCCAAAAGGCCTCCGCTTCGTTGGAACTATGTTCCGGATGAGAACTCGGCAGGCCGCGTACTCACCCAACTGGTCACTGCTTGCCGGTTACTGGTGGCATCGTGACTGGCACTGGAGCTGGGGTAACCACAACCGGTGCAGCGCCGCATGGCGAGCAAGCCGGAGCTGCACATGCCGGGGCACATGAGGTCTGGCAATTGTTCTTGTTCTTGTGGCAGAGCCGCGAGAACAGGCCACCACGCTGCTTGGCACATGGATCGCAAGCTGGGGCGCAAGTGTTGCAGGCTGGGGCACAAGGAGCTGCAACCACAACTGGGGCCGGAGCCGCGATAACGCCCGTGCAGCCGCCGCTGTAAGCGCCGGTGCAGCCGTAGCCGCCACCGTTGCAGCTGTTGCCGCGATGACCGAAGATGTGGCCGCCGCCACCACTACAGCCGCCATCGCAACCCTTGTTGCGGTGACCGAAGATGTGACCGCCGCTGCCCGAGCAGGACGAAACGGCCGCGCCGTTGCAACCGCCATCGCAACCCTTGTTGCGGCCGCCGAAGCTGGCCGTGTCGCCCGAACCCGTAACCGCAACCATCAATACCATCCCGTACATCGTGTGCTCCTCCAGGTGTGCGGGACCGCCCGACAAGGGGTGGGGCAGGCCCAGTGAATCGAACAATTGAGACCAGTTGGGACTCAGCGATACCTCGCGAAGTCGATGGTAAGTAGCGTGGTCTAGTCCGTCAACGGTAAACTGGGCAAATTGGCGTGGGAAGAGAATTTGCGCTGGTGGAGTTGTTCTGAAGGAATCGAACGAGAGTAATGTCCGGCCGAAATTACGGACGTGCGTATCCTAATTTTCGTGCGGCCTCGCCTCGCTCGAGCAAACATCAGATGCCCGATTGGAGTTATGCCTTATGCCGCCTCCGACCGATGCGGTATCTTGATAACGGTGGGTGTTTTGTGTTTCGTGTTTGGTTCTGACGTTCGGACTTCCACCGAGCACAGCCAACCGAGCAAACACAAAACTCGAAACACCAAACACAAAACATCAACTGAGACGCCGTCATGGACCGTGACGCCTCTGCTCCCCCCCATACCCCTGCCGAAGCCGTTCCGCCCTACTCACCGGACTTTGTCCGGCGCACGGGGCTGATCGGCGCCGGCATGAATGCTGCCGCGGCCGTGTTGGCCGTTGTCGTTGCGCTTTCCAGTTCGTCGCAGGACTTCCTGACGCCTTTGCAACTGCTCCTCGTTTTCGGGGGAATCGTGACCGCCGGGTCAGCCCTTTCGATGCGGCCCGATCTGTGGTGGGCCTGGGGGCTTTTCGGCGTCGCCGCCCTCGCTGGGTCCGTCGGGTTGCCCGAATCTTGGGACTCGTTTCCGAGGGTCTTCCGTGTGATGTTCGTGGTTGGCACGGTGGGTGCCGCTGCCTGTTGCGTCAGTCTTGGCTGGCGAATCGTTGGCGTCACCGCGATGGTCGCGTTCCACTTCGGCGGAATCTTCATCTCGACGACCTCGCCACCGCCGCAGCCGTGGATCGTCGAACAGCTCCGGACACGGGTTTACGTCCCGTATCTAAGCTTCATTTACATGGGGAATGCGTACCACTTCTACTCGCCAAACCCAGGCCCGGCGAGCCTGCTGGCGTTCTTCATCAAGACCGAAACGGGCACCGATGCCAACGGGCAAAAGCAGTACAAGACGGAATGGGTGGTCGTACCGACCCGACCCGCCGACCTGCGAGATCCCTTGGGCTTGGGCTACTTCCGGCGGTTGTCGCTCACGGAGCAGGTGGCCCGTGGCGGTGGCGGTCTGTCGGATCAAGCCGAGAAGAAAGAGGTCATCCAACGCCGGATCAGCGTAGGCAACCGGATTCCGTTTCACCCAATCTACCCGCAGGAATCGCAGTATCGTCTCCCGGATTCGAGCGTTATTCGTTACGTGTTGCCGTCTTACGCATCGCACGTCATCCTCGAGTACACCTCGGGGAAGGATGAAGCCGCGAAAACAACCGTGAAGGTCTACCGCCTCGAACACGCCACGACTCCCGTCGAGCAGTTCCGCCATCAACTCGACGACGGTACTTACCCAAACCCATATCACCCCGGTACTTACCGGCCGTACTTCGTGGGCGAGTTCAACGCTCGCGGCGACCTCATCAATCCGCAGGATCCACTGCTGTACTGGATGTTGCCGATCGTGCCCGAGAAGTCGCAGATGAACGTAATGGATTTGAAGAGTAAGGGTTACGAGGATTATCTATCGGTTCACGCTCTGGATTCGACCTTGCAAGAAGTCATGCAGGCAGACGAGAGCGCCGGTCAGGTGTTTCCGTGGAAGAAGCTCAGTAACCAGAAGTAATCCAATCCTGGTTTTCGCCCTCTCCCCTTGCGGGAGAGGGCAGCGAGGCTTTGCGAGCGGGTGAGGGGGAAGGCTCGGGAAATGTCGCGGCTTAACCCCTCACCCGGCCGCGAAGCGCGGCCACCCTCTCCCGCAAGGGGAGAGGGCAAGAAAAACATAATCGGTGGGTCCGACGCCCACCCAAAACACAGACGAGTCACGGTTAAACCATCATGAATACGACGCCAGCCCCCGCACTTCCGACGCAGCCGTGGTGGCGTGGGTGGTCCGATTTCTGGTTCCGACCCACGGACCCGACTACCCTCGCGTTCATCCGTATCAGCACCGGTCTGCTCGTGCTGTACATCCACCTGACGTACAGCCGCGACCTTCAGAGCTTCTTCGGAAAGCACGGTTGGTACGCCTCCGCGTTCGTCGATCGCGATCGCCGCGAACGGCCCGATTTCGTTTCGCCAACCTCCTGGGACGAGCAGATTTCCTGGCCGCGGCTCTCCGACTTTCCCCACCGTCGCGAAGCGATGATGGAATTTCTTCGTGCCGTGCCCGGGAACAAGACCGCGCGGCAAAACGCGATTGCGTACCTCGACCGAGCGAACCAACTGAAGAACCCCGATGACTTCCGCGCTGCGATGGAATTCATTCGGAACATGCACACCGTCGATGGGGTGAAGAAAAGCGTCACCGTCATTGAAGGTGGGAAGTTGACGGACAAGGCCGAGCAAGAGTTGATCGACCAGCAAATTCCCGCATTCTTCAAAGCTCAGAATCCGAACGATCGGAAGCAGATCGGCTCCGAGATCGTCGCGTTCTGGACGATCATTCCGAAGACTCCGACGCCAGACGGCACGCAAATCACCGGCGCGTACGTCTTCAACCACTTCATCGAGCTGCCGCCCGATACTCGGAAGTCGCTGATTCAGTTCATCAAAGAGCTTCCCGAAGACGACGTCGAGCGTGCGCAGTGGCTCGATTACATGAACTACTGGAACACGGATCGACGCGTCACCTACCGCACCGGGCACGCCGGCTTCTCGGTCTGGTTTCACGTCACTGATCCAACGCAGATGGCGCTGATCCACGCCGGGATCATCGTGCTGATTGTGCTGTTCACGGTCGGCCTGTTCACCCGAGTGACCTCCGTTCTCGTGTGGGTCGCGTGCGTCGGGTACATCCACCGCACGCAGCAAGTGCTGTTCGGGATGGACACGATGATGAACATCCTGCTGTTCTACCTGATGATCGGGAACAGCGGGGCGGCACTCTCCATCGACCGCGTGATTGCACGCTATCGAGCAACGCGTGCGAGCCTGCGACGGTCGGGCACCATCGACCCGAACACGCGGGCTTTCCTGGCGTGTCCGCAGCCGTCGGTGGGGGCTGGGTTCGCGATCAGGTTGCTTCAGATTCACGTTTGCTTCATCTACGCGGCCGCGGGCTTCTCCAAGTTGAAGGGCGAGGGTTGGTGGAGCGGTCAGGCGTTCTGGGATGTCATCGTGAACCCGGAATTCACGCCGATGAACACGGCATGGTACGAAGGGTTGCTCCGGTGGATTGCCGGAAGTAAGCCGCTGTATCACACGCTCTGCACGTTCGCCGTGTGGTCGACACTCGCCATTGAAATCTGCATCCCGTTCCTGGTCTGGACGAAAGCACGCTGGCTCGTTCTGTTCCTGGCGACGGCGATGCACGCGGTCATCGGCGTCATCATGGGGTTGAACCTCTTCGAGTTGCTGATGATCGTCATGTATTTGGCGTTCTTGCCGGACCGTGTGATTCGCGACCGCTTCCGTGGGGGGCCGGACTTGCCGAAGTTCGCGTTCGCCTTCAATCCGGGGGCGGACGCTCAGGCTCGCGGTGCGGCTCTGGCCGTGGCGTTGGACGTTGACAATCAGGTTTCGCTGATGCCAGACAAGACCGCGGCCGGCACAGCGGTAACCACCGCTGCTGGTGCTGTGGTGTCTGGCCCCGAGGGGACGCGAGCTTTGACAACGGGACTTCGGATTCCGTCGGTGATGTCGTGGGCCTTGTGGATTCCGGGACTGTTTGGATTGCTGACCCGTCGATTGTTCCCACAGGTTGATGTGACAGCAGCGCCGAGCGGAACAAAACCCCCAGCTCCGACAGTGGCCGCAAAGTAACATGATGGTCATTGTTTTTTCGCCGCAAGCGGCGTTGCACTTCGATTGTGCAACGCCGCTTGCGGCGACTTTCACTCAAGCTCGCACCTTGCCCTGACCGATCACTTCCGATGGGGAACCGTACCAACTGCGGGAGGGCGACAATGCGACGCAAACACGCCCTGATTGTGGCCGGGTGCATCGCGATTTGCGTTGCGATTGCTCCCGAGGCTCGACCGCAGGACGGTGACCTCCAGGCCTACTACTGGCCACACCGCACGGTCGGCATTCCGGTCGATACCGAACGCATCGGGAAGCTGCCGAACAAGCCATCGGCCCTTCAGCTCTACTATTCCGTGAATCGATCCGCGTTCCAGAAGGGGCCGAAGCTCCCGCCAGACAGCATGCAGCAACTCGACGGCGGCAAACGCGGCTTCCTGTTCACGGCCGAGCGCGATGGCGACTACGAATTCACCGTGCAGTTCGTGTACCCCGACGGCAGCACCAGCCCCCGCGCCGACGAACTGAGTCCGCAGCAACGCATCGTGATTGATGCGACGCCGCCTGCCGTGCAGATTCAACCGTCGAGCAATGGCGTCGAATGGCGCACCAAAGACGATTACCTCGATCCCGCTGGCGTGACGCTTCAGTGCAAGTGGCCGACGAGTACCGAGTGGACGACGGTCACCGAACGCAAGTTCCGTGGCGACGACAGCTACGCCTGGAAGCTGCCGCCGGGGAAGGTGCTGGAAGTGCGTGTCGTGGCTCGCGACCGTGCCGGGAACGAAGGCGTCTCGCAGATTACGCGAATTCCACCAGACGCAGCCAGTGCAGTGGGCTTCCCGAAAGGCCCGACAGCCGATTGGCCCGCGACGCCCTCCAATCTGCCGGCACCGCGAATCGACTACGTAAACACGCTGAAGTTCGACGTCGATTACGCCGTCCAGCGAATGGGTCGCTCGGGCATCCAGGCGGCGCATCTGTTCGTGCTGAAGAGTCAGGGAACGTGGGAACTGGTGAAGCGGTTCCCGGTTCGGCTGATGCCGGGCGACAAGGAGCATTCACTGTCCTTGCCCTACGAGGCGAAAGAAGAGGGCACTTACGGCTTCTATGTGCTGCCCGAAAGCGGTGCTGGCAAGAAGGCCGATGACCCCCGCAAGGATGACTCGCCGATGGTCTACGTCGTGGTGGACACAACTCCGCCATACGTTCAGATCAACGGCGTGCAGGTGAAGAAGGGCGGCGCACGCGGTCCCCTGGTGGAGATCACCTGGAAGGCTGCCGACCCGAACCTGATGCCGCAACCGATCAGCCTGGAGTGGTCGCTGGATGCGAAGGCGACGAAGTGGAACGAGATCAAGTATCGCCTCGACAACAACCTGACCCGCGATTCGGGGCGTTATTCGTGGGAGGTGCCGGACGAGAACTTGTGGAAGTTCTACATTCGCATTCGCGCCGTCGATAAGGCGTCGAATACCGGGGAACACATCTGGGGTCAGCGTGACCCAGACGGCAAGAATCAGCCAGCCGAGGTGATCGTCGATCTGGACGTGCCTTCCGTGACGATCCCGCGAGTTCGTGGCGGCAACAGTCCGACGCCAGCTCCTTCAGGTGGGGGCAGTTCGGATAGCCAGCCGAAGATTCCGCCAACTGATTTGCCAAAGCCGATCGACCTGCCGAAGCCGTCAGGCGGCCCCGCACTGCCAGCGATTCCGTAGAAAGCCCGGTACCGTCAGAGCAGTTCAGGGCGGCCCCGAGTGCCAGTTTTGAACTTGTGCTTTTGTTTTTTGCCTCTGGCTTTCAGCCTGAAAGGCTGTGACAACATAGCCCAGGGCAAGCGAAGCGCCGCCCTGGGAGCAACCAAATCCAAGCACCCACCCTGAAAGGGTGGGACAACTACCTTTGATGCAAACCTTTGTCGCACCCTTTCAGGGTGCCTGCTCTTATTGCCACCGAACCCAGGGCGGCGACAGCTTCGCTGTCTTGCCCTGGGCTATGTTGTCCGACCCCATTCGGGGTCAAGACAAAGCCAAACACAGCAAAGCACAACTTTAAAACTGGTACTCGGGGCCGCCTGCCGATCCAATCAGAAATTAAGCTACACTCCCGACAGATGCATTTCTGTTGTGGAGCCATCGCGTGAAGTACCTCTTGCCCCTCCTCTGGCTGGGTGTCCTGCCGAGCGTGGCGATGCTTTTCGCGTCGTACTGGTTCAATCCGTGTCGGGGCATCGACACCAGCCAAGAAGCAGCGGCGCGAATTCGTCCCGGCATGACAATGGCCGAAGTCGAGCAGATCATCGGCGGACCACCGGGAGATTACCGGTACCGAGGAGCCACGCGGTTCCAAAAGGTGTCGGGAAACCGTTGGCCTTACACCCAGCAGTGGACGACTTTCGACGGGCAGATCGAAATCGCCGACGGATACTATGGGATTCAGTACCCGCCAGACAACGGAGCCAAGGTTTACCCTGGTAGCGAATCGTGGTCAACCGCCGATGGCGTCATCGACTCGGTCAAGTGGTCGCCCGCTGAGCAACCAACGATAACGCGACTTTCGGGGGATGCGATTCTTCTTCGCACGGTTATCTGTTTTGGACTTCCCCTCGTGTGTTATCTCGTCTGGACTACGAAGCGACACCCAGACCCCATTCCATCATCATCAAATTCCACCTGATCGCTCGCGGAACGTCGTTCGATATACCATCTCGGAACCACCGAGAGATATCCTCATGTCGAAAGCCAAGAAACCGGCGCTGCTGAAACTCAGCGAGATGCAACCGGGACAACTCGCGGACTGCTTCGCTCAACTCGTCGAGAAGACGCACCGCAGCACTCGCGACGGCAAGCCGTTCTACTCCTGTCGCTTTCGCGACCCACACCGCTCTGTCAGTCTGATGGTCTGGGCCGACAGCCCCACGTTCGAGGATTGCCAAACGAACTGGATCGTCGGGCAGTTCTTCAAGATTCGCGGCAGCTTCTCGGAACACGAAAAGTACGGGCCGCAGCTCGACGCCGAGCAAGTGCGACCAGTCCAAGATCGCGACCGCGAAGACGGCTTCACCGAACTCGACTTTATGGAACGCTCGCGGTTCGATCCCGAGGTCATGCTCGCTGAGTTGCGGGCACTCATCGCCAAGCAGATCACCGATCAACCGCTGCTCGCGCTGCTTCAGAAGATCATCACGGCACACGCGGCCGAACTGAAACTCCTGCCCGCGTCGGCTCGCAACTACTACCCGTTCGCGGGCGGTTGGCTCGAACACACGCTGAACGTCGTCCGCAGTTGTCTCTTCCTCACGGACCGCTACAAGACGCAATTCTCAGATCTGAAGCCGCCGTTGAATCGCGATCTGGTCGTTGCTGGCGCGGTTCTACACGACATCGGCCGCGTGAAGGAACTCGAAGCCAGCACGCCCGGTCAACCCGCTCGGGCCGGTATCAGTGGGGAATTGTTTGGTCATCTGTTCCTGGCTTACGACCTGATCCGCGATGCGGCGAAGGATGTGCCCGACCTGAACCCGGAGTTGCTGGAACTGCTGCTCCACGTCGTCGTGTCGCACCTCCGCATTCCGGAGTGGGGTTCACCGAGGTTGCCGTGCATTCCCGAGGTGCTGATCCTGCATCACGCCGACGATCTCGACGCGAAGTTCGAGATGTACGCTCGCTGCCTCACACGCGACACCACCGACGGCCCCTTCACTGAACGCGATCCGGTCCTGGGTCGTCCCCTGCTGAAACAACGCACGGTGTAATCTCGCCGCTTGCGGCGTAGCGCCAAGTGGAGCGCTACGCCGCAAGCGGCGAAGATGGGTCACTTCGCGGAGTCGCCTGGCATCAACTGCTGCGGGCGGTCCACGAACGTCGCTTTTCCCTTCTCATCGAACGTGATCTGCCAGACGCGGTCGAACACCGAATCCTTCCAGTTCTCAGGGAAGCCCGTGGCGTTGAGCTTCTGTGCCAGCGCCGCGATCGAACTGTGTCGCCAGCTAATCAGAATCGTCTTGCCTGCGTACTTCGCATTGCCGAAGAGTTCGTCGGCCAGCTTCGCGGGATCATCGTTGGAGAAAGTCGCGTCGATCGGCAGCTTGAGTTGCTTGGTAAGCGGCGTCACCGTTTGAACCGGCCGATGACTCTTGCCCGAATCCTTGGCGGCGAAGATGAAATCGGGCACCGCGAACGGCGTCGGTCGCTTCTCGGACTTCTCGAACAGCTTCGGCAACGCCGCAGCACGGTCCCTTCCTTCGGCCGAAAGATCGACCGACATTGCCACATCCGGTGGTTTCTCCGCGTGGCGAACGATGAGGATTTGCCGAGGAAACGTGAGCTTGTCTTTGGTGTGGCCCGTCTTGGAGTCGGTGGTGAAGACGGTGGCGACGACTGCCAATCCGAAGCACACGATACCGAGGCGAACAAGGGAATTCATGCGAACGCAGCTCCGTCACGGCGAAGTCCTTCAAGACTATTGTAGCTTGAAGCGCGAACCATTCGCGAGGTTCGACCGTCTCACAATGCCACATCTTTTCCGGAGGCTCCCATGTCCGATCCGAAACCGCAGACCGTGATCGAATTCTATTCGACGACCGGCGAGTATGGTTGCTTCTCGAACTTCTCCAGGCACTCGATCTTCCTCAAGAAGAAACGCTGGCCAACCACCGAGCACTACTTCCAGGCGCAGAAGGTAGTGTAATCCACCAATCGCCTTGATTTCCCGGCACTTTCCCGCTGCACTTTTCGTCTTTGCACTTTTCCACTGCACCAAACGCGCTACAATCCATTCGTCCACTACCCCGGTGCAGGAGACACACCCATGCCCCGCCCCGCCTCGATCTGGCTGCGCGAACAGGACGGTTTCTACTACACGACCTTCCGGAAGCAGAAGGTGAAACTCTCCCAGGATAAGGACGAGGCCGAGCGAGCCTTCCATGCCCTTCACGCCCAGACGCCCGAACCGGACACCTCATCGACGATCCGCCCGTCCTTCCGCAAGCTCGCCGACCAGTTCCTCACCCACGCCGAGCAGACGAAGGAGCCCGTGACGTTCTCGCTCCAGAAATATTTTCTCCAGTCTTTCTGCGATCACGTGAAGAAGAAGCTGGCTTGCGACCTCAAGGTGGCCGATGTCACCGGCTGGCTCCTGACGATGAACGCGGGTGGGAAGCAGAAGCGGAAGCTCCGCGGCAAGGAGATGCCACACGGGAAGAATGAACAAACGAAATTGAAGTGGGGGCACAACTCGCAGGTGACCGGGCGTGCGATCGTGCGGGCCTGTCTGAACTGGGCGGTGGACCAAGGTCACCTGACCCACAGCCCGCTCGGCCGCTTGAAGGCCGGGAGCTACCACCGCCGGGAACGCATCCTGACCCCGGAAGAGCGGGTCGAGATCAAGAAGCACATCCCCGACGAAATGTTCTCCGACTTCTTCGTGTTCCTTGAACAGACCGGTTGCCGCCCCTTCAGTGAGGCCGCGAAGGTCACGCCTGCGATGATCGACTGGGCCGAGGGGACCGTCTCATTCGTCAAGCACAAGAACGCGCGGAAGGGGAAGAGCCGCGTGGTCTATCTGAGCCCGAAGGCCCGCGAAGTGTTGCAGCGACGGGCGGCGTCGAAAAAGCCGGACGAGATCGTGTTCCACACCCGCAACGGTTTCGCGTTCAGCGGCCCGAACACCGTCCAGCGGATCAGGAGGCTGGAGAAGGTGTGCGGAATCCCGAGGTTCAGTCTGTACTCGGCCCGCCACGCTTACATCACCGAGGCGCTGGAACGGGGCATGTCGAGCGACATCGTGGCCGAGTTGGTGGGGAACACGCCGAAGACGATCAGCAGGTACTACTCCCACCTCGACCAGAAGAAGAACACCATGCGTGACGCCGCACGATTGGCGGTCGGGGGATGAGTAGGGGCGGTTCCCTCAACGGATGTGCCTGAACTCGCCCTCGTCCTGCGGCATCTCGCTGACCTTCATGGTCTGAAGGAAGTTATCAAACTCGTCCTCGTCAATGCGGATCGTTCCACGTTTCCCCGGCCGCCCCAGACGAACGTGTGGGAGCAGTCCGCTCTTGCACCAGGCATAAATCAGAGATTCCGACACCGTCGCCCTCTCGGCTGCGAGTTTCACGGTCAACATGGGCTGCCTCCGCGATGTGTGGGCCTCCCTGCCCGATGTGGTGTGTTTTTCAATTCTTCGCATTGCCCCGTGTCCAGTGACACGAACAATCGCTTTCCCGAGAGAGTTTCCCGGAAAGGGCATGCGTGGTTTGCTAAATCTCCGGCTCGATCTCGACGGCCAGTGGCAAGTCCGCATCGAACGTCACGCCCTCCAACACGCCCCGCAGCGAGTCGATCAGCATCCTCGCAGTAGACGGCTTGAGGGACGCTACGTCGCCGTGGAAGAATTGGGCGAACGAAGCACGCCGGTCGGCGGGGATTACGTCCATGCACCGGGCGAGCAGGGAATCGTCCGGCCACGCCCGCTCGACCGGCATCCCGTCGAGCATCGCGAGGACGTTCTCCCGCGTCACCGGAAGCCCCGCCTCCTGGAGCAACTCGCACACGGCTTGACCCAGTCCGGTGCAGCGGTCACACCAGACCTTCGCGAACCCCTCGGGCTCGCCCGCTACTTGGGTTCTCCAGCCCATTACTAAATCTCCGGTTCCAGGTCGTCCTTGCCCTTCATTCGCGCCATCTCCTCCTTGACGGGAAGCCCCTGCTTGATCCGCTCAACGGCTTCGAGTTCCGCCCGGTGTTCCTTCAGGGCGGCTTTCCATGCCTCCGGCGTCAACTCGGCGAAGTCGTCGAGGCCGTTGTCGTTCGCGGGCGGTTCAATGGTGGTCAGGTTGGTGTCCATTCCCCTGATCTCTTCAGCCATCGGCAATCGCTCCTCGTCCCAGATGGCGGCGACTTCGTCCAGGAAGGTGCGGAAGTCATCCACCTTTTGCATTTGCTCAGGCGTCTGGGCGATCGCCTCGAAGTCGGCGGCGTAGTCGTGCAGCGTCTCCTGCATGCCCTCGAACACCTCCACCATGCGCGTGTCGGTGGCATCCTGCGCCCTGGCGTAGCTGGTCGTCTCGCGGTCCATGTCGTGGAGCAGGTTCACGGAAGGTTGGAGGAACTCAACCACGGCATCGACGGCGGACGGCCGCAACCCCATCTCGGCGAGCATCCGGGGCAGTCCGTCCTTGATCTGCGATTCGATGATCGCGCTCTTCGTCAGGAGCTTCAGCAAGAGTTGCTCGCCCGGCGCAGGGCCTTGGTTGTCGTTTTCTGCTTCTTCCCCTGTCACGGATCACCTCCTTTCGGATCACAGGTGAAAGCTCCGCTCATCAAGCAACTTCGGGTCGGAGACCGGTGTCAGTTCTTGCTGGGTTCGATGCTCTTGAACTCGGCCGACTCGAAGTAGGCGAGGAGAGTAGTCTGTATGATGATGGTCAGTTCGTTGTGGAGTTCGGTGCCGGAGTACAGGAGCAGGTCGTCCCGCAGCCGCTCGGCCATGTAGCACGCTGTTGCCGCGGCGACATCCAGAGCGTGTTCCTCGATGTACTTCATGTCGCCCTCTTCGCTTCGTAGGACTCGATGGCGAGTTTAACGGCCTGGTAGATTCGCCCGAAGGCGTTCGGTGTGTTTGCCAGTTCGAGATCGAGGATCACGCCGGACGTCGCCTCGAACGCGGCGGCGTGCTGTTGGCGTTGCAGCATGATGAGGCGGCGCTTCTCGATGTCTTCGACGGCTTTCTGGCTGTTGAAAATACTTACGATAAGGGCGACGAACTGAAGGCCGCCAACCAGCAGGGCGACGATCAACGCGATGATCCCGGCCAGGTTTTCATTGGTCATGGGGACTCCAGGATGTGGTCGCTATCCCGCTCGGAAGGTAGGGTAGCTTTACGCATGGAGAAGAGATGCCGAGGCCTGATTGCCCCGGCGGCTTTCACTTCTTCTTGAAAGCCGCCGGGGCGAATCGGCGGCGGGTTATCGGCGTTCACTTGACGGGGCAAATTCGCTTGATGAGGGCCTTCGCCGCCGCGAGCACTTGTCGCTGGGCTTTCTGCTTGTCGTCGTTGACGGCGGCGAGCAGGTTCGCCATGGTGGGGTTCCTGTAGGCCCGTGCGATAGCAACCCACTTGTCGGCGACCGCCTTGGGCAGGTGTTGGCCGTGCTCTTCCAGCCAGGCATTAATTCTTTGATTGAGATCGATCACAGGAATTCTCCGAATGGGGGGTCCGTTCAATCCAGACGAACACAGTGCGCGTCGGGTGTTGGCGGACGGTATCCTCAACAGCGTCGAGGACGATCTTGAACGTTGAAAACAGATGCGGGCGGGTTGCCAGCACCTCTTGGGCTTTGCTGAAGAAAACATCAGCGGTCATTGCGTCGGGGTTGGCCAGGCTGAACTTGAAGGCGTAAGACGCAGGAACCGCATGCCAGTGAAAGTCGCCGATCTGCCTACGGGCCTCGGGTGCGGGCGTTTTGGTGCCCAAAACCGCTCTCGTGGCGGCGACGATTACAGGCAATAGCCAGGGAATCATGCTGATCTCCAGGTAAGGGGGCCGAAGCCCCCTCGGGTTTGCAGGTGATCAAGGCGAGAACTCGCAGCAGTACACGATCTGGCCGGGATACCGCTGGTTCCCGTCGCGGATGTACCCCAACAGCGCCGCCACCATCTCGGTGTAGTTGAGGGGCGAATCAACCATTTCCTGATAAACCTCGGTGGCGGGCTTGGCGTCTGGGTGTGACCGGAGGAACTTCTCGATGCCGTCCGGCGAGACGGCGTAGACCGTGTAGCTGAAACCACACTGGGGACCGTTACACTTCGTGTAAGGGCCAACCCGGCGTTCGCCGTCTTCCGTCAGGAGCGATAGTGGTTGCGACACCATGGAATTGGTCCGTTTGGGTTGAGGACGCGGGCGGGAACCTCCCGCCCGGTTTGAGGCTACGGTCTCGGGTTAGCCCATCTCGGGTCCGTCCTTCTCCTGCTGCGGAGCTTCCTGCTTCGCCTCGTACACCTCCCTTTGCGTCAGATTCATCGGGGTGCCCGTCTCCGGAGCGTGCTCCGGCTGCGAGAAGACCACCTCGTTCATGGTCTGCCGGACGTCCTTGATTCCCTCACGCGCCATGGCGGTGACCTCCGGCGGCACCATGTCCAGCGCCTTGTTGATGCCGCCCTTGACCGTCGCTGCGATCTCGCTCAGACTCATGGCATGTCCCTCGTGTTGAGTTGTTGTTCAAGCATCGCGTCCCGCATCCTGCGTCGCCGCGACTTCGCGGCCTCTTCCTGAAGTGCTGCCGTAAAGCTCAGCCCGATCGCGCCAACGATGGCGTACATCCCGAGCCCGAAACTCACCGTCATTAGCGCCCCACCCGCCAGGATGCAGAGGGCCGGCTCATAGGTTGACTTCACCCTCCTCTCATCGCCCTTCAGCCACGGCTCCCCGCTGTACTGCGAGTGCGTCTCGTACCCGCGCCATCGGAGTTGAATCCCTTTGACCCGGTGGACGAGGAGCATGACTACCGTCGCCGCCACCGCGACCAGCATGGCCTGCACGGAGTAAGCCCCTGGCTTCGCGGGCGTCGCCAGAACCGGGCGCGGCGGGGTTCCAGGGCTTGGCAACCAAGGCGTCTGGAACGCGGGGGGTGCCGTCCAGTTGTCCGGGCGGACTTGTTGGGCCAACCTCGCCGGAGGCGGCAGTGGCTCGATCAGCGGCGGCACCACGAACAGGGCGAAAACTCCGAACACCATGTGCAACCCGCAGTACTTTTCGCCCCATGTCCCCGGCTTTCTCAGGAACGGCTCCAGCCACGCCCCCGCGATGGCGGCCAGCCAGGAGAGTAGCCCGACGAACTGGCGGGTATCCTGAAGGAACCCGCCCTGGTTCTCCTCCTTTCGCATATCACCTCCTCTGGTGGAAGAATCCGCGTGTCCACGCCTTGCCGTTGGCGAATCGCCGACCGCCCATGGACACGATGGCAGTCACGACCATGTCGTTCTGTGGGCCTCCCTTCCGCTGGCGGGTGAACTCAGAAGCCTCCACTTCGACCCGCCAGTGCTGGCTCGCGCTCACGCTCCCCTGCGGCTCCTCCAGGCCGAGCAAGTCACCCACCAGGTCGTAGGTGTTTCCCTGTGGGTTGCTCGTGCTCAGCAGGAGTTGCTTCGACTCACCCAGAAGCTGCGAGAAAAAAGCATTCGTTGTCTTACATCCGTTAGCGCATATGATCTTCGTTTGAAGATTGGCGATCCACGCCTCCGCCTCCTGTTGCGCTTTTGCTCCCCCACCGAGGGCTGAAACGAGTAACGGGATGTTTTGGATCACGTTCACCTGGATCAGCCCCGCCGAGCGGCATACCGCCTGGATTTTTGAGTCGTTACCGGGGAGTGCGGTCAGGTGAGCTTCGTCGCTGATGATCGCGACCGGCTTGCCCCGCCCGCGCCGCAGGGCCGAACGCTGCATCGACATCTTCCAGACGGCCTGGATCATCCTCGCCGGCTCCCCGTACACCAGGGTCGGGCAGTCGATGCACACCGCCTCGCCGTTCAGCACGGCCTCGGGGGTGAGCGAAATCTCTCCTTCCTTGGCGGGCCAGACCAGGTGGGCGAGCGGCCCGGTCATGAACTTCGAGAGAATGCCGAGCGTAATCGTGTGAATTACGCTCTTTGTTTTGTCAGATAGTTCGGGCCATTCCGATGTGAAATAGTCCTCGAGAATATCTCGCTCCACATCGTCACGCCGCATCACTTCGTTCAGCCTCACAAGCGTCTGGGCACAAAACCCCGAAAGCCATTTCGGGCTCTTGAGTGCCGATTCTTGCTGCGGGCAACTGGTAACGAACCGGTACAGATCCGGCACCCCGGCCCGGCCCCAGGCCCTCCACAGCGCGGAGACCGACAGTTCCAGGTGGCGGGCCGAGGCATCGTCCCAGAACTTGTTGTCCCCTCCGCCCTCTCCCCGCGTCTGCATGCCCACGAGTTCCCGCATCAGCGAAACGGCATCGGCCACCGAGCCGCCCGGCCCCGAGAGGGCGTAGTTCAAGAAATCGAACCGGTATGGTGACCCCAACCCGAAGCGAACGAGCTTCCTGCTACACCGCTCCGCCGCCCTGCGGTAGAAATCGATATCGTCAGACTTGGCCGTGCATTGGAGTATCCCGGCATCTTCGCGCAGCAGCAGGTCGTTGATCGCCTGTAGCGGCCCACTGGTCTTACCCGACCCGGTGCTTCCCGTGATTAAAACACCCTCCGTAAGCTCCGAGATAGAGATCGCGTCGCGGTCGTTGATCCAGAGCATTGGCGCGGGTGGCCGCGCCTTTGGTCTCTTCGCCGCGAACAGTTTCTTGCAGAGGCACGCGACAGCCCCGACGCCCAGGCCGACAGCACCAGCATGAAAGGGATTGG
Organism: Planctomycetota bacterium; assembly: GCA_021413735.1. Lineage (GTDB taxonomy): Bacteria > Planctomycetota > Planctomycetia > Gemmatales > Gemmataceae > Gemmata. The sequence goes on from JAIOPV010000250.1 coordinate 21,269, forward strand.
TGGGATCGATGATCATGCCACCGTCATTCCGCCGTCGTGCGGCTTGTTGAGGATGAGCGCCACCAGGGCGATGACCGCCCCGATGACGTCGATGCGGATGCAGTCCATGCGCGATTTCCCAGAGGCACGCGTTCGTGCCTGACCGAGGTTGGGGGTAAGAGAAGGAATCAGCTCAGCGGTGGGTGCTTGAGCATCTGCGGCAGGGTCGCCATCGGCAGGCCGTGCTTTTCCAACTTGGCGAGACCGGCATCGATCAAAACGAGGGCGGCGCGGGCCTTGGCAACCGTGTCGGCGGTGAACTGGGCGACCAGGCCGGGGACAGTGCCCTTCACCGGCTTGGGCTTCTTCGGCTTGCAGCCCTTCATCTCATTGAGCTTCTCGTTAACGAGATCGACCAGCGTCTCGACCTTCGCGCCCTTGTGCTGCTCATAGAACGCCACCTGCATGTCCTGCGGAAGTCGGCTGGTTGCCCAGGCAGCCTTCGGCGCAAGTTTCAGCCCACGTAGGGTGGGATGGAGATTCTTGTTCGTCGTCAAGTCGCGGGAGACGGTGCCCTCGGAGACGTTGAACAGGGCCGCGACTTCCTTGCTCCGAAGGTTCCCGACCTCCTTAGCGCGGAAGAACGCAGTCGCCCTTTCCAGACCGCTCAACTCGCGGTGGTCGTTGTTCTCCTTGAACTGAATGGCCAGGATATCGAGCGGTTCGGGGCGTTGCGCCAGGACGTTCGCGAGGATGTCGGTCATCCCCGCCCGCCGCCGGGCGAGCAAGCGGTGTTGTCCGAGGAGAGTCTCGTAGCGGTCGCCATCGATGGGAAAGATCGTGATCGGCGGAATCGGATCGTTGCGCTCGTACCCCGCCGCGATCCGATCAACCAACTCCAAATCAACCTCATTGATGGGGTTCGAGGGTGGGTCGATCAGCGAGAGTGGGATCACCTTCGGCAGAACGGCGGTCAGGGTGGGAGGCATGCCGGACATAGTTGGTTCTCCTGTAGGGGGCATCCAGGTAGCCGTCGTCTCGTCACGGGTAAAATCGGCCGCCGTCGGTTTCCCTGCGCGCTTTCCCGAACTACTCGTCGAGATCGCTGAACAAGCGGCGGAGGAAGATGGTGGCCTCGCGCCACAACTTCCGGGCTTCGTTAAGAGAGACACCAACTTCCGCTGCTGCATCTACGAAGTTGAGCCCGTCGAAGAAGTGGGCATGGAAAACCCTCCGGGCGTCGTCGGCCAAGAACGCCAGCGCGTCGTCGAGATCCAGCCAGAACTCGACGGACGGGGCGACAAGGCTAGCGGCGATGGATTCAGTCATCAACTCAGCCTTCGACTTCATCGCCTTCTTGATCCAATCTGCGCGGCGGCGTTGGGCGATCCGCACGGCCAAGCCCCGCATGTCATCGGGAATCTGGCTCGCCATCATGCGACGGTGCGTCTGCTCCAGAACCTGCTGGGTGAGGTCGATGAGCGCCTCGCCGATAAGTTGGCCGCCCCGCATCAAGACCGGGCGGACGAGGCTTGCGAGCGCTGCCCAAGCCTTTCCACATTGCGGGTTTGAGCAGGTGGCGTGTTGCGTACACATGCGAGTCTCCAGGCAAAAGGAGGACGGCGGCCGCTGGCATGTGCCAGTGGTCTGGTAGGGGAACGCGGGGTGAGATGGCGAGAGTCAGTGGCGGTTTGCTGTCACTGACGGGGACGTTATGGACGGGGTAGATTGGGAAGCGGTATCGGGGTACACTCTCCCAAAGCAACACTCACGGGTCGCGAACGCGAGTTCTTCTCGAAGGATGAACCGGGGCCTCCAGGGGATTCGTCGCCCCACGAGGGGCAACTCAGGTAAACGTACTTTCCCCGACGGAGGGATAATCCGGAAGCCCACGAACCGGACTTGTTTAGGTCACTTTTTGGTTGCACCGACACGAAGCAGACAGAAAGCGGACAATGGCGAAGCGACGTGAGGGAGCAAGACGATCATCCACCATCACGGTGAACGGCGAGGTTCTCGCGCAATTTCGTAAGATTGCTGGATTTAACTCGCAAACAGACTTGGCGATTGCAGCAGACATATCGGAAAAGACGGTTCAGCGGGCGGAGAATGGAGAGGGTATCAGACCAGCCGCTGTGGCAGCAATCTCGCTGGCTATCAAAGTGCCGATCCAGGAACTCGTTCAGCCACCACTTACACCCATCACGCCACCGCCAGCCTCTCCGACAGCAAACAGACAGATTGTCACGATCAGGATGGATTTTCCTGAGGGGGCGATATCCGTTGAATTTCCAGTCGATGCTTGGGGCCAACATGGGTTTCACTGCCTTCGATTGCTCTGTGGACTCCGGCATGGGATCGAAGATCCTCAGGCTCAACTAGGCAGCCTAACCCTTAGCGGGAGATTAAGGAAATCGGACACTATACGGATCGCTCGCGCTGTGATTCGGGGCCAGCTCGGCTGCCTTTCAATTCAGTCGATCACAATCGGGGGAGTCGGGAGGATCTACTGCTTGCCGCCCTCTCATGGCAGGCGAAGACCGATGGCTTTTCCATCATCAATTCTCTCGGATACATTCCCGACGAAAACGTCAAATCCATCTGCGGACGGGAGATTCAGCATCACTGACGCTGGCTTTGCCTTGCATTCCCTTGGGCTCAGAAAAGTGGACGCGCCAATTGCACAGACAGAGTTCGCGGCGCTGCTTGAACGCACTGTCATCGAGTCTGTCGCTACTGAATCAATCACTTCTGTTGTAGATCGGGCGGCTATCCGCTCTCGCATGATGAGTTTGGTAATCCGGATTAACGATATGTGCCTCAAAGAGAGATGGGCGATCGTTTCACCAACAACTGGCTTGGCTTCGCGTTTGACGACAATTTCGATCGATGCAGAAGAAGTATTCGCTCTTGAGGCCATCGACACGAACGCGACAAGCGACTATACGGTTGACATTATTGCAATGCTTCCATTTCGGCTGATTGCGTTACCCAGGAATGCGTCACCAAGCTGAGTCGCTTATGAGTCGGTGCAATTCCAGAGGCCGCTTGCCTTGATTACGGGAGGCCAAGCGGTTCGTATTTTTCTTCTTCCCGGATCCGACGAAGTGTGCTACCCAGAAAGGCGAAACCCCCGAGAGCGGCAAGCTCAACAGGGGTTTCTGAGTAACTTTGATGTTCGCCCATCCAGTTACCTGAGCCCCACACTTAGCACTTTTCCAGGGCCTCGGTCAACCAGATTCCCAGCATCACGGTCACTGCGTTGCAGCCTTCTCAGGCCAAGGACGCGGTTGCGGGTTCCCGAGCGCAAAACCCGAGACGGCTCGTGGTGGTCTTTACCTCGCAAGAGGGTTTCCGCCACCCCCGCACGGGTACGCACTCGGAGGGGATATACAGGGACAGACGAACGGTGAAGTAAGTGCCAGCAATGGCGGCCGGGGGGCAGGTGGCTCTGCCTTGGACAAGTCGTCCAGAACAAAAGCCCCTGGTAAACACGAGCGGCAGACTGCGTGACCTGAATGCCGGAGCGGTTCCCCGAGGGTGACCGGGGTCTTCCGGAAATTTAACGACGCGCAGAATTCAACAACGCAAGGAGGCGCCATGAACCATCTCACGGGAAAAACACGGGTCCGCATTGGCTGGCGCGGCAGGCTCATCCTGCAGGTGCAGGAGACCTACCAGTATTCGACCGGCGGTGATTCGCTCCTCCGTCCGCACACCGGCTACCGCTGGCGAGACGCGAAGGTAACCGACTTGCCCGTGTTCCGCGAGAACGGCGGCATGGTCCGGGAGTTGGAGAACGTGGAGCCCTTCGAGGGGCGGTGACGCATCGCCCGCCACTTCCTGATTGCCAATTCCTTCTCCTCGCGCTACTGGTTTCGAGCCCTCGCTGGTTCCGTTCAGGTCCGGCGGGGGCACCGAAAACCTGAACAGCGAAAGGAATCGCACCCATGCCCCGTAAAGCCAGAACCCCCAAACCGAAACCCACAGACGCCCAGGTCGAAGGCGAAATGATCGCCGCTCACCAGACCGCAGTTGCTGAACACATCCCCGAAGAGAACGATCCTGCGACCGAGTTCGACATCGCGAAGCTGGAGGCCATGCCGCCCTCACCGCCTGTTCCTGATCGGGAAGAAATCACCCAAAACACGCCTGAACCGACACAAATGTTCCCGACCGGGAAGGCCGAACCCGACACGCAGGTTCGCGTTGAGGCCGCCCTTGCGGCTGTGCCACAGGGAGTCGTCGTGCGTGGGAGCGAGATCCCGCGTCCCGAACCGCTCGCCGGTCGCGATTGGGCGAAGTACGCCGACCCGGCCCCCCGCCACAGTGTGAGGTGGCCCGATGGGTTCGAGATCGCCGTGCAGGAATCACCGAGCCGGAAAACCGTTGAGATCCAGTTCGGTGACGGAAGCACCCGCGACAAGCCGCAGAACTACGACGCGATCAAAGAAGTGCTGCGTGAGCACGGCATGAGATGGAACGGTACGAACGCTTGGGTCGTCGATCTTGTCCCTGAACGCGGTAGCCACCACGAAAAGCTGATGGCACGCGACGAGAACAAGGCCATCCGCACCCGGATCGAGGACGAGGCGTTCCCCCAAATCATTGCCGTGGAAGAAGAGAAACGCGGACAGATCGAACTCACGGACGAAACCCGCCAACGCATCAACAGGGCGGCGGAAGTTCGCGGTCGCTCATAAGGTGTGATCGTACTCGTCTTCCGGGGCAACGAAAACGCTCCGCGAACTCCCCAGGCCCGATAGGTTCGGTCATTCAGCTTCAGTCCTGTGGTGCCAGACCGCGGGCCTGACGCTGCTTTGCGTATCGCTCGCGGAAGTAGGCGTTGAGCTTCTGCCGCTTCGCTTCCTTCTCCTCTGGCGTAAGGATCTTCTTTCTGCGACCCCGAGATTTCGCGATCCGTTCGCGGCCTGCTTTCCCTCGCTCCCCGGCGGTCATGGCATCCCATTCACGCTGACGCTGGATGTGCAGCAAAGCCAACTCTGGCGATCCAGCCCCAGGGCATTTCGTGACGCCTTTCTCTCTGATAAACGCCGCTATCTTCTCTTCGTCGGTTACGCCGCGCTGCCCACCTCGGCGGACAGCGCGCGAGCTTCCCCCGGTGGCGACTTCACCTCCGCCTTCGCCCGGTGACGCTCCTGAGTTTCCCATAGGCGATCCGCGATGAAGTCGTCGAGATCCCCGACTGGCACGTCGTAGTCGCCGGCGATGGCCTCCCGGCTTCGTCCTGTGGCGAGCATCCGTTGGATGTCGGGCCATTCGGCCACATCGATCGGGCTGGGCTTCCAGCGGTCGGCAGGGGCGTGACCGGCGGCTTCTGGCGTCGTGTCGTCGGTGGTGGCAGTCAGCATCTCGAAGACGTCGGGCTTGACGGAAACGACGCAGACATCCGAATCGGAGGGTGCCTGTGCATCATCATCGCCTGCAGGTTCGGGGTCAACGTCGCCCACCTCCAGCCCCCGGCGTTTCTTCTCCCAACGCCACATCATCGAGCATTTCTGCGGTTTCATTCCTGTTGCCTTGGATGCGTCGTGATTGGAGCCACCCGCGAGCCGCACCTCAACCAGCTTGTCGAGCTGCGACTGCCGCCAGCCGCTAGGCAAGAGCGGGTCGGGATCGTGTTCACTCGCTGGCGTTTCCGGAGTCGCCAGGTCGAGCTTTTTCCGCTCCACCGCCCACATGCCACGGCATTGCGACGGGTTTTTGCCGATGACCGCCTCGATCTCCTCGTAGGACTTGCCAGCGAGTTTCATCTCAGCCAGCTTTTGCTTCTGCCACGGTTTCCACTCGTATTCGTCGCGCGGGATGGCGTGATATTCCGGGAGTCGAGCTTCCTCTCGCTGCGTTCCTGGTTCGGTGCTGGTCTGGTCAGCCGGCACCAGGGGCGAGGTTGCTCCCTTGAGTTCTTCCTCGACCTCCGCGCGCGTCATCGCGCCCATTTTTCGCCAGTGGTCGAGAACACCATGATGCGTCGCGCCGATCGATACGGCGAACTCCGCGGTGTGTGCGTCCTTTCCGCTGATGGCCGTTTCACCCGCCGTGTGACGCTGTTCGTCCGAGAGACGAAGCTCAGACGGCTCGGCCTTGTCGCCGCACCCGTCCAGCAGCCGACACGGAAAGTCGTCGCTGCTAGTGGCGAAGCCGATGACGCGACCGATTGCTTCCGACACTGCGCTCGAGATGGGCTGAGACCAGATCAAGCCACGAAGGAAGCCCAGGTCGTGCAGGAATCGGGCGTAGGACGATTGGGTAGGCGGACAACCCGTCAGGTGCCCCTCCAGGGCGTACTCCTCAATCCGCTGAAGGGCATCGAACAGCGTCTCGAACATGCACCAGTCGCGCGGCAGGTGGTCGGTTTCGTGCAGGTAGCCGTCGATGAAGCCGAGATCGACCAGGACTTGCTTCGCGGTGTAGGTGGACACATCGGCCTTCCCTTCCAGCCCCACCGCGTAACGGACGCAAATCACGCTGATGAACCGCATCCGTTACGCGATAGAGCCGTGGGAGAGTTTGTTCATCAGCGAGCGGAGAGTGCCACGGCTTACCCTTTCGCGCAACCGAAACCTGCCCGCCGACCTTTCTCTCCGGGGTCTGAATCAGTCCAGTGCCTCGCGCAAGCGGGAACGGGGAACCCTACCCCATTACCCGCTTGCGTGACCGCTGTCGCTGGCCCCGCCCCGATTCCTTCCGCCCCCGGAAAGGTCGCCGTCCTGGCGGCCTCGAACAGAAGGAGTCGCCTATGGCTCAGTATTGCTTGAGCTTCCCGCCAATCCGCGCTACAACCGGAGCGAACAAATCATGCTCCGTGATGCATAAGCCGGTCCGAAAAACACCTAGTCTCCCCGGCTTCGATTCCGACATCGAACCGCAGGCTGAAACCCTGAGCTTCGTGAAGTTGGTGGGCGACCGCCCCACCGAACCCGTCACCTTTGCCGAGCGTGTCCGCCCCGAGGTCGCCGCCGGCGAGAAGGGCAAAGCCCGCGACATCATCGCTGCGATCAAAACGCTCAAGGACATCGACAACCGCCTCACGCCAGCCACACCCGCCGAGCGAGCCATCCTTGCCCGCTTTCCGGGCTTCGGCCCTGTGGCCCTTTCGATCTTCCCAAACCCCGCGACAGGTGAGTTCAAGCCTGGCTGGGAAGAGATCGGCCAGGAGTTAAAGGAACTGCTGACGCCCGAGGAATACGCCAGCGCCAAGCGGACCACGTTCAACGCCTTCTACACCTCGCCGACCGTCATCGACGCGATGCACCAGTCGCTCAACCGCTTGGGCGTGCCGGAGAACGCACTCATTCTGGAGCCGGGATGCGGTGTCGGCCGTTTCATTCAGCTCGGCAAGCGGTATCTCGGTGTCGAACTCGACGGCATCTCAGGACGGATCGCCAAGGCGTTGCACCCCGAAGCCGACATCCGGATCGAGAATTTCACCGACACCAAGTTGCCTCAGCTCGACGCCGTCATTGGCAATGTTCCCTTTGCTGACGTGAAGTTGGAGCACAACGGGCAGAAGTTCAGCCTCCACGACTACTTCTTCGCAAAGTCGGTTGATGCCCTGAAGCCGGGCGGCGTGATGGCACTCGTGACCAGCCACTATACCCTCGATAAGACCAACGCCGCGATCCGCGAATACCTCGGCGAGCGAGCCGACTTTCTGGGTGCGATCCGGCTGCCTTCGGATGCGTTCAAGAAGGAGGGCACATCGGTCGTTACCGACATCGTGTTCGTGAGGAAACGCAGCCTCGACGAACCCCTAAGCCACGCCGATCCCGAATGGCTGAAGACCGAACCCACCGACATCGATGGCCGCTCACTTCCGATCAACGCCTACTTCAAACACCACCCGGAGATGGTCCTGGGGACTTATTCGGGCAAGGACTCGCTCTATGGCGAGGGATATTCGGTCAAGTCGAACGGCGCTCTTGTGGAGCAGTTGAAGCAGGCCGTGGAGCGGCTTCCTGCACCGGTGCCGAAACAGGATGTCGAGACGCACCAAACTGAGGCTGAGAGCCAAATCGCCCCGGCGCCGAAGTTCGTTCCGCCACCCCCTGAACGCCATATCTCCGAAGGTTCATTTTTCGTGAACGACGGACGGATTCACCAGGTCGTAAACGGCAACTCCGAGCCCGTGGTGTACGGTGGCGGTGAACTCTGGGCGAACGGTGCGCTCGTTGGCCGGCGGATGAGCAACCTGATCGAGCTTCGGGACAAGGCCCGTCGAGTGCTTCAGTCGCAGAACGATGGCTGGCCCGAGGCAGAACGTCAGCGGGCGCGAGCCGACCTCAACCGCTCATACGATTGGTTCCGGTCTGCCTTTGGGCCGGTGAACAAGACCACGATTTCTGAAGGCAAAGACGGCGCGACGGTTCGCCGCATGCCCAATCTGGTAAAGTTCCGCGAAGACCCCGACGCGATGCTGGTGATGGCGCTTGAGGAATACGACGAGCAGACCGGCGAGGCGAAGAAGGCTCCGATCCTGCTGCGTGATGTGGTGGGGAAAACGCCGCCGATTACCAGCGTCACCACGGCAGAAGAGGGATTGCTGGTCTCGCTGAACAACCGGGGCGTGGTGGACCTGCCGTACATCTCGCAGCTCTACGGGAAGCCCGAGGAGGTGGTGGTCAGCGAACTCGGCGATCTGATCTACCAGAACCCCGAAACGAAGCACTGGGAGCCGGCCGACCAGTACCTCTCCGGCAACGTCCGTGCGAAGCTGGCAGCAGCAGAGAAAGCCGGGATCGAGCAGAACGTCGACGCCCTGAAAGCAGTCCAGCCCGAGGACGTACTTCCGGGCGACATCGACGCCAACCTCGGGGCGCCCTGGATTCCCGCAAGCGACATTCAGGCGTTCGCGTCGCACTTGTTCGGGGTCGAGCCGTCGTCGATTACCGTCAGCCACCTGCAGAAAGATGCCGTATGGAGCGTCGAAGGTGATTACTCTGCCGAGCGGTCGGTTGCAAACACCACCGACTACGGCACGACCAGAGCGAGCGGGTTGTGGCTGTTGGGGCTTGCCCTCAATCAAAAAACGCCAACGATCTACGATCCTGCACCGGGCGACCCTGATAAGAGGGTTGTGAATCAAGAGGCGACGCTCGCGGCTAAAGAGAAGCAAAAAGTTATAAAGGAGCAATTCAAGAACTGGGTCTTCGCCGACGCCGATCGCACCGAGCGCTTAGTGAGAATCTACAATGAAACATATAACAGCCTCCGCCCCCGCATTTTCGATGGATCGCACCTTGATTTTCCTGGGATGTCCCAGGCGATCAATCTCCGTCCGCATCAAAGGGACGCCATTTGGCGAGGAATGTCAGGCGGCAACACGTTGCTCGCACATTGCGTCGGAGCTGGGAAAAGTTACGAGCTTGCCGCAACAGCTATGAAGATGAAGCAGGCAGGGCTAATAAACAAGCCACTCATTACGATCCCAAACCATCTTTTGGAGCAATTCGCGCGAGAGTTCCAGCAGCTTTACCCCAATGCCAAACTGCTTGTAGCGGGTAAGGACGACTTCAGCCGCGACCGCCGAAAGCAGCTCACGGCGAAGATTGCATCGGGCGAGTGGGATGCGATCATCATGACCCACAGCAGTTTCGAGCGAATCGGCATGTCCCGCGATTTCCAAGAGCGGTTCCTCCGCGAACAGATTGCTGATTACGACGCGCTACTCACCGAACAAGCAGCCGAGAAATACTCCAAAGCGCGACGAAATATAATTAAGACAATCGAGAAACAGAAGGCGGCCAGAGAGGCAAAGTTGAAGGATCTCCTGGCGAATGACAAGAAAGATGACGGCTTGGTGTTCGATGACTTAGGCGTCGATCACGTAATGGTTGATGAGTGCTTCACCCACGATACGCTGGTTGAAACAGACCAGGGGCCACTCAAGATAGGCGACATAGTAAATAACCGAATGCAGGTCAAAGTAAAGACTTTCGGCTTTTCAAGTAATGTTGTAGAGTGGAAGCCGGTTGTAAATTGGTTTCCGAACAAGAGGAAGGGGCGGCTGCTAGAAGTATTTCATGAGTCGGGATCGTTCATATGTACCCATCAGCACAAGCTTTGGATTGCAGGAAAGGGGTACAGGAAGGCCGGGGAGATTAAGCCGGGAGAGGAACTGCTCGTACTGCGGTGCGGCATTTATTCCGAGCGACACCCGCGCCGGGCCGAAACCGAAGCACTGCTCGCCTCAATGTCGCCAAGCATCCCGAATCGTCACGAAGGTCTGCGAGTATTGCGAGAAGGAGTACCGATTCGAGACGGAGGGGCGGGCGCACGACGCTCGCAGGCGTTATTGCTGCCTGACGTGCAAGATGGCGGTTCAGTGGGACAAGCCGGGCATCAAGGAATCGTGGCGAAAGTCGATGCAGCACGTCTGGGAAAACGCTCCGATGAAAGGACGGAAAAATCCTGGTGCGTCGGCCTGGCACGCGAAGCACAGCCCGATGCGGAATCCCGCATCCAGGGAGAAAATGACACGCACGCTCAAGGAGCGAGGAATCAAGCCTCCGGGGATGTGCGGAAACGGCTTCCCGCCTCCGGTTCCGCAGGCGCTTCTGGCCGAGAAGACGGGAATGCTGCTGGAGCATGTCATCCCAACGGGACCAATCCGATACCTCATCGAGCGGTTGCCGAACCACTACAAGGCCGATCTGGCCGATCCGTCCCGGATGCTGGTTGTGGAAGTGGATGGGAAGTCGCATGTGGGCGACATGGGGCGGTTTCTGGACGCGAAGAAGGACAGGGCCTTATCGCTTCTCGGGTGGTCCGTGTTGAGGTTCTCGAACCAGGAAGTGATGGAGAATACCGACTCGGTGGTCGAACGCATCAGGTCGTTTACGACATCGAGGTAGCTGACAACCACAATTACTTCGCCAACGGCGCGCTAGTCTCGAACTGCCACTACTTCAAAAATCTCGAAACCCCGACGAAGATGGACCGGGTCGCGGGCATCCAGACCGGCGGCAGCGAGCGCGCATTCGACCTCTACATGAAGTGCCGCTACCTGGATGAGCAGCACGCCGGGCACGGCGTCACGTTCGCGACCGGCACACCCATCAGCAACTCGCTGGTCGAACTCTATACGATGCAACGGTTCCTCGATCCTGCCGGGTTACGAGATCGCGGAATCGAGCACTTCGACGCCTGGGCCGCTACCTTCGGTGAGGTGGTCGAGTCGATGGAGATTTCGCCCGACGGGAAGACGCTCAAGCCCCGCGCTCGGTTCTCGAAGTTCGTCAACCTTCCCGAACTTCAGCAGATGTTCCGGGCATTCTCTGACGTGCAGACGGCGGAGATGCTGAACCTACCCACCCCGAAACTCGAAGGCGGAAAGCCCCAAGTCGTCGCCTGTGAGATGTCTGACGAGCAGTGTGAAATTCAGCAGAAATTGGTCGAGAGGTACGAGCGGATCAGGAATGGTGGGGTCGATCCTCGCGAAGATAACGCGCTTGCAATCACCACCGACGGCCGCAAACTTGCGCTCGACGCCCGGATGCTCTCACCCTCGGCTCCAGACTTCCCCGGCTCGAAGATCAACGCGATGGTCGAGAATGTCGTCGCCATCTGGAAACGGACCGCGCCGACGAAGGGTACGCAGATGATCTTCTGCGACATGGGCGTGAATCCTACAGCCTGGGGATTCTCGGCCTACGAGGAGGCGACCCGCAAGCTGATCGAACAGGGGATACCGCGTGACCAGATCGCAGTCATGGGTGAAGCTGATTCAGACGCGAAGAAGCAGGCCCTGTTCGAGAAGGTCCGCAACGGCACGATCCGGGTGCTGATCGGCTCCACGTCGAAGATGGGTACGGGGACGAACGTGCAGAAGCGACTGGTGGCGATGCACCACCTCGATGCGCCGTGGAAGCCGGCGGAGGTCGAGCAGCGTGACGGTCGCATCCTTCGCCAGGGGAATCAGAACGCTGAGGTTTCGATCTACCGCTACGTCACCGAAGGAAGCTTCGACGCGTATATGTGGCAGGCACTCGAAACAAAGGCGAAGTTCATCGGCCAGATCATGACCGGAGAATCCGGCGTTCGCCAGGCCGAGGACGTCGGCGGCCAGGAGTTGAGCTACGCGGAAGTCAAGGCGATCGCGTCGGGGAACCCGGCCGTGCTGGTGCTGGCGGAAGCGGATGCCGAACTTCAACGGCTCGGTGTGCTTCGCCGGAACCACGCCGACGAGCAGTACCTCGCGCGAAAGAACCTCCGCGAACTCCCCCAGGCGATCGAGCGGATGGATCAGCGTCTTGCCGCACTGGAGTCGGATGCAAAGACCGTCAATGGCGGAGATGCCGGCACGCTCACCGTGAACAACCGGTCGATCGCACCGCAAGACCCCGCATTCGCGAACGCTCTGAGCCGCATCCCCGAACAGGTTGAGTACCGCCGCCGCTTTCCGTTGGGTAGGTACTCCGGCTTGGCATTCGGGATCGAGAAGCACTCAGGTGGATCCGCAGACGTTTACCTCGACGGGGAAACATCCCGGCACACAATGCTCTCCCGCGAATCACAGGGACCCCGAGCAGTCTTGAACGCCCTCGGGCGGATCGTGGATACCTACGGAGAGTTGATCGACAACGTGCGGAAGGACCGGGAGCTGGCAGAGCGGCAACTCGGTGATTACCAACTGCGGTTGGGCAAGCCATTCCTCCACGCAGCGTACATCGACGAACTCACGGCTCTCCGCGATCGGTTGAAGGTGTCCCTCTCCGGCACGCCGGCAGAAGGTGAACCCACCGCGGCGGAACTGGCCGAGCAGATCAAGGCACTGAAGGACGGGCACGTTGTGGAGGCCGCCCCGCTGCGGGTGAAGAAGGGGAAGCCCGACGCTCCGAAGCCGGTTAACCCGCCAGTCGTGGAGGAGAGTCATGAACTGCCGAAGGCTGAAGAACCGCCGCCCGAGGACGACGACAAGCCGGTGATCTCGTTCCGCTCAAAGGTGAGGCCGACGGGAACGCAGCAGTCGCTGTTCTGAACGGACTCAATACGAGTGGTATAATGACACGAACGTCATCGCGGACAAAGTGTCAGTTCGTCTAGCATTCCGGGGAATGCGGTTCGCCCTCAGGGGAAAACGATGCCTCGAAGAGATCAGGTGAAGGAGGGGCTGATTGAGTGGCAAGTGGTGGACAAGGGGGCGCCGAGTTTTGAAACACTCGTGGACGAGGTTGAATACGCACTTTTCCCACCGAAGCACGAGGGAGAAGTGCCGACCTACGGTTGCGTGGTCTTGGAAAAGGCACCGAGTTCGGAAGAGGCTGATGGGAAGCTCAAAAAAGTCAGTAGAGAAATGGCCAGGGAGATGGCGGACGGTATCGCATCGTTCGCCGTTGTCGGAAAGAGCAAGTATGCACACGTCGCTCTTTTTGCCTCAGCAAATGACGAAGAGAGTCGGTTGATCGAGTTGGCGAACAAGTGGAAGGGATTTCTCGTTCATCGAAATGGAAAAGGAGTTGTTCGGGTATTCGCAAAACAGGCAATTCATATCTACGAAGCGGGCGAGTGGCTGATACGGCCGCACGCCGAATCCGTGGTTTCGGACGTGATTACCGCAGCTCCGCAAGTCATAATCAACACACTGGACGGCATGCTTGAATTGGCGTTCCACGCACTCAGCCCGGCAAACGTGGGGACGACGCTCGTGCTCTGCCTGAAAAATGCGAAGGCGGCACCGGCCGATGGCATCGACCTGTCCAGCCTCGGGTTGAATGTCTGCGACAAAACGCACATCCCTGCGATTCGCTCGTTGCTCTGCCGCCACGACGGTGCGGTGTTCGTCGCGCCGGACGGAAAGCTCCTGTCAATGGGACACCATTTGCAGAACTCAGAAAGATCACGAGAGATCATCCCCAAAGTGGGAGGCACCCGGCATACGTCGGCAAAACGGTTCACATTCGACGAGCCACGGGTGATTGCGGTAGTCGTGTCAGAGGACGGCCCGGTTAGCGTGTTTTCAGACGGTGCAAAAGTAACAGAACTGAACCAGACGTTCGTCGGCGGTACCGCGAGCTATTTAGCATCCCTCGTTCCCGAGAAGGCACAGGATGTAGAAACGTACATCACGCCGGAGGAGTGCCCGAAGTGCGGTAAGCACTTGGAAGTTGAAGTGGTCATCATTTATGGTTTGCGGGAACCTGAAACGGGTGAATGCCCCGTATGCGGGGAAACCGTTTATCGGAAGAGCTGCTGGCAGATCATTCCGAGATTAGTGAAGCGGCTGCCAAGCAAATAGATGTAATCGCAGAGCCGCACCCGAAGGTACGGCTCGCGTTCAGTCACTTCCAACAACGCTTGCAAGTGGCACAAGACGTTCCCACCCGTTTTCCTTCCGGCGTTTCCGTCGGGCAGATCACGGGCAGAAGCGGCAGCGGAAGTGGTTTCTTCCGCAGTTCGCGGAGTCTGAACAATAGATCGACGCCTTCTGGCACCGTCTCGTTCTCTTCCACCATCATCCACGCCACTCGACAGCCTTCCGGCACTTCGCACGGCAAGCCCATGGAACGATCCGCTGAGAGCCAGACGGACATGTTCGGTAGCTTCGCCAGGTCGCGGATGACCGGCAAGATCGCTGGGACAGTGTACGACCTCGTGTACAGAAAGAAGGTGCAGTGTGAGGATTGCTCCACCACCTGCCTGACCTTCTCCGCGTACCCAGGTGAGTACAAATCGCCGACGACATGGAAGCGGACAACCAAGATGCCTTTGCGGTAAATCTCGTCCGCAAGCAACCGGGTGAAGTCCTTCCGTTTGCTCATCTCGAAGCACCATTCCAGACGCTCCTTCACTTGCGGAAAGACATAACGACCACGAAGGCCGTAACAGTGGGCTTCGCATTCTTCGCTCCGGCCAGGACATGCCCGGATAGGAGGAAGATCGAAGTGCCAGATCGAAGCGGAACCGAGTTTCTCGTTTCCGTTGACCAATAAAGGACGGATGGTGCCCATGAACGGCCCTCCCGTACACGCTCGCCTGATGCATCCGAAGTGGTTGCAGAGGTGGTGAGCGAAACGGGAAGATGGCGCACACTTTGAAGCTTCGCGCAAGCAAACAAATCGCCTGAACGAACGAATCAGCTATGCAATGAATTGCGCATCAACAAACGGGATCGTCATGAAAGTTAAGTGCGAAGAGTGCGGAAAGAAGTTCGAGCAGCGGACCACATGGCAGAAGTTCTGTTCTGGGTTATGTGGGCTGCGGAACTATAGGAAGCGCAAGAAGGCAACGGTGAAAGAATCCGGCACACTTTGAAATTGAACAATTACAAGGAGATAGAAAATGGCAAGCATTAGCAACACCCACAACGAATACGCCGCCGCTCTTGACGAGCTGTTCGACAAGGTCCCAAAGGCGGTGCTGGCAGCGATTGCAGTGTCCGCTCTGACCCGTGGCGGCGACCAGCTCAGCGAAGCCAAAGCACTGCTGGCGAAGGAATGGGAAATCTTGAACCTGAATGGAATCGTGCCGCAGAGGCCCTGCAAAGAGGCAAAGGCAGCAATGCGCCAGGGGGAGGCGGCATGAAGATGGTGACGCCGGGGCCGTGGACGATCACGCAATGCGATAAAGGAGGATGGCGTCGGTACATCAAGGGGCCAACCGAGAATCCGCTGTTCGTCATTGCGGAGACCGATGAGGAGCACGCACGACTAATCGCCGCTGTGCCTGAAATAGTCGCGGAGTTGAGTCACTATGAAGACGTTATGGAAGCATTTTATCACGGCAAATACAGCCAGAAACAAGCATGGAAAATGATACGAAACTTATATCAGACCCGACGGGCGCTCGAAAAAGGAGAGGGCGAGGAGGCATGACGAGAAAGTACGACATCGGGGAGACGTACATCATCAACCACAGTCGGAAGGGAATCTTCGGGCTGAAGGTGACGGGGCAGGACGGAGAATGGCTACACGGAGTGGTAGCAGGCGGAACTGCAAAAGCGATGCTGGGTTACAACTTCCGAGAAGCTGGCGAGGAGATCACGGTGAGGAAGTCGCAAATCCGCAGCGCGGCCAATGGATAACGGTTACAGACACCTACAGAACACAGCAATAACAAGGAGATAAAAATGACGCAAGCACTGCAAGATACGCCCAAGCGGCCCATCGAAAGAATCATCACGGTGATCTGTGATTTCCTGCCCTCTATCGGCAAGATCAAAGAGCACAAATTTATAACAAGCCTTGGGGCAAAAATCAACTTCGTGCGATGTGAACCGAGCAATATGTCTCCGGGGTATTACCTAAATTTTCTAGACGCGAGCAGCGGTCAATATTGGGTATCAGCTGAGCTTCGTGAGTTGGCGGAGGAATGCCTGATGCTCGCAGATCATCTCGATGGCAAGAAGTAAGAACGTTTAACGGTCTAGCCCACTGGGGCGGAAAGGAGGTGAAGGTGGTTAAAGAGATTATCTGCAAGAACGGTGAAGTGGCCCTGTGCGACGACGAGGACTTTCCCCTCCTCTCCCGGTTCATCTGGTACATGGGCAGCGCCGTGGACAAGGGCAAGCCTTACCCGTGCTGCTTTATCTACGGGAAGCAAAACACCCGGAAGCAAATCTTCATGCACCAGATGGTGATGGCTGGTGCCTACGGCGTGGATCACATCGACAACGACTCGATGAACAACCAGAAAAGCAACTTCCGGACGGCAACGTACCAGGAAAATGGCTGGAACTCGCGGAAGCAGAACTCTGCCCACGGCAAGCCATGCACGTCGAAATACAAGGGTGTAATGTACGCTCCGCTCCGAGATACGCCGCGCTGGCTGGTGACGTTCAAATACGTTGAGCCGGGTCAACACAAGCGCGATGGGAGGATGGTCCGGGTTGGGTACTTCTTCGACGAAGACGAAGCTGGACGCGCTTACAACCGCGAAATCGTGAAGTACCGGGGTGAACGCGCTTGGTTAAACCCGGTGCCTGAACAGCAACGATCGAGGGATACAAACCACCAGGAGGAATTATGCAGCTCGAAGGAATGACAAGTTTAGAGGCAAGGATTGTTGAGGCGATGCGCCGGGTCGAAACAGAGTTGCCAGCGGGAGAGCTTTCGACATCGCTCGTGGTTGTGCTTTCGGATGCTGTCCACGAATTGCAGAGAAACCGTGGCGCGTGGCCACAAGTATGAAGCCAGTCATGCAATCAGGACCAGATGACTGCTTTTCAGCCTGCCTCGCAAGCGTCATGGAATTGCCGCTCGAAGCCGTCCCCAAGTTCTTCGAGATCGCGGGGAAAGACGAAACCGAGTGGTGGAAGGCCATCAAGGCATGGCTGGCGACGCACGGCTGGGGCGTCATCAACATCGACTGTAATGCCTTCAAGCTACGGCGTATCGACGGCTACCTGATTGTTGCGGGGGAGTCAGCGCGGGGCGTGGATCACTCTACGGTCTGGCACAAGGGGAAGCTGGTACACGATCCGCACCCTGAGCAGAACGGGATCAAAGAGCCGCGCGAGCTCGACCTGCTCTACCCGCTCGACCCTGCCAAAATGCGACTGAAGGAGTCGCCAGTGAGCGGACGGCATGTCGGGGATTTCGATGCATACGTCCAAGACGAACGGGAGAAGTCAGCTCGCCAGGAAGCTGAAGGACGAGTTCTTGCGGTCCGGGGCAGCCACGATGCACCAGGATTTGAAGCCTGCGTGGAGGCCGAAATGGTCAACATCGCGGAGGAGAATGTATCGAGGGAGCCGGATTCCGCCGCATGACCCATCCCGCATCACATCCCTTCATCCCGTCCCGCCAGGCCTTGCACGTGGAAGCTGAAGCCGCAGCCGTGACGGATCAAGCTGCCAGCGGGACCCTGCCCCCTTCGCTTGACCGTCGCAGCACCAGCGGCTTCGGGCGCTCCACACAAGGCCCGATTGGCGGGCGGAACAGAAAGGAAGCGATATGAAAACGGAACAAACAATTCTTGGCGACGACTGGTGCCGGAAGCGCATACGTCATCCGCAAGCGATCAGCGAGCGGCCTCGGGTGGGTGAGCTGCTCGAATACGTCTCATCGAAGGGCCGCATCCCGATCAAGGTGACTCGCCATGATGACACCGCAGGAAGTAACGCCATGTTCTTCTCAGAGTGCGATGGGGGGAATCGCACTGCCGGAATGATTGTCTGGCGTCACAAGGAGGGACTTAATCCGCTCCTGCTTAAACGGACAAAGCCCCCCGGAGGGAACACATGACGAGGCAATGCCCAAGCTGCAAGAAGTGCTGCTCCATTCCGCTGGATTCGCACACTGCAAACCTGATTTGGTGGGCGTGCATCCTTTGCCACACGCAATGGAAGGACAAGCCATGAAAGAGAACGGGACAAAGGGTTCGGGAGGGTTATGAAATTTTCGCGCAAAATGCAGGATGTCCAAATAAAGAATATCCGCGGCGACTACGAACCAGGCCGCAGTGCATATTTGTCAGATGATGGCCTCTTCGGCGTTCACCGACACTTCACGTTTGATTGGGAGTGGGTTGTCACCCACATGCCTACCGGTCTTAAATTTCCTTATGAATTTTCTTCTCATACAAAAGCAAAGGCGTTCGCACGGGAAGTCGCCAAGATTATTGATTGGTCAATCATCAAAGTGAAAATCAACAAAGACACTAGGCAGGTCATTGCCTTCACTCCAAAAGCGGCCTTCGATAAAGCGCGTGCTGAATGCGGGAATATAGCGGGGAGGTATTTATGACCAACAGCCTGATAGACGAAATTACTGAAAGGGCGCTGGTCATGCTTGACGGAAAATACATCGCAAGAGCGGATGACCGCCAGCGGGAATTGGGATTGGCGTATATCGTGGCGGAGAGAAAAGACCTCGCCCGCGAGATCGCCTCGCTCATTCTTGCCGAAGTGTATTTGTAGGAGACGGCTATGACCCAACCGATCACGAACACCGTTGACGAAGTTGTCGAGTCAATATGCCGAGCCTTCGACGCAAGCGACGTGTTCAGGGGCATGCACGGCCTTACCTTTATTTCGTGGAGCCATGGTGGAGTTCCGCATGTACGTGGACATGTCCCTTACAGCCGCATCACCGAGATGGTTAAGGAGAAACGGAACAATGAGTAACGCGAGATCCGGAGAGATAATCCTGAAACCGTGCCCGTTCTGCGGTGCTGACGCACGCTTCGTTAAGTGCGTTGAACCCGACACCCAGCGAGTCGTATGCACCAACGGCGGGAAATGCACGGCATCCCGCGATGAAGTTGATCCCTATGGTTATGCAACCAAGGCAATAGCAGCGGAAGCCTGGAACACTCGCGTCACCCCGCCAATCGAATCGGAGTCCATTCGCGTCTGTCAATCCTGCAACGGGAATGACTACGACATCCCCTGCGCCTACCCGAGCGGCGGGATGCCTGGATGCTACCGGGATTTCCGCCTCAACCTGGAAGCAATGCGAGAGATGGCCAAACCCGCCCCGAGCCAGGATCGAGTGGAGGCCGTTTACGCTGTGTTGGACAAGCGCATTGCTCGTTCAGCAGCCAACAAGCCGACCCTTGAGAACCTTGCGGTGGAGATTCTCGCCGCCCTGCCGGAGCCGGTGGAGGTGAGCGATGAGGAAATCGACGGCGACACCATGGCCTGCATGAACTGCGTTCATCAGCTTCGGAGCGCCGGCTACCGCATCGTCAAATCAACTAAAGCTCAGGTGGAGGAGGCGTGATGAAGTGGGCAATTGCGATTCTGCTGCTCGTCGGCTCGGTAAGCGTCTACCGCTGGAAGGCGTGCGAGAGCAAGGGCGGGATTTACGTGTATTCCACCTGCCTGAGAAAGGATGCTGCGTTGTGACAAAGGAACCGATCGACGATAGCGACAAAGTGGTGTTCCTCGCCTTCTCAAACGATAAGGCCCCTTCTGGTGATCGGCACCTCATCGGCTGCAAAGCCTGCCGGAACAAGACATTCACCTGCCGCACGGACCTCGGAGTATGGCCGGAGATTTATTGTGCGGCGTGTGACGCTCGAATCGGGGCGTTCGGCTGGGCGGAACAGGAGGAAGCATAGTGACCCAACTCAAAGTCGCCTGGAGAAAGTCGCTCTGCCGGATTGGCTTCCACAAGCGGCTGCTAATGGCCGATTGGGTCACGGGTAAAGTGACGGGCTGGGGCTGCTTTTACTGCGCAAGAAGCAAGGAAACGAAATGAACGGATTCAGAGGAGAGTTAACATGATATTTCACTGGCCCCAATATACGATGGCATTTTTGGTGCTGCTTTTAGCGGCATCGAACATCACGAGCCCCACGCAGAAACCGGGCGTTCGCCTAGGATGCGTTGCGGTTGAGCTATTCATCGTTTTTGTCCTGTACTGCGGCGGATTCTGGACTGGCGGGGTAATGCCATGACCAGCAACGATTTGATTGATGAGAACAGTGATGCGGCGCTGGCTGAGGCATTGAAGCACATGCGAACCATTCGCCAGCACTCACGAGTCAAGCACGCATGCTGGTGCGCCATCATGGATGCCATTTGCGACTTCATTCAGGTGGCTGAGACTGACAGGGCTGACGCAGCACCCAAGATTGCCGACAAGCGTGCCGCCGAGATGGTCGAGCGGATAAAGGAGTTATGCTGATGCCCGAATCGCTGATCGAGAAAATCGCCTCGCGGCTAAATTGCCCTTCCTCCGTCAATGGCTGTGAGCACTGCTTCAGGAAGGCGGCTGAAATCCTCGGCGTTGTAGATGCTCACCGGACACCGGATCGAATAACGCGACAATCTGAGGGCGATAACGCGACAATCGAGGCCGCCCTGCTCAAGCAGGCCCTGAAGGCCTGCGCTGGCATGGAGGACATAGAAGATTGCCTGCGGGAATCCCTCACCGTCTATCGAAACCACTTCGCAGAAAGCAAAGCAGAATGACCCAGGCGTTAATCCAGAGTTTCCGCAACCTCCT
The DNA here is from genome assembly GCA_021413735.1 of Planctomycetota bacterium. GTDB lineage: Bacteria > Planctomycetota > Planctomycetia > Gemmatales > Gemmataceae > Gemmata. The sequence goes on from JAIOPV010000250.1 coordinate 42,160, forward strand.
CTCCCATGATCCTCATGCCGCATATCGCCTGGGCGTTATGGATTGCATCGAACTTGCCGAGGAATTCGCCACCCAACCTGTTGACGCGGCAACTGACGGAAACGAAAGCAACTTATCATTTTGCGCACGCCCGCAAGATGATCGGATGCCCGAACCGGAAATGACCGACCCGCTGGAATCCCTAGCCCTGGAAGCTGCGAAGCGCCGCCTGGACCATCACGACTACCCGGACCTGGAAGCCAAGTACAGCCACCTATACGCCACCGCTCATCTCATCTATTCCGCCTTCCTGTTCCTCCGCGAAAAGGGCTATGTGAAAGCTCCCATGCAGCAGGCGGTTGATGAGAAGCTCGATACCAGCCGCAAGACGGCCCCCTGGTCTATTGCTTGCGAAGATTCTGGCCTCCTACATCTGTCGAGTGATGGACCAAAAACGGTGACGTTGAATAGGAACAGCGCTAACGCGGGGCCGAAGTCTACCGTTGTCGGCTATGTCGAGTTTACCCCGGATGGGCCGAAGGTGGTCAAGCTACCGACTGAATCTCCGGATGCCTGCCAGGACGAGGGCTGCACGCATTACGGCAACGCCATCAAGTGCGAGCCGAAGCCGGGCGGCTGCATTGCCACCGTGCCGGCGAGTGAATCTCCGGATGTCGTGCAGCGAGTGGCGCAGGCAATGCTTGCCATTTTTCATGAAGATAGCCAGGCGCGGTTCTGGGTACACGCGATGCGCTACCATCTAGCGACCGCAGCGGTGGAAGAGATGCGCCGTAGTGAGATTCGATTTACCAATGTGGGTGCGTCTGGTAACGCAGGCTGTCATGACAGTCGGGAGGGTTCGATTCCCTCCCCCCGCTCCACCTTTATGGGAGAGGTCGAGGCCGACACATCGCATTCGTCAGCAACCGGCCCCAAGGGTGACAATCTTGCCTCTCCTGCCATCCAACAGCCGGACTCCATGGACTGGCGAACCATGGAGCGTGCCGAGCAATATCCGGTCAAGAACATGCTGCTTTCGGCCTCATCTGGCGATATCGGCAAGGCGATATCAGAACAGCCGGTTGATTGCCGAGCGGCGTTTGAGAAGTGGTTTGCTGGTGGCTTCCCTGGCGAGACTGAGATTGTTGAAGATGAGGTAACGCGCGGCATGTGGCAGGCGTGGGAAGCTGCATGGGGGTTGATATGGAAGTAAGCACCGCACAGGAAGTCATCGAAACCGCCGCGAAGGCCCATTTCTTTGACCGGCTTATAGCGAAGTACGGTCAGGCTGGCGTGCTCGCGCTGCTGGAGGCTGAGCCGGAGCAGGAAGCGTCGCCCAAACGGTCGATTGACAAATGACGGCGTTGGCTTACAGTTCGGGCTACAGGGGCGTTGACGCGCCGCCTGCAACCCTGACCACAACCGTGATGGAGCACGACATGGGTGACACCCTTCTACTACCACCAGACACAAAAGCAATCCCCTTGAACAAAGGTCACATCGCTCTTGTTGACGCCGACGACTACGACTGCCTTTCGCAATGGAAGTGGCACATCTCGGCGAAGGGCTACGCCAGGCGGACGGTGATCATCGACGGCAAATCCCGTGGCATTTCTATGCACCGGCAGATCATGAACACGCCCGATGGGATGTTCACCGACCACATTGATGGCGACAAGTTGAACAACCGTCGCTCCAACCTCCGCATCTGCACACCGGAGCAGAACGGCTTCAACCTCGGGCCACGGCGTGGCACCCGCAGCCAGTACAAAGGCGTCACCTGGCATAAGCGCAGCGGCAAGTGGCAGGCCCGCGTGAAATTCGAGAATCAGATTCTTCACCTGGGCCTGTTCGAGAACGAGATCGACGCCGCAGCCGCGTACAACGAGTGCGCCCTACGCTGTTTCGGGGATTTCGCTCGCCTGAACCCCGTTCCCGAGGGGTGGGTCATCACCACCCGCAACGTCCCAAAGAGGTTCAATAACATTCGAATCGGCAAGCAAGGCCGGGGGTTCAGCTCCCAGTACAAGGGCGTTGCTCGCGTCGGTAACCGCTGGGTGGCCCGCATCAAGACCGAGGGAACCATCCGCCACCTCGGCACCTTCGACTCCGAGGACCGGGCGGCCTTGGCTTACAACGCAGCCGCTCGCGAGGCTTGGGGCGAAATTGCTTGGCTCAACCCTGTTGCTTGCCTCTCCGCATGACCGGCGATCCCATCCTCTCTCGCATCAAGCTGGGCATGTCTCCTTCGGTGGGTAAACAGGCGGTGGACCAGGCGGTTCAGGCGAAACAACTCCTCCTAAAGCGATTTGGCCGGGCAGATTCTGCGTGGCTGGAAACGGTTCACGATGATTCCGGGCGCCGGGGTTTGGACGTTGTTTTTGAGGAAGGCAACGGCGAGGCGAGGGCTTGGGCGGAGAAGGTTCGGGATGCGGCATCGAAAGTGTGGGGGCAGGTGAAGCGAGCCGGGAAGTCCAGGGCATGACCCGGACGATTCGCGTGTCCCTCGGTGTATCTCCGCTTTCTGGGAAGCAAGCAGTCGATTCGACGCAGCGGTTCAAGGAGCAGCTTTGCGTGCTGCATCCGAAGCCGAGAGGGGTAACGCTGCTGACCGTCGAGGATCGTGAACGGCAAAGCCGGGGAGTGGAAGTGCTGTATGACGCAGACGACCAGGGAGCAGTGGAATGGGTGAGGGAAGCAGAACGAGTGGCAGGAGAGTTATGGGTGAAGCTGGCGGAGAGACGGAAGGGAGTCGTCAGGTGAGGGCGTCCCGGCTTCGCCGTCGCGTGCTCTCGGGCTTCGGTCCTGCGGACGCCTTCGGCCCCTGCCGCCCGCTGACGCAAGAGAAATAAGCAACAGGGCGAGAGCCCGGAAAGAGAGGTGACATGTGGTTACTGAAGCGTAAAGACCTGACAACAAGCGAGGCCGTCAAAATCCTCGCTCACGCTGGCGGCGGGTCAGCGAAAGGGAAGGTAGAGTATCGGGGTCGTGAGTACGTCGTGCAGGTGACGTTGGACGAGAAGCCGACGCCCGAACCGGTTCTGCCGCGATCCTTCTCGATCATGACCCTGTCGAGCGAACTCGAGCACCTTCTGCTTGGCAAGCACGACCTTGGCCACATCGAATCGCTCCCCTGGCTGACCCTTCCCTCTGGCTACTCGTTCAAGGTCACCTTCCCCTTCGCCGGAGCGGCAGCGCGATTCCGCGTCTGCAAAACAGACCATCCAGACCGGGACGTCAGCGTGTACCTCGACACGAAAGACGTGCTCGGGCACGTAGGCTCCCCGTACTGGGAGGCCTATCCGATCGGCGGGGACACCATGCGGTTCGGCTTGGCGGAGGGCAAGGAGTTGATCGACGCCATCGTCGAAGAGTTGGAGAATGGGAGGGTGGACGAATGACCGACACGTCCACCGCGCCCGAACCCCGCGACCTTACCGTCGAAAACGCACTCTTGCGAGGTAGCCTTTACCTTTCCACCCGTGCCCTTAAAGATTACCACGACAGCAAGCACACACCCACCGACGACGGCAGGCTGCAACTCACCGTTCCCGAATCGTTGCGAGAGAAGGCCGGAGACGCGATCGCCAGGGCGAATAACCTGCTGCGGGACGACGGACCGGGGAAGCCACGATGAAAGCGCTGAGCATCCGGCAGCCGTGGGCGTGGCTCATCGCGAACGGTTACAAGCCCTACGAGAACCGCTCGTGGAACACCAAGTTCCGCGGCGAATTCCTGATTCACGCGAGCCAGCAATTCGATCGGGCCGGGTACGACTGGGTTCGTCAAGCCTTCCCCGATCTTCCTCTGCCCAAGCCGCAGGACTTTCCTCGCGGCGGAATCGTCGGCAAGGGAGTGCTCGCGGACGTCGTGACCGCCAGTTCGTCCCCGTGGTTCTTCGGCCCCCTCGGCTTCTGCATCCCGCGTGCGGAACCGCTCCCATTCCATCCCTGCAGGGGAAAGCTGGGGTTCTTCGAGGCCGCGCCATGACCGCGCTGCCGCTCGAACAGAACGCCGTCATCTCCGCGTGCGGGAAGTACCGCTACGTCTTGACCCGCCAGGTCGGACCCGGTGTGCGGACCGCCACGTTCATCATGCTGAACCCTTCGACCGCAGATGCAATGCAGGACGACCCCACGATCCGCCGCTGCATCGGCTTTGCTCAGCGGTGGGGATGCGGCCGATTGGCCGTGCTGAACCTGTTCGCCTTCCGGGCGACTGATCCGGCGGACCTGAAGCGGGCAGAGGAGCCCGTGGGGCCGGACAACCGGGCCTGGTTCGACCAGACGCTGCTCGGCGATCTCAGCACGGGACCCGTCGTGTGTGGCTGGGGTGTCCACGGCGAGCACCGGGACCAGGACTTGGCCGTGCTCGAATGGCTGAAGGCATTTGGTACCGAACCGCTCGCCCTCGGCCTGACGAAGGACGGCCATCCACGCCACCCGCTCTACGTGCCGTACGCCGCTGTGCTGGTGCCGTTCACGGGGCGGAAGCCATGACTCGCTTGAGTTACTTGGTGTCGGGCACGACAGCCAGGACGAGGTCGTGAATGTACTGATACACGTAATCCCGGTAGTGTTCGTACATCGCGAGGGCCTTAGCGGGAAGCTTCCCGCCATGTTTGACAGTGTTATTGTGGTCGCGTAGCTCGTCGATCTTGGCGAAGTTTTTCACCTTGGTCAGGTCGGCCTTCAGGTCGTCGGCGAAAACCTTCTTAAGCTGATCGATTTTGTAGCATTTCTTGACCTTGTTCTCGGAGTAGCGGTGCCTGAGGGCTTGCTTGGAAGAGTTTTCGACCACGCGGTAAAGGCCGACGAGGAGGAGTTTTCCGACGAGTTCTTCGGCCTCATCAAGGAAGTGGTTGTCAGAGCCGAGGTCTTCGAGTTGTTCTCCCTCGGCATCTTTGGCGAGACGGTTGATGAGCGCCCGCTCGTGATTGAGTCCGGACAGCATCGTCTCGCGGATGCGCTCCAGGCTTTCCACCTCGAACCGGGTCAGCTCCGCCGCCGCGTGGGCGATCATTTCCTTCGCCATCGTTCGCCTCCAGAAAACACGACCATCTTTGTCGTCTTAGTAATCCAAGGCAACTTCGCCTCACCTAATAGTATAGCAAAGACGTAAGGTGTGACCAAAGTGTTGGCCAGAAGTGCATAATCAATCAGATTTTGCGATATTCGGCTGCTTTTCGGCCACCGTCAGTGACTGTCCACCTCCACTCCGAAGCGTTCTGTCCAGCCCAATATTTTTACCAATTAACGAATCCTGGCATCTCCCTCCGGCCCGCGACGGGGTTCGGGTCGTCATTCGACCGCCCGCCACGATTACTCCCCAGCCCCGGCAGGAAGACACGGATGCTCAAGGGGCGTTACCCCGCCTGCCGATAACTCCCATCCCGCCACCAGGAGTCACCCGGATGTCGCCGTTCGAACGCCCCGATCGCTGCTGCCCGAAGTGCAACCACCACCGCTACCTGTTTCGGGCAAGGCGAACCGTCGAAGAGGGGAAGTTCACGGAAACCAAATACCGGTGTCGGGCGTGTTCGCACGAGTGGTGGGAACGAATCCCGGCCCCGCCGAAGAAGGCCGATGACGCGGCGTGACAGGGCTCGGCGGCCTCACATCCCGAAGGTGACGCCGCCGGCGGTCAATACGGCGAGGTCGTAGGTGCGGCTGATCGGAACCCGAGGCACTTTCAGTTCCTCGCACTTGTCGTGACACACTTCAATAAGGCGTACACCGAAGGCCTTCGCTTGCGCGGTGGTGACCACGCCGATGTCTTGCTCTTTGCGCTTGACGACGAGCTTTTCGATCTCCGGATCTGCACGCAAACTTTTGAACCGCTTGTCTGTGTCTCCAGTCAGACCATCGACCAGCAATGGCGTGCCCATCAGATGTGCCCCGCCATGCTCCTGCGGGCGGTTGTTACCGTGCTGACCGAGCGTCCCGTTGCCCCTCAGGATGAACTCGCGATGTCGCCTCCGAAACTCGCCGCCATCGAACGAGTGAAAGAGTAGTTGAAAGACGATCTCGCCCGGCTTTACTGGGAGGTCTGTTACGTTGTATGCCTTGCGGTAGTCGGCGAACCCCTTGATCAGCACACCTTCAAATGCTCCCAAAGACTCGGCTGAGAAGGGGTGGGCAGCGAAGTGCGTCTGCATGAGTTGGTAAACATCGAACCGCACGTTGTCGGTGTGCGGCTCGAGTTGCCTGACCCCGTGCGCGGCGGTCCCGATCGCGGTGTTCCCCACTTTGAACAGCTTCGTGACGTTATCCTCGACGCCGACCCGTTTCGTGATGCGGCGGTCTGCGACCATGACGACGGAGTCGGCTGTTCTGATCGCGGCGATCAGGGTCATGAACGTGCGCCCCTTATGGTTCGGTGTGTCGGGTAGACGATTCAGGGCGTACCGGCTCCCGTGGCCGTGCCAGCGGCAGCACGCAGGGCGGTTTCCCTCGCGAGGAGGGCGTTGTAATCCCGTGTAGTGGCAGCCAGGGTTGCCCCCGCTTCCGCCTCGTCCAGTTGCTCCAGATCCTTCCGGTGCTTCTGGAACTCCCGCCACCCGTGACCGCAGTCCGGGCACGCTTTGCTGGCCGGCGACGTGTCGTGGTTTGCCCCAGCCTTGAGAGCGGCGAGGTGCGCCTTGATCCGGGCGATCTTGGCCTGGTACTTCGCCTTCTCGGTTTCGACTTCGGCCAAATCCAGATCGTGGACGCTCTTCTCGCTGTCGAGATACCCGGCGTCGCCCCGTTTGCACGTGTCGCATCGGTTGACCGGCATGCCGCATTCTCCTTGTTGAGTTCGGAACCCGTGATTCTATCTCGCGTCTGATTGCGGGACAAGTGCCTGCGTTCACTTCCTGCCGCCATCCCCACCTGAACCGATCCGGGGAGACTGCCCGAGCCGTCGCTGTTTACAATCTGCCAGTGCCGTTTCCCTGCGGGAGCCTCCCGGTGTCGGTTGACGAGTGCAGGTCGGCACGAGCCCAGGTCACCAGGCCGCGTCTCGCCCATTCTTGCGGACGAACTGAACGTAGGAGTGACTCACCCCGAGAAGGCGGCCGACGATTCGACTCGACAGCGTCAGGTCAGCCGCCAGGATCTGCTCTCGCAATCTGTCCCTCGCCGCCTTCCCTTTCCGAGGTGGGCGACTACCGCCCGCAGAGCCCGTGACCCACGACCACGACCGCCCGAACACTATCCCGCTCGCCACCTGACGCGAGACGCCGAACCGTTCCCCGATTTCATCGCACGACAGATGCTCTCGAAGCGAATAGATGGCCAACGCTTCCTCAGCCGTGAGGATGCAAGTGTGGGACCGCACGCCGGCTTCCCGTTGCAGGCGGTCCCGGCCGTGGATGATATTCCCACGCGGCGTCGTGTATTCCAGGTTACTGAGCCTGGGATTGTTCCGATCCGAGTCCTTGTGATTAACTTCTTGTCCGTCCGGATAGGGGCCGATGAAGGTCATCGCCACTAGGGCATGCACGGTGTACTTGTGCTGCTTTGCATCTTTCCATAGGTTCAGAGCCCAGTAACCTTTCCCGTTCACGTATGGTCGCAGCGTTACGCCGGCTCTTGCGCCTTGGCTGGTCTTCAGCCGCCTGACGGTTCCGAGAATTGAGATTTCGTACAGTTCGTCCCAGCCAACTATTGGCTTCCAATACTCAAGCAGCAGTGGCATACTTGCCTCCTTCCCTTCGACAGGAAGCGAGCCTAGCACGACCGCGTAATCCGCGCAACTGCTAGGCTCATGTGTCGCGATCCCACATGTGAATCGGTCACAACACCTCCCACTCTGCTGACACGCCAGTTGCCTTTTGATGCACCTTGAATCCGGAGCCGTGCCGCTCAACAAGAAAAGCCGCTTTCCGCAAGGGCGGAAGCCTTCAGCTTTTCCTGTGTGCCCGGCCCAGCGCCACCGGCTTCTGGTTGGTGCTACAAGGCTCGATTGGCGAGCCAGCAACCAGAAGGAGAAAGATCATGACCAGCCCAGCAATGAAGTTCCGCGACGGATGCCTGCAAGTTGTCGTGTGGAGAAACACGAGCACGAGTGGCCAGACTTACTACTCAGCGACGCCTCAACGTAGCTACAAGCAAGGCGATGACACATGGCGTGAGACAGATTCATTGAACGTGGACGACATCCTCCAGATGGCCGAACTTCTTCGCGAGGCTTACGCCTGGATCAAGAACCAGAAGCGAGCCGACGCCAAGGGCCGGAAGGAATCCGACCAGGTCACGGCGAAGTAACCATCAATCGGGGCGGGCTTCGGCTCGCCCCCAGGAGGCTTCGTCATGCAACTCACACCGATCACTCTTCTCGTTTCCCAATGCGACTCCCTCACCGAACGGTTGGAAGCTCTCCAGGAGTGGAACCCCGCGAGGAACATCCCGCAACCGTTGTTCGCCATCTCCGGACTCAACGAGGACCTGCAGCGGGTCTACGCGATCGAACGCATCCTCATGCGTTTGGAATCGCTGACGCAGTCCGTTCAGGCGGAAGTGGCTGAGGCGATCGGTGACCTGCTGGAGACGATCGGCATGACTTACTGCAACCGGCGGCAAGAGATGATTGCATCGTGCTCCGGAACGCGCTACACAGGTGGGGCGATGCTGGAAACATCGCCCCGTACACCCACCTCATCAGTGAAAGGATCAAGGTGAATGCAACGCGAACTTACACCCAATAACGCTGCTCGCGCAACCGTGAAGCCCATCTACTTCCCGGACCACGAACTCATCATCGATAACTTCGCTGGCGGCGGCGGAGCTTCCCTCGGCATCGAGATGGGGCTCGGCCGATCCCCAGACATCGCCATCAACCACGATCCTGAAGCGATCGCCATGCACAAGGCGAATCACCCCCACAGCCGTCACTACTGTGAAAACGTCTGGGAGGTGAACCCGATCGAAGCGTGTGCTGGTCGGCCTGTCGGACTCGCATGGTTCAGTCCCGATTGTAAACATTTCTCCAAGGCCAAAGGTGGGAAGCCGGTCAGCAAGAAGATTCGGGGCCTTGCATGGATCGTTGTGAAATGGGCGAAAGCCGTTCAACCCCGCGTGATAATCCTTGAGAACGTCGAGGAGTTCAAAGACTGGGGGCCGCTCGACGACGAGGGCATGCCGTGCCGCGTGCGGAAGGGGACGACCTTCAATCGCTGGAAAGCACAACTCCAGAACCTTGGTTACCGGGTCGAGTGGCGTGAACTGCGGGCATGCGATTACGACACACCAACCATACGGAAGCGGTTGTTCCTCGTTGCTCGGCGAGACGGACTCCCCATTGTCTGGCCCGTGGCGACAAACGCGAGCCCGAAGAAGATCGTGGCCGACCTATTCGACCGCGACCTCAAGCCGTGGCGGACGGCCGCAGAGTGCATCGACTGGTCGATCCCATGCCCGAGCATCTTCGATCGGAAAAGGCCGCTCGCGGATAACACGCTTCGGCGGGTAGCGGCGGGACTTCGGCGATACGTGATAGATTCGGCCGAGCCGTTCATCGTCAACATGGCACACGGCGGAAGGCTCGAATCTATCGATCAGCCTCTTACCACAATCGCGACCGAAAAAGGCGGGTGTCGCGCCTTGGTCACACCGTACATCGCTGGGGTCGGTGGCCGGGCCGGTCAATCTCCTGAACGCTCGATGCGTCAACCGTTCCAGACGATCACGAGCAAGGGAGATGCGGCATTGGTGACACCTTATCTGGTCGGTGCCGGTGGCCCGACTTACTCGGGCAAGCCACGCGGGGTCGATCAACCACATGGCACGCTCACGACAGACCCGCACACTGCACTGGTCAGCCCCACGTTGATCCAGGTCGGATATGGTGAGCGGGATGGCCAAGCCCCACGGGTTCCGGGAATCGACAAACCGCTTGGAACGGTCGTTGCCGGCGGGGCGAAGCACGCATTGGTCAGTGCCTTTCTCGCGAAACATTACACGGGTGTGGTAGGAAGCGATCTCGACAACCCAATCGGGACCGTTACCGCCTCGGATCACCACAGCCTCGTCACCTCAAACCTCGTGAAACTCCGGGGTACTTGTCGCGACGGGCAGCCAGTTACCGAGCCGATGGCGACAATCAGTGCCCAGGGCTTGCACCTTGCTGAGGTGCGGGCCTTTCTGGTCAAGTATTTCGGAACCGACCAAGACCCGCGTTTGGAAGAGCCGATGCACACGGTCACATCGAAGCACCGCTTCGGGTTGGTAATGATTCATGGCGAGGAGTGGATGATCGCCGACATCGGGTTGCGAATGCTGACGCCACGGGAACTCTACCGAGCGCAAGGGTTCCCGGAGGATTACGACATCGCGCCGGAGTTTGATGGGAAGCCACTGAGCAAGACGGCGCAGGTCCGGATGTGCGGAAACTCCGTCTGTCCGCCGCTCGCTGCCGCGATGGCAAGATCGCAGTTCGAGCACTGCCCCGTCGTAATGGCAGCATGAACCCACTTTGAAAGTCAGGTGAATGACCAATGACAAACAGCCGACCCTTTTCGAGAACCCGCCGCTCGACGAGCCACTTCAGCTTCTTCCCCTCGACCAGTACGACGTAATCGCGGTCTGCTACTCGGGCGGCAAGGACAGCCTCGCGTGCCTTCTCCACCTCCTCGATCTCGGCGTTCCACCCTCGAAGATCGAACTCCACCACCAAGACATCGACGGCCAGGGCGAAGCGTTGATGGACTGGCCCTGTACGCACGCCTACGTCCAGGCGACGGGTGACGCACTCGGCATCCCGGTCGTGTTCTCGTGGCGTGACGGCGGATTCGTTCGCGAGATGCTCCGCGACAAGGAACCGACCGCTGGAGTGAGTTACGAGCGCGAGGGAGCGCGGGTCAGCCTGCCCACGATTCGGGCGTCGCTGGGCACACGCAGGAAGTTTCCGCAGACCAGTGCCGACCTCAGTGTGCGCTGGTGCAGCGCCGCGCTGAAGATCGACCCGTTCGCCCGCGTACTGAACAACGAGCCCGCGTACCAGGGCAAGAAGGTTCTCGTCGTCACCGGGGAACGCCGCGAGGAATCGTCCGCTCGCGCGAAGTACGACGAGACGGAGGAGCATCGCTGCAACAGCCGCAACCACCTCGTCCATCAGTGGCGACCAGTGATCGACTGGACCGAGCAGCAGGTGTGGGACATCATCGAGCGGCACCGCGTCAGGGCGCACCCGGCTTATCAACTTTCCTGGGGCCGCGTGAGTTGCCTCGCATGCATCTTCGGGGACAACGACCAATGGGCGAGCGTGAAATCTATCGCTCCTGAGCGATTCTCGCGCATCGCCAATTTGGAGAGAGAATTTGGTACGACGATCAAGAAAGGGCAGTCCGTGGAGGAGATGGCACGAAAAGGAAGCGAGTTTGTCTCGGACAAGCCTGAAGAGTTGCGCCGTTTGGCCCTATCCCCAGACGCATTCACGAAAGAGCTTTTCTTCCTTGCAGATGGAGAACAATGGAAGGTGCCAACGGGCGCTTACAAGCGCTGCGGAGGCCCGAGTTGACTGGGTGCCAGAAGGATATTGAGCAGAGGTGCCAGGCATGTAGCCGGATGGTTACTGACATGAACCTGAAGACGGGAAAGTTGCACTCCCGTTGCGTTCGGTGTCGCGGGCGGCGTCGGTTCTACGACGAGAGGCGGAAATTGCTGGGTCTCTGCTGTGACTGCCGAGGACCATCAAATGGCAAGGCGCGCTGCCTTGAATGCAATCGACGGAGTAAGGCAAGACTTCGAGCCAGGGGGTGCTGCGCGAATTGTGGCCGTGGGCTTGATCGGCCGACTTCGATCTGTCACATCTGTGCCCTGAAAGGCGTCGCACAAAAGCAACTTGGGGACCGAGCACTCTGGATAAAACTTGAAGAAATGCTGAATCGTCAAGACAGTAGATGCGCGCTGACTGGCTTGCCTATAGAAGCCGGCCGGGGAGCTTCGTTGGACCACATCATCCCCACGGCGCGCGGTGGCACTGACGACCTGAGTAACCTTCGTTTCGTTCACCTTGTCGTAAACCGAATGAAGAGCAGTCTCCTCGATGAGGAGTTCTTGGCATGGATCGAAGTCCTTGCGTGGCACGCCCACCAGAAAGGCTCATTCCCTGCGGCCCTGAAATCGCCATCTGAGGTCACGATCCAGTTGGCGCTCTCCATCGGGATCAGGCCAACGACGGAGAAGGCCGGGTATGGAACTTTCAAGCGCAGACCGTGACGCGACCGGCGGGAGCGTTCAAGCGGTGCGGGGGGCCGACATGATCCATCCACTTCTGCTTCGCCCCGCCCGTGCCTTGCCGTGGATTGCGGGGCCGCCGCCACTCGGTTCAAGCTGCCAGAGCCGCTTTCCGAAGCCGGAATCCTTCGGCTCTTCGCTTGAGCCTCGCGGCCTGCCGCGTCCCCAAGAGCAAATCCACAAGGCCCGGTTGGCGGGCTGAGAACATAAGGAGGCCATTATGTCGACTAACCCCATTCCGCCAGGCGCGCAGCACGGTCAAGACTTCCCGTGCCCGGCGTGCCACAATCCGAACACTCGGCTGGACATCGACACACCCGATGGCCACGCACTCCCCGAGGGCGAGTGGACGTGGTGGAACGCCGCGATGCAGCAGTGGGAATGCTCCGAATGCTGGCTGAAGTGACTGCGGACTTCTGGGATGATCCCTTCCACCACGCCGCACTCGCTGCTGGCTTCATCGCCTTCGCTGAGGGAAGGCTGAAAGATTCCGATTACGTCAAGCGACTCGCCTACGAGATTTACGAAGAGCATCTGGCCGAGAAGATCGCAAGCCGGTCGGCTAACTTCCCCGCTTCGGCACCGCCCTCACGGTGATTGCTGTCACCGCCTGGCCGTTGATCCGGACTGTAAGCCGTTTCCCGTCCATCATCTTGTCGATCACGGCCCGAAACTCCGGGGCCTCGCCCTCCAGGAGGACTTCGTACAGCGTGTCACCGCGGAGCACCTCAAACCGTGCGGATCGCTCGGCGTCCGGGCTGTCGGCCCACAACATCCCGCCGTAAGGCACCCAGGCGATCAGTTTCGTCCCGTGCAGGAGTTGCACGCCGAGGGCGGTCTGTTTCGTTGATCGCCCACTCCCATCGGGCTCGTCCCACGAATCCTCGTCGGCTTCCGGTGGGTCCTGCGGCGGCGGCTTCCGCACTCGCTCGGCCAGCTCGTTGAGGGTTTTACTCCCGGCCATTCGATAACTCCTGGTGGTGAACGAGTTCATTCGCTTTCGTCATGACACGGTTTGCAAGACTTCGCAACTGCGCGACGTGCCGATGGAGTCGGCGGCGGATTCCCGTGGACTGAACGCGAACGAGGTCGATCGCGTGGTTGCGCTCATCCACTCGGGGAATCACTTTCCGCACGGCGTCCAGCGAGTCCGTCAGTACGACCGCCTTTTTCGAGCCACGACCCAGGTCGACGTTGAATTGCCTCGCGCCCATTGCCGGGTAAGCATCTGCTGTGAGCGGCATGATCGTCACGTCGCGGGTCTTGCTCTGCACGCCGAGCGAGGTGGCGTAATATGCGTGGCGGAACTTCCCGAAGTCGGCACCGATCACCCGCGCCGTCTTCCCGTCCGCGGCCAGCCCCACGATGTCGCCATTCTCCTTGAAGGAATCGATCCGGTACACCGCCCCGTTCTCCAGGTCCTTTCCGTCTCGCCCCTTCCCGCCGCCGGTGAGCTGGATCAGGTCGCCCACCGCGAACTTTACCGTCGAGGGGAGATAGGCGTCATAACGCTGGTACACGACCCCGGGTTCGGGTTTCTTCTTCGCCTCCCGCAGTTGCGGCTCCGTGTAGTGCAGCGGGATGAGTTGCTTGAACTGCTTGTCCTCACCCCCCAGCAACTCCGCCGACCGCATCCGCTCGCGGACGGCTTCAACCACCTTCGCCCCTTGCTTGTGCGTGGGGCTACAGATCACTGCCGACTCTCCCGCCTTCAGGCAGGCCAGGTAGGTGTCCGCGGAAGCCCCGATCATGTCGGCAGCATTGCCCTCTTTCACCCACCCCAAGTCTTCGATGATGTCGAGTGCCCGGAGAACGTCGTGCCTGCTCGCCGCTGCCGTCGCGCTCAGGTAGCGGCCCTTTTGGCGGAGGATCTCGTTCATCTCGGCCGCGGGCAACCCGGCGCGGTCCTTGAGCAAGCCCAGCACGTTGCCACGGACGGGAGCCAGGTGCTGCTTGTCATCGCCCACCACAAGGATGCGGTAGCCGTGTGAGTTAGCCGACTGGCTGACCCTCGCAAAGTCGCGTGTGCCCAGCATCGTGATCTCGTCGATCACCAGCAGCCCGCCCCGCAGCTTCTGCTGCCGATCCTCGTCCCGGAGGAAAGCGGCGACAGTATCCACGTCCGGGAAATCCTTCTTCAAATCCCCGTCCCGCGAGGCCCCGACGGTCGGCGCGACGACCTGGAGCGGGGCGTCGAGCATCCGTTGGACGGCCTTCAGGGCGGTGGACTTCCCGGCCCCGCCCTTGCCGATCCACACCATCACCCGGTCCTTCGACATCATGACGTGACGCGCGGCGTGCAACTGCCCCGCCGTCGGCATTCGGTCGAAATACGCAGCGAGCCGCTGTACCACCGGCTTGTTGACCTCGCGTGTGGGGCGCACGGCGAACGGCTGGCACTTCCCCCGCCCCAGCGCCGCGAACGCGATGATGCCCCGCTCCTCCTCCGCCACGGCGGTGGTGGTCACCTCGACGTGATCCCCGAACTTCTGCCGGTGGACTCCCGCTCTGCCCAGTTCTTTCATCACCGCCGGGTAGGTGACGTTTCCCCGCCCGAACCGGAGGGCGTCGAGAACCACCTTCCGCTGGTCCGGGCGACTCTCCCGGGTGGTGGTGTGATCCAGGGCGTAGGTGACGGCCTCGGCGGTTCTGTCCTCGACCGACAAGGGCACGTCCGCTTCCTTGATGACTCGGTTCAGGGCCGCATGCTGCTTTGGGGTGACCCGCGACTTCCAGTGTTGGGTGAGCGAGTCCATGCTCCGGCCCGGCTTCTTCGGCTCCCGGTAGATCGCGGCCAGTTTCGACTTCTGCGCGGGGCTGAGGGTGTAATCCGGGTTCTCCTTCTCCTTCCGAATCCGCTCCTCGATTTCCCGCTCCTTCTCTTTCACCTTGTTGTGCCGCTGGCTGAACTGGGTGCGGTCCTCGTCGTCAATCCCGACGATCCGGAAGGCGTCCTTGGTGGTTTCCGTTTCGTACCCGAGCCGGTGCAGGTGGTCGCGGAGTTGGGCGTGGTAGATTTCGACATATCGGGGGCGGTCGAGCTTCTCGCCGTTCCGGTCCCACGCCTGGAGTTGGAGGGCCTTCCACTTCTTCTCGTCCTCGTCCCAGGTGGCGTTCGGCAGCAGGACGTGGTAGTGCAGGTGCATGTCCACCTTGCCGTTCTCCTCCCGGGCGAGGGTGTGGAGGACTGCGGCGTAGGTGGTGTTCCCCGTAACCCGATCATGATCGGCTTTCCCGACCCGCACCCGCGCCTTGGCGTCTTCCTCGATCACGTCCAGCGTCTCGCGCAGCGCCTGCTCCATCACGCCGGGAATCCGCCGGTCCCCGAACGCCCACAGCATCGACACGTCCTTCGGAGAATCGAAGATGACCTCGTAGCCGCAGCGGTTCGTTTCCTTCCTCGCGCCCACGGTCAACTTCTCGCCTGTCGAAGGGTGCAACCCGTAGAGCATCCGCTTGAACTGCTCCAGGTCGAAATCCCCCAGCCCGAGTTTCTCCGCACCCTTTCCCCCGAAGAAGGCGTAGGTGCGCTCGTCCTCGACATGGTAATCCCTCCCCTCCGGGGTGAAGTACTTGGCGGCACCGGCGGCGTTGTCGATGATTGAAAACCAGAGCATAAGGGGGCCTACCACAAGCAGTGGGAGGTGGGCAAGCAGCAAAGAACTATACGCAGTAGAACACTTCACCCCTTCCGGCAAAGCCGGGAAAGGTTCAGCGAGGTCTTTCCCCGAGAATTTGGGGCTCATGGAAGGGGTGGTTCGGAGGCGGAGAGGCCATGTAAAGTTAGTGCGTCAGGTGTCTCCGCATGTATTGGACAATGGCCTCATGCTGCTGAAGTGTCCCGCTGTTCTTTATCATGTTGCATTCGTAACAGATGACGGCAACGTTCCCGGCCACATACCCCTTGCTGTTGTCGATCCGGTCGAGTGAAGGCACAGCCAAACTCCGACCGCGGGCGTTGAAATCGAAATCTCGCTCGCAGCATTCGCAGACCAAGGGTGGCCGTTCCACAAATTGGACGAGGAATGCCCGATCGGCCGTCCATCCCTTCTCCCTTGAGCGACCGAGGCATTGGTAAATGAGACGCTTCATGCGGCCCGCTGGATTGGCGCGGGCCTTCTCTCTACACCGGCGACCAATAATCTGCATCTTCTCCTTGTTCTTAGCCCTGTATGCCTTTTGACGTTCCTTCACATGCCCATGATTGTTGTCTCTCCAGGCGCGGTTCTGGGTACGCCTCGTTTGCCGATAGCCTTCATCCAAGAGTTTTGCGCGGACGTACTCTTTGTCCCTGTGTCTGCGCTTCTCCCTCCTCATGACAGCAAGCTCTTCCGCAGACGGAACGCTCTGCTGCGTGGATGATGGCGACTGCCAGATCGCGTACAGTCGATCCCGCAGGCATTGCTGTCCGGGGTAATTAGCCCCGTTGCGCTGGCCCGATTGGGGATGTATTGTGCTGTCATCCATGACGAAAGACTCCTTCGTTGTTGGCCAGAACCGACCGGCGTTTGCATCACCCGGTCGGTTCGTCATTTCTGCCACAGTTCGCGCGGCGTGTCAAAGCTCGCGGTCGCCCCACTCCTCGTCGGGATCGAACGCTCCGATTGCTGCCGCCGGCGGGCAGAGCGTGACGCCGCGAGTGCGGATGAAGTCGGTGATTTTAACCTGCTCGTCGGGTGTGATCGTGGCTTGATGTGCTTCCTGAACGACGTGCTTCTGCGTGAACCACTGGCTTGCAATGTCGTGCCAGCTACCGTCCGACATGGGCTTCTCGGTCAATCAAGCGTCGCTCCCCACAGGCGTCCCTGGTAAGGCCACCGATCGTGGTGCTGACCTCGTCCCGAAAGGCGATGAGTTTATTCAGTCGGTCTGTGTCCTGCTGCACCTGCTCGACTTGCGATTTTCGTTTCCCCTCCTCGATCAACAGGACGAGCGCCCGCTCCGAGGGGAAGGTGCGAAGGTAATCCTGGATCAAGTCGTCTCCGTTCATGGCGTGCTCAACCAAGTTAGGGGGTCAAAGTACACGATGTTTCCACCCGGCGCAATCATGTCTGCATGCTGGGGGTGGAAGAGGAACCATGCACTCGCAACGGTGAGGGCCAGGTTGAACGCGAAGAAGGCGAACAGCCAGCGTTTCGTGCGGCGTGCTTCGGAGGGTTCAGTCACGCTCATTCCTTTCCTGTTGTGCCCAGAACCGGGCGAGAAGTGCGAGCCAGAACGCGAACAGCGGCATCGTCGGTTACCTTGTCAGGTTGAACCGGCCACCGGAACCGTCGGCTCCGGCCCAACCGGTGCGGTTGATGCGAAAGACAGGAGTGTACAGGTCGGCGAACCGCCGGGCGTCGAGTACCTCGGGAGCGCGGCGATCCAGAACCCACGGCCCAACTTTCAGCACGGCATGGAGTTCCTGCGTGGCCTTCACGATGACGACCATGATCCAGAGGTCGTGCTCAGGTATGCCGGCTTCGGCCAGGTCAAAGTATTCTGCGATGGCGAAGTCCTCGCAGTCACCTGAACCCTTCGCCCGCATCTCGGCGCGTGTCGCCCAATGATCGACGACCCCGTAGTTCTTGAAATCCTCGACGTAGGGGATGGCTCGGTAATGCTTCTGAATCGCATCCAGGGCGGGTTTCAACTCGCCCGCGAACGGCTTCGGCATCGCCTGCTCATGCTCGACGACGTGTTTCCACTTGGGGAAGTGTTCGAGTTCGTCTGCGTGGGCGGCCGTTGCAAGGATTGTGACAAGGAGTGCGGTGGCGAGGTGTTTCATTTTGAATCCTTTCGATGGGAGAGCGGGCCGGGAATGGAGCTACCGGCCCGCACCCAGGCTCAGCGGTTGCGTGAGCCGTTCGTGGGGGCGTCAACTTCACGCCCGATTAACTCTTCAACGGTTTCTGCGGGGCATCGCGAGGAATGCTTGCGCACCTTCTCGCTTTCGCACAGGACACCCCAGGCACCATCTGCGTCGCCCTTCCGCTCAAGCTCGCGGGAGAGGTACACGTTTAGGCAGTCGTCGTTCGCTTCCGTGCCGCCCAGGGCGATGGACCCGAACGGCGAGGAGATGCCGCCCGTGTTCGAGCCGTTGCAATCGAACCCATTCACGAGGCCGGGAGCGAATACGGCAGGAGCCTGACGACGCTGCTTGTTGGTGATCGTCGTGCCACCCACTGAGACGGTCTGTGCGCCGGTCGTCGTTTCCACCGTCGCTCCGCCTCCGACGCCGATCCCAGTTCCGTTCCCGGAGTCGATCACTGCGCTGTTGGATTCAGAGCGTCCACCGGTTGCCGATGCAACGCCACCAGCCCCGCCGACTGCCGTGTTGGTGTTTGTGCTGCTCACACTGGACGAGGAGCCAAAAGCCCCCGCGCCGGTTGACAGCATGTTGTTATTGCCAGTGATCTGGTTCAGATCATTATTGCTGCCAGAGACGGCGGCAGAATTATCGTCATTAGCGAAGGCGGTCGCTGCGGAGAGCAGGAAAACCGTCGTGAGAAGAAGTCGTTTCATTGTCGTGATTCCTTTCGTAGTTACCCCACCGGACCATTCCGGAAGGGATTCCGTTGGTGCGTCATGCCTTGCGGATGGCCGCCTCGATTGCTGTCAGACTTGCCATCGCCTCGTCAGCATCAGCCAGTCCCTTCCGCTGCGTTTCGCCCTTGAGAACCCGGAGACGCATGCTCCGCTCGCGCTCGATGAACCGGCGGAGGATGCTGATGTGGGCCGTGACGGGCATGGTCATGATGTCGTTGCTCATGCCGCGTCCTCGTCGTCGAATAGAGGAAGCATGCCGAGTTGCTGCATGTAGGTCTGGAGGATCGTCTCCGCTTCCTCGCGCTCAGCCACATCCTGCTTGCGAAGTTTGAGAATTTGCTTAATGGTTCGAGGGCAGTATCCGTTGCCCTTGGATTCCGCAAGCAAATCACGGATGTCGGCGGCAATCGCGTCCTTCTCCTCGTGCAACCGCTCCAGCCTCTCGATGATGCTGCGGAGTTGCTGCGCCGCTTGGGTGTTGTGACCTATCGTCATGCACTTATTCCTTCTGTTGGGGGTTAATCGCGGAGCAGGAGCGTCAGCCCCGATTCCGCACGGGTTATCGCGGTGTAAAGCCACTTGTCGCGGTTCTCACGAAAGGCCACGCTGTCGTCCACGACGGTGACGTGGTCCCATGAACTGCCTTGAGCTTTATGGCAAGTGATGATGTAACCCCAATCGAACTCGTTCAGAGCTGGCTTGGCGCCGGGAACCTTCTCAGTCTTGCCTTGAGAGAAGTGATTCTCGAACAGGTACGGGTCGGTGAGTAAGTCATCGACTTGGCGGCCGAGATCTTCCATCCGCACGTCGAGCGAATAGGCGTCACGTCCCCGGCCCTGCGCGTCGGTGATCGTGGCAAGCGTGCCCATGCCGCCATTGAAGATACCCTCCTTGTGATTGTTCTTGCAGCAGATGAGTCGCTCGCCTGGTAGTGGGCGGGTTCCGTGATGCCCGAGGCGGGAGCGGATGCGCTGGGTGTACGTCCACCGGACCCGATTCAGCCCACAGATCGGCTGTGTGTCCTGACGGTATACGCTCTCCTGCGACGGCTTGGTCAGGGCGAGAACTTCCACCCCCGCCTTGGTATAGCCGAGGGGCAACCGCTCGCCCTTGCGGGCCATCGTCGCCAACTCCAGGATCGGGCTATCGGCGGCTTGCCGGTGAATCTCGTGCAGGAACACATCTGGCGCACTCCGGGTGAACGCCCCTTGACCGTTGACCGGTGGCAACTGGCCCGGGTCACCCATGACCAGAATCTTCTTTCCGAATGAACGGAGGTCTTCGGCCATTCGGTCGTCGATCATGCTGCACTCGTCAAGGACGATCAGGTCGGCGGACGCAGCGGCCGATTCCTCCGACAGGATGAACGTCAACTCGCCGGTCTTCTTGTCTACCTTCGGCAGGTAGATCAAGCTGTGAATCGTCTGAGCGCCGTCGTTGCCTTTCTTCCGAAGGACAGAAGCGGCCTTCCCGGTGTAGGCGCCCGTGCGGACATTCTTGATGCCGTACCGCTCGGTGATCTCCTCGATCGCGAGTTTTGCGATGGTGGACTTTCCCACGCCCGCGTAGCCCGCGAGGTAAAACTCGTTCCGCCCCTTCTCGCCGTACCATTCGACGACCGCTGTGATCGCTTTCGCCTGCTCGTCTGTGGGGGTAATATCAGCCATACCCTCCTCAGTACTGCATCTCGGGGCCGCCGTCGTCTTGGCCGCCTCCGTGTGGTTCGGCGTCATCCCGCTTCGCATCGAGCAGCAGAAGCGTGCCGCCGAAGTTCTGAAGCACGATTTCGGTGGAATACTTCTCCTGTCCGGATTGGTCCGTCCACTTCCGCGTGGTCAGTGACCCTTCCAGGTAAAGCTTCGACCCTTTGCGCAGGTAGTCCTTGGCTACTCGCACCAGCCCGTCGTTGAAGATGACCACGCGGTGCCACTCGGTCTTCTCCTTCCGCTCGCCCGTGGCTTTGTCTTTCCATGTGTCCGAAGTGGCGACGGACAGGGTGGCGATTTCCTTGCCGTCCTGCATCGAACGAATCTCCGGATCGCGGCCCAGGTGTCCGAGTAGCGTTACTCTGTTAATGCTTCCTGCCATTGTCCTTCTCCTCGGTTAGATTTGCGCCATCAGGTCGCTCGGCGCAACCTCGTTCTCGCCGTTCTCCCGACGTGCCCGGTCGTCGGCCATTCGCCCCAGTTCCTTGAACTCCTCGTGGCGCGATAACAGTTCCTTTTGCTGCGTCCCGGTGAGGGTCTTCCAGAAGTCCTGGTATGCCGCCGTCCCTTGACCGGCGTAGGCGAGCGCCTGGTCCGCAAGTGCTTTGGGATCGGCTTTCGGTGCGGGCGCGGCCTCGGACCACGCTCGGAGATTCTCGCCCATTTTCTTCGTGATGAGCGGCTGGTCGCCCTGAAAAAGGCTCAGGAGCGGCTCCGGGCACTTCGTCACCGTCGGGCGGTGCGTGTGCTCGTCGAGCATCAGCGAAAGCGTCATCTCGAACGTGAAGTTCTTCTCCTGAATCGGCTGCAGGCCGATGGGAATGACCTCCTCGCGCTCCCGCCCGTCCTTCATGACCTTGGCGATCTTCACCTTGTCGCGGGCGCGGAGGCAGAAGACGACGTGCATCTGGCAGGCGAGCAGGTGGTTCATCATTCTCTTGTGTTCCGTCTTGGCCTTCGCCCAGTTCGGCATG
The DNA here is from genome assembly GCA_021413735.1 of Planctomycetota bacterium. Classification (GTDB taxonomy): domain Bacteria; phylum Planctomycetota; class Planctomycetia; order Gemmatales; family Gemmataceae; genus Gemmata. Next base: position 63,568 of record JAIOPV010000250.1, read on the forward strand.
CCCCGGAGCTTGTTGTTCTCCGCGATATCGGAGCAACCGCCGTAGCCCTCCCACTCGTGCGTCATGCTGTCGATCACGAGCACGCGGCACCCGGCGTCCTGGAACGCCATCACCGCGTCGGTGTAACGGGACGGAGCGAACGGCTCCCGCATCTCCGCGATCTGGTAGCCCTGCGGCAAGGCGGCCTGAATCCCGGGGCTGTCGGCGTACATGCTGCCGCGCCCGTTCTCGGTGTCGAGAAATCCGACCTTCCCGTTACCGGCCAGGCCGGCGGCCAGGAGCAGAGCGGAGTAAGTTTTGCCGGAACCGCTGACGCCGGCGAGGCTGATAAGCATCGGGACGGATTTGCGGACGGCGGAAGAAATGGCAAAAGACATGGGGCCTCCTAGTAATTGATTTTGACGTGCGGAATAAGGCCTTTGGCAATTGCCTCGACCACGGCCTTGGCGATCTCCGGTGTGATGTCGATCACCCCAGAGTTGCAGTGAGTGACGATCCCGTTCAGCGCCTCGTTGTTGACCTTAGACCGGTGTTTCTTGTCGGCTTCGCGCTTCACGGCGGCTTCGGCTTCAGCCCTCTTCTCGGCGTCGATGCGGTCACGTTCAGCCTTGGAGGCAGCTTCGACGGCTTCCTTGGATTTGCGCTCGGCCTCCGCTCGGTCGCGCTCCGCCTTTTCCTCGGCAGCTTTGCGATCTACTTCGGCCTTGGCGATGGCGGCGAGGCGATCTTCCTCCGCCTTCTTGGCTCGCGCTTCGGCCTCTTCCTTCTCCTTCTGGATGCGCACACGTTCCTGCTCGGCCTTCTCCTGCTCAGCTTTGACACGTGCGGCCTCGGCTGCGGCTTCCATGCGGGCTTTTTCCTCGGCTTCGGCCTTCGCCTTTGCCGCAGCTTCGGCCCTTAACTGTTCGTCGCGCTCCCGGGCCTTCCGCTCGGCTTCCTCGCGGCGGAGGCGTTCGAGTTCCGCCTGCTCGCCCCCGTACTTCTGGGTGGCCGCAAGCGTACCGCTCAGGGATTTGCGGGCCGCGTCATACGCAAGTTGCGCCCGCTTGCCGAATTCCTGCCAGTCGCGGGCGTTTGCGGTTTCCACGGATTCCAGCCGCTTCTGGACCTCTGTGGTGGCGGGGTGTGGCACGTCGAACCGAGGCAGAGCCTCGAACACGCTCAATGCCGCTTCGTGAGATTCGACGCGCTGCTTTTCAGCGTTTTCCCACTCGGTGAGGGGCGTGCGGATTTCTTCCTTCAAAGCGTCCAGTTCGTCGCGGATGCGCTTGCGTTCGCCATCGACCAGGGCGAGTTGCTTCTTCTGCTCTGCGACTAGTTCCTTGCCCATGTCGTCGAGCAGGGTTTTCGAGCGGGCGATTGTGTGCGCCAGCGAGCGGATTTGATCGCGGCCAGTTTGGGTCGATATGTCGAGGACGTGTGAGCGAGCCTCCTTCTTGATCCGGTCGAGAATCTCAGATGTGCCTTGGGGGGTGAAAATGTCGAGGGGCTTGAGTTGATCTACCACTACCAGTTGATTCATAAGCAGTTCTTTCAGTTGGTTGATTAGCTAAACATGAGTTGCGGAATGTCGGCGTCTTCTAGAAGGTGCGGTGGGCGAAGTTCCCGCCACGGCGCATCTCCGTATTTCTCCAGGGCCTTCGCGTAGCGGTAAGTAAGGTCGGCGATGCGGAGCTGGGCAGTGGACCAGTAAACGTTGCTGTCGGCCCCTGGCACCTCGGCTTGCTTCAACAGAATGAATCGGAGGTCGAACGGCTCAGCGGACTCGATAAACACCAGCCCGAAACCGTGATCCTCGGTTTCGACGAAGCCCTTTAGCCACTCCTCGCTGACGTTGCCGAAGGTCTGAATCTCCCCGGCGGCGAGTTGGCGGCGCGCGATTTCACGGACTTGGTGGTAAAACACGCATTGGAGGTAGTAGCTCTCGTAGTAGATGGCCTCGAACACTGCCTTCTCTACGGGCTTTCCCCGTGAGTTCGAGAACGTCTTGATGTCCATCGTCGAGCGGGGCCGGACGTAATCCATGCGGGCCTTGAGCAGCACGCCGGTTTCCGGGTCGCGGACGAAGAACGAAACTTCGGGCATGCCGCCAGTGAGCGCAGCACGGACGTAGGGGTCGTCGGCCATGACCTTCGCCGCCCGTTCGATCCGCTTCGACTCATCCTTACCGAGGAACGTCTTGCCCTCGTGCAGGGCCGCGTGGCGCTCCAGCTCGTGATCCCAGATGACTGCGGGCAGGCAGCTTGCCACGATCCGGTCGATCAAATCCTGCTTGCTCTTGCCCGACTTCGGCAAACCGTTCGCTTCGAGGAACTTCTTCAGATCGTCCGCCGTCACCAGTGCGTCCGGGTGGTCGTCCTTCGAGAGCTTCATGGCGAAGCTGGCGTCGAACCGCTCCCGCTCCAGGGCGTAGCAGTGTACGGCCTTCCCGAAACGGCGGGCCTCGGTGTCCTCCTCGGGTTCGCGGTCTGGGTTGATGTTCCGGTGCCAGTAGTTCAATTCGGAAACCGTGAGGTGCTTCATCCCGCTGCAAGAAAGGCCGCGTGCGGAGTGGTATGCTCGTTCGTCGAGCCCAAAGTAAATCCCCGGTGCGATCTCTGTCATACGGCCTCCGCTCGTGCGCCGGCGGCGATGTTGCTCACGTAGCCTGAAGTAATCTCGAAAACCCGAGCAATGTCGGGGAAGAATGCTCCTCGCTGTATCAGATAGCGAATGGTCGCGATGTCCTGATCGCTCAACCGCGCCGAGGAATGCCCTTCACCACGTTGAGTCTGCCCGAGGGCGTGTCCTATAGCGGCATACCGTTCGGGGCTGACATGCCATCCGGCGCGACCCTTTCGTATCATGTCCCGGATGTTGTCGCTTTGGGTGCCGCAGAACAGATGGTCTGGATTCACACACAATCGCACATCGCAGATATGACAGATGACATGTCGGGTGGGAATAGGCCCATTCTTCAACTGCCACGAGACACGGTGAGCATAGTCGATGCTGTTCAGATACGAGAAGTGACCGTAGCCAACCGCCCGGATATGGCCAAGCCAGATGATGCATCCGGAGTTGGGTTCGGGCAATCCGTTCGCAAGGAGTCGCTCGCGAATCTTCGTGGCGTGCTCGGGGAGAGCGAGTAGATCGGCCATTTTTCGACGAATGCGCTTGCGGGTTCGCTTGGTTCGTACCGGCTCGATGTCAACAGACTGCATACACCTTTACTTTCTGTGTGGGTTGTCGATGTGGTTTGCGACTTCAATCTGCTTCTTGGTCGCTTTGAAGATGACGTGACGCATCGCGGCGTTGAAGCCGATGCTCCGCCCGTGCTCGTCCTGGCCTCGGAACTTCGCTAGCTCTTCGGCGGGTAGGTCAAGCATCTCCATCATCGCGTTCATGGCGTTGATGAATGGGGCGTTCAGGTCATCAGGTGCGGGGCAGTTCGCTGACATGTGGTTTTGTGCTGCCGCCTGCTGATAGCCTGATGTGTGGGATGTAGTGGTCATGATTAGCTCCTTTCGTGATTCCAAGTTGTTGCATTGCGTGTTCCGTGAAGGCAGAGAGGTAGTCGATGGCTTCGGCGTCCCCGGCGATTCGCTGCCGGTTCGCTTTGACGACAGGATGACGCATCGCACGCCTCATGCCAAGGTTGCCGTGGAACAGTGCCACCAGGGCTTGCTCCAGAAGGTCGCGGTTCCAATCTCCAGACTCGGGTTTCATGGCTTCTCCTTCGGGTTGATGACGATTTCGTGCCGCTCTCCATCGACCGAGTAAGGCAGTGTTACCTCACAACCAAACAAAACCAGGAGAAGTACGAGTGCGAGGGCTTCTCTCATTGCCTTGCCTCCCCAAGAACACATCCCCAGTCATGGGTTTGGCACCCAGGCGTTAGGGTTGCGACCTCGATCACCGGCTGAGCGGCTTTCCAGAGGACGACTTGTCCGGGCTGGCCCTGACCTGCCCAGGCCGTCTTTCCCTCGCCGCTCGCAATCCCGATGGCAAAGATGGCGGCGAAGAGGTATCCCAGGCACACCCCGGCTTTGAGGTGTGCGGGTGTCTTTTGGGGCTTACGCTTCATTGTCGCCCCCAAAGCCAGGGGTTTCGGGGTTCGTCGGAACCGAGCGAAGCATGCCGATCATTTCCTTGTATTGCTCAACCGAACGGGCGGTTTGCACCTGAATACTGTTCGACGCAGATTGCAGGGCGGCACAGAACTCAGCAACCGAACGCTTGGCCTCAGTGTGAGTGGGCGTGTCACCATTCCATATGTCCGCGTACTGGTTCTTCCGGCCTTCAATGGGGAGCGTCGTGTCGTAGATGGACTTCCCAAAAGCGTGGGTGCAAATTGCACTTGGAATGTGGGTCACGAAGTCGATGGCTTCCTGCAAGCTGTCGGTGTTTAGTTGGTTGCAATCCTTGTCATCCCAGTTCATGAACCAGTATTCAGCGGTGTAACGTTTCATGGCCTAGCTCCATTTGGTTGTTGACTATCTAACGTCTATCATGGCATTATTAGCCCGTCAACAGGTTTTATGAGAGGGCTAATAGAAATGTCGGAGAGTGGCAAAAGGGCAACACACAGTTATTACTTGCCTAATCCGGTTGCGTTGTGGATTAAGAAACAGGCCGAAGACTGGGGTATGTCAGAGAGTGCTTTCCTGGCATCGCTCCTTATGGAGGCGATGAACAAGCCGGCGAGGAAAGTGAAGAAATGAACGCCCTCGAAATGTTTCAGGAAGAAGGCCGCAACCGCACGCCAGGCACGTCTCACGTCATCCTGCAACCCTCTATCGAAGCCGAATGCATCCTGAAGGTGATCGACCGTATGTTTGCCACGTTAAGCGATGACCACGCGAAGTTGCGGAGCCAGGTGTTCAACCTCCGCTACAAGGACGACGCCGCGTGATCCGCCGGAGCAAGTACGGGAACCGCAAGGTCACCGCGTTCGGGAAGGTGTTCGACAGCATCTTGGAGCATGACCGCTATCTGATCCTGCGTGCCAGGGAGGCGAGGGGCGAGATCAGCAAGCTCGAAACCCAGGTGCGGATTCCGCTGAAGGTGAACGGGTTCCTAATTTGCCATTACGTCGCGGATGCGGTTTATACCACGCCCACAGGGAATGTTGTCGAGGACTGCAAGAGCGCCCCAACAATGACGCCGACTTTCCGGCTGAAGGCGAAGCTGTTCGAGGCCATCCACGGCCACAAGATCAACATTGTGACGAAAGCGAACCTCAACTCATGACCTGGAAGCCGCATTTCGACAAGCTCATCCTCAAGAAGCACGCCGACGGCAAGACTGTTTGCCGCATCGCCGCCGAACTGCACACGGTGGAATCTCTCGTCCGTGCAGCCCACAAGCGAATCGGCATCACGCCGAACTCTGTAGACCGCTCGGCCGAAGTACGGGCGAAGGTGAAATCCCAGAAGCGACCTGAATCCATCACCGTCGGCCCGCCGGCGCCGCGAGGTCACCTCCACGGCGACAACCCCGTCGCCACCGCCGGCCTGATCCTGGGCACTCGCTTGTCCTGGCTTCGCGACGTCGAGATGCTCGACGGTACGCCCTGCGACCTCGACCGCAAGATGCGGGAAGCGAACCGGGTGCTGTTCGGGCGAGGCATTACGAGAGAGAACCAACTCGGGCGGAAGCCCGGGTGGCTCTGGCCGCAAGAAGTGCGATGAAGAAGCGAGAAGATCAGGCCTTCCTCGACTGGATCAAGCGACAGCCTTCCGCAATCTCAGGCCAGTTCAGTGAATACCACGACAGCGGGGAGGCGTTTTCGATCCCCTGCCACGTCCGCCGCGCTCGTGATGCCGGCACAGGCTACAAGCCGCTTTACTCCGCCATCCCCCTCACGGACGCCGAGCACAAGTTCCAGTCACAACATGGCGAGATTGCGTGCCTGATTCATTACGGTGTGTTGCGTGCTAGAGCGACGGTGGAAGAGGCGAAGGCGTGGTTTAATGAGCAGGCCGAGTTTTACCGCTGGCGCTGGGTGCAAAGAAGCAATACGAAAAGCTCCGTCGAGATATAAACGTGGCATAAATACAACTACCTACCCCGGTCTGTTTCGTGATACGTTTGCGCGAAGGATGGGGATAGGCTGATCCCCGAAAACCGCTTCCTCGTGCGGCTTCCCCATCCACTCTCACACGGGGCAGCTAGCGAGGAGCTACATGGCACGAATCCGCACCATTAAGCCCGAATTCCCTCAGTCCGAAAGCGTGGGCAATGTCTCAAGAGACGCCCGGCTGACATTCATCCTTTTATGGACCATCGCCGACGACTCCGGGAGGCTTCGCGGCAATTCGCGAATGCTCGCGAGCGTTCTTTTCCCCTACGATCCGGACGCCGGAAAGTTGATCGATAAGTGGCTGGGTGAACTGGAGGCCCAAGCCTGCATCCATCGCTACGCCTTCGCGGGCGCTCAGTACATCCAGGTGCTCAAATGGCAGCAACATCAGAGGGTTGACAAGCCCTCTCCGTCCAAGATACCGCCCCCTCCGGAGGATTCGCGACCGCTCGCGAGGATTCGCGAGGACTCCTGTGGGGATCAAGGAAGGGAAGGGATTAAGGAAAGGACCAAGGAAGGGAGTGTTCGCGTGGGGCTCGATGAGTTGTCGGTCGATCACATTTCGGACTGGCTGAGTGAGAAACGCTCGCAAGGGAAGTATCTCACCCACGACCCCCACTTCGTGCTGGAACAATTCAAAGATTACTGCAAATCGAAAGGAAAGACCTATGCCGACTATATCGCAGCTTACCGAAACGCTTTTGAGTGGGAGCGCTGCCAACCAAAGCGCGCCCCAGGCGGATCAGCAACCAACGCCGAGCGAGCGCAGGCAGCAACTATCCGCGGCCTCCTCAGTGCGGACCCCGGCTATCCGGGATGACGCCGAGGGTAAGAAAGTTCTCGCCAGGGAGTTGTATGACCGCTTCCATGCCATGAAGACCTACGGCAAGGCCCCGGAGTCGCTGGAGAGCATCGTCCGCATCTTCGTCCGCGACCTCGCTGCCTTTCCCCTGGACAAGATCATGAAGGCGATCACCGTCCACGCGCAGCGGAGCCAGGAGTTCCCCACGGTTGCGGACATTTCTGGCCTCATCAAGCGTGGCGGTCGGGCACCCGTGACGAAAGAGGTTTACATCGCCGTGAGCAGGAAAGAGCCGGAACTTCGCACCCCGGACGACTGGAAGCTGCTGCGGGAGTATGAGGCGGACCAGAAGGAAGCCGAGTGGGGAGGCGACGAGCCGAAGGTTGATTTGGCCGAGAACATCCGGCTCCGGGAGCGGATCAAGAAACTAGAAGGAGAAACCCGCCGGTTGGCGGGCTTGCTGGCCGATGCCCGCGTTGCGAAGGGGCTGGAGCGACCCAAACCCACCGCTGAGGAGCGGATTCTGAAAACCATTGCGTCTATGCGTGAGGAGGGGGCAAGCGAAGCCGACATCGAGGAGTTCGCCCTGCCTTACGGCGGGTTGCACGCTCTCGGGGCGTCATGAGTCCGCATACGGCAACCTTGCCGCCCTCTGCCCGAAGGCCATCCGCCGGACACGTCGCCGCTGATCGCTCTCGTTCATGTAACCTTTCCCGCCACATGCCCAGCACCGCCCGCACGCGAACAATCCCGATCCACCACACCTGTTGCAGTCATGCGTCATTCCCGAACCCTACCACCCCCGGCATCAAAAACCCATTCCCCAGACTGTCGGTTTCATCAGCGCATCATCAACATCTTGCTGACACCTTCCTCCAACCGTGCTATCCCTTGAGAAACGAGCGGGGAGGTGGCGGATGCAGGGGATCGATGAAAGCGACGGCGACCCGGCCCACTGGCTTCCGCACGGCGAGGACCTGCTGACCGAGGCCCGGCAACTCCGCGGTGACACCGTCACCACCACTAACCCTGTCCGCGGGGGCGAGGAAACCAGGACTTTCGAGAACATGCTGGTCTTCTACTTCCTCCGCGAGCGAATCACTGCGAATCAGTACCACGCCGGCCAGCGGTTCTTCGCCCTGTGGCGGAACTCCTGCCTCCGCACCCGCTTCGTCACGATGCGTTACGGGGAGCAGGGCGGGAGCTTTGACGCCGACGGGGTGGCCCTGATGCCACGCGAATATCTGGATGCCTGTGCCGCGGTGCGGGGTGAGAAGGAACTCCGGGCAGTCCGTCAGGTCTGCATCGATAGCAAGAAGGCGGGGAAGCGCGGTGGGATGCTATATCTCAAATCTGGGTTGGATGACTTGGCGATCTATTTCAAGCTCGACCGTCGCTGAACAAACCCCTTTACAGGTGGGCCACGTTATGTAAAGATACGTCAGAATTTGATTCGTGCCTCTGACGCACACCCACACTCCCCGCTCACGCGGGGTTTTTCATTTGTGTAACCCCCATGTCTGACCTCACTGTAAAACAGGAGGCCTTCGTCCGGAACTACTTCGAGAACGGAGGCAATGCGAGCGAGGCATACCGCCACGCGTATGACGCCGAGAACATGAGCGACAAGACAATTTGGGAGGCCGCATCCCGTTTACTCGCAGACAGCAAGGTGTCGGCAAGGGTTAAGGAGTTGAAAGAAAGACACCTGAAGCGGCACGACGTCACCATCGATCGTGTGCTGCAAGAGTTCGCCCGTCTCGCCTACCTCGATGTACGAAAGGTGTTCGACGAGGAAGGAAACCTGAAGGCAATTCACGAACTCGACGACGACACCGCTGCAGCCATCACCAGTCTGGAAGTTGAACAAACCTACCAACCGAGTGAAGTCGATGAGGAGTTGGAAGGCCAGTCCCACGGGGGCGCACTGAAACGCCGACGCGGAACAGCAGCGGGCGCTCGCCTGCACAAGATCAAGCTCAGCGACAAGAAGGGCGCGCTCGACAGCCTGGCAAAGTACCTGGGCATGTTCTCCGATGGCGCCGTAACCGTGAACGTGAATTCCCCGCTCGCCGAGCAGGACAAAGAACTTCTTGACGAGTATGCCGGGAAGACCGACTGACCAAGAGGCGTTCGACGCCCTCCTGCGCTACCGGCTGGCCGCGTTCACCCGAAAGACCTTCGCGACCGTCGATCCGGGCGCGGCATACAAGCACAACTGGCACATCGACCTGATCTCCGAGTACCTCGAAGCCTGTACCAGGCGCGAGATCAAGCGGCTCATCATCAACATCCCGCCTCGCTACATGAAGTCAATTTCGGTCACGGTTGCGTGGCCGGCTTGGCTCATCGGGCACAACCCATCGGAACGCATCGTCGCGGCGAGTTACGCGGAACTACTCTCGCTGAAGCACAGCGTCGACTGCCGTCTGGTGATGCAGAGCGAGTGGTATCGACGCATCTTCCCGGCGGTCAAGCTCGCCGGCGACCAGAACGAAAAGCGGAAGTTCGTCACCACCGCTCGCGGGCAGCGACTCGCCACCTCAGTCGGTGGCACGGCCACCGGCGACGGCGGCAACTTCCTGATCGTGGACGACCCGCATAACCCGAGACAGGCCCTCTCCGACGTCCAACGCAAGGACGCCCTGACGTGGTTCGACCAGACGTTCAGCAACCGCCTCGACGACAAGGAGAACGGGGTCATCGTCGTGGTGATGCAATGTTTGCACGCCAACGACCTGACGCACCACCTGCTGGACAAGGGCGGGTGGGAGCGGCTGTGCATCCCCGGCATCGCCGAGGTCCGCACCGTCATCGACTTCGGTCGGGTGAAAGTGATCCGCGAACCGGGCGACGTTCTTCACCCAGGCCGAGAGAGCAAGGAAGCCATCGACCGTCAGAAGGTCGAGATGGGCAGTTACGCATTCGCCGGGCAGTACCAGCAGCGCCCGGCGCCCGCGGAGGGTGGCATATTCAAGGCGGGCTGGTTCAAGAGATATTCTGCCCAGCAGGATGTGTACGACCGCATCGTGCAGAGCTGGGACACGGCGGTGAAGTCCGGCGAACTGAACGATCCCTCAGTCTGCACCACATGGGGCGTTCGCAAGGACGGGTACGACCTGCTGCAGGTACTCGTCAGGCGGGTCGATTACCCGAACCTGAAACGCCTCGCCATCAGCCAGGCGGAAGCCTTCGGCCCGGACGCGATCCTCATCGAGGACAAGGCCAGCGGGCAACAACTGATCCAGGATCTTCAGGCCGCCACGAAGCTACCGGTCATCGCGATCAACCCGACGGCAGACAAAATCACAAGGGCGAGCGGCGTTTCCGCGCTCGTCGAGGCAGGCAAGGTGTCGCTTCCGACGCACGCCGCATGGCTAACAGATTACGAGGGTGAGCTTTTGACATTTCCCAATGCTTCTCATGACGACCAGGTGGATTCCACCACGCAATTCCTGGCGTGGGAACGGAGTAAGGCCGCGTCTGCCGCGCCGCGCATCCGGAGCCTCTGATGTGGCCCTTCAGCCGCAAGGACGCGGCCCCGACAGCACAGAAGAACGCTTCGTTCTACCTGGGCTTCTCCGGCCGCAAGGGCGGACTGTCCGGGGCTGCTTACGACAAGCTCGCCGCCGAAGGGTATGCCGGAAGCGTCGTCGCCTATGCCTGCATCGGGAAGCTCTCTGCCGCCGTCTCAGCCGTCGAACCGCACCTCTACCAGCGGGGCAAGGACGGGAAACTCACGAAGATCATCGATCACCCGCTGCTCGACCTGCTGAACGCGCCGAACCCGGCCCAGTCCGGACCCGAATTCCGGGCGTGGCTCACCGCCTACCACCAACTCGCCGGCAACGCGTTCATCTTCGGCAACGGTATCGACCCATTCCGCGTAAACGGGAAGCCTCCGAAGGAACTGCAACTCCTCCAGCCGGGGAAGGTGAAGGTGAAGCCGGGAGATGGGTTCTTCCCCTCGGCCTACGAATACCGGCCCGATGCCTCGAAGCTTTACACCCACCCCGTCGATCAGATCACCGGCCGCTCCGCGATCCTGCAGATCAAGACCTTCAACCCGGTGAACGCCTGGAACGGGCTCTCCCCCCTCGAACCCGCAGCGATCGGCGTGGACATCCATTCCGGCGGGCAGCGTTGGAACAAGGGGCTGATCGAGAACGGGGCGAGGCCGTCCGGCGCTCTCGTGGTGAAGGCAAGTGACGGGAATCAAGCGAACCTGAGCGAGGACCAGTACCAACGCCTCAAGGAGATGATCGACCAGCAGTTCTCCGGCACCCGCAACGCGGGCCGCCCGATGCTCCTCGAAGGCGGGCTGGAGTGGCAGGAGATGTCGCTCTCGCCGAAGGACATGGACTTCCTCGAAGGCAAGCACTCAGCCGCCCGCGACATCGCTCTCGCGTTCGGCGTCCCGCCCCAGTTGCTCGGAATTCCGGGCGATAGCACGTTCAACAACTACGAAATGGCGAAACTCGCCTTCTGGACCGATACCGTCATCCCGCTGATTAGCGGCTACATGGAAGCGCTCAACCGGTGGCTCACCCCGCTGTATGGGGATGACCTCTACCTCTGGTACG
>JAIOPV010000293.1 GCA_021413735.1 Planctomycetota bacterium
GTCTTGTACAAGGCAGCCTCAACCGCTGCCTACAGGGGAAAGATGATCGCGCTGAGCAACGAGGCACGCGACAACGCCAAAAACATCGATGTCACTCGGGTGGAAGCGGAGAAGCTGAAAGCCCATCTGAAAACGCTCAAAGATAAGCCCGACGACCCCGCCGCGAACCTCGCCGTGGGTCGCTTCCTGTGCTTTTTCAAAGGCGATTGGAAGACAGGACTGGCCCATCTCGCCAAGGGATCAGACGAAAAGCTGGTTGCGGCAGCAACTGCTGAGACAGCCGCTTCAAAAGGTACCGAGACCGAGCAGTTTGCGGCCGCCGAACTCTGGTACGACCTTGCCCCCACTGCAGAGGCATCGACTAAATCCGCGATTCGGGGTCGAGCCCACTTTTGGTACTCAAACGCAGCGACAACTCTCACAGGGTTGGCAAAGGTGAAGGCGTTGAAGCGAGCGGACGAACTGAAAGCCGACGCCGACGCTCGAACAATGGACTGGAAGTTTTGGGCAGCAATGCGACAAGCAGCCAAGGATAAACAAACCAAAAAATGGCCCCTGGTCGGCGGTGCGTTTTCGAGAGTGGAGTTTGAAGATACACCAGAAAACGGTGGGATTCTGATCGGCTTCCGTTACACGACAACGCGAGGGGGCGAATTTCCCAAGTCGATCCAGTCGATCTTTCTCACGGCGCGCGGGGAAGTGCTGGGGAAGGCCTTCGGCGTTGCCGAAAAGGGGGCAGTCATCCAGATCACCAAGGCCAAGCCGGGATATGCCATTGGCTCGCTGTACTCGCGTGGTGGAGGCGGGCTCGACGCAATCAAACCGATCTACATGCGTATTGAAGGGACGAGCCTCGACACGAAGGACACTTACGACGGACCTTACATCGGCGGAAAGGGTGGTGGTGAGGGGACTTCGGGTGGCACCGGAGACTTAATCATCGGGATTCACGGAAAGTCCACAGCGGATTTTCAACTTGGCGCGCTGAGTCTGGTGTCTTTGGAAGGTGCCGTGGCTCCGAATCCGAAAAAATGACTGAACCAGAGTGACTCAATAGGCGAGCGAAGACTCAGGTTCTTGCTCGCCAACAACACAATCTTTCACTCCCCGCTGAGGCTATCGCTCAGTTTCGCGAGCGCTTCGCTCTCGATCTGACGCACACGTTCCCGCGTCAGGTTCAGGCTCTCGCCGATCTCCTTCAGCGTCTTCGGTTCCTCGTCGTCGAGACCGAAGCGCATCCGCAAGACGGTTGCTTCTCGCTTGTCCATCTTGTCGAGCAGGTGCATGACCTGCTTCAGATCGTCGGTTTCCACCATTTCCATGTCGGGCGTCTTCGCGCGGCCGTCCATGAGCATTTCATCAATGCTCCAGCCCTGCTCGCTCTGATCGGTCTGCGGAGCGGCGTTGTAAACGCGAATCGCCTTCTTGATAATGTTGAGCTTCTTCTTCGGCAGGCCCAGCAACTTCGCGACTTCCTCGTGCGTCGGTGCGCGGCCGAGTTCGTCGTTCAGCTTGTTCGTCGCACGCCGCCACTTGGCGAGCAGTTCAACCATGTACGCCGGAATGCGAATCGTCTTCGCGGTGTTCACCAGCGCCCGCTTGATGCTCTGCTTGATCCAGTAACTCGCGTACGTGCTGAAGCGAGTACCCATCACGGGGTCGAACCCCTCAACGGCTCGCAGCAAACCGAGGTTGCCTTCCTCGATCAAGTCTTGCAACGCAAGCCCTTTGCCGGTGTAGCCACGAGCGATGTTCACAACGAGCCGAAGATTGGCGCGAACCATCTGGTCGCGTGCTTCGGTGTCACCGACTGCGATCTTCCGGGCCAGATCCTTCTCCTGGTCGGCAGAGAGGAGGGCGGTTTCGTTGATTTCCCGGAGGTAGGTCTCCAGTGGTGACTGCACCACGTCCGGGCGGTAGCGGCGAAGTCGCGACATGAAAGGCATCCTGTCAACTGAGTTATCAGCGTCGGTCGCGTTAGGTCGGCATCCTGCCGTGGTCAGACCAACGATTCGGGTCTAACCATCTGGGTCGTTAGCGTCAGGTTGTGCCTGTCGCGAACTGCGCCCGCAAGAACGTATCGACCGCTGAAACGATAACCTGGATAAAGGTGGTACGGAAACTCACTACCGAATGGAGAAAGTGACCGATACCGATCATACATCACGCACAACCCGAACACCAAAACCTCGGCTGTGAGGATATACGACCAAAAACCGGGCGGCCGGACCGCAGATTTGACCCGGCAGTAACAATTGATGGGTTTCTACGGCCAGACTAAAGATAACTTCATGCCACACCAAAGTTCAGCATTTTTTCTCGCCACGCCACATTTTCTGCCGAACACCGCCGCGTAATAGTATACACAATTTCACTATTTGGCAAGTCCAGACCCTGTGAGCGTCCACGAAGCCGATTGCGCCTTCGCACAGGAAGAAAGCCGCTTGCGGCTTCGCACGAGATTCACCCACGGATGCCACGAAACTGGCACCCGATGATAAGTGCCATCACCGTGATCTGAAGCAGACACATTGCGGCAACCGTCGCATCGGCTCCGTAGTGCATCGCGTCGAACAGATCGCCCGCGAACGACCGCCGACCGGGTGGTTGCACCAACTTCGTAGACACGACTTCACCAAGCGACAGCAAGCCAACAGCCGCACTCGCCATCACGAACGACGACCGCAGCCAGGGCCACGCGACCGCACGCCACACAGCTTTTCGACCGCCATCAAGTTCGGCAGCGTTGAGGAGTTCACGGGGAATGCTCCGCATGGCTGGCCACAACACCGCAACTGCAACCGGGAAGAATCGCAGCACCGCCGCCCACACGAACGGAACTGGAGAAGGCTGATCGTACAGCAACGACCGGACGGGCGAGAACGCGGCGTCGAATCCCAACACGGCATCTTCGCACAACACCAACACAGCGATCAGCGACTTCAACCCGAGACCCACGAGCGGAGCAGGCGTTACCCACGCGATGGCTGTCAGCGTCAGCAAAAACGCAGACCCTCGGCGTGAATCGCGAGTCTGCCAGCAGATCGCGAATGCCAACCAAGCAGCGATGAACCCCGCGACCGCCGACCACAGGACGCTTTCCGCGAGAGTGAAACCGTGAACCCGCACGACACGCACGAATAGCGAGATATCGCCGGTTCGCAGTGCAAGCCCCAGCAGCGGCACGGCAACGAACGCCACAGCAACCAGCCACACCGCGAACGCAACCCAGCGCGACCCGCTCGCTGTGACTGTCTCGAAGCCACCACTCCAGACCTGCGACACTGCAGCACGCTTCAACATCACGACCGCGAGCATCGCAGCGACGAGCCACACCGGCAGCGTCACCGCCACTGCAGCCGCAACCCCCGCCGGATTCCCGACGAGTTCAAAATACACTTCCTCGGCGAACGTCCGCACCATGAACAGATCGGTTACAGAGACTTCCGTGAATGCCTGAACGAACACCCAGCACCCACCGGCGAACGCTGCGAGCCGCACTCGCGGCCAGAGAACAGTTCGCCACACGGCACGATCACCGCCTGTGAGTCTGGCGTCGTCTTCGAGTCGCGGATCGGTCGAGCGAAGTGCCAGCATCACGAACCCCGCGACCCACGGCACTCCGGAAACTGCATGAACCCAGATCGCGGGAAGCAACCCTTGCATCCACGGTCGCCAGCCACCGAGATCGGGCAAAGTGGCGAGGCCGAACAATGCTTGCCACGCGGACGCAGCCACCGAAAGCGGAATCACCGCTCCGAGCAGTATCAACAAACGCAGGAGCGATCGCCCACGCACTTCGCCACGTTCGAGCAGCGCCGCAACGACGATTCCAGCGGGCACCGCGAGGAAGACGGCACCAATAGCGAGGGCAAGCGTGTTGCCCAGAAGAGATGCGATTCGCGTAGATTCGAGGAGGGCACGAAAACCCGACGGATGGCGGATCAGTTCGACGAGGGGAAAGACGAGCGGCGTGAACACGAAGAATTGCAGAATGCGGAACGCGGAATGCGGAATGAAAGACACAGGGCCTCCCGTCTTTTCATTCCGCATTCCGCGTTCCGCATTCTGCAATCGTCAGTTCCCCTTCTTGGGGTCTGGATCTTTCTTCGGCTCGCCGGGCATGTCAGGCATGGCTGGCATACCTGGCATACCGACATCCACAGCGACCTTCGGGACGGCATTGATCGTCGCCTCTGGGCAAATCCGGACAGGGCGGGCGTACTTCGGATTCATGTCTCGCAAGCAGACCACCAATCCATTGTCAGCCGCGAGGTAGATGCGATCCGAAGCTGTGTTCGCGACATAGATGTTGAACTGCCCGAGATCGAGCGACGCCAGCGGAACAGATCGCAAGGTCGCCGGATTGGTCGGTCGCTTCGCATCGAACACCAGCAACTTTCCCTGATGATCGCGGACGTAGAGGAACTCTTCGTTCGCCCCGATGATGTGGTCGGCCGATTCATCCGAACGCCAGATAATGTCGCCGTTCGCGCGATTGACGCAGACCACGCCCGAGTTGTCCCCCTGCGAGTACACGAACTTCTCGGTGATGTAAGGCGTGCGATTCGCGATGCCGCCAACAGGGGCACGCCAAATGATGTTCGCGCCCCCGGTCAGGCTTCCGGATGTTCCTTCGATCGCAACCAAATATCCGGACCCAATCGGAACATACACGAACACCCCCGCACGCCCGGGCATCGCGCTAATTGGGTCAGCGAGTTTCTGCACCACTTCCGTTTTCTTGTCTCGCTTGTTGAGAGCGGTCACCATCTGCGTATCGGTTGCAAGCCAGACTCGCGTCGGGGTGAGGAACGGCGGGAAGAGAACACGCGATGTCAGACCGAATTCCCAACGCATCGGCGGTCCGACGTTCTTCGGGCGAAGGTCCGCGAGTGCAAGCGACGCGGCGAGCGACGGCGGAATCACCCCGATCGACGCTGTTCGCTGAATGTCTCGCTGGAATTCGCTTCGGAGATGGTATGGCTGCCGCAGCGACGGCAACATCGAGATCGAAGGTGTCGGCGTTTCGTTATCGAGCGTGTATGGCGGCGTGACGCGTGGCAGAGCCGACAGCGACGGCGACCGGTTTCCCGTGGTGCCGCCGGTTGGAACTTCCAACGAACGACCCGCTCTCGGATTATCGAAGAGTTCGGGCTGATTGGGCCGCGACATATTCTCGCCATAGCGGGAAATCAGCCGATCGACGGGATTGACGGCCTTGGGGTCTTTCGGCGGCGGCTTGTTCGGATCAATTGGCCCCTTCGCAGTCGCGGAAATGGCAATTGGGCGAACCAGATTGTACACAGCGATTCGGTGCCCGCCACTGTTTCCGGGCCGCAGGCCAAGAGCGCAGTACACGCCCGTTTCGTCGGCGGCGGGCCCGGTCGTCGGTGGGCTGCCCAAATCTGTGACGTATTCCACAACGCCAGAGTAACGGTGGAAACAGTGGAGTTTCGTGACGTGAGCGACATACACGAATTGCGAGTTCGTCGCGACGGGATAAGTGTTCGCGTAGTCACCGTTGCCGAGTTGGGCGAACCACTGGAGTTGTCCTGTCAAGGCGTCGCCGGCGATGATAAGCCCCGTTCGGGTCTGAACGAAGATCTGGTCGTCGATGAGTTGGATCTGTGTGAGCGAGTCTCGCCGTCCTTCGACGGGAATGTTCGCTGTCCATTCGATCTTCAGGTTCAACCGCTCCAGCGCCAGTTTGTCTGGCGGGATGGCTTTGGAGTAAACGTTGTTTACCTGCGCGACGGCGGGCATCGCAGCGATGAGAACAAAGAGAGCAGCAAGAGCCGAACGGTGCCACATGGTGAAGGCTCCGAGGCAGGAGTGGCGACTATCTCACCAGCTTAACATGCCGAGAGCGCGAAAGGGAACTCTGGAAATATCCAACGAGGATGGGAAGTGCAGCGAGATTGCCGATGGCGCAGGTTGCGCCATCACTTCTTGCCCAGTTCTCGCTTCCTTCGGAAGAACTCCGTCAGAATCGCACCGCAACGGTCGGCGAGTACACCGCCGAGCACGAGTGCCCGATGGTTCAGCCGCGGATCGGTGGGAATTCGGAACAGTGTGTCGCATGCTCCGGCCTTGGGGTCCGTTGCTCCGTAGACGACCATCGAAACTCGCGAGTTCACGACCGCCCCGGCACACATGGCACACGGTTCGAGCGTGACGTACAGAATGCAGCGATCGAGTCGCCAGGACTTGAGGGCGTTGCCAGCCTGCGTAATGGCGATGATCTCGGCGTGTGCGGTGGGGTCGTTGAGTTGTTCGCGTTGATTGTGGGCCAGTCCGATGATGCCGCGTTCGGGGTGTACGACGAGCGCTCCGACGGGCACTTCGTCTTCGCCGGCGGCGACCTCAGCCTCGGCCAGACACATCTCCATGTGATGGAGGTGGAACGGATGGCTCGGATTGGTGAACGTCAGGTCGAATGGATTGAACGAGTCCATACCAGTCTCATGTCGGCGCAACCCAGGCTTCAGGGATTAGGATGGCAAAGCAGAAGTGCGAGGACAAGCAGAACGATCAGACGGGAGACAGAGTCATCCCGCATTATGGAGTTTGAACCTAACCCTGAGCGTCAGGTTTTGAAGTTGCCCTGTTGATTTTGGAGCCGCGGATGCGGCGACCGAGTGTAGCCAGGGTACAGCGAACGAAGTGAGCAAACCCCTGGTGAGCAATTGGAATGAACCACAAGCCCCGGAGGGGCGACAGAACATTCGGGTTTGCTCGCATTGCCTCTGGACCAGGGGTTTGCTCGCAAAGCGAGCCACACCCCTGGCTACACTCGGTCGCCGCATCCGCGGCTACAAACACAATGCGCAACGTCAAAAAGCGTCAGCGAGGGCTGAACGGTTCGCCATCACTTCTTGGCGGGTTCAGCAGCGGCAGCCGGTGTAGGTGGGTTCGCCTTCTTCTTTGCTTTCGCGGCTTTCTTCGCAGCATCGAACTTTGTCTTCTCGGCGACCGCAGCGGCAATGGCCTTCTCGGCTTCCGCGTTGAACACAAGCCGTTCGTCTTTCGGCATGTACACGCCTGGCCCGAGCCGTTGCTCGTACTTCTTGCGTCGCTTTTCCGAATGCTTCCGCTTCACCATCGCGGGATTGCCCATAACCATCTCCGTTAGCATTGGCCTGTTAGGAATATCTTAAACTAGCAGACTGCGCGAAAACGTCGAGAGCACCGAGACGACATGGACCTTGCGACATTCCGGGAATTGCTAACACACGCCGGGCAGAACGCTCTCCGTGCCGCGACTGCGCTCAACCCAACCGAGGCGGCGTTTCTCGCGTGCTTCGAGAAATTGCGGAAGCATCACCCTGCCACGCTCGCGAAAGCGGCTCTCGAAATCGCGTTGCTGCGGCTGCGTGGTCGAACGAAATTCGCAAATGCCGATCGGATGTATTTCACGCGTGAATCGCTGGAGCAATCCTCCGGCGACGCCGTCGCGAAACATCGAGCCGCGCGGTTCGCACCGTTCGACGTGGTCGCAGACCTGTGCTGTGGAATCGGTGGCGATGCTCTCGCTTTCGCCGCGAGCGGGCTGACGGTTCACGCGGTCGAGTCTGATCCTCTTCGTGCTGCGATGGCAACCGCGAACGCGAACGCGCTCGGGCTTTCGGAGCGAATCACGGTTCACGCCGCCGATGCACTCACGGTTGCATTGCCGGATGTGCGAGCCGCGTTCGCCGATCCGGACCGACGAGCCGATGGCAGGCGATATCTCAGCCCCGAGGACTACACGCCGTCGCTGTCGGCACTGCGGGAGCGGTTCCCGCCAGACTTTCCGCTTGGGGTGAAGATCGCTCCCGGCGTGTCACGCGAAGACATCGCAAGCCTCGGAGCCGAATCGGAATTCATCTCTGTCGATGGCGAAATGAAGGAATGCGTGCTGTGGTTCGGACCGCTCCGCACCGCGAAATCTCGAGCGACGGTTCTCCCCGCCGGATTGACGCTGTTCGCCGAAGATGAACCGGCTGCGTTGCCCGCGCCGCTGCCGGTGAGCGAATACGTCTTCGACCCCGACGCTGCCGTGGTGCGTGCGGGGCTTTCGGGAATGGTTGCCGAGCAGTTTGGGCTTTCGCCCATCGACTGGACGGTCGCAATGCTCACCGGCTCGGAGATGGTGCAGTCGCCGTGGCTCACGCCATACCGGGTGGAGTTCGCGGACCGCTTTCATCTGGGTCGTTTGCGCGATCATCTGCGTTCGCAGAACGTCGGGCGAATTACGATGGTGAAGCGTGGTTCGCTGCTCGATTCGGACGAAGTGACGAAGAAGCTAAAACTGAACGGGCCAGAACACCGGATGGTGATTCTGACCCGCGTTAACGGCGAACAAACAGCAATCGTCGGAACCCGCGTTTAGTGGCTATCCCAACGGGACAATCGCACCTTCACTGTGCCTTTGGCTTCACGGTGGAAACGGTGCGGTAAATCCAGCGCTCCGCGGGGCCGTTCTGGTCGTCGGGCACAATGTCCGCGATTTGCGGCTTGGTGTCGTCGGTCGGCCGCAGGAAGTTGATCTGAAGCGTCTTCCGCTTGATGAGCTTCTCGCCAGTCGGGGTTTCCTCAACGGCCAGCCCGTTCGACAACCCAAGCACATAAACGCTGAACTTGTTCGTCTTCGGAGCCTTTTCGAAGATCTCGGTCCAGATCGCCACGCCGGAAACCACTCGCGGAATCGCATCCGGCTTGCTCGGCGGAATCGGACGCTTCGAGATCGTGATCGTCGATTGGAACCCGAGGATACCTGTTGGGTCTTCGAGTTTCCGGAGTTGTTCGAGCAGATACGGCTCTGGTTGATCGAGGTGCGAAGTGTTCAGATCCTTCGTCACCAGCTCGAACTCGGGCAGGAACGTCTGTGGTTCGCCGCTCATGTTGTACACTTGGTACCACATGTACCAGACGATCTTCTTGACCTTTTTGCCATTTGAATCGAGGGCATCGAGAGTAGCGATTCGGGGGACTTTGTAGCGAAAGTGAAGCGTCCACACTTCTGGCTTGTCGAGCGGAAGAATGACGGGGTCAACCTTGCGCTCGGCGGCATTCTGTGCGAACGCCAGTGGCCCACCGACGGCCGTGAGCGCGACCGCTCCCAGGAATTTCCGCCTGTCGAACTGTGCGTCGCGCATCATTTGCCTCCAGAGCAACCCGTATGCCGTCTACTTGACCATACCCGGCTTCTGGGTACGGTTCAAGCGAGGACGGATTGGTTCACGGCGTTCGGCTCGCGGATGACAGCGCATAACCAGCCTAACTGTACAGCGCGGGTCTAGATGATGCATTTATGCCGCTGTTTCTTGTGGGACTTGGCGGCCTGCTTGTTTCGCTTCTGGTGGTAACAGATGACATTGCTGGTGTGTCGAATCTCAGCGACACCTCGGCGGCGACGGA